>JBBSPM010000017.1:0-79616 GCA_038258815.1 Chthoniobacterales bacterium
CGCCTTGCAGGACGACGCCGAGCGTCTGGGCTTGTAGCCACGTGCCGGTTGGGCGGGGGGGCTACGGCGGGGGTGGGTAACACCCCGCGGGGGGAGTTTGGGGCCGCCGGGCGCCCGCGCGGACCCCCGGGGGCGCGCCCCCCCGCGGCCCCGCCCCGCCCCCCGGGCCCCCCCCCCGGCCCCGCGCCCGGCGTCCCGCCACCGGCCGTGTAGCCACGTCCCACAGGGACGTGGCTACAAGCCCAGACGCTCGGCGTCGTCCTGCAAGGCGCTGATCACACCCACGATCAGTTGCTCAAGCGGCAGATCGAGTTCGTCGGCGCCACGGAGGATGTCGTCCCGGTTCACCGCCCGCGCGAAGGCCCTGTCCTTCATCTTCCTTTTCACCGAGCCGACATCCACTTCGCGAACGCTCTTCGAGGGTCGCACGCGCGCCACGGCCATGACGAAACCACTCAACTCATCCACGGCGAAAAGGGTGCGCTCGAGGGGCGTCTCCCGCGGGACGCCTGAGTAATCGGCGTGGGAGAGAATCGCGCGGCAGACTTCCTCGTTCCAACCGTTCCCGCGCAGCCATTCCACGCCCACGAAGGGATGGCCTTCCCTCGGATTCTGCTCCTGGTTAGGGAACCGCTCGTAATCCATGTCGTGCAACAAGCCCACTGCTTCCCAGAGATCGGCGTCAGCCGCCTGCAATTGGGCGAAGTGGCGCATCGAATCGGAGACCGCGTAACAATGCTTCCGCAGGCTCTCGGATTCGACCCAATCGTGCAAAATAGTGAGTGCGCGTTCCGTCAGCATGGTGCGGCATTTGTAACTGCGTTTTGGGTTGTTGCCGAGTCGAAGTTTATGCAACGAGTTCGACTGTTAGAGCGACGATTTTGCGACTCGTCATGGCCCGCATGGTTGGCGTAGTTTCGATCGGAGAAATTTTGACACGACTATCAGCATTCGCGGGGTTGGGGAAAAATCCTGCTTCACTTCGTAAATCCTGCCTGAAATTCCAGGGCGTCTTCCTCCTATTGGCAGCGACAGCTTTCGCCCAAGAGGTGCCCAATGCGATTCACGTCCGCGAGAAAATCGATCAAGAGGTTGAGTTTCAAGACACGGTGGTGGCGGTTTCCTACTCGCGCACGAGCGAGGGATACTATCTGAGCTTCGGCGCGCCTTTTCCGGCGCAGATCCTTTCCGTCTGGGTGGACCGGAAGGACTTCTCCCTGCTGCCGGCGAACGATGCCCTGGTTGGCCGCGTGGTGCGGATCAGAGGGAAGATCGAGACGAGCTCGACCGGCCCGCTCTTGAAATTGAAATCGCCGGACGAATTTCAGCTCCTGCCGGTCAAAGAGGTCGCGCTGACGAAAGAAGTGCTCGATGGGAAAATGGATCGCGACCAATTCCAGGCCGCGGCGCGGCAGAAGTTTGCCGCGGAAGATTTCGCCACCCTCGAAGTGCTGGCCGAGGAACTGCGCCAGAGTCACGAGCGCTTTTCCGACGGGACCTGGATTTCCGCGGCATTTTACGATGCGTTTGAAATTGACTCGCATGCCTCCGCGGAAGAGTTCGAGCGCGCGGGCCAAAGCATCGCGCATTGGGAAGCCGCCTCTCCTGGATCGCTCGTGCCTTTACTCGTGAAAGCGCGCTGGCATCACGACCTGGCTTGGAAAGCGCGCACGCACAAATCGCCGAAGCACGTGACACCGGAGGGACGGGCCGGCTTTCGGCGCGAGCTGACCGAAGCGCGTGACCTTTTGGAAAGCCATCCCGCCGCAAAGATGTATCCCGAGTATTTCGCGATCCTGCTCAAGATCGCGTCCTGCCAAAAATGGAAAAAAGAGGATTACATGCGCCTCTTCGCGGAAGCGACCAACTCGGAGCCGGATTACTACACCTTCTACTTCCAGGCCGCGCACTCCCTTTCGCCCTACTCCGGTGGTCGGGAAGGGGAGTGGCAGGCATTCGCGGAAGCGCAGCGGCAGCGGCGTGGCGTCGGCGCGGCGGGGGATGCACTCTATGCGCGCATCGCGTGGTCGATGCAGCGGCACTTCGATTTCGAGGAGGGCACGGTCTCCTGGCCGGCGATGGCCTCCGGGTTTGACTTCCTGCTCCGCGAACGCCCGCAATCGCGCTGGCTTAAGAATGCCTACGCCTACTTCGCCTGGCAGGCGAAAGATCGGGAGCGGTTGCGCAAATTGCTGCCCGAAATCCGAAACGATCCGGACATGAATACGTGGGTGAACCTGGAAAATTTGTCGTTCGCCGAACGTCTCGTGGAGACTGGGCGCTAACCCATTGCGCCTGGCCGTGACCAGACGACTCGCCGTCAGCTCCGGCATGCTTGGGCCGCTGACGGTAATACTCCTCACCGTTGGTGTCCGCGTTTTTTCCCTGCGAAGGCGATTGTCGCTCCGCGCATCCGGGAATCGCGCAGGCAGTTCATAATCTTTTCGGCCTCGCTGGTTATCTGACCGCGCCGCTCAGTTTATGGCTGATGGCGCGGGCCGCGCGGGGGTGGCCGGGCGCCGGTCATTTGTCGGCGCTCGGTCTTGTCGGTGGCATTACCGCCAAGGCCTTTTCCCAGACTGCGTCCTCAACGGCTTTTTCGTCCGAAAGTCCCGCGTCGATGCCGGAAAACTCCGTCCCGATGAGGGCAAGCAACTCATTCACGAGCTTCGCGAGAAGTGTGACGTCGCGCAGTTTGGCCGTGAACGGGCGTCTCACGTTGTAGCCGATAATCTTGCCGCGAGTTCGTGGGTAGTCTTCACTCTGTTCATACTCCGCCTCCGAAGCGAGGTCTCCCGCAATCACATCGTTCTTCGCAATCTTTCGGCCATCCAACATCGCGAAAATTTTGGTCACGCTGGCCTGAACCCGTTCATTCGCTTTCGCTTGGTCTGCGTCTCGAGCGCTGACCGAAAATCGCAGCGTCACCATGTCGGCCGGCTTCTCGATCTCGCCTCGCCCCTGAACGTATATCTAAGGCCGGTCGGGGAGCCCACCTTCCGCGAAGAGCGACATCGGCAGGCTGAGCAGTGCGATAAGAAAAAGTTTCTTGCCCGCAGGATGCTAAAACAGCCGCGAGTCGGCAAGTGCTTGGCAAGAGGTGTGCTGATCTCAGCGCGAAACAAGAAAGCAGGCCAACGCAATCGCGATCAGATCCTCGGGAAGCGCGACGAAGAAATCCTTCATTCCGCCACCGGTCGTTAGGCGTTGCCGGATTTCGTAGCCGGCAAACGCTCCGATCACCGCGCCGAGCGCGCCCGCGACTGCTCCGCCGATCCAGGCTTGAGGCGTCGACGCGCACAGGCCAGCGCCGCAAAAGCCACCGCTGATCATCCGAACGCAGAGTGGCCCGATCTCCGTCCGCCGCGGGACGAATGGGAGCTTATCCGCGATCAATTCGCCGAGCGCGAGGATGGAAAAGACGGCCACGGCAATAGGCGACGCGATGAAAGCGAAGGCCGAGTGGTCCAAATGTAAGGCACCGAAGTATGCAGCCCAGGAAACCGCCGCCGGCGCCAGCATCGAGCGCATGCCTGCGACCAACCCGATCCCCCACGCGAGCACGATGATGTTCATTTCGTTAAGGCTTAAAGAGAAAAGAGAAGCAATGGCGTGAATGAACCAGACGGCTACGGCGTTGCCTCAATTACGACGGAGCCGCGTGGGAGGAAAGCGAATCCAAAGGCGGCAGGTGCTGGAAAAATGTTCGATAACTGGCGCGGACAAGCGAGCGGACGCGCTCGTCCCAGGGCACCGCGGTTTTCCGTTCGCCTAGGCGATGGCGCCGTCGCGTGCCCATCATAAGCCGCTTACGATGACCCGGTGTTCGCCTCTGGTCGTCGGCTCCAGCATTGCGGACCCAACTTTAATCACATCTCTTTGACGAGCGTCTGGCGTTTTGATCGCGGTCGTTTTCTGTCATTAGTGAAGGAAGAAGGGGCGCCGAAAACCAATTCGAAAGGGATTTGCGCTCACAAGAAACGGGCGAACTCCGGATTTCATGGGAACCACATGGCAGGAACAAATCGGGAGTCGACTAAGGTCGTTCCGCACGGTCGTGCTCGTCGTGGCCGGATTGCTGAGCGTCCTCATTGTCTTGGGATGTCTATACCTCAGATACAGACCGAGCACCGCGTCGGATTCGCGTCCCAGTGAGGCAGGGACGACCGAGGAATCGGCGCCCCCGCGAGATACGACCGAAGAATCGGCGCTCCTGCGCGATACGACCGAGGAATCGGCGCTCGCGCGCGATAAGACCGTCGGCATCACGGACCTCGAAGCAATGGAGCACAGTGCGCCCACGGTTCGCACCTTCGTGACGCTTAGAATAGGCGTCGCGCCGAGTGTGCCAGAGGTAAAAGGCAAGGTCGAGGTCCGGATCTTCTTTTTCGATCTCAGCCCGGCGAACGAACTCCGGCCGACCACCGCGCAGGTCGAATACAAATGGATGACGCCGACCCTCGATTGGACTGATCCCGGGCCGAAATTTCTCGTAGCCTCGTATCAAGCGACCGCGGCGTCGACTGGATCGCCTTTGGACGTCCGCTTTGGAGGTTTCCTGGTGCGCGTGCTAGTGGATGGCCAGGTTCAGGACGAACGCTCGGAGCCGGCGGAGATTGCGGCGGCCGTTCGCAGCGGAGTGCGACCGGTTGTGCTGACGCACCCACCGGTTCTTCGGAGCGTTTCCCTATCTGAGATTGTAGCGTCGCGACGGATGACCCCAGCGGACGAGCTGGCGGCGCAGGGGGGAGTGAAAAATGTCTGGCCCACGCCTTCGCCGACACCTTCTCCGGAGCCAACCGCGGCGCTCGCTTCGGCGGTGCCGTATGGCAGTCCGGCGCCGGGGAAACCGGGTTTCGTCTACAGTCCGTACGGCCAGAAATTTCTGATCGATGTGCGCGGATTTGCTCCGGGAACGGAAGTGCGGGATCCGGACACGGGCAAATCATTCCGCGTTCCTGAGCCGTAAACTCATCGATTCGCCTGCCAAGGAGCGGCAACTTCCAAGCCGCCGCCGTGTGCCCTTATGCGAACTTTGCCGTGATCATCCACGCGATTCAGAAAACACGCGGCGTCGAAGACTCCATTCGGTGGCGAGAACGTGGACCTTAAGATCGAACCCAACCCTCTTGAAAGAGCCGACAACACGAAAACGATCCAGCGTCAGTCCGTGAATGGGGATTGACCGCTCGCGACCCAACGATGGACGCTCGCGCAACCAGATAATCGCGCCGCGTTCCACCTCCTCCTCAATCCTTCCCAACTCGCGGCTTCCGGATATACGTGACTCACGTATATGCTTGACGTCCTCTGCGGGTGGCAGGGAGACTTGGCGGGAGAGGGGATGAGCTGTCGGATTCAGAAACAACGTCGGAGGCGTTCCGCTGCGCATGGGGACGATTTGGGACGGCGCTTGTATGAGTGGCGGGAACGAAAGGATCTCTCGCAAAGCGAGGCGGCGTTGAAATTGAAAGTGTCGACCCGCACCTTACAGGAATGGGAACAAGGTCGGGCCCGTCCGCGTGGGCTGGCCTTGGCTGCGATCAATCAGCGGCTCCGGGTCTAACGACTCATCCACGCCGCGAGTCAGACGCCATGGGGGACTATGAGCAAGGCTTTCACGAAAGAGGAGGTGGACCCGCCTGAGCGTTCGGGACGGGTGCGGTCGGCTTCGGGATTGCCGCCGGGTGCGGTGAATTACATGACTGCCTCGGGTGCGCGTCGCTTGCGGAAGGAGTTGGCCGACCTGAAGGGCGGGGGAGAGGCGGACGCAGCTGAGCGACGTGAACAAATTCAGCAAATCCTGCAGTCAGCCACTGTTGTCGAGCCCGATATCGAGTTGTCCGAGAGCGTGACGTTCGGCGCAAAGGTGACGGTGCGCGGTGCCGACGGCGAGGAGGAGATTTTCCGCATCGTGGGCGTGGATGAGCTGGAATTGTGGCCGGGCACTGCGAGTTGGATTTCTTCCGACGGCAAGGCGCTTCTCGCTGCAGAACTCAATGGCCGCTTGACCTTGGAGGACGGGCGCGTGGTGAAGGTGGTCAAAATCGACCAACCGGCCGGCTAACCGCGCAACGCTACGGTCGAGATGGGTCTGGCGATTTTGGCGGCGGCGATGGAGCCGGCGCGCCCTCGCGCCGAAGTTTGTGTGCAGTGTCGCTCATCCTTCGGCCCGGGGGCGGGCCGGCTCCATCGTCGCCTTTTCGGCGGGGCCGCACCTCCGAGTTCGGCATGGCGCGGACAAGTGACCAGGTGATCATTCACCATCCCGGTGGCCTGCATGAGCGCGTAACAAATCGTCGGGCCCACGAACTTGAAGCCGCGCTGCAAGAGATCGCGGCTCATCGCATCGGACTCCGGCGTGCGCGCGGGGACATCGCCCATGCGGCGCCAGCGATTCTGTTTTGGCGCTCCACCGACGAAGCTCCAGAGATAGCGATCGAAGCTCCCCATTTCCTCCTGCACCTGCAGAAACGCCTTCGCGTTTTGAATCGTGGCCGCAATTTTGAGCCGATTCCGCACAATCCCTTCGTCCGCGAGGAGCCGCTTCACCTCGCGCGTGCCGTAGCGAGAAATCTTCCCGGCATCGAATCCGTCGAACGCTTTGCGATAATTCTCCCGCTTCTTCAAGATCGTGATCCAGCTCAAGCCCGCCTGCGCGCCTTCGAGAATCAGGAACTCGAAGAGGAGGCAATCGTCGTGTACCGGCACGCCCCATTCCTCGTCGTGATACGTGATGGATGGTTCGATCGTGGCCCACGGACAGCGCAGCATTCGTTGAAGGATGAGCTACGACGACCGGGATCGAACAGCGCAAAATGAACCTCGACAGCCAGCGAGCGTGTGGCGGAAATTCCTTCCGCACGAGGAGTTTTCCCAAGATTTTGTCTTGATCGCTTATTTACCCGCTCGACTTGCGCCCGCATTCCGAATCAAGTGGTAAGCAGCGTTAATCTCCCGGCGCTGTGTGGTCTTTCATCTCGGGGGCGCAGTGAATCAAACACAGGAAAACTTATGGGTCTTTTTAATACATTAATGTCGAAAATCTTCAGTCACGCCTCCACGGCCGACCAACCGACCGCCGCCGCAGGAGCGCCAGCTTCGCAGGGAGCGATCCCGGGAGCGCTCGGCTCCACGCCGGCAGCTGCCGCACCCGCCGCCGGAGCCACCCCAGCGCCCGCCGCCGCCGCGCCTGCGCAGCAAGTGGACGTCGAAGCCACGCTCGACGCGCTCGCGAAGAAGAACCCCGAGCATCTCGATTGGAAACGCTCCATCGTCGACCTGATGAAGCTCGTGGGAATGGAGAGCAGCCTCACCGCGCGCAAAGAACTCGCGCACGATCTGCATTACACCGGCGATACGAACGATTCCGCCACCATGAACATGTGGCTGCACCAAGAAGTGATGAAGAAGCTGGCCGATAACGGGGCCAAAATCCCTAACGACTTGTTGAAGAAATAGCTTCCGCCCGAAACGGCAAACGGAGCCCGTTCCCGAGCGCTTGCTGGGGAGCGGGCTTTTTGCTTTCCGCGGGCTGGTCTCCTGTAGCGACGGCGCTGTGTCGCCGTAAACAAACGTGGCCCGAAATCGCGCGCGCGGTTCCCCCACCAGCGCATTCGACAGGCACAGGGCTCACTCTCCTAATGACGCGGAGGAACGGCGACGCAGAGCCGTTGCTACAACGGACCGTCCGCCCCTTTTCTTCATTGACGCCGCGCCCGCGGAGTCATCGAATCAAGCCACTCCCATGCACTCCAAAATCTTGCTTCCGCTTCTCGCCTCTCTCCTTCCGCTGTCGGCCATGGCGCAAAGTTCGCCCGCGCCGTCGGCCAGCGCCACACCCGCGGCGAGCGACCAGAAAGCCGAAAAACCTCACATTCCACTACCCGCCGCGCCACCCGCGCCCGACGGCGCTGAGTTAACCAAGCTCCTAAAAGACTTCCTCGCCGGTGCGTCGGCTAACGATGCCGCCATGCATGATCGCTTCTGGGCGGAGGACCTCGTTTACACCGGCTCCAGCGGGCGCCGCGTCGGCAAAGCCGAGATCATGCGCGATGTGCGCGAGGAAGCAGGAAAGCCCACCGACCCCGCCGCCGAGACGGCCGTCTATACCGCGGAAGACATCCGCATTCAGCAATACGGCGACACCGCGATCGTCGCCTTCCGTCTCGTTGGCACGACCACGAAGGATGGCAAAACGGAAACCGCCAATTACCTGAACAGCGGCACCTTCCTGAAGCGCGCCGGCAAGTGGCAGGTGGTCAATTGGCAGGCCACGAAGATGCCGCCCGCCGAGGAGGTGAAGAAGTAAGCCGGGCTGCGGGAACGTCGCGGAGGACGGCTCCTAAAGGTTTGACGATGTCTCATGTGAGACTAAATATATTGTCACATGAGCACAACCACACGAGCCCGCAAAACCCAAAGCCACGCCGGGATCGTCGCCTACTGCCTGCACGGCGCTCCCACTAAAGCCGCCGCCGCCGCGTTCGCCCCGGCCCGGCTGGTTGAGGTTCTCCGCGACGGCCTTCCGGTGCAGGAACTGGAGGCGCTCCGGGCCAGCCTGGCCGTGCCCATGGAAAAACTCGTGCGCATGCTCGGTCTCTCCAAAGCCACCTTCCATCGGCGCAAGATCGAGGGAAAATTATCACCCGCGGAATCCGATCGCCTCGTCCGCTTCGCCCGGCTCATGGGTCGCGCCGCCGAAGTCATGGAATCGGAAGAGAACGCCCGCCAATGGCTTGGCTCGCCCCAGTTCGGCCTCGGCGGCGCCGTGCCGATCGAGTTTGCCCAGAGCGAAGTGGGCGCGCGTGAAGTGGAAGACCTGCTCGGCCGGATCGAGCACGGCGTTTATTCCTGATGCCGGAAGCCTGGCGAATCGTCAAACGACGCCACGCCGCCACCGCCTTCGATGGCGCGGGCGCCGCGCGCACTGGTGGGCGCTGGAACTCACGCGGCGTGCCCGTGGTTTACGCCAGCCAAAGTCAGGCGCTCGCGGCCTTGGAAAGTCTCGTGCATTTGAATCCGCCGGTTCTGTTCAAATACGTCGCCTTCCGGCTCACCTTTCCCGACGCTCTGGTGGAGGAATCCCGGAAACTCCCGCCCGATTGGCAGGCCGAGCCCCCACCACCTTCCACGAAAGCGATCGGCGACCTCTGGGTGAGGGAAGCGCGTTCCGCCATTCTCGTTCTGCCCAGCGTGATCATCCCCGCCGAAACGAACTTTCTCCTCAACCCCGCCCATCCCGACTTCGCGAAAATCAAGATCGGCAAACCGCGGCCCTTCGCCTTCGACCCGCGGCTGCTCGGATAGCGTGCGCGCCGCGCGCGGCGCGCCTGCGCACTCGTCGGAGGCCTGCGAGATTGAGAGGCCGACCCTCGGGGAGACCCTTTTGTGCGTAGATTATAGGACCGACCCCTTGCGCTCTTTTCCAATCCGCGCCTTCGCCACCCTGCGCGATACACTGCTGCGCGAGGAAATGCAGCCGCGGGAAGCTGGTTTTCGCTCTGCTTCGAGTGTACCATTTAGACAATAGATCCCATGGCACGCACTGCTCTGCTCAATACCGACACCGAAGATTTGAAGGAACTTCTCAGCAATGGGAAGAGCTACAGCGTTCCACCGTATCAACGCGACTACTCCTGGAAACAAGAGCACTGGGAGGATCTCTGGGAGGATTTGATGAACGCTGAGGAGAACCGCGAAGACCACTACATGGGTTCTGTCGTGGTCGAGAGTGGAGAGCGGAAGCTGTTCCGTATCATCGATGGGCAGCAACGAATGGCGACGCTGAGCATTTTGATTCTAGCCTGCGTTGATTATCTGTATGCGTTGGCTACGGAAGGGGTGGATTCAGCGGCCAACGAAGAACGCGCATCTTTGCTGGAGAGCAGCTATCTCGGTGCGAAAGACCCGACCACGTTGCGGATTACCCCCAAGCTGAAACTCAATGCCAATGACGACGATTTCTTTCAACTCAACGTTGCGCAACGGAAACGCCCTCAGGGAGGGTTGCGAGGCCTTCGGGATTCAGAAAAATTGCTCTGGGATTGCTTTGTATTCTTCAGTCGGAAGGTTCAGGAAAAATTTTCGCGACGCAAGAAAGGCGAAGATGTGGCGGCGTTTGTAAGCGAGATCGTGACCGAGCGGCTAGTCTTCATCAGTGTTCGGGTCCAAGACCAATTGAGCGCTTACACCGTTTTTGAAACGCTCAACGCCCGTGGATTGGAACTCACAGAAACCGATCTCCTGAAAAATTATCTCCTCTCGCTAGCAGATCGACTTAGCAAATCCCAGATGGAGCCCGTCCTCCGGCAATGGGCGCGCATCACTGCTCGTGCGGGCATCGCAGCCTTTCCAGAATTTCTGCGCCATCACCTTAACTCTCATCGCGAATACGTGCGGCAGAAGCAGCTTTTCAAGACGATCAAACGGGACGTGACGACACTCGACCACGTTTTCGCTTTGCTGGATCGTCTGGAGGCCGACGCGGCTTGGTTCGAGGCGTTGAACGATCATTCCAGCGAATTTTGGCTGGACTACCAAGGTGCGCGCGAACACGTCCGGATTTTGAATCTTTTCAATGTGTCACAGTTCACCCCACTAATTTTGTCGGCCAAAGATGTCTTCACGGCCCCGGAGGATTTGGTCGAAATTTTGCGATACTGCGCAGTTGTTTCAGTGCGTTTTAACGGCGTTGGACGGCGAAGCACTCACATTCTGGAGGAGGTCTACAACCGGGGGGCTTTAGAAATTCGACGTGGCGCGGTAAAAACTCTCGCGGCACTTCGGCAGAGTTTGCGGCCAATCTATGTTCCCGATGACGAGTTTGAGGGCGACTTTACCGCTCTCCGCTTGCGGAATAGGAGCACCTCCGGCAAACGTCTGCGCTACCTACTCGCCAAGATCGAGAAGCAGTTGACTGGGGCGGACATCAGTGACGAAACAATGGCGGCCACTGTTGAACACGTCCTGCCGGAGAATCCGGGACAGAACGAATGGGAGCACTTTTCGGTCGAGGCGCGCGACCGAAGTGTAGAACGAATTGGCAACTACTCGCTTTTGGAGCGAGGGCTCAATAACCAAGCAGCGGGAAACAAGCCGTTTGTGCAAAAACAAGAGGCCTACGCGCAGTCCGAATATATGACGTCCCGGGAGCTCCTTGAATACCCAGAGTGGACTGAGGAGGCCATAGCCAAACGGCAGGCTAGTCTCGCAAAAGTTGCAAAGACTGTTTGGTCATTAACCATCTAAGGATAGCCCTGAGACGACTGACCCCTCGACAGACGCGGAACTTGCGACTTAACCTCGTAAGAAATGGATTCTACTGTCGCCGCGTCGCCACAATTCAAAGATCGCAAGGGCGGCCTGATGTGTTTCGGATTGGGCACGGCTTGCCTCGGCGGGTTGTGCGGGTTGTGCGGGTTGTTCGCGCCGTTGATGATCTTCGCGGCTCGAATGGCTCCTCCTGCAGCCAATTCACCCGCCCCGCCGAATATGCTTCCGATCGCGGCGCTCTACGGCGTCCTGGCCGTGATTCTGATCTGGCTTGGAATCGGCTCGATCATGGCTCGGCGTTGGGCGCGGGCGCTGCTTGCGATCTGGTCCTGGTCCTGGCTCGCGATGGGGCTGATGTCGCTCGTGGCCATGGTGCTGATGGCATCTCATTTAGCGGAGGTCATTCGCGCGGCGCAGCCTCCCGGTCAGCCGCAACTCTCCGGCGGCGCGCAGACGGCGATCATGCTCGTCCCCATTTTCCTGATGGGCTTCCTCTTTGTCGTGCTGCCGCTGATCTGGGGTCTTTTTTACAGCGGACGGAACGTCAAGGCGACGTGCGAAGCGCGCGATCCGGTGGTGCGGTGGACCGATCGCTGTCCGCTGCCCGTCCTGGCGGTGAGTCTCTGGCTGGGCTTGGGGACGGCGTCCATGTTGGTGATGCCCGTTTTTCACTCCGTGGCGCCTTTGTTTGGAATGCTTCTTTCCGGTGCGGCGGGAACGGTGTTCTACCTCGCCCTCGCGGCGATCTGGGGTTATGCGGCGTGGGCGGTCTATCGCCTGGAGTGGCGCGGTTGGTGGATGGTGTTCGTGGCGTTCATCCTCTTCGGTGTCTCCAATGTCATCACGTATTCCGTGCACGACATTAGCGAGGTGTATGCGCTGATGGGTTATGCGCCGGCGCAGGTGGAACAAATGGGAGCGCTCGGGTTTTCGGGGCGCACCCCGATGGCGTGGTGGTCGGCGGCCTTCATTCTCCCGTTGCTGGGATACCTGTGGTACATCCGGAGATTCTTCCGCCGCGAATGTGCGATGGAGTCCTCATCTTTGAAAGGGCGACCGCGTTGCGTTTGCTCCGGGAGGGAATCCGCCGGGGACTAGTCAGCGAGCAAAACCGCAAGGACTTTCCTCAGAACATTTGGGCGGTGACGGAAGACGGCACGCCGCTCGAAGCGGCTCTGGATAACCAGGAGCAGGGTTCCTACCACGGTTATCCAATGTGGACGGACGATCAGTTTGCTCGGAAGGTGATCGAGCAATGGAACGCATTCCATGATTGACGAACTGAACATTGATTTCAAATGGATGAACCTCGCGCAGGGCAGTCCGCTTGATCGGGCGTTTGCGGCCGAGATCGGCCTTTCCCTCAACGGGCAATGGATGACGGAACTTGAGGAGCTGGAGTCGCGCACCACGATGACCCATGTACGGGCGTGTGCGCATACACTGGCCACGTGGCTTGCAGCCAACTGGTGGCGACTGCGCTGGGAACCGGAGCCGCGCAATGCAAAAGGTAATATCGACTGGCGCATCGCCCATAGCGTGGCGTCCGCTGGAGGGGGCTTTGCCTGGCCGAACGTGATCTTTGCCAGCGACGGAGATTCGCTGGCGGTGGCATCGGTGCCACGGCTCAGGCCAGCGCTTTTCGAACCCCTGCGCTACCTGAATCCCGTGCATGGCCGGATCACCGCCGAAGAATTTGAGCGAAGAGTGGACGCCTTTCTCGACGCCGTGGTGAGCCGGCATTATGCCATGAAAATCGAAGATGATGCGCTTCCGAAACTCTGGGAAGAGGTGTGTGAGGAACGCAGAGATTCAGAAGCAACCCAATGGCGCAAGCTGGAAGCGATTTGCGGGTATGATCCCGACGAGGCTCCCGAGGCTATTATCAAAAGGCTCGCGAACGACGAGGACGAGCTGGGCGCTCGCGCTTTGGAGGAGGTCGCTGCGTATGGACGGCAACGAACGGTTGAGGTGCTTTCACAGATTCAATCTTTGGCCACGCTGAAGAAGCCCCCAGGACGCGCGGGATTTCGCGGCAAGTTGCCTGATCGAAGTTCGACTTGGAAAGATCTAGCTCTGGGCAACGCACCTTGGCGCAGGGCAGCAATTATTGCGCGGAAGGCACGACAAAAGTGGGGGTTTGGTTTGGAACCAATTTCGAATAAAAAACTGGCGGAACTTTTGGAGACTAATAATTCAGCTTTTACGAGAGCGGGCGAAGTGCGCACCCAGGTCCCGGTCGCTTTCCGACGCGGAAGCTTAAAAGATGTTGACCTGTATTTTCACAGCTTAAGACCGACCGGCCATCGTTTTGCGGCCAGCAGGTTGCTCGGAGATCATTGTTCGTTTCACCCCACGGAGCGCCTGATCCCAGAAACAGAGGCGAAGACATCTCGGCAGAAGTTTCAACGTGCTTTCGCGCAAGAGTTTTTGTGCCCCTTCGAAGCGTTGCTGGAAAAGATTCAGACTGATCACCCGGATGAAGAGGATATCGCGGACGCTGCAGACCATTTTGGAGTGTCTCCACACCTGGTCAGAACAACCCTGGTGAATAAGGGCGAGCTGGAGCGCGAGGCTCTGGCTTGGGCCGACTGAACGACAGCCGACCGCCGGTGGCGAAGATCGAGCCTGCATCGACCATGAGAAAGCATATCGAAGCCCGGCTTGAGGACGCGATCATAGACCACCTGACGACGCAAGGAGGTTATGGGTTCGTGGATTACCGCGAAGGCGCGGCGAAGGAGCGCTATGACAAAGCGCGCGCGCTCGATCCGGCGCTGGTGCTGGGATTCATCCAGACCACGCAGCCGAAGATCTGGCAGAGCCTCGAAGCGATTCACGGAGAAGAGACCGCGAAAGTGGTGCTCGATCATCTGGTGAAGGAGCTGGAGACAAAGGGAATGCTCAAGGTCTTGCGCCAGGGCTTTAAGTGCTACGGCAAGAAGCTGCGCGTTGGCGGTCTTCGCGCCTAACAATCGAATGAACCCGGACACGCTGGCTCTCTACAGCCAGAACGTGCTCAGCGTGACCCGGCAGCTTTACTACGGCGCCGACCATTCCAAGTCGCTCGATCTGGTGCTCTTCCTCAACGGCCTGCCCGTGGTGACGGTGGAACTAAAGAACCCGCTCTCCGGGCAAACGGTGGAAGACGCCAGGAAGCAATACAAACGGGATCGGGATCATCGGGAATTGCTCTTCGAATTCACCAAACGCACGCTGGTTCATTTCGCGGTGGATCAGGACGAGGTCTTCATGACCACGCGGCTCAGCGGAGATAAGACGCACTTCCTCCCGTTCAACCTTGGCAACGAAGGACATGCCGGGAATCCTCCCGCATCCGATGCCGGCTATCGCACCGCCTACCTTTGGCGCGAAGTGTGGCAGCGAGACAGCCTGCTCGATATCCTTTGGCGCTTCATGCACCTCCAGATTGAGGAGAAACGCATCCTCACGGACGAGGGAATCAGGAAGATCACGAAGGAGACGATGATCTTTCCCCGGTATCATCAGCTCGACTCGGTCCGCCGCATCGTGGCCAGTACGCGCCAGCATGGGCCGGGCAGAAATTACCTCGTCCAGCACTCCGCCGGCTCCGGAAAATCGAACTCCATCGCATGGCTCGCACACCGGCTCTCGTCTTTGCACGATGAGAACGACAAGAAGGTCTTCGATTCTGTAATCGTGGTCACCGACCGCAGGATTCTCGATCAGCAGCTTCAGAACACGATCTATCAGTTCGAGCACAAACAAGGCGTCGTGCAAAAGGTGGACGAAGACACCCGGCAGCTCGTGCAAGCGCTCGCGAACGGGACGCCGATCGTCATCACTACGCTGCAAAAATTCCCTTTCATCGCCGAGACCCTCGACAAGCTGCGCGAAGAAAATCACCCTGACATCGCAATCTCCACCAAGGACAGGCAATTCGCGGTGATAGTGGACGAAGCGCACAGTTCGCAGTCCGGCGAAAGCGCGATGGAATTGAAAGGCGTGCTAAGCGCAGACCGCCTTCAGGAAGAAGCGGCCAGGTATGCCGCTGAGCACGACCTCGATGAGGATGACGACGCCGACCATCTGGCCGGTGTGGTGCGCGAGATGATGAAGCGCGGGAAGCAACCGAACTTGAGCTTCTTCGCCTTCACCGCGACGCCGAAATACAAAACACTCAAGGTCTTTGACGAACCCGGCCCGAAAGGCGAGGCGCCCTTTCATCTCTACACCATGCGACAAGCGATCGAGGAAAAGTTCATCCTCGACGTGCTCAAGAATTACATTACCTACGAGGCGTATTTCCGAATCGTGCAGGTGGGCGATGATGACCCTCACGTGCAGCGGAAAAAAGCGGCCCGTGCGCTCGCACGGACGCTCACCTTCCACGCGGTCAATCTGCGCACGAAGACCGAAGTGATGGTGGAGCACTTCCGCACCCACGTGAAACACAAGATCGGCGGTCGGGCCAAGGCAATGGTGGTGACAGATGGCCGCCTCCATGCCGTGCGTTACAAACAGGCCTTCGACAAATACATCGCGGAGAAGGGCTATACCGACGTGAGAACGCTTGTCGCCTTCTCCGGAATCGTCGAAGACCCCGATGCACCCGGCAAAACCTTCACGGAAGTGGGGATGAACGGCGGAATAAAGGAGAGCGCGTTGCCGGAGCGTTTCGACAGCCACGAATACCAGGTGCTGCTGGTGGCGGAGAAGTATCAGACCGGCTTCGATCAACCGCTTCTCCACACCATGTATGTGGACAAGAAGTTGACCGGCTTGCAGGCGGTGCAAACGCTGTCCCGGTTGAACCGCACGTGCGCAGGCAAGGAGGACACTTTCATCCTCGATTTCCGCAACTCGCCCGAGGAAATCTTCAAAGCTTTCAAGCCTTACTACGAAGACACGCCCTCTGCGCCGCTCACCGATCCGCAACACCTGTATCGCCTCCAGCATCAGATCGAGGAGACGCGGCTCATCTTTGAGGAAGAGGTGCAGGCGTTCTGCGCAGTTTATTTCAAGCCGCGTCGAAAAGAATCCGTCCACGATCAAGCTCAGATGTACGGAATTCTCGATCAGGCGGTGGAGCGCTTCAAAGAGCGCCCCGAGGAGGAACGCGAAGAAGCCAAGACGCTTCTCGTCAATTTCCGCAACATGTACGGCTTCCTCTCGCAAGTGATCCCGTATCAAGATTCCGACCTGGAGCAGCTCTACACCTATCTCCGCTTCCTCCTCACCAAGCTGCCGAAGCGTGATACCGGCCCCGGCTACCACCTCGAAGACGAGATCGAGTTGCAGTATTACCGGCTGCAAAAAATCAGCGAAGGCCAGATCGACCTCAATACGGGCGACGGCCGACCGCTTAAAGGACCCAGCGACGTCGGCACGGGTCAGGAAGATCAGAAAATCCGCCTCTCCGAACTCATCGACATCCTGAACGATCGATTCGGGACAAACTTCACCCAGGCCGACCAACTCTTCTTCGACCAGATTCAGGAAGAGGCGGTCGAAGACGAGAATCTTAAGAGAGCCGCGACGACAAATTCCAAAGAAGATTTTCGTTATGTTTTCGAAAAGGCCTTTGAAGGGCTTGTCATCGACCGGATGGACGGCAACGAAGAAATCTTCGGGAAGCTCATGAGCGACAGCGATTTTAGGAAGCTGGCGATGGAATATATGCTCGGCAGGGTCTATGCCGCCTTGAAGACTCCGGCGCACGAGGCAGCCGCTTAGAACAGACGCGGATTTGGAGCGCGCGAAAGCGGATTGGGGCGATGGTGAGCGGCAGGCTAAAGATGGATTTGCATAGCTGTGGGTTGATCATGTCTTGCCAGGCGGCGTGGTTTCATACGGCGGGGATGCTTTTGTGGCGGGTGGGACGGGAAACGCCGAAAAATCGAAATGCTGAAAGCTGAAAGCGGATGGGTTCGGACGGGGCTGACCGTTGAAGATTCGACAGGCGAGAGGCCCGTCGGCCGCACCGCCGAGACGGCCGTGTTCCGTCGCTGGCGCCGCGGTCTAACGAAGGGCTTCTTCGAGATTTAGGCGGCTCACCACGCGAGCATCTCCGAGTTACACCGGACCAGACGCGCCGGCCCACGCCATCTGGTGGAAGAGGTCGTCCATTTCCTGGGGCGTCGGCTTGGCGCCGTGCTGGACCCACCAGGTGAGGAGGGAAAAGAGCGTGCCGGAGAGGCCGTGCGCGATGGCGCCGCGGCGATCGGCGGGAATGGTGCGGGCGCGGGGGATTTCTCCGAGCCGGCCTTCGATGCCGCGGGCGAAGTGCGCCTGGCCGAGCTCCATGATGTCGTGGATGCGGCCGGCCTCGACCAGGGCCTGGTAGAGCGGACGCATCTCGGCGATGTG
The DNA here is from genome assembly GCA_038258815.1 of Chthoniobacterales bacterium. Lineage (GTDB taxonomy): Bacteria > Verrucomicrobiota > Verrucomicrobiia > Chthoniobacterales > UBA10450 > JACCTI01. The sequence continues at coordinate 17,626 of JBBSPM010000017.1, forward strand.
GGCGAAGAGTTCGTGCACGGGCGCGAGGCGTTCGGATTTGTCGCCGAGGCGGGAAAGCGCGTGGGCCATGCTTTCGAAGAACTCGTCGGCGTCGCTGAGGAAGAGGTCGTTCTTATCGCGGTAATGCGAGTAGAAGGTGGCGCGACTGACTTCGGCGCGGTCGAGGACTTCCTGGACGGTGATGTCGTCGAAGGGCTTTTGCTGGAGCAGTTCGATGAGCGCATCGCCGAGGCGATCGCGGGTGCGGCGGACGCGGCGGTCTTCCTTTTTGCCGTCGCTGGCGGCGTTTCCGAACACGACGTGCTGTGGTGTTTGGTTTCGCGGAGTGGTCATGCTGGACAGGGTGGATGCGCGCCCCGGAGGCTTAAGGCATGAACGATAACCGACTCGGCGGCAGCGCGCTAATCCTGGGCGCAATCAGCGGGATGATCACGATGAGCTTGCACCCGGTGGCGGGTGCGCACCCGATCACGCCGGCACAGTTTGAGAAGCTGACGGGGCTGATGGTGGGCGTGCATGCGTTGGCGATCGCGGGGATTCCGTTCTGTTTTCTGGGGGCGCTGGCGTTAATGCGGCGACTGGATTCGCCCGATCGGCTGGGGCTGATGGCGCTGGTGATTTACGGGTTTGGCCTGGTGGCGGTGATGATCGCGCCGGCGATGAGCGGGCTGGTGGGGACGAATGTTTTGCGGCACCTCGTGGCGCAGGGGCCGGGCGTGGAGCAATGGCGCGTGCTGATGCAATACAACCATCTGATTAATCAGGCGTTCGCGCAGATCTTCGTGGTGGCGGCGTCGGCGGCGATCACGCTGTGGTCGCTGGAGATCGTGCGGAAACGGGCGCTCGGGGTGGGGCTGGGAATTTATGGATTAGTCCTCGGGCCGGTGGCGATCGGGGCGATGCTCAGCGGGAAGCTGGAGCTGGATGTGCATGGATTTGGGTTGGTGATGTTTAGCCAGGCGGTGTGGTTTATTACGGCGGGCGTGCTGCTGTGGCGGGTGCATTCCCAAGTGCAACTTGGGAACGAGGAGGCAATGCTGAGAGCTGAAAGCTGAAATGGGATGGAGCGGGCGTGGCTACCCGTTCTCCTCGTCTCCTCGTTCCCAAGTTGCACTTGGGAACGGCACGTGTTCCCGAAGCTGGGCTTCGCTCGCTATGCGCTGCGCCGCGGTCTCTCATGGGTGGAGGAGGAAGCTCAGCTTCCGGGCAAGCGCATTCCCAAGTGCAACTTGGGAACGAGAAGTACGAGGAGGTAACGCGGCTGACCGTTGTAGATTCGACAGGCGAGACGCCCGTCGGCCTCACGGCCGAGACGGCTGTGTTCCGCCGGGGTCTAACGAAGGGCTTCTTCGAGACTTGTGTGGCGGAAGGAGTAGCCGCTGGCGATGGTGCGCTCGGGGATGGCTCGGGTGGAATCGAGGGCTAAGGAGGAGAGTTCGCCGAGGGCGAGGCGGAGGGCGAAGGCGGGGACGGGGAGGATGGCGGGACGATTGAGGGAGGCGGCGAGCGCTTTGGTGAATTCGGCGTTGGTAGCGGAATTGGGCGCGACGGCGTTGAAGGGGCCGGTGAGTTTTTCGTTCTCCAGGAGGTGGATGATGATGCCGCAGATGTCGTCGATGTGGACCCAGGGCATCCATTGTTTTCCGGAGCCGAGCCGGCCGCCGAGACCGAGGCGGAAGATGGGATGAATCGTTTCCATGGCTCCACCCTCAGGGGCGATGACGAAGCCGAAACGCGGGAGCGCGACGCGGACATCGTGTTTCTCCGCGGTCTTGGCGGCGTGTTCCCATTCCTGACAGACATCGGCGAGGAAGCCGTTGCCGCGGACGGCGGTCTCGGAGAGGCGTTCGTTGCCGCGGTCGCCGTAGTAGCCGGTGGCGGAGGCGCTGATGAGGACGCGCACTTCGCTGCGGGGAAGGGCGGCGACGAGCGCGCGGGTGATGTCGATGCGGCTCTGGCGGATGCGCTTTTTCTTGGCCGCGGTCCAACGGCCTTGGATGGATTCGCCGGCGAGGTTTATGAGGGCGTCGAGCTGGGTGAGGTCTGGGGGTTCAGTGCCGCCGATGGTGCGCGTCTCTTCGCAGCCTTCGACGGTTTGGGAGGCATCGCGGCTGAAGGCGACGCAGGTGTGACCGCGCTGGCGCAGTTGCGGGATGAGGTGACCGGCGATGAAGCCGGTGGCCCCAGTGATTCCAATTCGCATTCTGGATAGGAGAGCGAAACCGCTACTCTGTCGACGGATTGCTGGCGGTGTTTTTTTGTGATTGCGGTTAAGTGGGGCGGATGGCCGACTCGCGGGGCAAGTTGGATTATCGCTGGCTGACTACGCCGCCCTCGCACGTCGCACAGCGACGTGGCTACACGCAAGCCGTTTGGTGTGCGTGGCATCGGGTCTCTTTTGTTGGCATACCAGGATTAAGTTTTTGGGGGCGGAGATGGATTCCGTGGATCGCGCGGAAAATAAAAGCGCCCTGCCCGGCGTGGCGCGCGAATCAATCGCACACCCATGACATTCGTTTTCCGCTTTCTCGGCCTCGGTGTCGCTATGATTCTAGCCAGCTGTGCGCACATGCAGGTGGCGGATTTTGCTGGCCAACGTCCTCTGCTCGATCCGACGAAATTTTTCGCCGGCCGGACGAGATCGGAAGGTGTGATGGAGAATCGCGGTGGCGTTCCGAAGCAGCGGGTGACCACGACGACGGCCGGTCGCTGGGAGGGCGATACCTTGATTCTGGAACAGGATCTGAATCTGGGGGACGCGAAGCCGCAGCATCGCTCCTGGCGCATTCGCAAAGTGGATCAGCATCACTACGTGGCGACGGCTAACGACATGATTGGGAGCGCAACAGGCGAGGCGTATGGGAATGTTTTTCACTGGGATTTCACGCTCGCGCTTTCGCCGGGGAATCCGCTCGCGAATGTGCGGATGAGTCAGTGGATGTATCTGCAACCGGATGGGCGGACGTTAATCAACCACTCGACGATTCGGAAATTCGGGATCGTGGCGGCGCAGGTGACGGAGCAATTCCGACGGGATGCAAGATAAGTCCTGCTGAGCAGTTCTTACGGCGCGTGGGGCAAAGCAATGGTATCAGTGCCCATGTCCGATCCAAGAAACGTCGCCCACGATAAGAAAGTGAAGCAGGAGAAAGCCCACGAGAAGCCGGAGGATGAAAAGCCCGAGGCCCAGGCGGAGACCGCGCCACCGGCTGCAGATAAAGACGACGAAGGACCAAGCGAGCACGAGCAATCGGTGGCGGTGCTTTCGAAATTGAAAGAGCTGGAATTCCATTCCCGCGCCAACGTCGAGACGCTGGCGGGTTTGATGCTGACGATCGAGGACGAGCTGAAGCAGAAGGAGTTCGTCGAGGCGATCGGCAATCTCTACGGCGCGCAGGACGTTTTCCAGACTCAGGTGGCCGCGCTGGTGGAGAGCTACGCGGCGAAGTGCGATAGCCTGACGGGCGCCTGAGCCTTGGTCCAGGCCGCCGGGGAGCAGCAGGGACGGATTCCGTTCGTAATGAAATTTGTCGGCAAAGGTCTAACGATCGGTTTTTCGCTCACGATCGTGGCCTTGCTGGCGAGCGGCTGGCTTTCCTTCCGTAATCTGCAGCGACTCTCGACGAACGCAGCGCTGGTCGTGCATACGCACGAAGTGCTGGATCAGATCCGCGATGTGCTGGCGACTTTGGCAGAGGCCGAGACGCAGCAGCGCAGTTTCATGATCACGGGTGAGGCGCTGTATCTGGAGCCTTATCGCCAGGCGGTGGCTGCAGTGCAGAAGCACGTGGATCAACTGCAGGCGTTGACGGTGGACAACGCCAGCCATCAAAAGGCGCTGAAGGATTTGCGATTGAACATTCTCTCGCGTCTCGAATCGCTGCAGGTCGGAATTGGGATTCGCGAATCTCAAGGCCTGGAGGCGGCGCGTCTTTATGTGCTGGGAGGGAAGGGGCGGAGGGAGATGGAGGTGATCCGGAAACGTCTGGCGGAGGTCGAGCGTGGCGAATTGGAGCTGCTGAAAAAGCGGGAGACGCAATCGCGCGCGAGCTATCACACGGCGGTGGGCACGCAATGGACGGCGTCGTTGCTGGGCCTGGCGCTGGTCGCAGCGGGCTATCTGATCGCGGCGCGCGAGGTGGAAACGCGCCGCCGCGGCCTGGAAGCGCTCACGGTGGCGAACGACAAACTGGAAGCGCGGGTGGAAGAGCGGACCGCGGATCTGGCCTCGGCTAACGACTCGTTACGCCGGAGCAATCGAGAGCTGGAGCAGTTCGCTTCCGTGGCTTCGCACGATTTGCAGGAGCCGCTGCGCAAAATCCAGGCGTTTGGCGATCGCCTGCAGACGCGTTGCATGCATGAGTTGGGGGAGCAGGGAGCGGATTACCTGACACGCATGCTGGCTTCGGCGGGAAGGATGCGGGCCTTAATCGATGCGCTGCTGACGTTTTCCCGCGTGACGACGAAAGCGCAGCCGTTTGTGGAAGTGAACCTGGCCGCGACGACGGAAGACGTGGTCTCGGATTTGGAAAATCAAGTGCAACGGGGCGGGGGACGGATCGAAGTGGGAGAGATGCCGAAACTGGAAGCCGATCCGATGCAGATGCGGCAACTCATTCAGAATCTGATCGGCAATGGGCTCAAGTTCTCGCAGCCGGACGTGCCGCCGGTGGTGCGAATCGGGAGCCGCATGCTGGAGACTTCAGGGGACGACGGAGAGGCGATTCCACGTTGCGAAATTTCCGTGAGCGATAACGGCATCGGTTTTGAAGAGGTTTATCTGGACCGCATCTTTGAATTGTTCCAGCGCTTGCATGGCCGACAGGAATACGAAGGGACCGGGATGGGCCTGGCGATCGTGCGGAAGATCGTGGAACGCCACGGCGGCACGATTACGGCGCGCAGTGCGCCGGGAAATGGCGCGACATTTTTAGTGACCTTGCCTCTACGGCAACAATGACGGAGAACGTAAATATGGAAATCGCAGGCAAACCAATCACGATCCTGATGGCGGACGACGACGCGGATGACCGCCTGATGACGAAGGAGGCATTCGAGGAGAGCCGGCTCGTGAACGATCTGCGTTTTGTCGAAGACGGCGTGGAGTTGCTCGATTATCTGAAACGCCGCGGCAAGTACGAGGACCCATCCACTTCGCCGCGTCCCGGTTTGATCCTGCTGGATTTGAACATGCCGAAGAAGGACGGGCGCGAAGCGTTGAAGGAGATCAAAGCGGATCCGAAGCTGAAGAGCATTCGCATTGTCATCCTAACGACTTCTAAAGCGGAGGAAGATATCTACCGCACTTACGATCTCTCGGCGGCTTCTTATATCACGAAGCCGGTTACGTTCGCGGCCATGGCGGAAGTGGTGAAGGTACTGGGCAAATACTGGCTGGAGATTGTGGCCCTCCCGAGTGAGGGCAGCGGAGGGGGCGATGGATAAAGGTCAGTTGCGGGTGCTCCTGGTGGAGGACGACCCGGACGATTATCTGCTCACGAGCGAGGTGTTGCGGGAGATTCCCGGCAACAAGATCACGATCGATTGGGCGAAGGATTTCGAAGCTGGCCAGGCGGCGATCTCCAGATGCGAGCATGACGCCGTTTTGCTCGACTACCGACTGGGGAAGCACACTGGCTTGGTCCTGTTGCGCCAGGCGATCGATCAAGGATGCAAGTCGCCGATCATCCTGCTGACAGGTCAAGGCGACCGCGATCTGGCGCTGGAGGCATTGGAAGCGGGCGCGGCAGATTACCTGGTCAAAGGCGACATCAACGCCGTGACGCTGGAGCGGTCGATTCGCTACGCGTTGCAGCAAAAACAACATGCGCTGGAGTTGGAGGAGCGCGTGACGGAACGGACCGCGGAATTGGAGGAAGCGAACAAGGCCCTCCGCGAAACTGAGCAGCAGATCCGCGCCCTTTTCGAGACGGCGGAATCGGCCCGCGTGAGCGCGGAGGCCGCCAAGACCCGGGCGGAAACAGCCACGCGCGCGAAGGATGATTTTTTGGCCGCGCTCTCCCACGAACTGCGCACGCCACTAAATCCCGCACTGCTTTTGGCGACCTCGCTGGCGCAGGATGGGAGCCTGCCAGAGAGCGTGCGCGATGATGTCGATGTGATCGCGCGGGGCATCGCGCTGCAGGCGCAACTGGTGGACGATCTGCTGGATTTAACGCGCATCACCGGCGGCAAATTGCGGCTCGAGCTGGTCTCGATCGATGCGCACGCGGCGATGCGGCACGTGCACGATATCTTGCGGGCGGACATCCAGGAACGCGATATCAAAGTCACGCTCGACTTCGCGGCGGAGCATCATTTCATCAAAGCGGATGCGGTGCGGGTGCAGCAGATTTTTTGGAACGTGCTCAAGAACGCGGTCAAATTCACGCCTCCCGGCGGTGTGGTGACGGTGCGCAGTAATAATCCCTCAAGGCGACCCGACAGTCTGGAAATGGAGATCACGGACACCGGCATCGGCATTGAACCGGAAATGCTGGGGCACGTCTTCGATGCCTTCATTCAAGAGGAACACGATCAGGGGCATCGCTTTGGTGGATTGGGTTTGGGCCTTGCGATTACGCATCGACTGGTGGCGTTGCAGGAGGGGCGGATCCGCGCGCAAAGTGCGGGACGTGGGAAGGGCTCGACCTTTCGGGTGGAGTTGCCCTTGGCGGCGCAGGAAGAGCAATCGGTTACCGCGCATTCGCCGAGTCAGAAAGCGGCAGTCGTGGCGGAGCCTCGCTTTATTTTGCTGGTGGAAGATCACGACGAAACGCGCAACGCCTTAACGAAATTGCTCGAGCGGCGCGGGCATACTCTCGTTGCCGTGGGGACGGCGGACGGCGCCTTGTCTGCAGCGGCGACGAAGGATTTTGACCTGGTCATTTCAGACCTCGGATTGCCGGACGGCGATGGCCACAAGCTGATGGCCGAGTTGCATGAGACGTACGGACTGCCAGGCATCGCCCTGAGCGGCTACGGGATGGATGAAGACCTGGCGCGAAGTCGCGCGGCCGGCTTCTTCACGCATCTGACCAAGCCGGTGGATATCCGCGTGCTCGAATCGGCCATCGCAGCGGCACCGCGCCAGCGTGCGGAAACTGCGCCGGCAGCAGGCGGTAGTGCCTAACGAGCAGCCGCTGGCGAACGTCCCGGCCGCGATTGTTCTTTGATCCGGTTTTCATCTCCCCGCGCGCGCAATAAACTGGCAAGGCTGGTCACGACGAAGCGCGGGTTGGTCTCTTGCGCACTGTTCTTGGCTTGGGCGATGACACGTCGCTTCCGATCCCAAGTGCCGGCGGTGTCATCGAGCCAGCCAACCGCAGCGGTTCACACCGTGAACTTCGCTCCCTCTTTCTCCAGAGGATGAAATTTCCGGGCTAGCGCGAAACGCCGGCGTTGGCTTGGGAGAGGTGTTTCTGGGCGAGATCGTTCATGCCTACGTTCCGTAGGCGGAGGCCGAGCATGAGGTGGTAGAGGGGATCGTTCGGCGTGCCGGCATCGGCGGCTTGTTCGTAGGCGGCGGCTTCGGCGGGCTGGCCGATGGCGCGATAGGCGCCGGCGAGTTGGTCGTTGGTGAGGATGAGATGGGGGTTGCGACGGATGGCGTCCCGCCAGACGTCGATGGCTTCGGCCTGGCGGCCCATCCGCCAGAGGGCTTCGCCTTTTTCCTGGCGAGCAAGGATGAGATCGTCGCGCTCGGCGAGGGCAGCGTCGAGGTTGACGATGGCTTCCTGGAAGCGACCGAGGCGGCTCTGGAGTGCGCCGCGGTAATATAGAGTGAGGGCTTTGCCTTCGCCGGTCTGGCTGGTGGCGGCGCGACCGAGGAGGTCGATGGCGCGGGGAGCGTTGCCGTTGAGGAATTCGAACCAGGCGAGCTTGGCGAGGGAGTCGCCGTTGCGAAAGAGACTGAACTTGGCGGCGCTGCCGAGATGGGCGGTGCCGCTGGCGATGGCCTTGTCGTCGCCGGGTGTGAGGAAGGGGCGGGGATCGGTTTGGGCGAGGGCGAGTTCGTCGGGGATGCGGAGGGTTTGGAAGGCTTTGTCGCCCGCGTCTTCCTGGTAGCGGATGAAGGCGCTGTGCGCATTTAGTGCGATCCAGGCGAGGGCGAAGATGGCGAAAACAAGGCCGGCTTTTTTCCAAGTGCCGGCGGATTTGAGGATGAAGCGGTGGAGATAAACTTCGCGCGTGGTGAAGAGGCGCCAGGTTTTTAAAGCGAGGAAGGTGGTGACGGAGGCGACGCCGAGCGCCATCAAAAACGGCACGAGGCCGTAGACGCTGCGGACGCCGAGGAAAGCGCCGAAGAAGATGAGCAGGCTGGCGATTTCCTCCGGCCAGGTGAGGGAGTAATGGCGGGTGATCTGTTTGGCTTTGGTCGCTTTCGGGAGGGCGAAGGCGGGTTTGCCGAAGCCGTAGTAGAGGGCGTCGTTCGGGCAGACGCTGATGCAATCCATGCATTTCATGCAGCCGGGATCGACGACCATGCCGTATTGCTTGACCTCGGCGTGGACGATGACGTTCGAGGTGCAGACGGCGGTGCAGTGGCCGCATTGTTCGCAGGCGTCGGTAACGCGGATTTTCGCGGGAGAGACTTTATCGGCGAGGACGAAGAAGCCGCCGTAGGGGCAGGCGTAGGTGCAAAAGCCTTTCATGCCGAGAAAATAGACGGTGACGAAACCGCAGATGAAGAGGAACGGGATCGCGACCGCGACGGAGGGGAAGGTGGCCCAGAAATTATCCGTCACGAGATGGTTCGTGAATGGAGGAATGAGCGGGCCGGGTTCCGCGGAGAAGAAGAATTTGTAGGCGGTGGGCCAGACGAACATGTAAAGCGCGGCGGTAAGCGGGACGTAGAGCAGCAGGCGCGCGCGGAAGGGTTTCGGCGTGATGCCCATTTTCTTCAGCAGCCAGGCGCAGAAGTCCTGAAGCGCGAGGATGTGGCAGCCCCAGCCGCAGACGAAGCGACCGAAGATGATCGTCCCCAAAATCGCGAGGGTGAAGAAGATGAAGCCGGCGTTGATCATGCCTTTCTGAAGGGTGTGCATGGTCTCCGAGGGCTCGATCGGGGAGACGGTGCGGCCAGTGATCCACCATTGGATGACGTGCGCGACCATGAAGAGATTGACGAAAATCAAGACGCCCGCGCGCCACGGGCCGGTCTTCGATGCGCGAATCTTTGCCACGGCTCGCGGCGCGGACTTGCCGCGCGCGACGACCGGAGTGGTGTCCTCTTTGGCGGGCGTGGTGTGGCAACTCTTCACGGTGGTTTGGGCGCGGGCGGGGTTAAAGTGTTTACCTCTGAATCACGGTTCGCGTCGCGACGAAAGTTTATCATTTATTTCACGCACGCGCTGGTGCCCCGCAAAAATATTATGGAGTTGGGCTTGCAAAGATTTTGAAAACTCAAGAAAAGGGTGTTCCTTCACCCAGAATCCTGTTAACGGATTCATCCCCAAGGTCCTCGGATGATTGTCCGAAGGGCCTTTTCTAGTATCGGACTCAGCCTGAACCCTCAACTTGGTTGCCCCAATGAAAAGAATCATCACCCACTTCATCCTTCCCGTGGCGGCGCTTATCGGCGTCGCTTCTGGAATTTCAATCGCGCAGAACGCTCAGGAAAATACGGAGACTGGTACGTTGGAGACGTTGATCGTCACCAGCGGGACAGTCGCGATGGACCTCGATCTGAATCGATTGAACGGCGTCGCGTCGGCCAAAGCCGCGCAGACGGCAACGCTCAATTTCCAGACGGTGACGGACTCGTTTTTCCCGGTGCTCGTCTTCAATGGCGAACTCCGCGGCCCGAAGCCGGGGGCGATCGCTCTGGCCACGACGGACGCGGCTGCGCTTCCGTCGCAGTTGAACGACGCGCTGCATCGGTTGGTGGTGGAAAAGGGTGACGGAGGACAACCCTACGACCTCGCCGTGCGTGACGGCAAAACTGGTTTCGTCTACTTCACGATCGAAGGCCATCACTACGACTACGACACCAAAACGAATGTGCTGCGGATTACCGAAGGACGCCTGCTCGTCTCCGCGGATTTCGCGAAAAATATGGGACGCCCAGCGGACGCCGGAAGCCAGGCGGGAACGATCTCGATCACCGCAAATATGCGCCCGATCGAAATTGAGAAAGTGGTGAATGGCGATGTGAAATCGGCCGTGCTGCCGGCACGCGGTGTGCAGCCCGAGGTGGGAACGGTGCCGGGTCCCGACGTTATCGTGGGTGACATTACTGGCGTGCAGCAGGGCGGAAGCGTCGGCAGCTTCGTTGGCCTCGGCATTGGAACGACCTCTTGTAACATTGGCGTCGTGAACTTGAACTGGTTCGCAATACCGAACACCGACCACCCGGTCATTCCCCAAAACTTGTATCGGTTGAGCGGTGGGGCGGACAACGCCGAGCGTTTCGAGCAGATTGGCCAATCCTGGTTGAAGCACGCCTTCACCGCCTTGACCGAGAACATCTGCAGTTTGGGTTGCAACGGCACGGGTGGCACGCATCTGGGCTCGGGATGTTCGGATCCCTACACGGCGAGTTTGAATTACGACCAAAGCAGGCTGGGCGCGCGCGCGTGGGTGAATCCTTTCACCGGCGCCTTCCCGACCACCGCCCGGGATCATACCGGGCACAGTCATACCGGTATTTCTCATCGCGTGGTCGTGGCCATGAGCGACCTCACCGCGGCGTCGAATCCCGGCGCCACCTACTTCGCTGAGGGGCAATATGTCACCCCGCACGAATATGCCTGGTGCCAGTCGCATCCCGGTGAGTGCAACATGTATAACAATGTCTCCTACCGTCGTTACACCCCGAACGGAACGACCAGCTTTACCTTCACCCCCGTGGGCACCACGCAGAGGACGAAGCCCGGCATTACGGCGTGGACAGGTGCGACGATTGTCCCAGTCGAGCCGGCTCCCGGCGTCGACGGTATCGGCTCTGTCGCTTACAAAGTGACGAACCCATCTGCGGGCGTCTGGCATTATGAATACGCCGTTTACAACCAGACCCTCGACCGTGCGATTCAGGCTTTCAGCATTCCAATGGGCTGCGGGGTCAGTGTCAGCAACATCGGCTTTCACGCCCCGCAGAACGAAGCTGGCATCGTGAACGATGGCACTGGAGGCGCAGGGATTAGCAATACTGTTTGGTCTCCGTTTCAGGACTCGACTGCGTTGACTTGGAGTTCCGAAACTTTCGCGCAGAATGCGAATGCCAACGCCCTTCGCTGGGGCACGGTGTTTAATTTCCGCTTCGATTCCGATCGCCCGCCGGCGGCTGCCAATGCGACGTTGGGATTCTTCAAGACAGGCGCACCGATGACCGTCCCCATCCAGGCCCCGTCGCCCGGCGCCTGCGCTCCGCTCACCTTCGCGACTGCGGTTTCGCGCAAGACACATGGTGCCGCGGGGACGTTCGATATCGACTTGCCGCTTTCAAATGAGCCCGGCGTCGAATGCCGCAGCGGTGGAGCCGGGAATGCTCACACCCTGGTCATGACGTTTAGTAACAACATCGTCAGCGGGAGTGCCGCGGTGACGCAGGGAACGGCCACTGCTGCGAGTCCCGTCATCAGTGGAAACACGATCACGGTGGATCTCTCGAACGTCGCCGACATGCAGAAAGTCGACGTGAACCTGACTAACGTGACCGACGAATTCGATCAAACCATGCCGCCGACAACCGTGAGCATGAACGTGCTCCTGGGTGACGTGGGCGGAAACAAAATGGTTACCGGTTCCGACGTCGGAATGACGAAAGCCGCCGCTGCCAGCGCGACATTGGACAACACCAACTTCCGCGCGGACGTCATCGTTTCCGGTGCCGTCAATGGTTCCGACATCGGCCAGGTCAAGGCAACGGTCGGACACTCGGTCCCGTAATAACGCCCGAATAGATCAACGAACGTCGCCATCAGCGTGCTGCAGCACGCGGTGGCGACGTTTTTGTTTTTGCCATCTGACAGTGTTCCCGAGCTTCAACGACGAAGCGATTTACCTGCAATACGCGCAGGCCATTCACGCGGATTGGCAGACGAATAAATTCGTCTCGATGAATGGCCAGTATAACGACTGGAAACCGCCCCTACAGTAAGGGATGGCCGCGCCCTTCATTCGCGCGCGGGCCATTTGGCAGGAGATCTTAGCCGGAACGATGCAGTTGCGGGGTGCGGGAAGTTCCCGTGCCACGACGAATCCGCGATGAGTCTTCAACTGCAGCGTTCCGGCTTAGGCTACGAGATGTGCGAAGAGCGGACGGAAGTGAAAGGCGATCCGCGCCAGATGCCGATCAGCGTTTGCCGGTTTTGAGCGATTTTATAGGGCCGAGCGCGGGCTGGTTAGACCTGTTCAAGTCTCGCTTTGCGTTTAGAGTCGCCCGCGATGGATGAAGAGAATGATCTGATCGCGCAGCGTCGCCAAAAGCTGGAGACCATGATGGCTCTTGGAGCGGCTCCGTTCGGCGCGGCTTTTGCCACCTCGGGCACGATCGCGGAGGTGCGTGAGAAATTTGCCGAAGGCGAGACGTTGCGGGTGGCGGGCCGGATGATGGCGCATCGCGACATGGGCAAGAGTCATTTCGTCGATCTGCGCGATGCTACCGGCCGCATTCAGGTTTACGTGCAGACGAAGGAACTCGGACCAGAAGTAATGGAGATCTTCGCGCTGCTCGATTTGGGAGACTTCATCGGTGTGGAAGGCAATTGTTTCACCACGAAGACGGGCGAGCCCACGCTCAAGGTCACATCACTGCGTGTCCTCTCGAAGGCGCTCCGACCGCTGCCGGAAAAATGGCACGGGCTGCAAGATGTCGAAGCACGCTATCGACAGCGCTACCTCGATTTGATTACGAACGAGCGTTCTCGCGTCGTCTTCGAAAAGCGCACGCTCATCGTGCGTGAAATCCGCCGTTTTCTCGAAGACCGCGGCTTTTTGGAAGTGGAAACGCCGATCCTGCAATCCATTGCTGGCGGCGCGGCGGCGGAGCCGTTCCGCACTCACCACAACGCGCTCGGACTCGATCTCTATCTCCGCATCGCGCTTGAGCTCTATCTCAAGCGTATGCTCGTGGGCGGCTACACCAAGGTGTTCGAGATGAACCGGAATTTCCGCAACGAGGGCATCTCTCGCCGGCACAATCCCGAGTTCACCATGCTCGAAGCCTATTGGGCTTACGCCGACTTCGAGCAAATGGCCGATCTGGTCGAGGAACTGGTCTGCCATCTGGCGGTGACGTTGGAGGGACGCGCGCCGTCGCGTCCAGAAGCTGTGGCAGCGTCGGGGCCAGAATCCATCGAAGCAGACGGGACGGGACGGCGCCCGTCCCTCCATCTTGAGCATCGCGACGCAGACGGGAACCTCATCCGCGTGCTCAATCTCACTCGTCCCTGGCGCCGCGCTCGTTACCGTGATCTCATCCGCGAGATCGATCCGAAATGGTTCGATTACACGAGCGACGAACGTCGCGCCCGCTGTGCCGAGCTGGGCGTCCAGATCAGTCCCCAGATGGTCGACTACGAAGTGACGCAGCAAGTCTTTGAAAAGCTGGTGGAAGAAAAAACCTTCGATCCGCTTTACGTCACGCATTGCCCGAAGGAGCTCGTCCCGTTGGCGAAGCAAAACGTCGAGGACGACTCGCTCGTCGATGTTTACGAACTGATCATCAACGGCCAGGAAATTTCGCCCGGCTACAGCGAACTAAACGACCCGATCGTGCAACGCCGTCGTCTCCTCGAACAAGCTGGCGAAGAAACGCAAAAGCTCGACGAAGAATTTCTCCTCGCCCTCGAACACGGCATGCCCCCGGCGGGCGGGATCGGCATCGGCATCGATCGCCTCGTCATGCTCCTGACGGGTGCTGAATCGATCCGCGATGTGATTCTGTTTCCGCTGCTGAAACCGAAAAGAGATCTGTAGCGGCGGTCTATGACCGCCGAAAACGTGGCTTGCAGCTTGGGGCGATGGAGGGACGGGCGCCGTCCCGTCCCGTCTGCTTCGATGGATTTCTGGACGCGCCGCTGCCACAGATTCTGGACGCGACGGCGCGCGTCCCTCCAACGTCAGCGCCCGATCGACGTGCGAAATCCATCGTCCGGTGCGGGCGGGGCGGACTCGTGCTATCGTTGCCACAATGGAAACGCCACAGATCACAGCTTACCTGAAGACACAATGCGGTTGGAGCGGCGGAGTCCGCGCGGTGCTCGCAAAATACAATCTTCCTTACACCGAAAAGGACATCATCCAGAACCCGGCCTTCCGCTGGGAGATGGAGACGAAGAGCGGTCAGCCGTTGTCACCCACGCTCGAGATCAATGGCGAGATGGTGCCCGATGTAAGCGGCGAGGAAGTGGAGCAATATCTTATCAGCAAGAATCTGGTGCAGCCGAACGCTGCGGATGCCGGCGTGCCGATCGATGCGCCGTGCTCGGACGAAGAGCATGCGCGGCAGGCGGGAGCGGTGAAGTTGCGCCTCTAAGCCAGCGGATTTTGCCGCCACCTTGAAGGCATCTGCGGACTGGGCCTTCTCTTTACGACGATGAAACTCTTCGCACGTCGCGTTTCCGCACGCGGCAGTAAGAAAAAAAAGCTGCGCTGGGGCTGGAAGCTCCTGCTCGCCGCCGCCGTGCTCGCGGTCGGGTTTGGCCTGATCACGTTCTACGCGCTTTGGGCGCAGACCTTCGACATGAAGAGGGTGGGCGAGATGCCCGAGCGGAACACGGTGTTCGATGTCGATGGCAAAATCTATAGCCGCCTCGCGGGTGCGAATCGTCTCATTGTTCCGCTGAACGAAGTGTCTCCGCTGTTCATCGACGCCTTGCTGGCGCGGGAGGATACACGCTTTTACCGGCATGGCGGAATGGACGCGCGCGGGCTTTTGCGCGCGGTTTACCGCAACATCACGAGCGGCTCGGTGAAAGAGGGCGCGAGCACGATTACGCAGCAGTTGGCGCGCAACAGTCTCCCTCTCGGTGGTCGGAATCTTAAACGAAAGATGTTGGAAGCGATGGTGGCGTTGCGGATCGAACGCGAATTCTCGAAGGAAAAGATTCTCGAATTGTATGTGAACCGAATTTATTTCGGCTCCGGCTGTTACGGAGTCGAGACCGCTTCGCAAGCCTACTTCGGCAAGAACGCCTCAAAGTTAAACCTTTCCGAGGCTGCCGTGCTGGCCGGCTTGATCAGGAGCCCGAACCGATTTTCGCCGCTGAAAAATCCGGAAGGCGCGGCCGCGCAGCGGAGCGCTGTGCTCGATCGAATGCTGGAGTTGAAGAAGATCACGGCCGCGCAGGCGCGCGAGGCGAAAGGGACAAAGATTGCGTCCAACCCGAGACGCATTCCCCAGATCCAGGAAAATTATGCGATGGATGCGGTCCAGCGCGATCTCAACGTTCTCCTGACGTCGGAGCAAATCGATTTCGGCGGGCTCTACATTTACACGACGCTGGATCCGACGGTGCAAAATGCAGCGACCGAGGCGCTCGAATCCACGCTTAGCAAGGTGGAGCGCGGCGGCGGCTTCCGTCATCCGACAAAAGCCAGCTACAAAGCTCCCACGGAAGGAGAGGATGCCGCCATGCCCTATCTGCAGGGCGCCGTGGTCGTGATCGACAATTCCAGTGGTGGCATTCGCGCGTTGGTCGGTGGTCGCGATTATGGCGACAGCAAATTCAACCGCGCGATCGCGCCCGCGAATCGCCAGGTCGGCTCATCGTTTAAACCTTTCGTTTATGCGCTCGCCTTTAGTCGCGGTCTTCTCCCGGGCTCGATCATCGATGATGGTCCGATCCAGCCCGGTGAGATTCCGGAGGCGGGCAATTGGAGTCCGGGCAATTCCGACGGCAAGTTCAACGGACTTCAATACGCGTCCTACGGGCTCATCCATTCGCGCAATACCATGAGCGTGCGCGTGGGCGCGCTGGTGGGAGCGGCAGACGTGCAGAAGGAGGCGATGACGCTGGGGTTGGGCAATAATATTCCGCCAGGCGCCGCCATTTTTATCGGGTCGTTTGAGTCGAATCTGAAAGATCTGACTTCCGCGTACTCAGTTTTCCCTAACAACGGCACGCGCAAACAGTCCTACATCATCGAGCGCATCGATGATCCGGATCACAATCCGATTTACCGCGCCGCGCATGTGGCCACGCGGGCGATTGATCCGGGCGCGGCTTGGATGACCTCGCAAATCTTGGAGAAAGTGATGACGGAAGGAACGGCATCGCGTTCGCAATCGTTAGGCTTCAAAGAGGTGCCCGCGGCCGGGAAGACCGGAACGACCAACGACTATAAGGACGCGTGGTTTCTCGGCTACACCTCCGCGTTGACGTGCGGCGTCTGGGTTGGCTTCGATCAGCCGCAAACCATCGTTTCGCGCGGATACGGTTCGACTCTGGCGTTGCCGGTTTGGACCTCCACCATGTCGAAAGCCGGCAAAAGTTATCCGCCGCAGCCGTTCGCTGCGCCGGGGCCTTTGGTGCGCGCCACGTTGTGTTCGACCTCCAACCAGTTGGCGACAAACGAGTGCATTGCGCAGCACGCTGCCTACCAGATCACGTTGCCGGCCGACAAAGTGCCGACGGGCGCCTGCCAGGTACACGGGGGTTCTCAGACGCAGCTAGCGCAAAGCCTGGACGAAGCGAAGCAACGCGCCGAACAGGTCCCCAACAAAATTTTCCAGACCTTCCGAAAATTCTTCGGGAGGAAATAACCGATCGCTTTGCGCGCGCCTCCGGCAGAGCGCCGGAGTCGCGGCAGAAGCAATTTTTACTGGAGCAGGATCGCAGCGGCTTGCACCGCGAGCGCGATCGGCCACGCGGCCAAGGCCGCGATGACGCCGAAAAGCGCACCTTCGAAGCGCGATTCACGGTTCGCCTCGGCCCAGAAGAATCCCTGGCTGAGGGTGTGGAACGCGGGCTCCAGCACCGTGTGCCGCGAGCGCGGGTAAAGGGTAGATCCCCCGTGCAATTCGGGCGTGGAAGCCTGGAAGCTCCAGTCGGTGATCGGATGCTGGCTGATTTGAGCCGGGCGCGCGGCCCCGCTCGACCGACTCTGTCGGTTAAGTTGGAATGTAGGTTTCATGTCTCATCGCGCGCAGATTTCGAGTCCTGCGCAATTTTTACACCGCAGGCTTTTTGGGCCGACGGCTAGCTATTTTCTACTGCGGACTCCTCGAAGAGCCCGTGGCCGACATCACTGTGTCGATAGCTGTTGAGACTGAATAAAGAGCGCCCTTCACAGGGAAGCCTAGCGCTCACTAACACAAGCCCAACAACTGAACCGCCGTCAATATCAGCAGATCCTGTGCTATGTCAAAGGGCGCGGAGGATTTTTATGGCGAGAGCGGTTTTAGCGGAATCCGCCGCGAATGACGACGTCTTCATCCACCTCGGTCCGCGCGGGCTTTTTCTTTTTTTCTTTCGCCGGCTTGCCTTTTCCTTTCGCGGGTTTGGATTTGGCCGTGCGACCTGGCTTTGCCGTTCGCTCGCCCGCTCCGCCGTGGATACGGCGGGGGATATTTGTCCCGGTCTCAGGCGGGCGGGAATTGGGATTTCGTGACGCGTAGCCCCGCTCCGCTGGGCGCGATGAAGCGCACCCCCCGAGCGCGAGAGCGAGGACCGGAAGGACGGCGAGAGCGAGCCAGATTTTCTTCGCGAAGATGCACATAGGAGGGTGAGGGGGGACGAATATCGAGCCCTTCTATGCTGATTGGAGCGGCGCGACAAGCGCAGAATCCCTTCCCGCCCAGCACGCACGAATCAGGCGTCGCCTCCGATCAGGCCTCTTCGCGGAGGGTGTATCCTTCGGAACGCACCGTCTGGATGAGATCGGGAACCCCAATCTTGCGCCGCAACCTTGCGATCGAGACCTCGACCAATTTGGTCGAGCGGCTGTATTTCCGACGCCAAACCTGACGGCACAGTTCTTCCCGGGTGAAAATCCGATTAGGCATCGACATCAGGATCCGCAGCAGAGTGAGTTCTCTCCTCGAAAGGTCGATCCTGCGGCGTGCGAGCTGCGCCGAACGCTCCGCAGGATAGATGGTGAGATCACCGACGGTCAATGAAGTTGGGTTATCGAATCGGTTCATCATAGCGGGCGCAGTTTTTCGTTCAGTTTTTGCGTCAGCAGAATAATCCTCTGCGCTGGTGAGTATCCAATGAAGGATAGTAACGAAGTTGTTACCTATGGAGCGGACTTCTACCCGACAAAATAGGACTTCTCTGCTTGAGAAGTTGGGCGGCGGCGCAATCAGCGGAGAGCGGGTGAAGGGAATCGAACCCTCGTGTCCCTTCCGGCGAGATTTGTGATGCTCGAAGGCCTGGTGCGCACGAGAGGCGAGACGGTCGCATTCTTCACGGCGGAAGGCTGGTTGCGCGATTGGTTGCGCGGGGAAGAGGTTTCCAAGTCGGAAGGCACGCACACAAAACACGCGCATACGCGGGCGCAGCGGCCTTTCCATGACCCCCGCGCGCATCATGCCGCGGGCGGGCGTGAAGGGCGAAGTGTTGCGCGCGGCGAGCGAGGGCGGCGAAGGCCGCGCCGTGCGCTTTGACTTTACCGAATCGGTCGTGATAGTTTCTCCTATCATCATGAAAACCGCTACGGTCGCAGACCTTCGCAACCATTTCCGTCGTGTCTCCGCTTGGATTGAGAACGGCGAGGCCGTGCAGATCGTCAAACGCGGCAAAGCCTTCGCCCGGCTCGTGCCGATGGAAAAGCCCGAGCCGCCGCGGTTCGACCCAGTGGCCCATGCGAAACGACGTAACGAAACTTGGGGCGACCGTGTTTTCAGCGCCGCCGAGGTGAAAGCCATGCGCGAGGCGGAGCTGGAAGGCGAGGAGGGATGACCGTCTATTCTGATACGTCCTTTCTCTGCGCGCTTTATCGCGAGCAGGAGAACTCAACCTTGGCGGACGCCTATCGCAAGACGATGGGCGGTCCCCTGACCGTCACGACTCTCTTGCTTTTCGAGTTTCGCCAGTCGGTGCGGTTCCAGACTTGGCTTCACCGCAAGGACGCCAGCAAAGGCTACGGCGAAAAAGAGGGCGCCAAGATGCTGGCCGATTTCCAGAGCGACCTTGAGAGCGGCCTGGTCGGAATCGTTCCAACAGATTGGGCAAGAGTTCATGCCACGGCCGAGCAGCTCTCGGTGCGCCACACCGGCAAAGACGGGCCTCGGGCGTTTGACATTCTCCATGTCGCCACCGCGCTCGAACTGGGCGCGGAAAGGATCCTCACCTTCGACGCCCGCCAAAGCGCGCTGGCAAAGGCTGCCGGATTGAAGGTGAAGCCGTGAAATCGACGACGCAAGTTTTCAGCGTGAGTCCCTGACAATCGAGGAGGGAGCGGGTGAAGGGAATCGAACCCTCGTGTCCAGCTTGGGAAGCTGGCGTTCTACCATTGAACTACACCCGCGGAAGAATCTCGGATTGTGGATTGCGGGACGCGGAATGCAAGCCGGGAAACGTCATTGCCAGGAAATGACGTCGTCTTTTGATTTTCCGCTGTTTTTGTTCCCGCCGTCGGTTTCTTGGTCTTTGCCAAACGAGAATGCAATCACGCCTTGGCGCAACGAAGTTGCCCCGGCATTGGATGTGTAAGGATTGGTGACGACGTTGTTATAATCGGAATCAATCGTGACCACATAGGGTTTGCCCCACGGATCATAAAACTGTCCGTCGGTGGGCGAGCCCATTCCGCCCCGAGGCGCGTTGGTGTCCTTGACGTCGGGTGGTTTAATGAATTCGATCTGACGGGGATTGGCCGCCGCCGCCGCGGGTAGCCCGCGCAAGGTGTCGAAGAGATCCTTGCTGCTGGTGCCACCTGGACCATAGATGTACTCCTCAGCCTGCGCCCCACTTGGCAACGGATACTTCCCATAATCGGTGTAAAACGCGTTCACCGCGGTCACGATTTGAACCAGGTCGTTCTTCGCCTGCGTTTTTCGAGCGGCGTTTTGGACTGACTGATAAGCGGGAAAAGCCAGGCCCGCCAAGACCGCGATGATGGCGATCACGACCAGCAATTCGATCAAAGTGAATGCGCGCGTGGCGGAGGACATGTCTGGAGTTTTCATGGTGGTACGGAAGAGATCAAACCCACTTTTCCATTTGCTCAGGAAACGGGCAGTGCGCGCAATCGGAATTATCCTGCAAACAGAAGTCTTCGTAAATCTGCAGAAGCCCCTGCTGATTCGCCACGGTGCGGGTGAACGGGCGTCCACGGGCGTTGCCGCCAAAGAGACGCGTGACGGCGGTTTCGAGGCGTCGATTGCTCAGGCGTGCGGGCAATTCTTCAAAGGCGGGCCAAACTTCCGTCCCCTGCGCCGCGAGAAACGGAAGGGCGACGTTGGCCAGGATCTCGGCTACGCGGGAGTCGCCTACCAACGCCATCGGTTTCGCCGTGGGATCTGAGGTGAGGGTGTAGTGACGGCTCCAGTAGGGATGTCCCAAACCGCGCAGGAATCGACGCAGCGCACCCGCGGGATCGCTCTCGCCTAACGAGCGACGCAGCGCCGGCCATTCGGCGGCGATCTCTCGCAGCGCGGCCAGGCGCCTTTGCGGATGGTTGAGCGGGCGCGCCCCGCCCAGGCGCCAAATTTTCTCGGGCAACGCGATCCGCTGGATGGCGTCGCGCTGGGGCCACCATTGTTCCCAAAGCTGGCGGAGATAGGTGCGCGTGCCGGTCTCGAAGACGGAGAGATCGGGCGCGTCGAGGAATCCCGCCAGACCGAAGAGGAGCGCCTCCGCGTCTTTTTTCTGGACGCGCAAGGTGGCGAGAGGAAGGCGTTGCGCGAGCAAGGTGAACGGGAGTTTGTTTTGCTTGTAGCCGAGGGCCGCAGCCAGTTCCTGGAAGAGCGCTTCGTCGGCTCCGTGACATTCGATCATGGTGCGGAGTCGCTTGGTTTTGCGTTGGAAGCGAAAACGCGCGGCGCCTTCCAGCACGCTGCGGACGCGCGCTTCTGGCAGATCTTTCAATGGCGCCAGACAGCGGCCCGGTCGCGCGAGCGGGACATTGGCAGAAAGCGTATCGGGTAGCGTGGCGAGATTCACCCGCACTTGCAGCACGTTTCGATGCGACCGTGTGCGCGTGAAGAAGGTGTGTTCGCTCGCTTGCACGAAGACGTGGAGGATCGAGTCCTCAAAGTCGCGGTTGATGGCGTGGCCGTGCGCCTCCCAACTGCGGTCCGAAAGATCGAACTCGATGCTGCCGCGCAGGACTTCTGCGCCGTCCACGCGGATGGCGGCGCTTTCAAAATCGGGCCCTGCTTCGCGATTCCAGACGCCGAATTGCACGATTTCGATCTCCTTTCCGCAAACGGTGCGGAAGTGCCGGCCGAAGTCGCCCGCAAACCAGCGGGCTTGCAGTTCCAACTCGTTAGGATTGCGCGGCGTCGCGAAGAGCGTCCGTTCCTTGACGCGACCGCTGGCGCGCAAATGCTGGTAGCGATCGGCGGAGGATGGAGCCGACACGCAGGCGACCCGATTTAGTTTTGCAGCACTGGCTCGGGCTCCTCGACTTCCTCGGGCGAGGCGGCGGGAGTTTCCAGACGAGAGCGGAGATACTGCGTGATCTCCTCCACGATCGGTCCACTCGATCGCGGGAAAATAAAGAGATAGCGCGGACCTTTACCGGCGGAGGGAAAGATCGCCAGATTCTCGGAAAGGAACTTCGGCTCGCGTGCCACCGTCATTCCTTCGAGGGGAATGGTTTGGGCCAGGCCGCTGCCTTTCCGCGCCACGAAAACCAGCCGGCGTTGCTCTTCGTTGGTGGCGACGAGCGCGCCGAAAAGATTGGCGGGAATACGCCGTCCGCGACCGCTGAGGCATGGGGCGGCCCACGCAATCGTTTCACTCAGAACGGTGTGATTGCTGAAAATTTCGTGAAGACTGGCCGGCAAAGTCGTGGGCAGAAGCTGCGGATCGCCGGAGTCCGCGGGGCCGTTTAGCTTTTTGAAAATCAGCCAAATCTTCGCCTTCATCGCGCGCAGAATCTTCGGCGCGAAAAAGAGGAACGCGGCAAGCGCGAGAACGAAGACCCCCATCGCCACGATTGGGTTATATGCGATCAAAGCAAGGCCACCGAAGACAGCAACGTCCTCGACCAGACTCACTCCGATATTCGAGAAAGGCTCTGGCGAAGCGTTCACCGCGAGCCGTGAGGAAGCTTTCGCGGTATGGGCGATAAGGCTGGTGCCGCCCGCCAGGAGAACGATCAGGACATCAAAAGTGGGCGAAGAATGCCCGAGCACGCGGATGGCCAGAAACGCGCCGCCAATTGGCCGGATCACGGTGTGCACGGCGTCCCAGGCGGAATCGACCCACGGAATCTTGTCGGCAAAAAATTCGAGAAAATAGAAGACGCCAGCCACTACGATAATGGCTGGATGCCCGAGCACTTCGAGTGACTGATACTGCGGCGCGAGCGCGATCCAATGCTGATTGATCGCCAGCCCCGTGACGAACACAGTCAAATAAAGATTGATGCCCGCGAGCGCGGCAAGCCCGAGTGCAACCCCGAGGAGGTTGAGCTGTTCCACGACGGAAATATGAGACGGGCTCTGGGATTGTCACGCGCTTTCCAGAGGGGAATTACCACGGAGGGCACAGCGAGCACGGAGGATGGAAAGCAATACTGGCTCGCTCTCCATGCCCTCCGTGGTGGACATGTGCGTTGTTTGCGTTTCCGCTTCGCCGCTGATAATTCCAGCCATGCTCGATATCCGTCTCATCCGCGAACAGCCGGACTTTGTAAAAGAACGGCTCGCGACCCGCGGCGGCGAGGACGCGGCTCGGATTGATGAGTTGCTGGAAGTCGATGTCGAGCGCCGGAAAAATGAGACCGCGCTGCAGCATTTGAACGGGGATCGAAAGCGTTTGAGCAAAGAGATCGGCGGAAAGCGGAGCCGCGGGGAAGCGTCGGAGGAGCTGGAAACTCAGGTGCGCGAGATCGGCGACCAGATCGCGGTCTTGCATGAGCAGACGGTCGCAAGTGAAGAGAAGCAGCGTGATTTGCTCCTGCACATCCCGAATCTTCCGCATGCCGCAGGGCCGATTGGCAAGGATGCGGCCGATAATCCGGTGCTGCGCAGTTGGGGCGAGAAATCCGTTTTTGATGGCGCGGTGCTCGATCACGTCGCGATCGGGGAACGGCTACGGTTATTCGATTTGGAGCGCGCGGCGAAGCTGAGCGGCAGTGGCTTTATTTGCTTCACCGGAGCGGGCGCGAAACTGGAGCGGGCGCTCATTCAATTCATGCTCGATTTGCATTCGCGCGAGCATGGCTATCTGGAAATGAGTCCGCCGTTTCTGGTGCGGCGGGAGTGCATGGTCGGCACCACGCAGTTGCCGAAGTTTGAGGAAGACATGTACGGGATGGAGGAAAATCAGATGTTTCTGGCGCCGACTGCGGAAGTGCCAGTGACAAATTTTCATCGCGAGGAAATCCTTTCGCTCGCGGAGTTGCCGAAAAAATTTGTCGCCTACACGCCGTGCTTTCGCCGAGAGGCTGGCTCCGCCGGGCGGGAAACGCGCGGTATCATCCGAGTGCATCAGTTCGACAAAGTCGAGTTGGTGAAAATCACCACGCCCGAAACTTCCTACGACGAACACGAAGCGCTGACGGCGAACGCCGAGCGAGTTCTGCAGTTGTTAGGCCTGCACTATCGCGTGATCGAACTTTGCACGGGCGACCTCGGCTTTGGCTCGGCCAAGACCTATGACATCGAAGTTTGGTCGCCGGGACAGAACACCTATCTGGAAGTATCGAGCTGCTCGAACTTCGAGGATTTCCAGGCGCGGCGAATGAACCTGCGTTTTAGAGACGCAGAAGGAAAGAACCGCTTTTGCCACACGCTGAACGGTTCTGGGCTCGCGCTGCCGCGCCTCTTTGCAGCGCTGATCGAGGCCGGTCAGCAAGCGGACGGCTCGGTAAAGTTACCGCCGGCGATTCAGCCGTATTTCGGCGGGGCGGAGATTCGGCCAGAGTAGGCTGGAGCGAGCGGCCGCGCCATCGCCACTTCGCGGTTTCCAAATTCATTCTTTTTCCTCGCTCCGAAAAAGATCGAGCTGCCCGGGATTAGCCGACGCCGTCTCTAAAGGAGACGGCAACGTCAGCTCAAACCCCAGCCGCTCGGCCAGCCGTTGACAGGTTTCCGGCGCGAAGCCCTCAAAGTGATTGTTCACAAATGCCCAGACGCCGCGCGATTCCTCGAGATGGCGTTCGACCTTCAGCGCCCAACTCTCCAGCGCGGCTTCGCGTTTCCAGAGCAGTTTTCCGTAGCGGTGCCTGCGCTCGCCCGAATCATCATACTTCGTGGTGTAATCACCCAGCAGCCGGATGTAAACGAAATCGGTCGTGTGCGGCCAGGGCTCGAAGGGCGCCAGGTTGCGCTCGTTCAGCGGGCTGGTGTCGGCCCACACCCAGCAGACACGGTGCTTTTCCAGTAAGCGGATAATCTGCGGACGATGCCAACCCGGATGCCTGAACTCGATCGCATATCGGAAGTCGCGCGGAAGCTGATCGAGGAAGTTTCGCAGGGCGGTCTTCCCTTCCTTCGGCGCGAACGAGGGCGGCAATTGAATGAGAATGACGCGCAGCTTTTCCGCCAGCGGCTCCATCACGCTGAGGAAAGCGTTCAGTTCCGTGGTGCAATCGTGCAGACGACACGCGTGCGTGATCGCGCGCGGCAATTTGCAGGCGAACCGGAAGGAAGCGGGTGTGCATTGTGCCCAACGCAAAACGGAATTCTCGGACGGCGCGCGGTAGAAAGTGGAATCGAGTTCCACCGCGGGAAAGTAATGCGCGTAATATTCGAGCCAGCGTTCCGGCGGCAGATCGGCTGGATAGAACGCGCCGCGCCATTCCTCAAAACTCCAGGCGCAGGCTCCGAGTCGAATTTTTTGCTGAGCGAGAAGATTCAAAATGCAGGTCAAATTCTGAATCGGAAATGCGCGGTTGGAAGAGGGTGCCTAACTTGACGTAGGGCCCAAGGTTATCTACCCTCCCGGAGCCGATGCACGTCCGTTTTTACCCCCATTTCCTTCGCCTCCTCCTGGCCTGCGCTATCGCGTGGCCGACCCTCAGCCACGGGGCCGTTGTCTTCCGTCCGAAGAAGTCACGATACCTGACTCCGGGCGAGGAAAATGTCAGCGGTAGTGCGCAACAGCTTTTCAACCTTGGCCAGTCGGCGGAAAATTCCGGCAACTTCGGCCGGGCGATCAAGGCGTATCGCGCTCTCGTGCGTCGCTATCCGAAAGACGTCCTGGCAGAAGGTGCGGCCTACCGCTACGCCGTTCTGCAAGAGCAGCATGGCGATTTGCTGAAAGCGGCCGGTGCTTATCGGGTGGTGGTGGAGGGATATCCGAAGAGTCCCCATTTCCGGGAAGCGATCGAAGCCCAGTTTCGCATCGGCGAACTGTATCTGAACGGGAAAAAGCTGAAGCTTCTGGGTATCCCGATCAAATCTTCCATGGACAAGGCGATCGAGATTTTCGCCGCCATCGTCCGGACTGCTCCGTACGGGAAGTATACGGCGAGAGCCCAGTTTGATGTCGGCCGGGCCACGGAAAAACAGGGCAATGCTGAATCCGCAGTGACGGCGTATACGGCGGTGGTCGATAAATTCCCCGAAGATCCAGTCGCGGCGGATGCGCAGTATCAGATCGGCTATCTCTGGCTGAAGACCGCCAGAAGTGGCGTCAATGACGCCAAGGCGGTGGCGAATGCCAGGATCGGATTTCAGGATTTCCTCCATCGTTATCCAAAGAGCGAAAAGGCCGCGCAAGCGCGCGAAAATCTTCGCATGCTCGAGCAAAAGCAGATGAGCAACTCCTTCCAGATCGCCAAATTTTACGACAAGCAAAAGAACTACCGCGCGGCGGTCATTTACTACAACGATGTGATCCGCCAACAGCCCGGCTCCTCCCAGAGTGACCGGGCGAAAAAGCGCGTCGCCGAGCTGCGTGCGAAGGTGGGCGACGCGGCCCTCCAAGCGCCCGAGGTCACGGCCGCGACGGCGAAGAAGCCGAAGGCGCCACCGCGCGCAGAGCAGGGCGAGAGCGAGAGCGAATCGCCCATGATGCGGACATCGCCAGACGATGTTGCACCGCTGCCCCCGCCGGAAGCTGACGAGTCCCTGCCCCCGCCGGCTTCACTTACCCCCACGACCACGCTCGCCCCAGCCGAGCCCGAGGCGGAGCCTTCGCCGACTCCTGAGGCCACGGCTACGCCGGAGGAGTGAAAACATTTCCCTGCGCGTTCTTGCTGGCGCTGATGCTTAGCGGCTGCGCCGGCTATCGCATCGGCGAGGTCAAGCCCGACTACCTCAAAGACGTTCATAGCATTGCCATCCCGATGTTTAAGAACGGGACGTTTTTGCCACGAGTGGAAGGTCTGATCACGAACACGGTGATCAAGCAGTTTCAGCAGGACGGAACATTCCGAATAGCGAATGAGGACAACGCGGATGCCGTCCTGCGTGGCACCATCACCGTCATCGGCCGGAGCCCCGCACGCTCCGTGCGCGGCAACGTTCTTGCCACCACGGAGTTCAATCTTGGGATTGCGATCAGCTACACTCTCGTCGGTCGCGATGGCAAAACGCTGACAGGACCAGCAGTCATCACCGGCGCCACCAGCTTCTTTGTCGGCTCCGACGTGACCACAGAAGAACGGCAGGCCTTGCCCCTCGCAGCCGAGGATCTGGCCGTGCGTCTGGTCAGCCAGCTGAGCGAAGGCTGGTAACGCCGTGGGTAAAGGCGACGAGAAGCTCTGGGCGATCTTAAACGAAAAGCTGGACTTGCTGCGTGCGAACGGTCAAGTCGCCGACGCCGTTCGGGTGGGGAAAACGGCTCTGGAACTGGCGCAGCGCGCCTTCGCCCCAGGCGACCCTTCGATTGCGCTGAGTCTGGAGAAACTCGGGCAACTGCACGATCAAGCGGGCGACCGCGCTTCGGCCAAGCTGTATCTCGTGGAGGCTCACGAGCTCCGTCAGCGAGAGGATCCGCCAAATCTCCACGCGCGCTATCGCTCTGCCCGTCGGCTCGGATTTCTTTGCGAACACCTGAAGGAAAACGAAGAAGCGATTTCGTTTTACGAGAAGGCGATCGAGGCCGCGACGAAGTTAACCGATCTGCCTTACTCGGACTTCGGCACCATGCTGAACAACGTCGCGTTGCTCTACCGAAAGTCCGGTCGGCAGAAAGCCGCCGAGCCCTACTACCTGCATGCACTCGAGCTTTACGAAAAACAGCTCGGCCCCGAGCACGCCGATGTCGCGTCGGTCCTCAACAACCTCGCCGTCTTCTACACGAACGAGCGCCGCTACCCCGAGGCGGAGCAAACCCACCTCCGCGCACTCGCCATTCGCGAAAAAATTCATCCAGCCTCCCATCCCGATATCGCGCAATCGAAATGCAACCTGGCGGTCGTTTTCCACTCCCGCGGCGATTACGCTCGGGCGTCTGAGCTCTACCAAGAATCGCTCCAGGTCTGGGAAGAAGCGATGGATAAGCCACCCGCCGACTACGAAATCGTAGCCTCAAATTACGCCGACCTCCTGCGCGCTCTCGGGAAAGCCAGGCAAGCGAACCAGGTGGAAACCCGCGCGCGAAAGAAAATGCGGTAGCGGTCACGAGATGCGATCCAAGGAGCGGCGCTCTCCTGGCCGCCGCATTCAAAAGAACGACTGGTATCGCCGCGCAGATATTCAGGGCAGCGGAGTTCGGCAAACGCGGGGGTCGCGTTTTCTTACACATGTCTGGTTCTTGACATCATTCAGCACCGACCCACTGCGTCGTGGGCTCCGGCATGAATGAGTCATCGACGCCTCTTCGCCTTGCTTTTGGAAGACCGATGTCTTCAGCCGTGTGGCTTGACAAGTTTGTCAGGAATTGTCGCCTGCCCCCCGCCTGCCCATGCTGACCCCCGCCTGCCCATGATCGAGGCGCAAGAATGGAAAAGCCCGGGGTATCGGCGGGCGCGCGCCGAACGCAGCGCGATCGAGTCGCTCGTCTTCACCTTGAAAGGGAGCTTTTAGTTTGGCGAGATGATGCGACGCACCCGAGAGAAGGTGGAGGCGGAAATGCTGGAGAAAGTGTTGGCTCACAACGTCGTTCAGATCATCCGGGTGCGGAAGAAGCGGGCCCAGCTGGAGGAGGAGCGAAGAGCGGCTTAAAGCCGCGGGCCGAAGCCAAGCCTCTGCCACTGGGAGGATTATGTTTTGGCGCAGAAAATAACCAATGAGACCGAAGCGTTAAACAGCCGTTTGCCATCCTCAGGGAGCGGCGGCGTAAAAATCAAGCTTCCGCGCCCACATCTCAAACACGATCGCGACACCGGTACCCCCTTTTCGGAGAACCTCTAGCTAGCCTTACGGCGATTCGGCGAAAGCGGAACGCAAGTGGATCAAAGGGCCGTGATCCACCTCGATGAATCCCCGCCGCGGCCGGTCCAGATCGATCACGATAAAGACGAGCAGCGCAATCAGACCCACCATCAGATAAGTCACGAACGAGGCCCGATGTTCGGCCAGACCAGCGGCGTAGCCCACGATCGCGGCCGCGAGCAAGAAAGTTCCGAAAAGAAGGTGGAGCACCACTTCGGGAACGTGCCGGTCGAGCGAGGCATTGCGCCTCCCGTAGCTGTCGATCAGGTCGTTTAACGACTGGATGAAAAAGCCCGACGTCACCGGGCGTCCGTCCTCTGCCGCCGCTTGCCGCGCGATGCTCCAGAGCTGCGCGAAAGTTTGATCGATCTCCTTCAACTTCTCCGCGCGCAATTCCTCCTGCGCGAGGTTCACCGTTCCCGCCGAGATCCGCTGATCCACGAACCGGCGCAGGAGTTCCCGGGCCGGAGCGCGCAAGGCGACCGGGAGCAGTTCCGCCCGGAGATAAGTGGTCCCGGCGACGTTGGCTTCCTCCGCCACCGCTACGCTGCGCATCTCATAGCGGTGCAATGCCATGGAAAACGAAAAGCCGAGAAGCAATGCCAGCAGACCGATGAGAGAGGCCTGCACCGTGTTTACGTGCGTCCGGGACGCTTCCTCCACATCGCTGGCCACCCGCCTTCCGATGCGATAGCCGGCCTCGATCGCGACCAGGAGCGAGACGAAAAGGATTCCGACAATTAAGAAGCTGCTCTGCTGATACATACGTCAGTCCACAGGCGTGCCTTGCCGCGCTCCGGAAGTCAATCCCCGACGCTTCCCGGTTCCGCTGCGACGCCTAAAATGCCGCGACCGACTTGAGTTCGCGGCGAATTGTCATTGTCCGCACTCCGCGTTTCGCAGCGTGCATTTTTCGCCGTGGCCAAGTTGAAGCTGGGCAGTTGCGCGGTCCGCGAATCAAACTGCCGGCCATGCCGCAAGGCGCGCCAACCAAAAATTCTCGCCTGCTCTTTGCGCTGCTCTACCTGGGCGAGGGCGGGCCGATTGGTTTCATCTGGTGGGCACTGCCGACGTGGCTGCGCGTGCAGGGACTGGATGTGGGACGGATTACCATCCTAACGAGCATTCTAGTTTTGCCGTGGGTCGGGAAATTTCTCTGGGCACCGCTGATCGATCGCGCGCGGGGGAACCGCGGCGGCCTGCGCACCTGGATTGTTTCGGCGCAACTGCTCATGGGATTCACCTTGCTGCCCCTGATCTGGCTCGATCCGGCGCAGCACTTTGGCGCCGTCGCGGCGTTGCTGCTTGCGCACGCCTTCTCCGCCGCCACGCAGGATGTGGCAGTGGATGCGCTCGCGCTACGACTCGTGCCAGACGATGACCGCGGCCGGCTCAACGGCGCGATGCAGGCGGGGATGCTCGTCGGGCGCAGCGTGTTCGGCGGGGGCGCGCTCGTCCTCTCGGCGCACGTCGGCTTTCCCGTCATCATCATCGCGCTGGTGGCGTGCGTCTGGACTTCGATGGCTGCCGTCGCCTTCATGCGCGAACCGGAAGCGCCGGATTCGCCGCGAACCCGCGGTGGATTCTGGCCCGAGGGCGCAATCGGAATCTTTCGCCGGCCCAGCACGTGGCTCGGCTTGTCGTTCGCGCTCACGGCCGGCGCGGCGTTTGAGTCTGCCGGCATTCTCGCCGGCCCCATGCTCGTCGATCGCGGGATCGGCCAGGAAACGATCGGCTGGCTGCTCGGCTTGCCCGTCGTCGGGGCCACGATCATCGGCGGTCTGCTCGGGGGCGGCCTCGCGGACAAATTCGGGCACGCACGCACGGTCATCACCGGCATTGTCGGCTTCAGTGTGATGGTCCTCGTCCTCGCGGCCTTGAACCGCGCCGGCACGCCGACGATTGCCGCCTTCGCGGTCGTGTTGACCGGACTTTATCTGTGCATCGGGCTCTTCATTGCGTCGTCGTATGCCTTTTTCATGGACATGAGCCGCGCACCGCTCGCCGCCACGCAGTTCAGCGCCTTCATGGCCGCGACCAATGGCTGCGAGGCCTGGTCGTCGGCCGTCGGCGGCCAGATCGTCTCGGCCCACGGCTATACGATCACCTTCGTCATCATGGCGGCGGTTTCGCTCCTGAGCATCCCGCTCGTCAGCGCCTGCGAGAAAAGCCGCCGGCGTCAGCGTGCGCTCGAAATTGCGCCTTTCCCGAAGCCATAAGGCGCTGCGAACTTCGTCTCTATCTTAATGCGGAGCCGCCGACAAAGAGCGTCACGCTACCGACAGCTTTGGAATGTTTTGGAATTGCGGTTGCCATGCCAGGAAGGGGGTGGGAGTTCCCACCTGGGTCAATTCTCGTTCCCCACGACATCCGCTCCCACATCTCGGCCCTGTCGGGCTCGGTCACCTCCAGCAGACTCCGGATCAGCGCGCTCTGGAAGCAGCACGCTTGCCGAAATAGCGTCAGTGGGTTTTACGGACTGTCTTGAGCCTCTTCGTTAGGCTGGGCGCGCTCGACTTTGGTTTGGGCGCGGAGCGCTTTGAATTCGTTGCCGTCGTTCCAATCCGGCCAGGCGGTGGAATTCGCCAGTTCTTTACCTAACGAAAACGCGAGACTCGCTTCCTGGACGGTGCCGGCAAAGGTCCACTTCGAGTCGAACTGGTCGCAGGGCTGATGGTAGCAGTTGGCGTTGTAGGCGGAGACGATTTTCTGGCCCGCAGCGGTGCCGCCTTCGATGAGGTCGCGCCCGGCGCGGAAGGCAAGGGCGGGGACGCCGCGCTTGGCGAACGGGTAATGGTCGGAGCGAAAATACCAGCCGGCTTCGGGATTGGGCTCAGGCGTGACGCGAAGGTTCTGCGCCTTGGCGACGCGGGCGAAGTCGTGCTCGAGTGTGGTGCGGCCGACGCCGATGAGCTCGATGTCGCGCGCGGCGGGGAGGACGACGTGCGGGTCGAGGTTAATCACCGCGGCGAAACGGGCGAGGGGATGGAGCGGGTGGCCGGCGTAATACTCGGAGCCCATCAGTCCTTTCTCTTCCGCGGCCCAGGCGGCGAAGAGAACGGTGCGGGCGGGCGGCGGGCCGCTCGCAAAGGCACGGGCCAGCTCGAGGACTTCGGCGGTGCCGGTGGCATTATCGACCGCGCCGTTGCGGATGCCGTCGCCGGATTTGTCGGGACCGTTCTGGCCATTGGCGTCCCAATGCGCGCCGTAAAGGATATACTCGTTAGGCCGAGACTTGCCCTTGAGCTGGGCGAGGACGTTGTGACTCTGGAAAGGAGTGGCTTTGATTTCGCCGCTAGTCGAAAGGGTGGCGTCCTTCATCGAGAAGGCGTGAAACCCGGGCTCACGCGACTTGGTTTTCAACTCTTCCAGCTTGAGACCGGTCTTCGCGAGAAGATCCTGCGCGACATCGAGCGTGATCCAACTGCTGAACTGGACGGTGGACGGAGTGAGCGGCGCAAAGACCATCGCGGGCAG
Source organism: Chthoniobacterales bacterium (assembly GCA_038258815.1). Taxonomy (GTDB): domain Bacteria; phylum Verrucomicrobiota; class Verrucomicrobiia; order Chthoniobacterales; family UBA10450; genus JACCTI01. The sequence continues at coordinate 49,490 of JBBSPM010000017.1, forward strand.
GGCGTCGCCGCTCCCGATCTGGGAGAAAGGATAACTGGCGGCGGCTTCTTCGTGGATGATGACAAGCCCGGCGGCACCGGCCTTCGCCGCGGCCTCAAACTTGGCGCCGGACCGTCCGGCGTAGGCCATGCGACGTCCCTCGAAACCAAGGTCGCGGCCGCCTTCAAAGTCGGGGTCATTGGCGAGGATGACGGCGATCTTGCCCTTCATGTCGATGCCCTGGTAGGAGTCCCAGCCTTTCGCAGCATCGACCACGCCGTAACCAGCGAAGACGAGTGGGGCGGCATTCACCGATGTGGCGCCAGCGTTGCGGAGCGAGAGGGAAGCGTCGCGCCCGAGCGCGAGCGGCTTTTCCTTGCCGCCGACGGTGAGGGAAAGAGTGGCGCCGGGCTGACGATCGAGCCTAACGAGCGGGACTTCCTGGAACCAGGCGCCGTTCGCGCCAGCGGGCGCGAGGCCCGCTTTCTCGAAGGCCTCGGCGAGGTAGGCGATGGTCTTTTCTTCGCCAGCTTCGCCCGGGCCACGCCCGAGAAATTCATCGGAGGAGAGTTTCTCCACGTCGGCCTTGATGCGGGCGGCGGAGATGGCCGGGGTAGGCGAGGGGGCGGCGGTAACGAGTGTGGTGGCGAGGGTGACAGCGCAGGCGAGGAAGATCGTTCTCATCAGGCCCCAAGATTCGGCCGCTGCCGCGGCGTGGCAACCTTTGGGCGGTCAGCGGGGAGGAAGCGGCACCACCTTCGTCATCATGGCCGGGGTGTCGATTCGGAGCATACCGCTCGTCAGCGCCTGCGAGAAAAGCCGCCTGCGTCAGCGTGCGCTCGAAATTGCGCGTTTGCCGAACTAACGAGGGCTCCGGATTCTCCCGAACTGGCAGGTCGGCGGTCCGGCGTTTTCGACGGGATCCCCGTCTTTGTGTCGTAAAGCCAATGCTGATCCGGTTCTTGGTAGGGAGAGCAGAGAATCGGATTCTGGACCGGCTGGATGGGAATCTGATCCTCGGGCATGAGCGGTGGTCGCTACGCTCCCGGCTTCGGCGGTTCCTCGCGCAGCACGAGCGATTCCGCTTCACCCTCACGCCAGAGCTTTTCGCGCGCGCGGTGGATCTCCGCGATGATCGGATCGCAAATCCGATACGGCTCGCTCGGCGGCGGCGGCGCTTCGCTGGCCTCGCGCAGACGGACCCGCGCCTGCAATTCCTCCGGCGAGTTCACCACCGGGCCGCGGTGCGGATGGGCATCCAGCCACGAGTCCAGTCGATCGAGGAAGCGCAGCGTGTCTCCGTCTGCCTCGGTGGCGAGCCGCCCTTTCAGGGTTTCGATTTCTTCGAGTATCGGTTCAGCCGTCATATTCGATTGTTCCCATGAGTTGAACCGGCGTGCAAACCATCGGTAGCCGCCACCCGCGTTGCTCAGCCAGCTTTCGCAGCCTCACATGAATCACCGCGTTGACCAGGTGCCTGAGGTTCCACGTCAAAAGAAAATCCACGTGGTGGCTCGTGGCGACCGCAAGATGCACCGCATCCGCCTTCGCTTTCGTCGGCAGCAATCCCGGCCCGAGAAACGCCTCCACGAGTTATCCACTGCGGGCGTCCGGCGGAGCATCGTGAGCGTGCTCAACGCCTCCAGTCGTTGCCGGCTCATCTCCGCGTCACCCTCCGCCGCCTCGCGCAACACCTCGGCTGAAATCACGCACTCGAAAAACGGCCGGCGCAATCGCCACCAATCCTCCGTCCACACATGCCACTGGCGCGCGATCGTGCCGGCACGCGGACGGGCCACCAGGTAACTCACCACACTCGTCTCGATATATACTGTCTCCATCAGCGCACCTCCAGTACCCGCAGACCTTCGTTACCGCGCGGGTCGATCACCTTAACCGCCATGCGCCACGACTCGCCTTTGCCGAATCGCTCCGGTTGCCGGAAATGGGAGGCTCGTTAGGCCGCTCAGCACTTCCTCAGTTTCGGCCTGGCTCATGCCCGGATGCTACCCATTGCGCGACAAGCCAGCAAGCAAAGCGCGGCGCACGCGCCGGTCGAGGTTTTCGTCCAGCAGCATCCCCATCCCGCGCGCGGCCAGATCGTCTCGGGCCACGGTTACACGATCACGTTCGTCATCATCGCGGCTGTTTCGCTCCGGAGCATCCCGCTCGTCAGCGCCCGCGAGAAAAGCCGTCTGGTGTCCGCGTGCCATTCGAAATCTTAAAAGCTTTCATGCGTGAGCTTCGACTAGTTTCGCGAGCTCCTCGGCTAGTCGCTGCGGCTCCCGACCAACAAGAAACTCCCGCTCGTCGAGTTTGCCCCAGTGATTCACCGCCGAAACCCAGCGACTGCTGCTTGGTGCTTCGCGTCTGTGTCGGATTTTTGACCGGCTGGATGGGAATCTGATCCTCGGTCATGAGCGGTGGCGCTGGCACCGTCGCGGCTGCTAGATTCGGAAGCTTCGTCGGGCTCCGGATATGATGGCAGAACTAGCAGCCCGTTGAAGGCGTGACAATGCCGCTCGTCCACTCGGGCGCGGCCAACAAGTGTTCCCGCGATTCTTCCAGCAAGGAATGACCTGCTCCCACGCCCGCGTGAGCAGCGCGCTTGACTCAGGTTTCGGCAAACGGATTGCGAGCGACCACGCCGCCGTAATCCTGCCCGTGATTGAGGTCCTCGGTGAAAAGCACTGCGCAGCCGAGTTCCTGTGCGGCGGCGACGATTGCCGCGTCCCAGTAGGAAATCCCATGTTGCAACTTCTGTTCGATCGCCTGTTGCACCAACGTCCCCGTCACTGGCAACACGGGAAAATCAATCATGGCTTCGATCATCTGCGCGGCTTCGGTTTCCGAAATGCCCAGCCGTTTCTTCCGCGTCGCCGCATCAAAAAACTCCTGCAACACCTGGGCTGAAATCCCAACGTCTTCCGCCGCCAGCAACGCCCTCGCTCGTTTTTTCTTCTCCGCATCCGCCGGGTCTTTCGACGCCGCGTAGAGGAAGACGTTAGTGTCCGCGAAGCAGCGGGCGGTCATGAATCTCCTCGCGCTTCAATCGACCGACGGGCCGGGTGTTCCGGGCTTTATCCAGCGCGGTGAACAGCCGCTTCGCCCGCGCCTTCCTTGCTTCGCCGCTCACGGTCGGCGCGAACTCCCGTTCCAGTGCGCGTGTGATCACGTCCTTTAACGCCACGCCCTCATGCACGGCCTGGAGTTTGGCTTTCTTGAAAAGCTCATCAGGGATTTCCAAGGTGGTCCGCATAAACGCATATTCGCATAAACCTGTAATGCGAGTCAATCCCGGCTTTCGAATGGGGATGTTCGCAGCCTGGAGGGCGCCGTGCTCGGTGAAGGCGTAGGGGCGGTATGTTTTGCCGCGATGACGGCTGGAACTGGTCGCAAATTGCGACCAGTTCGCTATTTCCTTTGGATCCTCGTCCAAGGCCGCAAATTGCGACCTCAAGTGCGCCCCTTCCTCGGCGGTGAGTTGAAAGGCGAAGTCTTTCGGAAAGCGTTTGCGGTTGCGCCGGAACTGTTCGTTCAGGCGTTTGGTGGGAACGCCGTAAAGGGCCGCGAGGTCGCTGTCGAGGATGACCTTTTGATCTCTGACCGTGACGATGAGCCGCTCGACTGCTTCGGGCGAAATCACGGTGACGTTTTCCCGATGCAATCCGAACGCTGCATTTCTCGCTCCGCCGCGGACCACGCCAGGCGGTCGAGAAGTTCTTTCAAACTCTTGGAGCGGGGTCGAAGTCGCCGCAGCTTCCTCCGCTTCGCTTCGTAGCACTGCCAGACCGCTTCCTCCTGGTTGAAGCGGCGCACGTTTTCCCGCACGTCATTGATGAGCTTCGTCATCCGCGCGCGAGTATGGCATGGCGTCGGGTCGTCCTGCCAGATTTTCCGGTGGCTACGCGGGCGCGGTTGAACCGTTGCCCGGAGAACGCAGCACCATGGCGAGGGCGTAGAAGGCGATCACGAGCCAGAGGAGCGCGTGATATCCGACGAGCATGCTGAGGTATTCGAGCATGCCGCCGGCCATGATGCCGAGGAGATTGGAGGCGAAGGCGATGTCGGCGATCTCGGTGTCGCGGAAGGAGTGGGAGAAAATGACGTTGGCCAGAAAAACGGGAGTGAAGGCGAGCACGCTCGCGACCAGGTAGCGCGCGAGGACGTTTCCGAAGAGCAGCGTTTCCGGGCGGACGACGAGATTGAGCGCGAGCATGCCGAAGAGCAGGACGTAGAAAATCCAGATGCGGCGGACGCGGAACTGCGCGTTGAACCGGACGGCGATGAGGACGCTGCTGAGGATGGCGAAGAAGACTAACGAGTTCACGATCCAGGTGCTGCCGAAGAGGAGCGCGAAGGTGATGAGCGCTTTTACTTCCAGAAGTGCGAAGGCGACGCCGAGGAAGAACATGTGCCAATCGAAGCGCCGCAGGGTGCTGGGCGGCGCGATCCACCAAATGCCGAAGAGCGAGATGGCGGCGACCACCGCGAGGCCGCGCAGGTAGAGGGCAGGGAAGGATTTGTGCGGGAGATAGACGAAGGGCCAGTCGTCGGTGGCGGGAGCGATCGCGCTGGCGCCCATGAGGCCTTCGCCGGTGACGCGGAGTCGGGTTTCCGCGGTGGCGGGGAATTCTCGGTAGGGGCTGGCCTGGGCGGCGGGAGATTGGGCGAGGCGCGGGCCGTTGATGATGACCGCGCCGCGGCCTTGCCCGCCGTAGGTGGAGACGAAGGAGTCGCGGCCGAAGGTGCGACTGGCCATGCCGGCCAGTTTTTCGATCAGCCACGGTTCGCGGTAGTAATTGTAGAGGACGAGAACGCCATCGGGCGCGAGCGCTTCGCGCGCGGCGGCTAACGAGTCCTGAGTGAAGAGGAAACTTTCGAGACGCAGATTCGCGATGCTGGAAGTGAGCGTGAGCGAATCGGGCAGGGCGAAGATGATGAGGTCGAATTTCTCTTTCGGGTTTCGGAGGAAGACGCGCCCGTCTGTATTCACCATCCGGACGCGTGGGTCGGAGTAAGGCTGGTCCGGATGCAGTTTGACGCCGAGGTTTTGAATGACGGGATCGATCTCGACCGCGGTGATTTTTTGCACCCCATGCGCAAGCGCGGTGGACGTATCGGAACCAGTGCCGGCTCCGAGAATGAGCGCGTGCTGGAATTTTGCCTCGGGGAAGAGTTCGTAGACGCGGCGATAGAAGGGCTCTTTCGCCTGCCAGGGGATCATGCTTTGGTGGCCGATGCTGTTGACGTCCAGCTCGTAGCCGACCGGCTGCGCAGGCGTGAGCGTGATCTTGTAATACGGCGACCAATAGGTGCCGCGCTGGAGGAAGAGCGCGATCGCTGCCGCGGCGACGACGAAGAGCGCAGTGCGCAGGATGGCGCGCCGCGAACTGAGCGCGAGCAAGAGCAAGCCGAGCGCGCCGAACCAATAAATTGGCGGCAACGCGAAGTAACCGATGAGGAAAAACGCTGCCGTCCCGGCGAGACTGCCGACAATATCAAAGGTGTAAGCAGTGAGCGGCGCAGTTTTGGTGAAGAGCAAACCAAGCGAGCGAGCGAGCGGAATGAAGGCGGCGGCGACGAAGGTGAAGATGAGCGGCAGGAGGATGAAACTTTCCGCGCTCGCGTAGCCGGTGGTGCCGGAGCCGAAGTAGAGGACGTCAGTGCTGGCGATGTTGAGTTCGAAACGATTCAGCGCGACGACGACGGTGAGCGCCAGGAGCAGCGTAGGAAAGGAGAGGAAGCGGAACGTGGGGCGTCGCGCGGCCAGGATTCCCAGTCCCATCCCGAGGAACGACGCAAGGAGGATGAAGTTCGTAAAATAGCTGAGATACCGCACGTAGGCCGGAATCCAGCGGATGCAGAGCAGCTCGAAGAAGAGGAGCGTGAAGGAGAGGAGAAAAATGCGCGTGCGCACTCCGCCGATGAAAGGTGGCGGCTCGTCGGCGGTGGTTTCCCTCATGATCTTGGAGCCGGAAGCGCTCGGGATTCTTGTCTTTCAATCGCTGTTCGGGAGAATCGAACTTTCGCATGTAGGGCTCAAACGATGCAAAGTGCCGCATCGCATCCGCCCACGTCATGGTCGATGGCCAATGCTCGCGTTGGCGTTCGCGGAAAACCGGCAAGTTAAAATCGCTCTTCACGGGAGGATCAATCTTTCGGGAAAGCTCTGATTTTTTCGAGGGCATCTTCCCCACCATATCGCACAATCAGCGTCCGGAAAGATTCCTCCTCAGGATCAAGCGCACAGATGCGGATGATCTGGCGGATGTCTTCCCAATCGGTGGCGGGTTTACTTCTTCCCGGCGCGCGCGCGGCGTGCAGCTTCAGCGCCACCAAATGCTCCGGGCGCGGCACGAGGACGCGCTCGCTGGCCAGTTGCTTGGGACGCGCGCCCTCCACCAGGCGCTGCCAGGTATGCGCTTCGACAAACATCAAATCCAGCGCCAATCCCTCCCGATGGCTCGCCTCCATCTGCACAAACGTTTCCGTCCCGTGGAAGAAACGGAAATCGAGATCCCGCAAAAGGTCGAGCCATTCCGAGCGCCGTTCTTCCGGAACCAAAAGATCGAAGTCGGCGGTGGCGCGAATGTAGCCTAACAAGATAACGGCGTGGCCGCCAATGACCAGACTGGGCAGGCCGCGCTCGGCGGCAGCACGAACCACGCTGCGTATTTCGTCCTCGTTGGGCATTTCTGCGGAGCTAAATCCAGTCCCTGATTCTGGCCGTTCCGCGGCTGGAGCGCGGCGTGAAATAATGGAGCGCGATAACCGGGACGGCCGCCACGAGCGAAGCAGCGAGGAGAATGGCGAGATCGCGCAGCGCAGTCGGGACGGTGCAGTCGGCGAAGGCGGACGTAGGGACGTTTCCAGTGGCAGCGAAGAGCGGGTGCGCGAACTCGGTCCAAGTCGCCATCAGCAGAATGACGCCGAGGGCCAGCAGCGCGGTTCGCACGATAGGCCAGATGACCTTGCCCTGGATGGCGAGGAATCCCGCGCCGTCGAGGCGAGCGGCGTCGAGCAGGTCGCGGGACGAACCGCGGACGGCGAGCGAGAAGAAAACGACGGCGACGGCGGACGCGATCCAGTTGCCAAACCAAAGAGGGTAGAGCAATCGCGTGGAGTGAAAGGCGAAGAAGCTGATCGCTTGCGAGACGAGCCACACCTGGCCGCACAAAAGGATGAGGAAAACGACGGCGGCGTTGCCACTGGCCCGCCAGTGCGCGCGGGCAATCGCCCCCGCGAGAAAGAAACTGAGGACCAGAAAGACAACGAAATTGATCGCAGCGAGAAGACTTGAGTTCATGAAATCGAAACGGGAATCCGCAGTTGTTCGCACGCGGACAAACTGAGTATCGTAGCGAACCGCGCTGCCGGACAAACGGAAACGGGCGCGTCGCTTCATGACTATTTTACCGCTGGGAGATTCCGCGCTCACGATCCACGTGGGCGAGAAATTTGCGGCCGACCCGCGCGGTTGCCTGCGCGAGGTGGAAGGGGTGCTGGGCGCACTGCATGCGGCGCGGCTGCCCGGAGTGGTGGAGATCGCTCCGGCGTTTTCGAGTGTGACGGTCTTTTACGATCCGGCTGCCAGCGGTTTCGAAGAGTTCAAGGGAACGATCGCTGGTCTGCTCGAATCGAATCCCAGACTCGCGAAAAAGAAGGAGCGGCTGGTGGAAATCCCGGTGTGTTATGAGGGCGAATTCGCGCCCGATCTGGCGTTGGTGGCAAAGCGGGCGCGCCTGACGCAGCGCGAGGTGAAAGTCGCTCACGCAGGCGGACGCTACCGTGTGGCGTGTCTCGGTTTTGCGCCCGGATTTCCTTACCTGATCGGGTTGCCGCGTCTGCTGGCGACGCCGCGCCGCGCGACGCCGCGTCTCCAAGTAGCGGCGGGATCGGTTGCGATCGGCGGCGCGCAAACGGGGATTTATCCGCAGGCATCGCCGGGTGGTTGGAACGTGATCGGGCGGACGCCGATGCGCTTGTTCGACGTCGAAGAGAAGCGGGCTGCGCTGCTGACAATGGGTGATCGAGTGCGGTTCCGTGCCATTTCGCCCGCGGAGTTCGATGCTATCGCGGAATAGTATGACAGTCACCATTCTCCGCTCCGGATTTCTCAGCAGCGTGCAGGATCTCGGTCGCCCCGGGCATCGCGCCAGCGGCGTGTCGTTAGGTGGCGCGCTCGATCCGCATGCGCTCCAGGTGGCGAATCTGCTCGTCGGGAATGCCGAGTCGGCGGCGGGTTTGGAAGTCACTTTGGGCCAGATGCGGATCGGGTTTGCGAGCGATCGTCTGGTGGCGTGGGCGGGTGGCGAATTCCAGGTGCGCGTTGCCAACGACGAAATACCGGCGGGTCACGCTGCGGTGGTGCGTGGCGGTGAGGTTCTGGAAATGTCGGCACCGGAGAAGGGCGCGCGGGCCTGGCTCGCGCTTGCCGGAGGCATCGACGTGCCGCTTGTGCTCGGCAGCCGGTCGACGGATTTGCGGAGCGGCTTCGGCGGTTTAGAAGGAAGGACGTTGCGCGATAGGGATCAACTTTTGCTCGGCCCGCCATCGGAGGCCGCCGCCCAAATTTCGCGCCGGATCGGTTTGGGACGCTACACGTCCTGGCGCGCGCCGTGGGACTGGGCCTGCACGGCGCCGTTGCACCCGTTTGTGCGCATCGTCCGCGGATCGGATTGGTCGCGCTTCGAAAAATCCACGCTCGAGGCGCATCAGATTTTCGCTGTGACTCCGCAATCGGATCGGATGGGCTTGCGCTTGGAAGGTGAACCACTGGCCTTGGCGACGAAGATGCAAATGGCGTCGTCCGGTGTCGCGCCAGGAACGCTGCAGGTTCCACCGAACGGGCAGCCCATCCTGCTTTTGGGTGATTGCCAAACGATCGGCGGCTACCCCAAAATCGCGCATGTGATCACGGTCGATCTTCCGGCGGCGGCGCAGTTGCAGGCCGGCGACGAGGTGCGCTTTGCCGAAATTTCGCTGGCCGAGGCGCAAGATTTATTGATCGAACGCACGCGAGATTTGCAACGCTTTCGCGTCGGCTTGGAGCTGCACCTGAGATGAATCTGTGTGTCGATCTTAACTCGGATTTAGGCGAGGGCGCGGGCCATGATGCCGACCTGCTCCAACTGGTCAGTTCGGCGAACATTGCCTGTGGCCGGCACGCTGGCAGTCCGGAGATGATGCGCGAGTCGATCCGCAACGCGCAGGAACGCGGGGTGGCGGTGGGTGCGCATCCGAGTTTTGACGATCGGGAGAACTTCGGACGACGGGAGATGAAGCTTCCCGGGGAAGAGGTCTTCCGATTGGTTCGCGAACAACTCGAAGACTTCCAAGTCGCCGCCGATTCGTTAGGGGTACGGCCGCAGCACATGAAGCCGCACGGCGCGCTCTATAACATGGCGGCGCGAGGCGAGGAGATGGCCGACGCAATTGTCCGCGCGGTGATCGCAGTCGATCCGAAACTGGTGATTTTTGCACCGGCTCCGAGCGCGCTCGCGCGTTTGGCGACGGCCAGCGAGGTGCGCGTGGCCCGGGAAGTCTTCGCGGATCGCAATTACATGCCGGACGGGTCTCTCGTCCCACGCGATCGCCCGGATGCGTTACTACACGATGCGGATGCGGCGGCGAATCGCGTCTACGGAATGCTGCGCGAAAGCAAGGTGCGCGCGATCGATGGAAGCGAAGTGGCAGTGGAAGTGGATACGATTTGTGTTCATGGGGATACGCCAGGCGCGGTGGAATTCGCGCAGCGGTTGCGATTGGCGCTGCACCAGATGGGAATCGTCGTCGCGCCGGGGTGATGGAGCCGGCGCGCCCTCGCGCCGAAGGATGATATGAAATTTGAAATTAGAGACTTCGGCCCGGGGGCGGGCCGGCTCCATGCGTCCCGTCTCATTGCGATTTAGTGCTCATGAGTGCGTTCCGCCATTTGGCACACATTCCCTCGTTTCAGAATAATCCGATCGTGTACTTTACCGTTTGCACGGAGAAGCGGCGGAAGATTCTAGCCCGGCCGGAGTGTCATCAGATTCTCCGGGGAGTGTGGGAGCGGTCTGCGGAGAAAGACGGCTGGTGGGTTGGGCATTACATCATGATGCCGGATCACGTTCACTTCTTTGCCCGACTCGAAGTGGAAGCGCGGCCGATGGCGAAATGGGTAGGGATGTGGAAAAGCGTGGGTGCTCGGCAGATTGCGGTGGCGCTCCAAATTCAGGCGCCCGTCTGGCAGGCAGAGTATTTTGATCGCTACTTGCGAACAGGCGAGAGCTACTCGGAGAAGTGGGCCTATGTGGAACACAACGCGGTCCGATCCGGATTGGTGGAACGCGTCGAGGATTGGCCTTACGGCGGCGTGATCCACGAGTTGCGGTTTTAATGGAGCCGGCCCGCCCTCGGGCCGAAGGATCGTGCCGGCAATTTCCAAACTTCGGCGCGAGGGCGCTCCGGCTCCAGTGCTTGCCCTCGCTCTCGCCTCTAGGCAAACTGCCCGTCCATGGCCGAGCCCGCAGCATCCAAGCGACATCTCGCCCATTCGTTAGGGCAACTCGACGCGACCATGATCGTGATTGGCTCGATGATCGGGTCGGGCATTTTCATCACTTCGGCGGAGTCGGCCCGGCTCGTTGGCGCGCCAGGATGGTTGTTGGTGGCCTGGGGGCTGGCGGGGCTACTCACCATCACCGGCGCGCTCTGCTGCGCGGAGCTTTCCGCCATGATCCCAAAGGCGGGCGGGCAATATGTTTTCTTGCGCGAAGCGTACGGGCCGCTCTTCGGTTTCTTATTTGGCTGGGCGATTTTTGTCGTCATACAAACGGGTACAATCGCCGCGGTGGCGGTAGCGTTTGCGAAGTTTACCGGCGTCCTGTTCCCGAGCGTCGCGACGGCAAATTTCCTCGTAAATCCGATTCATCTCGGCGGCGGCTACGCGATCAGTCTTTCCACGGAGCAACTGCTCGCGGTCGTCATGATTCTGCTCCTGACCTGGACGAACACCCGCGGGTTAGAGCTGGGTAAGCTGGTCCAGAACAGCTTCACCTTTGCGAAGACGGCCGCGCTTTTTGGTTTGATCGTAGTCGGCCTGACGCTCGGCTGGGGCGCGACGAGTGCGGCGCGGAGCGCGGCCTGGTGGGATTCGTCGGCGAACGGCTGGCTGCCGCAGGTGGCGCAGCCGGGGCTGGTCGCGACCGGTTCCTTCGCGCTTGTCATGTTGTTAGGCAAAGCGATGGTCGGTCCGCTCTTCGCGCAATCCGCTTGGAACAATGTGACCTTCACCGCGGGCGAGGTCCGCGATCCCGGCCGAACTTTGCCACGCGCGCTTCTCATCGGCTGTGGCGTGGTGGTCGCGCTCTACCTGCTCGCGAATGTGGCCTACATCGCCACGCTCCCGCTCGAGGGCATTCAACGCGCACCCGGGAACCGCGTCGCGGTCGCCGCCATGAACGCGATGCTGGGACCGATCGGCACCACGTTGATGGCGCTCGCGATTATGGTTTCGACCTTCGGCTGCAATAACGGACTCATCCTCGCCGGCGCTCGGGTCTCTTATGCGATGGCTCGTGACGGCCTCTTCTTTCGCAGCGTCGCGAAGCTCAACCGACATCATGCGCCCGCCATGGCACTGGTGGCGCAGGGCATTTGGGCATCCCTGCTTACGCTCCCGCGGACCATCATCACCGATCCCAAAACCGGCGCGATCACCTATGGCAACGTCTACACGCAGTTGCTCGAATACATCATCTCGGTCGACCTGGTCTTCTACATTTTGATGGTGGTCGCAGTCTTTGTTTTGCGACGGAAAATGCGCGACGCGGCGCGTCCCTACCGCACGTGGGGTTATCCGATGGTGCCGCTGATCTATATCGCGGTCGCCAGCTTCCTCATCGTTGACCTCGCAGTCCTCGCACCCTCCACTTCTGGCGCCGGCTACCTGCTTGTTCTCACCGGCGTTCCGGTCTTTCTGTTTTGGCGACGGCGCGCGGTCTTGAATTGAATCTCAATGTTGGAGGCGCTGATTCTGGGAGAATGAGAGAGGCAGCCGGAACAAGGTGGCTGTGCGTGATCGAACTTTGCGTCCAGCGCTGCCGTGGGCCGCGAATTGAGAATGAAAGGCGATGCGCTTAACGGAAACAACGGACGAGGGGGTGGATGTGTTCCTCCTGGAAGGGGAGGTGGACCTGCATTATGCACCGGTTCTGCGCTCGCTTTTGCAGGGAAAAATCGCGGCCCGTTGTCCTGCGCTCGTGCTCGACTTCCGGCGGGTTAGTTTTATCGACTCGTCTGGGCTGGCGGCGATTATCGAATACTTTCGCGATGCGGGGGCATACCGCGGCGTTCTCTGCCTGGTGGGAATGAACCAGTCGCTGAAGACGCTCTTCGAAATCGTGCGACTGGATCGGGTGATTCCTATTTTTGACCGCACCGTGGACGCGAAAGCGGCGTTGGCGGAGGGGCGGGTTCAGCCGCCGAGCGAGGCGTTGTTTGATCGGTCGGCAGCGTAATTCCTGGAGCCGGCCCGCCCTCGGGCCGAAGACTGTCTGGGATCGAACGGTCCTTCGGCGCGGGGGCGCGCCGGCTCCATCAACGCGACTTCCGCTCTCTCGCCGCAGGCAGTGTGTTTCCCGAACTCGCTTTCACCAAGCCGACATCGGAGCTGTTAATGGACCCGTTGGGCGCGACATCGGCCCGGAAGGTGCCGGCTGTGATCGCGCCGCCGCTGAAGGACTTCACCTGACTGATGTCGCTGCCGGTGACCTGACCGTTGTCGTTCGTGTCTCCGGCGAGCAGGCTGAGCGGGATGGCGACGTCGCCTGACCCCGCGCCGTCACTCACGGCGAAAAGCATGAGCGTGAGCGTCTGCGCGTCGGAAGCATTCGTTAGGGGAATGGTCACGGTGGCGCCGTTGACGGTGACCATGCCGTTGTTGGGCGTCCCTTCGGTGCCGATCGCGCCGTTCCCAGCGATCACGTCGGCCTGGAAATTTCCGTTCACGCTGACGGGGTTGGCGAAGGTGACCACGATGGTGTGATCGCCGTTGACGCCACCAGAGCGGCATTCGATACCCGGCATTCCAGTGCGCGGCAGATCGATATCAAAAGCGCCCGCCGCGCCGTGCGTTTTCCGAGAAACCGCACTCTGGGGCGTGGGCGGATTCATCCCGCCGCTTCCGATCGTGGCGCGCACCTGCGTCTCGCCGGTTTGTCCTTTCGTGTCGGTGACGCGCAGGCGGAAGAGATGCGAACCGGTGGTAAACTGAGTGGTGTCGAAAAGCCCGTGAGCGCCGCCGAAGTGGAAGTGGTTTCCGTTGTTCACATCGGTGTAAACGAGGACGCCATCGACGAAGAACTCCGCCTTCACAGTGCTGACGTCATCGAACCCATCGCCGAAAAATTCGGCCGTGGTTCCGGAGAGGATTTCGCCAGCGACTGGCCGGGTAAGAGATGCGGTGGGCGGTTGATCGGGATTCACGGAGATAGTGAATGATTGCGTGGCGTTTGGCTGGACGCCGTTGGCTGCTTCCACGACCACGTTGTAATTTCCGGGATCGGTCGGGAGCCAATTAATGATGCCCGTCATGGCATCGATGCTCATCCCGGCTGGCGCAGTCGTGAGCGAAAATGTCGGTGCAGGATTGCCGGCTGCGTTTGCATCGTAGGTGTAGCTGGCGTCGTCCACTGCCGTCAGCACCGGACTGCTCGTGAACGCGGGCGCGAGAGGATCGTTGTCGATCACGGTCACCGCGATATCGCGTGGCACTTCACCCGCCGTGGAAACGGTGATGGTGGCGCTGTCGTTCGTGTTATCGGCGTCTTCCGCGGCCGAAATCGTCACCGTCTGCGGCGTGGCGAAATTGCCCGTCGTGAAAACAAGCGACGCGCCGCCGCTGACCGTGACGTCACTGTCTCCAGCGGTGCGCGCGACGTTCACGGTGGTATTGCCTGCGGGCGCATTCGCGAGGCGAACGGTGAAGGTGTTCGAGCTGCCTTCGTTCACACTCAGGCTGGTGGTGGAGACAACCAACTGCGGTTCGTCATTGTCGATTCCGTTCACGAAAAGATCGTAGCTCGCGATCCCGGGCGCGAGGACGCGGATCGTCGCCGTATCATTTTCCAAATCGGCGTCTTCCGCTCCGGCGATCGTAATCAACTGCGGCATGGCAAAATTACTCGGCGTGAAGGTGAGGGTGGCGCCGCTGGCCACGGTGATGTCGGCATCGCCGCTCACGCGCGAGGCAGTCACGGTGACATTGCTCGCGGGCGCCTGCGCCAGGCGAACGGAGACGACTGACGACCCGCCTTCCTGCACATTGAGTGCGGTCGGTTGGACGATCAGGTTCTGCGCGGTGCCCGTATATGCAATCCGCCGAATCGTGCCCGGTGTGCTTTGATCGGCGTAGTAAATCGCGCCGTCAGGTCCGGTGGCCATGTCCACTTGCGAACCGATGCTGGTGACAAATTCCTCGGTGCGAATCGGCGTATTCGCCGCATCCAAGGGGACGCGGATGAGCTTGCCGGCGTTGTATTCGCCGAAGAAGAAATTGCCGCGATACGCCGCGGGGAACGCGGTGCTGTCGTAAAAGCAGCCGCCGCTGACCACGCCGCCGATGTTCTGCGTGGTCGCGGTGCCGCCGCCGCTGGTCTCGTTAGGCCCGGCCTGCGTGTAGGTGAACTGCGTCGAAAGCTGCGGATCGGGCGAGCCGGGTTTCACGCTCGCGACGGGGAAGACGCCGTTGAACGTGCCCGAGCCAACGCCGGTGATGGTCGCAAAACCGCCTTTGCGAAATGGGTGCGCGCTCGTGGTGGTGATCGTGACGACGCCATTCGACCGCACCGCGCCGGAGGCCGCGATCGCGCGCGAGTCCGTGCCGTTGGTGCGGTAGGCGATGGTCGGGGGCAGGAAACCTGTTGGCTGATTATTTTCGTAGGTGTTCCAGCCGGCGTGGCTGCCGCGCGTGGGCAGGAAGACTTGCTCCCAATTCGTGCCCACGGTGTCGCTCCAGAGTTGTCCGGTGGTGACCTGGAAGGTCATGGTGAATGGGTTGCGAAAGCCGCGCGCCCAAATGTAGTCGTTGTTCGGGCCCGCGCCGTCGAAGAACGGGTTGTCATTCAACGCCGCGCCGGTAAAGCGATTCGCGCGGCCGATCTTGGAAGCGAGTGAGGTCAGGTTGGCGTTCACGCCGGTGCCGTTCCCGTTGTCGCCAATGGACCAGTAGAGCCGGCCATCATTTCCAATGCCGACACCGCCACCGTCGTGATTCGCGCCCGCGGTGGGCAAGCCGGTCACGATCTCCGTGCGATTGGTCCCGACGTTTCCAACCGCGGTATAACGAACAATCTTCTGCTGCGAACTGGTGGCCGTAACGAAGAAGTAAACGTAGCCGTTGTTTACGAAATCCGGATCGAACGTCATCCCGATCAAGCCGCACTCGCTCGCCGTGTAGACGGATTCGGTCGCGAACGGGGTCGCGAGGACAGTGCCGTTCTGCACGATGCGCACCTCCGCAGTCTGCTGTCCGCTGAAGCCGCCCTTGCGAGTCACGAAGAGGCGTCCCGAACCATCCGGCGCCCAGGCGATGCCGGTGGTGGAGCCAATGAGCGAACTCGAGACGTAAATCGATTCGGAAAAATTCGCGGGATCGACTGGGGTAGAAAACGCGGAGGACAGACCGATGAACGCGGCTAGGAGGAAAGCGAGTGACTTACGCATTAGAACCGTTACCGGAGTAGAAAGTGCGCGCAAGTTGTAGCCGCGCCCCTGTGGGCAGCGGAACCTGCAGCTGGCCGACTGGCGGCGCGAAGTGGAGAACCTGAGCGGGTGGATCCGCCGCCACCTGCGCAAATGCTTTTGGTTGCGCTCGCTCCATCGCGCTGGGTTCATGGTTCCATGGGAGTTCGCGGCCTCGCGCAGGTGAGAGCCGCCATGTTCAACCGCCGGATGCGGAAAACCGCATGTCCGGTGGTGTGGGAGCCCTGACGGGCGCAATCCCGTCAGGGCGACCCGATCAACGGCAGCGCCGTGGCTACAACTGGACGTGCCTTTAATCTTGTGCGCGTGGCGGTGGCGTGGACGATCTCCCGCGCATGAGCACGGGACTGGCGCGACAGCTCGGATTTTTTGGCACCACGATGGCCGTGATGGGGGGCATCATCGGCGCGGGGATTTTCATTAATCCTTACCTCGTCGCGCAGCTTGTTCCGAGCGGGCCGCTCATCCTCGGCGTCTGGATCGCCGGCGGGTTGATCGCGCTGGTGGGGGGATTTATTTATGCGGAATTGGCGGCGCGTCTGCCGGTGGTGGGTGGCCAATATGCGTATCTGCGCGAGGCGCTGCATCCGACGGTGGCGTTCATGTACGGCTGGGTCTTGCTGCTCGTCATCCAGACCGGCGGGATGGCGGCGGTGGCGGTGACGTTTGCGCGCTATTTCCTGGAGCTGACGCATTGGCCGATTAACGACTCGTTAGTCGCGGGGGCGGCGCTGGGTTTGCTGACCGTGATTAACTGCCTCGGTGTTCGCGCGGGCAGCCGCGTCCAATCCGTGATGACGCTGACTGCCATCGCGGCGATTGGTGTGATTGTCTTGGGCAGCTTTTTTTGGCGAGGAACGACCGCGCCGGTAGTCGCGACGGCGCCGTTGCCGGGGAATCTCCTTCTCGCCTTCGGGGCGGCGATGACGCCGGTGCTCTTCGCCTATGGCGGCTGGCAGACCTCGAGTTTTCTCGCGGGCGAAGTGAAGGATGCGCGGCGTGTTTTACCACGGGCGCTGATTCTTGGCGTGATCGGGGTGATTGCTATTTATACGGCGGTGAATGTCGCTTACCTGCGCGTCCTTGGCTCGGGAGGATTAGGCGCCACGACGACGCCCGCGTCGTCCGTCATGCGTGAGCTGATGGGAGCGAACGGCGCGCAATTCATCGCCGCGGGGATCGCGTTTTCCGCGTTCGGTTTTCTCGCGCAATCGATGTTAACGGCGCCGCGCGTTTACTTCGCGATGGCGGGCGACGGCGTGTTTTTTCGGAGCGTGGCGTGGGTGCATCCGAAGACACATGCGCCGGTGATCGCGATCGCGTTGCAGGGCGCGTGGGCGATTGCGATCGCGCTCACCGGCACGTATGCGCAGGTGGTGAATTACGTGGTGGCGATGGATTGTATCTTTTTCGGACTGACGGCGGTGTGCCTCTTCGTTTTGCGCCGGCGCAATCCGGAGGCGACGGATTTTCGGGTGCCGGGTCATCCATGGACGACGCTGCTCTTTATCGCGGCACAGTGGCTCATCGTGGCGAGCACGTTCGCGCATGATCCAGTGCGCTCTTGCATCGGGCTCGCAATCGCGGCGGCGGGTCTGCCGGCGTATTATTTTTGGCGGGCGCGGAGTTGAACGTGGCGCAACTTTCCAAGTTGCGCTTTGCTGACTGCAAGTTGGAAACTTGCACTACCTCCGAGCGCGCAAAGCGGTCGCGTTACATGGAATGGGCGAAGACGCGATCGACGGCCCGTTTCAATCTGGCGACAAGTGGGATCCCGAACGTGCCGATGAGCGAGTTCCCGCTCGCGGTCGAGGATTTGGAGATCACGATCGCGAAGGGGGGCTATGGATACGAGCCGCTTTTGCAATGCATCGCCAAGCACACGGGCGCGCCGCGAGAATGCATCGTCACGACGATCGGCACATCGTTAGCGAACCACCTGGCAATGGCGGCGGTGCTGTCCCCGGGCGATGAGGTTCTCATCGAAGAGCCAGCCTACGGGCCGTTGCTAGACGTGGCGCGTTATCTTGGCGCGACGGTGAAGCGTTTCGCGCGGCGCTTCGAAAACGGTTTCGCGGTCGATCCGGAGGAGGTCGCGCGCGCGATTTCCGATCGGACGCGGTTGATCGTCCTGACGAATTTTCACAATCCGAGCGGCAGTCTGATTCCGGTCGAGACGTTGCGGGCCATCGGCGATAGCGCGCGACGGGTGGGCGCGCGGGTTTTGGTGGACGAAGTCTATCTCGAAATGCTCTTCGATGGCGGAGCGCCCTACGCGTTTCCACTCGCAGAAGCGGTGGACAATCCCTTCATCGTGACGAGCAGTCTAACGAAAGCCTATGGGCTGAGCGGATTGCGCTGCGGATGGGTCCTGGCGGCACCGGATGTCGCCGAACGCATTTGGAAATTGCACGATCTTTTTGGATCGGTGGTGCCGCACACGGCGGAGCGGATGTCGGTGATGGCGTTCGCTCATTTAGCGCAGTTTCGCGATCGCGCGGCTGCGCTCATCGGAGCGAATCGACCGCTGCTGGATGCCTTTCTCGACACACACGACGGGTTGGAGTGTTTTCGCCCGCCGTTTGGTGGCGTGGTGTTTCCACGCCTGCGGAACGGTGATGTGGACGAGTTCCTGCAAGTGCTCCGGGACAAATACGAGACCACGCTCGTGCCCGGCCATTTCTTTGAGATGCCGCAGCATTTCCGGCTCGGGATTAGCTGCGACACGGTGACTTTGCGCGCTGGGCTGGAACGGATGAGCGAAGCGTTACAGATGTTCCGCTAGCTCATCCATGTCGGGCTGACGTTCCCGCGGAATGCGAGTCGTTCGCGCGATCCCGTCATCTTGAGCGGAGCGCAGCGCAGTCGAAGGATCTCTCAACTGCGCTGGTTGCGCACTCGCGTGATCGACGGACGTCGAACTGCGCGACACGCCAAACAATCCACGACCCCTGCGCTGCGACTGCGAGATCCTTCGACTGCGCTACGCTCCGCTCAGGATGACCGGTCGGGTGGTTGTTCTATCATCGCGTCGCCCTTGTCCCAGAGTTTTCCAACGGCTCTGGGAGTCGCCTCCACGTCCGGTGCAGCGTTTCGCGACTGCCATACCAAGGGCAGGATTTTCGGCGTTTCCATTTTGTCGCCCGGCGAGGTTGGCTATGGTGCGCGGATGAAGGTGTCCGTAGCTCTCGCGGTTCTGGGTTTGCAGGCGTTGCAACTGTGCGCGCTGGCGGGCAATAGCGTGGTCAATCTTTCGCATTACGATCTGATGCGGCCCGATTTCGGGCGGATGCGCGAGCAGGGAATCCTCGGGATTATCCACGAGTCGAGCTATCCGAAATACGTGCGCGATGAAAAATATGCTGCGCGGCAGGAGGCCGCAGTCGGTGCGGGGATGCTGTGGGGCGCCTATCATTTTGCCGACGCCACCAGTCCGACGCGGCAGGCGGAACATTTCCTCGAGGTGGTGCAATCGAGCTGGCGCCGGGCGCGGCCAGGTGGACGGCCTAACGAGATCCTGCTCGTGCTGGATTTTGAGAAGAACGGGCATTATCCCGGCGGCACGATGCGGGTGGATCAGGCGGCGCAATTCGTTGAATACGTCTACCGCCGGACAGGTCGCTACCCCGGGTTGTACGGAAGCGAGTATCGGCTCCAGAAGATTCTGAGTGCAAGAGACGTCCGGCCGGCGGATCGACAGGTCTTGAGCCGTTGCTGGCTTTGGGTGGCAAATTATCACCACCCGCCGGGGCCGGTGCCGCCGTTTAGAAATTGGCAGATGTGGCAATATACCGGCGACGGCGTCTGCGATCTGCCGCGCTCGTCTTACCCAAAGAGTATCGCGAATATCAAGAACGCGGAGCGTAACATTTTCCGCGGAGGGACCGAGGCGCTGCGCGAGTTTTGGCAGACGAACGGTTGGAAACCGGACCCGGTTTCGCAGTAGTTTCTGGCCGTGTCGAATCCTCGATTCATCGCCGCTCTGACCATCGCACTGGCGGCTGCTGTGGTGCTGGTGGTTTGGGCGCTAATGCCGGGCTTCGGACTCTCTCGGACCCCGCCCCGAAGCGTGATCAGCCCCGAGGCGCCGTCTTCGCCTAACGAAGAGTCGGCGGCCGAGAGCGCGTCTCCGAGTCCGGAGGGAAACGCCCTCGCCCCGGTGCCGAAGCCCCCGGTTGGATCGGTCCGGATCACCACGTCTCCCATGGGCGCGAACTACGCGATGTTCCCCGGGGTCCTGGACAAATTGCCGCCCCCGGCCACGCCGCCTCTCCGCGTGGGAGTGACGCCGGTGGAACTGCGCGATCTTCCTCCAGCCGAGTACACCATCTTCTTTCAATATCTGGATTGGCCGGTGGAACTAATCGGCATCACGCTCACGGCCGGCGAGGTGTTTCCGGTCGATTTCATTTTCCCCGACGGGTGCGCGGAAATCACGAGCGACCCAGACGGCGCGCAGATTTTTCACGGGGACCGGTGGCTGGGGAAAACGCCGTTGACGGTGGCATTGCCGCTCGGTCCGCAGCAATTGATCGCGCGCGTGAGCGATCGGCCGGAGAAGAAGCAGACGGTTACGATCGAGCAACTGAGCGATACGGAGGTCGCGTTCGAGGTTCCGACGGAGAGCAGCAGTCAATCATCGAGACGGAAGCCCACGCCGCCACCGTCGGCTTTGGATAAACTGGGCCGGACCATGAAGAAGTTCTTCAAAGCGAAGCCCACTCCACGGCCGAAGAAGAATTGAGCTTGGCGAAATAAGGCCTCCGGATGCGTCTCCGCGCCGGATTTCAAACGATGCGGCGGCCGCGATCGAGCAATATCGCGACCAGCATATCGCTCATCACGTTCACGCCGGAGCGGGCGCGAGCGATAATCCAATCGACCGGAAGGATGAGTGGAATCGCGACTACGATGAGCTGTTCTGGCAAACCGGCCGCGGCGAGCACGAGCGGTAGCACGATCAACCCCGCTTCCGGCACGCCTGCGACTCCGATGCCCGCCATGAGCGAAGCCAGGACCACGACCGCTTGTTGTTCGAGCGTGAGATCGAAGCCGTACGCTTGCGCCAGAAAGAGCGCGGCCATCGCTTCGTAGAGCGTGATGCCGTCGTTGTTTAAGTTCGTGCCGACACAGGCCGCGAGGCGCGATGATTCATCTGAGACGCCCATCTTTTCCAGGCAACGCAGGGTGACGGGAACGGTGGCGAGGCTGCTGTTACAAGAGAGGCCGGTGAGAATGGCGTCCGCGCCTTGCCCGAAATAAACGCGCGGCGATTTCCGCCCGACCAGCCACGCCATCAGGGGGTAGTAGATCAGACTGTGCGACGCCATCCCGAGCAGGATGACGAAGAGGAAACTGCCGAGCGCGTGGAAGACGGCGATGCCAGAGCGGCCGACCACTTGCGCGACGACACCGAAGACAGCGAACGGGATCGCCGCCACCACCCAGGTCAGCATTTGGATGATGGTTTGATAAACACCGGCCACGAAATTTTCCACCGCGGCGAATTTCGCTCCATCGCCCTCGGCTTCCTGCCGCAGCTTCACCCGCCGGAGAGCCGCGCCGCCTAACAAGCCGAGCAGCACCACGGTGATGACGTTGTTCCGCGCGAACGGCTCGACCAAACTCTCCGGCACATAGCCGGCGATGTTCTTCAGCGGATCGAGCGTGACTTTCGGCGCTTCAGCATTCGCCGCCGCGGGCGTCCCTACCTCGTGCTGCACGATCCCGGCGATCTCATTCAACCGCCCGCGCCAGTGGTCGCCCGGCCGGATGGTGTTCATCAATGTGAGTCCGATCGCGAACGCGACGGCCACGTTCCGCAGGCAGATGAAGATCAAGCGCCCGCCGCTGCGCGCGGAGATATGCACGCGCAGGAACGCGTCCAAAATCGCGAAGAGGATCAGCGGAACCGCCAGCGCCTTGAGCAAACGAATGACGAGGAAGCCGAGCTGGCCGAGATCCTCATTATCGACGCCGAAGACGATGGGCCCGGTCCCGAAAATCACGCCCAGCGCAATGCCGCCCGCCACACCGATCAGCACCCGCGCGTAGAGCGGCAGGTGGAATCGCCGGGAAGGTGTGGAAGTGAATTCGGACGCGCTCAATCGGCGCGCATCCTAGCGGGTGAAGGCGAAAATCCAACTTCCGAGATTTAGCGGTCCGCTTCCAGACCGCATTCAACCTGAAGCGGTCGAGCCGTTAACCGTTGGAGGCGGCTTGGTCGGAAGATGATCTCTGCGAACTGCGGGTCCAGACAGAAAGGTTTCGACCTTTGTTTTGCTTGGCTTCCCACAGCCGAAGCGCGGCATCCACCATCGCGATCGTGGGCGACAACTTCTCGGCCGGCGCTTCCGAGATTCCTGCCTTCTCATTCATACTGCTAACTTTGCGACGGGCTCGCGTGCGCGATTCTTTCTTTTTTTCTCCTTCAGGCATTAGTCAGTTATTCGAACCGAAGGCTCCTGATGGATGCGTACGAAGGCAACAACGTTTTATGAATAATCTCACGCGCGAAATTCCCGCCACCTTCAAAGATCGCGCAGGAGCGCATCCGGCGCGCAACGCTCCACCACTCGACCGTGGTCGAGCACCGTGACTTCGTCGCAGAGGGCGGCCAGTTCCGCGGCGTCGTGCGTGACGTAGATGAGCGGGAGGTGGAATTCGTCGCGGATGCGGTGGAGGAAGGGAATGAGGCGGCGCTTCAGTCTGGAATCCAGGCTGCTCATCGGTTCGTCTAACAAGAGGAGGCGCGGCCGGGAGAGGACAGCGCGGGCGAAGGCAACGCGCTGTTGCTCGCCACCGGAAAGGGTGAGGACATCGCGCTGCAGGAGCGGCTCGATTTCCATCACTTCGGCCACGTGCTCGAGCGAGAAGTGCGCGTGGCCGGCGGTCGCAGGCATGCGATAGCCGTAGGCGAGATTGGCGCGGACGTTGAGATGCGGAAAGAGGGCGAGGTCCTGCGGGACATAGCCGATGCGGCGGCGCCGCGCGGGGAGATGTGTGCGGCTGCTGGCGTCTGCGAGGAGATCATCATTTAATCGGACGCGTCCTGCGGTCGGCTTCCGCAGGCCCGCGATCAAATCGAGCAGGGAAGTTTTGCCCGAGCCGGAGGGACCAAAAATTCCGGTCACGGCGCGCTCCAGCGTGAGATCGAGTTCGAGCGTGAAGGCACCGAGGACGAGCCGAACTTCTTCCAGGCGGAGGTTCATCGACGGCCTTTCCGGGGCAAGAGCATTTGCCCGCAGAGCACGGTGAGAAACACGATCGCGATGGAGATGAGGAGAAGGGGAAGCGCGGCGGCGTCCTGCCCGAGCTGGATGTTTTGGTAGATGGCGAGCGAGATCGTCATCGTCTTGCCCGGGATCATGCCGGCGACGATGGCAGTGGCGCCGAATTCTCCCATCGCCCGCGCGAACGCGAGCACGGCACCGACGACCACGCCGCGGAAAGCCAACGGCAGGCTGATCGTGGCGAAGACACGCCATTCGCTCGCGCCGAGCGTGCGCGCGATGTCGGCGAAGCGCGGATTCACTTCCTGGAAAGCCGTCTGCGCGGTGCGCACCAGGAGCGGGAAAGCCATCACCGCGCTGGCGAGCACCACCGCGCGCCAGGTGAAGACGACATCAATCCCGAAGCGATCGAGTACGGAACCGAGCGCGCCATTCCGTCCGAAGAGCATGAGCAGGATGAGGCCGGTGGCGACCGGTGGGACGAATAGCGGAAGCATGACCGCGGTCTCGATCAGCGCCTTGCCTTTCCACTCGCGGAGAGCGAGGAGCCACGCCACGGCCACGCCGAGCGGAAGAATCAAGAGCGTGCCCAGCAGCGAGACTTTGATCGTGAAGAAAACGATCTGCCAGGTTTCGGCGGACATTGGTCTAATTCGCCGGG
Source organism: Chthoniobacterales bacterium (assembly GCA_038258815.1). GTDB lineage: Bacteria > Verrucomicrobiota > Verrucomicrobiia > Chthoniobacterales > UBA10450 > JACCTI01. The sequence continues at coordinate 73,112 of JBBSPM010000017.1, forward strand.
AGGAAGCCGAACTTCGCGAAGATTTTCTGCGCGGGCGGGCTGGCCAGGTAGTCGGCCAATTTTCGCGCTCGCGGCGGTTCTCGGGAGGATTGCAGCACGGCCAGAGGATAGGAGATTTTCGGTGCGTCGGCTGCCGCAATCTCGATCGCGATTTTTGCCTTCTTCGCGAGGAGCGCGTCCGTTTTGTAAACAATGGCCGCATCCACGTTCCCCGATTCCACCGCGGCTAGGGCGGCGCGAACATTTTCCGTCGGCACGATGCGATCCTTGAGTTTCTCCCAAAGTCCGTGCTGCTGAAGATATTCGCGCGCGTAGATGCCGGCCGGAACGGTGTGAGTTTCGGCCAGCGCCAATTTCTTAAACTCCGGTTTCGCCAAATCCGCCGCGCTCTCGGGCTGCACCTTCGCATTCGCCGGGACGACGATGACCAGGCTGTTGGAAAGCAGGCTGCGGCGCGTGCCGGCTACGAGGAGGCCCTTCTTCTCCAGCGCGTCCATCGTCGCCTCATCCGCGGAGAGGAAGACATCGGCGGGCGCGCCTTCCTCGATCTGGCGCGCCAGCATGCTCGATGCGCCGAGGTTCAATTGCACCCGGTCGCCGCTCACCTTTTCGTAGACGGCAGTGATCTCTTTCATCGCATCGGTCAGGCTGGCGGCCGCGTGGAGTGTGAGTTGTGCGGCCGAAAGACTCGCGGCGAGGAAAAATTGGAGGAGTAACAGAATCTTGATTTTCACATCAACAACTTGGGGAAGGGCAAGCAAACCGCAGATTGCGCGGATGTGCGCAGATTATTTGCGGTCGCGCCCCCACGGAACTCGTGAGTGCCGGAAAGCTCCGGATCGATTTCGTCGATGTGCTACGAAGTGAGCGCGGGCCGGGTGATGGATGCGTTGACGTTCCGCTCCAAGGATTGAGGAAGCTCAGCTTCGGGGACAGACGCATTCCCAAGTGCAACTTGGGAACGAGGGTGGGAACGATCGTGTCACTGCACGTTCCACCTTCGGCGCGAGGGCGCGCCGGCTCCACGCGCCGGCTAACAATGGAGCCGGCCCGCCCCCGGGCCGAAGGATCGTGACCGTATTTGGAGACCAATCCGCTTTGGAACGCGCCCTGTTTCCCGACCCCCCGAGCCCATTTCCGGACGAACCGAGCGTCGATCCTGACCATCCCAGCGTCGCTTCCCGCTCGTCCGAGTGGCTTTCCCGATCCTCCGACCGCCCCTTCCGGACCTTCGATCCGTCATCCCGCTCGCCCGAGCATTGGTCCGGACCCGCCGAGCGCGCATCCCGATCCTCCGAGCGCGCATCCCGACCCTCCGAGCGTTCGCCCCGCCCTCCTGAGCCGGCTTGCCGACCACCCGAGCGGCCGTCCCGACTCTCCGAGCGGCCATCCCGAGGAACCAATTCCCGGTCCGCGACCACCAATTCCCGGTCCCGACCGCCCGAGTTGCCATCGTCGCCACCATTGCTTGTGCCGGGCCCCGCCTTGGCCACAACCGGTTGACGTGCGTCTCCTAAAGCCGTTACTGTCCGGTGTGTCCGCCAAATCGCCGCCGGTCATCATCGACTCCCGCGTGATCTATTGCGGCGACAATCTCCGCAGGCTGCGCTGCCGACTGCGCAAAATCATGCGAACTCGCTTGAGCAACTTAGGCTTGGCCGCCGCGCCCATTTCGACCACACTCCTCCTCGTCATGCCTTCGGTTCGTCCCGTAAACCCGCCCACACTGCGACCGCAATAGACGAATATCCGTTTCGCATACTATCTGCTAGGCGTTGCTCGCACATATTCAGTTTATGAACATCGAAAAGGAAATTCGCGCCATCCAAGCACGCCTCGACAACATCGAGGCATACCTCCCTGGCAATCAAGTTCAGGGGACTTCGCAGCCTACCATCGACGAAGCCAGCTACGAACTCATCAACTTTGAGGTCAAGAAGGCAGAAAGTATTAGTGGCCCCGAATATGCATATAAGCTTACGGTCAAAAACAACTCCGACGCCAACACTCGTTTCACCGGGCGAATCATCTTTTTAGACCACAGCGAATTTGAGGTTGAGAGTGACATCATGGGCTTCTTCACTGTGCCAGCGCGTTCGACATTCGTTAAGGGAGGCAAAACAACTATCTTCGACAAGAACCACGCACCACGGATTGCTGACGTCACCGCTGAGATTTATCCTTCCTGACAGTGGAGAAACGAATAAGAGCAACGAAGATCGAAAGCGTCGCTTCCCATACGTCGCCACTGGAGCCGCAGACGTATTCCACAAGCGGGGCGGCGCTTCCGCCGCCAAAGCCAACCGGCCTGTTGAACGGGTGGACTTTAGTCATCTTCCTCATTCTGATGTTCGTATTCTTTGTCCTGCCAATGTGCACCGGAGGTTCAAACAGCAACAAGACGGACGGCGTTTTTGAGAGCGCCACCAAGAAAATTGACAGCGGGCGTGCCGACCAACTCACCCCGAGCGAAGCGCAACGCGTCGACGACATCATCAATTGGTGCAACATTTGCAACAAACCCCTCCGCGATTGCCCGCACGGGAAATAGCAGGCTATGACACACTGGCTCAAATTTCTTCGCTGGTACTTCACGCCCATCCAAGCTTTGCGGGCACTACCCAACGGCGATGGTGCATTTGCCGCCTTTGCGCTTTCACTCGCGCTCTACGAGCGATTTATCCGCTGCGACCTCAAATACAATCAGGGTGTGAGCGCCAGTGACGAAGCGTTTCGCACCGCCGCCGCTGCCGACCTTGGCCTCACTTACGACGACTTCGTTTGCTTCTGGGAGATATACCGCAATGGAATCAACCACCAAGGCTCACCCAAAAAGAACAAAAGGGGCGACCTACTTTACCACTGGGAGATTTCAGATTATGGCGAAAAGCCTGGCTTCCGCAACGAGGTCGACGGCACCAAGACTGTTACCATCGACCCGTGGAAGTTCTGGGAGTATGTTTTCCGCAAGTTCGAGCAGCAGCCGGACATCCTCAACAAGAGCGACACATATGCCTTCGGCGACATTTACTAACTCACCCGCAACGCCTCACCAGCCGATGCGGCGAACGCCTATCCGGTGTTCGCTCCACCCTTTCCATGACTAAACCACTCCAGCTCCGATCTGCGCTCGCTTTCGGTAGGCGTCGCTGCTCTTTGTCTCGTTAGACGTTGTCGCGCGCTCACTGCTTATGACACCCCGATGGTTCCAATTAATGCGCGCACAGCAGATTAGAGGACGCACTGCGCTGACTTTCCCTTTTTTTGTTGGCTGCTCACGGCCTTCACTCGCGCTCGTTACTGTCTCTCCCGAGCATGCGCGAAAGGAGATTTACGCACTTTTATACAGCTTTCTCGAGGATTGTCCTGCAAATCATGCGGTCAGTATTTTCCAGTGTCATGATATTGACCAGCCAGTAGCTATTCAGTTCTTCTCTCTCTACTCTGCTCCCAATGCTGCAGCGCTCGAATCGCAGTCTCAGGGCAGAGCCACTTTATTCATCGCATCGGAGCTTGCTCCTTTCGGCGGCTCTTCCCTTGCCAGTCTTACAGAACGCTTTTTCGCGGACTTCCATGCTCACATCTGCGCTTCCCGTTTCAGTTACATTTTGGGAGATTATGCTCACTTCACGGCCGATGACCGCAATTTTATCGAGTTTAGCCGGAGTCTGTAATCGGCCGACAGCTTTTAACCATGCGACGATCGAGCCAACCGCGAACCGTCTTTATACGCAGAGTTTCTCTGTCATGAACGTCTGTCGTAATTCGCGCGGTGGCCCATCTTTTTCTCGTTAGGTCATTATGCACACCTTCTCACTCGGACCTTCTGGAGCTGGTAAATCGTATATTAGCGAACAACTCGCGGCCAAAGACGACTTATTGTTCATCGAGGCGGACATATGGCCGCCACAAGATGGTATGGCATACCATGGCCTCACGCCTCAGTGGGACGCTTTCCACCAGCATTTGGATCCGACGTCGCTTCGAGCCGAGCTTGACTCGCGCGCGGAGAAGGTTAAGCGCGCTGGTAGCGTCTTGTCTTTCCCCGGATTTCCCGTTTTATCCCAACAGCATATTGCGGCAGCTCAGGGGGTATTTCGGATCGTCTATTTTGCGGGTACTCCGGGTCAGTGCCTCGATTCGTTCTTGGAGCGAGAGCGTGTCACCGGACGTGGCCTGACGATTGCGCACTGGTCTCAGAACGTGGGCGATTTCTTTCCATTTCTCGCGTCCGGTGACGTCGCCTCGAACGTGATCATTACATTCAACGACGCCGGAGCTCATCGCTCCTTTGACGAAATCTACCGTGACATTCACCGAATCACCTAACCAGGGCTATGGAGCGGACGGCGGACCGCCGCGCGCCGTCGCTTATCTTGTTCTCGTTAGGGTTATGCATTCCAATCACCGTATCGGATACTAACACTATGGCGATCTGCAAGGCCTGCGGCAAAAATTATAGCATTCTGACTGCTGAGTATCGAGGGTTAAAAAAATGCAACCCATGCGTAAACGCGGCATGGGCTGAGGCAAATGCCGAAAGAAATCCGCCGGCTACGGCGGAATGTTATCTGTGGCGCGAGGAACGCCAAGAGGGCCCGTTTACCCCTGGTCAGATTAAGTCGATGTGGGATTCCGGTGCGATCACGGCAGATGCGCTTTACTACTACCCTTCACTGCCAGATTGGAAGCCCGTCCGTTCGTTCTGCCTCAATACGGCATGGCAGGGCGCAACCAACAGCGAAGCTGTTCTCTTGAGACGCGTGGTCGCGGAACAGCAAAAAACATCGTCTCTCGTTTGGAAGATCTTGTTTATTATCGTGCTACTATTCGTTATCTTGCCGTTCCTATACCAGTGTTCACAGCACACACAGTGATTTTTAACACCAAGACCCTAATCCTAAGAAAGTAGGATTAGGGGGAGAAAAAGGGGTCGGTCCTTAATGGCGCTCAGTTAGTGCGTAAAACTAACGCGCCGAGCCACTTATTTACTGGATTTGTAAGCTGTTCTGTGCGAATGGGTTACATGTCATCACGCCAATCTGACTTTCCGGCCTTTCGCGCCCAACTCGCCCCCATGCGCGCAGCCCGCGTCCACCTCACAGGCGCCAAAAGCTTGCACAGTTTGGAGAGCCTCGCCGCGGGCTGGCTGCCTGCGGAGTGCCTGCTTGAACTGGCGGCGTTGCCCGGCAAACGTCGGCGCTGGCTGCCGCTCCCGCTCGTCTTCTGGGCTTGCCTGAACATGGTCCTGCAACCTGGCTCCTCGTGTCGCGAAACCCAGCGCTCCATCCAAGCCTGGTGGAAGCGCCGCGCGCGTCTCTGGCTCAACCCCTGCAGTAGTGCCTTTTGCGCGGCGCGCGCGCGCCTGCCGCTGGAGTGGCTGCGCCGGCTCTGGTGGCGGGCGGCCGACCGGCTCGCCGCCTCGGCGCCAGCCCTGCCCGGCTGCCACGGGCGGCGCGTGCTCGTGGTCGATGGCACCTCCGTCACCGCCCCGGACACCTCCGAAAACCAGCAGGCATGGCCCCAGCCCGGCTCCCAAAAACCCGGCTGCGGCTGGCCCCTCATCCACTTGGCCGGCATTTTCTGCCTGAGCAGCGGAGCGCTCCTGCGGGCCGCTCACGGGCGCTGGAAGACGAGCGAAGCGCGTCTCTTTGCCCTCCTGCGCCGCACCCTGCGTCCGGGCGACATCCTCGTCGCCGATCGCGGCTTCTGGAGCTTTGCCAATCTCGCCTTCCTGCCCCTCCGCGGCACCGACCTGCTGGTGCGCGGCCGCTACGCCGCGCGGATCGACTGGCGCCAAGGCCGGCGGCTCGGCCCAGACGACCGTCTCATCACCATGAAACGTCCCCCCGACAAAGACGCCAGCCGCGTCATGAGCGCCCGGCTCTGGCGGCGGTTGCCGTGCGCCATCACCGTGCGCCAGGTACGCGTGCCCATCGCCCAGGCCGGCTTTCGCACCCAAGAGTTGCTCCTCATCACCACCCTGCTCGACCCCGTGCTCTGGCCCGTGGCAACCCTCGCCCGCCTCTACACCCGCCGCTGGCGGGTCGAACTCTACTTTGACGACATCAAGACCACGATGCAGGCCTCCGCCATGCGTTGTCTCACTCCCGACCTCGTCCGGCGCGAACTCCTCCTCCACGCCATCGCCTATAACCTGATCCGCCGCATCATGCTCCAAAGCGCCGGGCAGCACGCCGCCCCGCTCGATCAACTTAGCTTCAAAGGCACCCTCGACACCGTGCGGCACTGGCAGCACACCCTCGCCGCCGCGCGCGGCGCCGCAGCCCGGGAGGAGACCCGCGCGGAAATGCTCATCCTCTGCGCCGCCGACCTCCTCCCCCTGCGCCCCGGCCGCCGTGAACCGCGCGCGCTCAAGCGCCGTCCCAAACCCTATCAATCCCTGACCCGACCTCGTCGGCTGATGATCGTCTCTCCCTCCCGAAACGATAAAGGCAAGCCGCGGAATTTTACCCCCACTTCTTCGCTTAATTGAGCGCCATTA
>JBBSPM010000018.1:0-74882 GCA_038258815.1 Chthoniobacterales bacterium
AGGCGGCCGTTCGCGCGTTCTTCCCGCGCCTCCTCGAAGAGGAAATCCAGTTTGCCGGACTCCGCATCCCGCGAAATCTGTTCATCCCAGCGCGCGTTGTCACGCTGGACCAGATATGCCGTGAGCGCGGTCAACTCGTCAAACGCGGGAGGCGGGGTCAGTCCTAAGGATTGAAACATTTTTGAACAAGCCCGAATCCGGGACCGCGATTCAATGCGGCGTAAGAATGAGCATTTCCTCAGGACCGACCCCTTTTTTTTCCGGGACCGACCCCTTTTTTTCCGTTCGGCCACTATTTCAAACGTTCGAGCTCCTGCCGCCCCCGCCGGTCGGCGTCTCGATAGAGCGCCGGGTTGGATTCCATCAGACGGATCGCTGTTTCCAGTTCACCCCGCGCTGCGGCGGTCCGGCCCAGACGAGCTAACGCGATGCCAAGCGCAAGATGCGGGCGCGGAGTTTCCGGCGCAATTTCGATCGCTCTTCTAGCGTCAGCGGCGGCCTCTTCGAAATGTTGCAATCGCGTCAGTTCTTCGGAGCGGGTGACATAACTCAGAGACGAGGCGAGCGGAATTGCAAAACGCCCTTGATAAACGAAAACGCTGCCGCCGATTTGAGCGATTGGTTTTGACTGAGCGATCGGCAGGTAGTTGTCAGAGCCGCGCGGCGGTAAAACGGTCGTGCTTAACAGAACGGTGCCTTCTATCACTGGCGGGATCGGCTCTAGAAGCCTTTGATTAGAAACGAAAGTGCCCGGGAGCAGGCGACACGACAACGCAGCCGGCAATACATCGCCGTATTGGTAGGGCGCATACCAGCAATCGGTAATGTTTTCGCGTGCGAGATATTCGGCCACGAGTTTATCGTTTTGCCCCCACTCCGTGTTGGAATCCCCGGGAAAGACGCGATGCGTCTTGTTTACGCCGCCCCAGAAATCGTTTGAAAACGCCAGGTAATGCGGCGCGACTCGAAACAGCGACGTCGCTGCGTGAAAAAGGAGCAGCCCGAACACAACATAGCGGAAGAACTGAACCCTGCGGGTAAACGCAACCGCGCCGGCAGCCGCCGCAACGATCAAGAAAGGGTAAATCGGTAAGATGTGGCGAACGCCGATGTTAAGTTTCGAGGTTAGACTGACAGCGAAAAAAACCAGGGGCGGCACCAGCAAGAACATCATGGCGCGTCGCTTTTCTGGGTTGAAAACCGGCAGCACTAATCCAAGCGGCAACAGCAAGAGTAGCGCGACGCTCGATTTCACCAGAAAGGCGAGCGGGAAGTAAAACCATTGCCCGGTCGCGTAACTGCGGTCGAAAATGAAGGCTTTGCGGCTGCCCATAGCCATAACATCCGCTAATCCAACGAGGTAAGCTTCAGGAAGAATTCGCGTATAGCTAACGCAAGAAAAAGCTTTAGCCGCGAGCGATTTTGCGACACTAGCGTGCGCGCTTGCCCCGAAGTAATCGACAGCCGACGCGGTGCTTTCGCTCGCGTTTGGAATAGCTGAGTAACGAAAGCCGTAAAACGCCCAGAGCACGATGACACCGAAGCAAATCAGCCCAGCAAAAACGGCGCTTTGACCTAGAAGCTGCTTCCCTAACCGACTTTCGCCCTGATGAAAAAGAGTTACGTCGGCCACAAGCAGCCCGAAGAAAACTGGCACAAAAATAACCGCCGAATGTTTCGCCGCGAGCATCAGCCCAAGCGCCAGGCTTATTATCAGAAAATTCCCCACATTTGGCTTGATCCGAAATCGATAAAGGGCGTAAGCGGCGCCAAACGCAGTCGCCACCAAAGCCATGTCGGTCGTCACGAGCGCGCCGTGCGCGATTAGGTTCGGTTCAAACGCGAGCAGAGCCAAAGCCGTTAACGCCTCCGAACGTCCGAACATTTCGAGTGCCGCCAGGAACACAAGGACGGCAAGGAGCACGCTCAGCGAAGCCGCCGCCAGCCGCGTCGAGAAGACGATTCCGTCCATTCCGTTGACGGTTAAGAAGGTTCTCGCCGCGACAAAACCTTCGTCTGGCGGCGTCATCCGCGAGCCGCAACCCCAACTCGGCTCAATCCAAGCCCGGAAATTGAGCGCGGCGGCGGCTACCAGTTTAGCCAGGGGCGGGTGTTCCGGATTGATGCCGAAATCGCTGCATTGCCAGTACCGGTGTCCGGCTAAGATATGGATCGGCTCGTCGATTGTTGTGCTGGAGCGCACCGCTTGATACCAAAGCTGGAAAGCGAAAAGTCCAAGAATTGTAAGAGCAAGAAGCGCAACGAGACGGTTACGTGTAAATACGATCGGGGTCATCGGGGTCACATTTTTGAGATGTGGGCTTGGATTGATTTTTCGGACGGTGAATGAGGGACGAATTCCTGGGGTTCAGTTGTTATTTGGGATTCAAAAGCGTTCGGACTTCGGTAAGCAAGACTGGAGTGCAGTCTGGTGCGGTTATAAGAGGGTTGTTGGCTGGGCCATGAGCCCATCCTCGTCCCCTCACCATCGCCGCTCTCTCCATGGCGCTGCGCCAGCGTCGGTCCGGTGAAAGTCTCATCGTTCACTCCGATCGGCTGCAGACGTCCAGGACGGCGACCAGATAGAGTCAGCCTTGGCCATGGGGAAGCGGGAAGGGGTCAGTCCGCGCATATGTGCAGGACGGTTCTTTGACGTGACTCACAGCAGTGCCGAACGGGAGCCGTTTCCTGCTTGCACATATGCACAGACCAACCCCTTCCGCCCCCCACGGACCGACCCCTTCCGCCCCCACGGGGGCGGGCCGGCTCCATCGTTAGCCGACGCGCACTCGTGGGCGAAGGTGGAACGGGCAGTGACACGATCGTTCTCGTGGCCCGGCCGAATTTGCTCCTCAACGCAGGAGTGGCCGCCGAGGGCAATGCCGATGCCGAGGTGGACGAGTGCGGTGAGGGAAGCTCAGCTTCAGGGACATTGGCGTTCCCAAGTGCAACTTGGGAACGAGGGGCGAACGAGGGGCGAAAATAGCAGGCGACAACCACCGTCCATCGCGCGCTCAGAGGAACCTGGCAATCAGGACCCCGACCGCCAGAATGATGGCGACAAAAGGATCCAGGCTGACGTGATCGGAGGGCCAAGCCTTATGTCATCTTTGTTGCTCAGGCGGCCCCCGTCAGCGGCTGCGTTTGCCGCTGCCGAAGAGCGAGCCGAGGACGCCGCGGACGATTTGGCGGCCGACCGAACTGCCGATCGCGCGGGCGGCACTTTTGGCCACCGTTTCCGCCATGGAGTCGTAGTGCCCTCCGCGCGGGCCGATCTTTGGTTGGAAAATTTTGCTGAAGAAGGAGTCCGTTTTTGACGCTTCTGGGGACGCGGCGGTCGCGCTGGTCTTCTCAACCGCGCGCGCCTGTAGCTTCTCGTAGGCGGACTCGCGGTCGACCGTGGTGCCGTAGTGCTCCTGCAGGCCGGAGCCTTTGATGATGGCGGCGCGCTGCTCTTCTGTGATCGAACCCAATTGACTGCGCGGCGGCGCGATCTTGGCGCGCTGGACGATGCCGGGTTTGCCATCGGCCTCGAGCATGGAGACGAGCGCTTCGCCGACGCCGAGTTCGGTGAGGACGTTTTCGACGTTCAACTTCGGATTCTGGCGGAAGGTTTGCGCCGCGGCGGCGACGGCTTTTTGATCGCGCGGGGTGAAGGCGCGGAGGGCGTGCTGGACGCGATTGCCCAACTGGCCCAGAACCACGTCGGGGATGTCGAGTGGGTTTTGGCTGACGAAGTAAACGCCGACGCCTTTCGAGCGGATCAGTCGCACGACTTGCTCGATCTTATCCGAAAGCGCTTTCTCGATATCGGCGAAGAGCAGATGTGCTTCGTCGAAGAAGAAGACCAGCTTCGGTTTCTCGGGGTCGCCAACTTCGGGCAGGCGCTCGAAGAGTTCGGAGAGCAGCCAGAGCAGAAAGGTGGCGTAAACCTTTGGCGACTGCTGCATGAGGCGGTCGGCAGCGAGAATGTTGATCACGCCGCGGCCGTTCTGCGTTTGCATCAGGTCATCCAGATTCAACGCCGGTTCGCCGAAGAATTTGTCGCCGCCCTGCGATTCGAGCGCGAGGAGGCTGCGCTGGATGGCGCCGGCACTGGCGGTGGAGACGTTGCCGTATTGCGTTTTAAATTGATCCGCGTTGTCGGCTACGAACTGGACCATTGAGCGCAGATCTTTGAGATCGAGCAAAAGAAGGCCGCCCTCATCGGCGATGCGAAAGACCATGTTCAGCACGCCTTCCTGGGTGTCGTTCAGGCTCAGCAGCCGGCCCAAAAGAAGCGGGCCCATTTCCGAGACGGTGGCGCGAACGGGATGGCCGAATTCGCCGAAGACATCCCAGAAAACGACGGGCGATGCTTCGCCTTTGTAGTCCGTCAGTCCGAGTTCCTTGGCGCGCTCGACCAACTTCGGGTGCGTCCCGCCGGGCTGGCTAATTCCCGCGAGATCGCCTTTCACGTCGGCCATGAAAACAGGGACGCCGCGCGCGCTGAAATTTTCCGCCAGCGTCTGCAAAGTCACGGTCTTGCCGGTGCCAGTGGCGCCGGCGATGAGGCCGTGCCGGTTGGCCATTTGCGGGAGTAGATAAACTGGCTCGTCGCCGGCCTGCGCAATCAGAATCGGATCGTTCATAAGAGGAATGCGGATGCCGTCTTACGGCGGCGCGCGTTTCGATTGTGGAGACGCGGCGGAAGCGCGTCAACTCGCAGAAACGCCCGCCGGAATTTGTCGGCTCCTGGAGACTTCAGAGAGAACTCAGGCGCTGACCGCGTCGGCGTCTTCCATGTCCGTGGACGCGTCTGCGGTTTTCTCGGCGTCCAGTTCGTCAATGGGCGCCGGCGAAATGGAAATGATCTCGAAATTGCCTTCGCCCTCGTCGCGATTGAGCGCCACGACGTCGCCGACCTTGTGACCGAGCAAAGCCTGACCGATCGCCGTCTGATAGGAAATGATGTTCGCAGTCGGATCACCATCCCATGCGCCCAAGATCGTGTAGGTCTCGGTCTTCTTGGTTTCCTGATCGCGCAGGACGATGACCGTTCCGATGGACACCTGAGAGAGATCGGGATTCTCGAAATTCGTCCCGCGGGCGCTCATCAGCGCGATTTCGAGTTCCGCTTTCCGCCGCATGAGAACGGCCTGCATTTCTTTCGCGGCCTTAAATTCGAAATTCTCGCGCAGATCGCCGTAGGAACGGGCCACACCGATCTCTTTGCTGTTCTCGGGAATCTTCTTGTTGATCAGTTCCTCGAACTCGGCTTTCCGCTTCTCCAGGCTGCTCCACGAAACGATGAGCGACTCAGTCTTGCCTTCCTTCTGCTCGCCGCTGATGACGCTTTCGAGCTGCGGGAAAAGTTTGATGATCCGTGCGAGGAGCGAGCGCTTGGTCAATTCGTCGAAAACCGGAGTCAGCATCAAGCGCCGCATCGCGTCGCGCGCCAGGCTGCTGTCCGCGCCCTCGAACATGTCCGGAATCAATTCGCGATCGTCGAGCAGGAGATCGCGCAGTTTGCTCCCGCGGCTGTTCTCGTTGTGCTGATCGCGCTCCAGTGCCGACAAAATCGCGCCGAGCAGATCCGGCGTAATCAGATCGCGCTCGCCAGCGCGCTCTTTGCAAAGCCAGGTGAGCCCTTCGCTCGTGATGGAATGCTCGCGAATTCCCCGCTGCAAATACGCGCGCAATTCCGCCTGCAATCCCGCTTCGGCAAACACCCGCGGAATCTGCATGACGGCGCGAGCGTGATTCGACTGCATCAACTGCAACGCGCGCACGGTCCATTCCGGCCCGAGCGCGGCCGGCATCGCGTGCAGGACACGGCGCTCCTTCGCGGACGGGAGCTTGGGCAAAATCACGGCCATTTTTTGCTCTTCATCCGCCAGCAGACGGTCGAGCGTTAAGCTCGGATTGCCGCTCTTCAATTCGGGCGAGCCCGCCAGCAAATCATCCCGCGCGATCACCAGCTCGATCGAAAACGCAGGGTTGAAGCGCTGATTGCGATCCGCCGCTTCCTCGATCGCGTCCACCACCGGCTGCAACTGCTTCGCCGGATCGCTGAACTCGGTTTGAAATTTGATGATCTGATCGAGCGCGGCCGCCTGCTCCTTTGGCTGCCGTGCTTTATTGAAAAAATCGACCAGCTCGTCGGCGCGCGAAACCTTCTCCGCCCGCAGTTGGATCGGCTCCGCTTTTTTGGTCGGGATGTGGAAAAAACCTTCCTTCTTCAACGCCTTCGTCGTCGAGGTCCACCAGCGTTTCCATTCCGCTTCGTTGAAAAGATCGCCCACCATCAACTGCCCGATCTGCGCCTGCGTGGCCGCACCGCCGAGACTCTCGAGGATATTGCGCACGATCCCGGCCGGATCCTTTTTCAACTGCTCCTTGATCGCCTTCAAATCGATCGCCTTGCGAGCGAGGAAATGCTCCGGCGGGATGACGGTGAGATTCTCCGCCGCGTAGGAGAGCTGCATCGGATGCCCCTTCTTCCCGGGGAAATCGATCATGATCTGATTGAGGAGGAGATTCCACTCCGCGACTTTGCCGAACCCCCAACTCTTGTGAAGGCAATATGTGCCCGGCTTCAGTTTCTCCAGTTGATCAGCAGCTTTCGCAGTTAGCTTCCCAGACTCGACGAGTTTCTCCAGTTCGGCATCCATTCGGGACGAACAAACTACGGCGAACGTTCTTCTTCGCCAGAGAAAACTCCTTCCGCCCCTCCGCTTTGCGTTTGCGGGAAGGCTTGCGGCATGGCAACTAGGCGCCCGTGCCGCTCTGGTTTTGGATCGCATTTCACATCGGCGTCTTTGTCGTTCTCGCGATCGACCTTGTCGGTTTTAATCGCAAAGCGCACGTCATCGGCATTCGCGAAGCCTCGATCTGGAGCGGCGTCTGGGTGCTGCTTTCGCTCTGTTTTAATCTTCTCGTCTGGCGGCTGAAAGGCCAGGACGCCGCGCTCGATTTTTTCACCGGCTACCTGATCGAGTATTCGCTCAGCGTGGATAACATCTTCGTCTTCGTCCTGATTTTTACCTACTTCCAGGTGCGTCGGAAGTATCAGCATCGCGTCCTCGTTTGGGGAATCATCGGGGCACTCATCATGCGCGGAGTCATGATCTGGGTCGGTGTCGCCCTGGTCGATCGCTTCCATTGGGTCCTCTATCTTTTCGGCGCGTTCCTGCTCATCACCGGAATCCGCATGCTCGTCAGCCATGGCGAAGAGATCGATCTCGAGAGCAACTTCGTCCTCCGTCTCTGCCGCCGCTGGATGCGCGTCACGCCCGAGTATCACGGGGAAAAATTCGCCGTGAAAGTGAACGGGGCCTGGATGCTGACACCGCTCGCGCTGGTCCTGATTGTGATCGACATCATGGACCTCGTCTTCGCGGTCGATTCCATTCCCGCCGTCTTCGCCATCACGCAGGACGAGTTCATCATCTACACCTCAAACGTCTGCGCCATCCTCGGGCTGCGTTCGCTCTACTTCGTCCTCGCCCACATCATCGATCGGTTCATTTATTTGAAAACCGGCCTCGCGCTCGTGCTCGGCTTCGTCGGCCTGAAAATGATCCTGGCCGACCTTGTTCATATCCCGAATCTGGGGTCTCTCGTTTTTATCATCTTAACTCTCGCGATCACGATCGTGCTCTCCATGCGCGCCACGCGCGGCCAGCCAAAAAAGGGATCGGGCGCAGCGGATGATGATTGAAAAACGCGCGCGCGACCGAAAAGGGGGATTGCCACCGCGTCCGAAAAGTCCTTAGCTTTTCCCCACGCCCCATGAAGAAGCTTCTCACCGCCGCTCTCCTCCTCAGCTTTGTCGCCATTTGCCGCGCAGATATCCACGATCCGCCCTCGAACGCCCAAGGCCCCACGCGCAAACTCGGCCGCGGAATTTCCAATCTCCTCTTCGGTTGGTCGGAATTGCCGACCACCATTCACCAAGTGAATTCCGAGGAAGGCAATTCGGCCGCGTTTGGCTACGGCATTGTCCGCGGAGTGGGACGCAGCACCTTACGCATGCAGGCCGGCATTTTCGAAATCCTCACCTGGCCGTTCCCGATCGTACGCGGAACGTATTTCCCCGTACTGGAGAGCAACACGCATTGGATCCATTCCGGCTATCAAGAATTTCCGCCCGAACTCGGGAACGAATCGAAATATCCCTACACGCGGATTTACCCGGCTGGCGATCTCTAGAGCGTGTCATGCATTTTGGTTAGCTGCCGGCCGGCAGAGGATGCCGTAGCACAGAGCGACGCAAGGCTGACCGCGAAGTGCGAAAGGGCTTTGCGCTTCTTCGTCTGATATTCTTGCGCCAATTGATCGACGTCGTCACATGAAAAACGTCGAGGTCGAGATCGAAGACGTCGCATTCGGCGGCAAAGGCGTTGGGCGCGTCGAAGGCAAGGCGGTCTTCGTTCCCTTCACGATGGAGGGTGAACGCGTGCAGGCGCGGATCGTGCGCGAGAAGAAGAATTTCGCGGAAGCGGAATTGACCGAAGTGCTGGAAGCATCTCCGCAACGCACCCCTCCGGAGTGTCCCTACTTTGGGCGATGCGGCGGATGCAGTTATCAGCACATCGCTTACGAGCATCAGCTCGAAATAAAAGCGCGCCAAGTGGAGACGGCGTTGCGACGGCTCGGGCGAATCGAGAAACCGCCGATGCGGCCGATCATCCCCTCGCCTGCGCCTTATGGTTACCGCAACCGCATCACCGTCCACGCGGAAGATGGCGTGGTTGGCTATTTTCGTCGTGACGTTCACCGCTTGATCGATGTCGAGCGCTGCCCGATCGCCGCACCGGAAGTGAATGCCGCGCTGGCGGACTTGCGCGCGCGCCGGCCACGCGATGGACATTTCACCCTGCGCGCGCACGGCGGGCCGCGCATTTTCGCGCAAACAAACGACGCCGTGGCCGACGCGCTCGCCGCGCATGTTCGCGGTCTGCTCCCGCCGCCGCGTGAACTCCTGATCGACGCCTACTGCGGCGCGGGGTTTTTCGCCAAACGTTTGCTGCCGAATTTCCAGCGCATCATTGGAATCGAATGGGACCGCTTCGCCATCGCGGCGGCACAGGGAAACGCAACGCCATCTGAGAGCTATCTTCCGGGCGATGTCGAACTCACGCTCGCACAGCTCCTGCGCGAAAATGATCCGGCCGCCACCTCGGTGATCGTGGACCCTCCGGCCACGGGTTTACCGCCTGGAACGCGGAGCGCACTCCTGGAACGTCCGCCAGCGACGCTCGTTTACGTTTCCTGCAATCCCGCCACCCTCGCCCGCGATCTCGGCGAACTGCAACAAGCCTTCACGATCCTCTCGGTAACACCTTTGGACATGTTCCCGCAGACAGCAGAGATTGAGTGCGTAGTGCATCTCCAAAACGCGAACCTGCCTCCGATTTCTTCCACGGCATCCGACGCCGAATCCGTCGCCGCTCGGTGAGCCACCGGCTGGCGAAAGTGCTTGCCCGCCCATGCACATAGCGCGAAAAGACACGTCCTTTCCTCATGGCTGACCTTCCTCCTGACCACTCCGCAGGTGTCCATCGTCCGCGTAATGTGGATTGGAAACGCGCCGCCGCGCTGCTCTACGGCGATTGGGGAACGAGCAAGGCGTACGTCATCGGTCTCGCGTTTGTCGCGGCTGGCTTTTCTTCTTTCCCGATCATCCTCGCGGTTTGCGTGCTGACCGCGGTGGTCGCCTACAATTACATCATTGTTTGCGCGCACTTCCCGGATGGCGGTGGCGTTTACTCCGCCGCGCGGCAGCAGAGCCGCTTCCTCGCCTCCACCGGTGCGCTCCTGCTGGTGGCCAATTTTATGGTCACGGCGGCGCTCAGCGGATGGGCCGCCGTCAGCTATCTCGGCGTCCCTCCGCGGCACGCGCAGGTCGCCACCATGATCCTTGTCCTCATCGTCGGCGCGATCAATTTCTTCGGGCCCAAGCACAGCGGCAGCGTTTCCCTTTGGCTGGCGCTTCCGGCGGTCGCGGTGGTCATCCTCATCATCGCTTTCAGTGCGCCGCATCTCACCTTCGTGCACCTCGAGCCTCGCCATGCCGATCTCCAGCACACGTGGGTCGCGTTCGTCGGAGTCATCCTCGCGCTGAGCGGCGTGGAAGCGGTCGCAAACATCACCGGGGTGATGAAAACCGACAGCGACTCCACCCCCGACAACCCAAAGGTCGCGCGCACCGCCGCCAAAGCCATCGTCCCCGTCGCCTTCGAAGTGGTCGTCGGCACCGCCCTTCTCGGCTGGGCCATGCTTTCTCTGCCCCCATCCCTCACCGGCGCACTCACCGCGCACAAGGAAGACATGCTGCGCTTTCTCGCGGAGCACTACGTCTCGCTCGTGGTCACTCCCGGCATCGGCCACATCATCGGGATCATCGTCGGCGTGGTCTTTGGACTTCTGCTTTTCAGCGCGGTCAACACTGCGGTCGTCGCGCTCATCGGCGTCATCTACATGATGGCGCAGGACGGCGAGATGCCGCGCCAGTTGGCGAAACTGAACCGACACGGCGTGCCGATGTTTCCGCTCTTCATCGCGGTGGCGATTCCCATCGTGATTCTCGCCATCACGAAAGAATTCGAGAGCCTCGCCGGCCTCTACGCGATCGGCGTCGTGGGCGCCATCTCGGTCAATCTGGGCGCCTGCACCTGGAACAAAAAGTTGGATCTGCGGTGGTACGAGCGCGGGATCATGGGCCTCACCTTCATCGTCCTTTTTGCGGTCGAATTAACCATCGCCGCCGATACCAAGAGCGGCGCGCTGTTCTTTGCCGTTTGCGTTCTCGGCGTCGGCTACGCGCTGCGCGCCTACTCACACAAGCTCTCCGGATTAAAGACGGTCACCGTAACGCAGGGTGTCGCCGCGATGGTCACTCCGGACGCCGCCAACGCCTTGCAGCCTCGTCTCGAAGAAGGCCAGAAAATTATGGTCGCCGCGCGTGGCGTGACACCCGTTCTCGGCTTCGCGCTGGATGAAGCACAGCTCCGCAAATCCGTCCTCTGTGTTCTCTTCGTCAAAGAGGTCTCCGTCTACCTTTCCGCGGCGCCGTCGCTCGCTGGCCGCGCCAAATGGCAGGACGACCCCGAGGCCAACGCCATCATGTCGCTCATGCTCGAGCAGGGCGAACAACGCGGCGTTTGCGTGCTACCCGTATATGCCGTGAGCGAGGACCCGGCCGCCACCATCCTCGACCTCTCCGCGACGATGGGCGTCGACTATTTGCTGATCGGCGCTTCGCAGCGCTCCACACTCACTAATCTCCTCCGCGGTAGCGTCGTCACGGGTGTCGCGGCGCAGCTCCCGGAAGACATCCGCCTCGTCATCTTCGGCTAGATCGAGCCATCCAACGCCTCCTCGTCCTCGTCTTCTCCCATCTGTCGACGGGCGAGACACCCAGAGAATCTCGCTCTCCAAAGTGACATCTTCGAGCATGCATCGGCTGATCGGCCGCTCAATCTTCAGAACGTCGGCGGCCAGGCGAAAGCATACCAAGTCCGCCAGCTGCTACGCGACATCGAGGAATTTCGCCTTACCTTGGAGGACTGACGATGACCGATTACCACATCAACGTTTTCTACAGTGAAGAAGATGGAGTCTACATCGCCGACATTCCGGATTTGAAACCCTGCTCGGCATCTACGCCGTTCGCTATTTCCCACCGCGAGCCGGCGGGTGAAGAAGCGGGATAGGCTTGCTCTGAAATCGGCGGTAAACTTGGAAATGCGCCAGATCGGTGGTCACAACCAGGGCCCGCGGAAACAGTTCCGAGAGCCGGACCACGGCGGCATCCGCACAATCCATTTGCGCATACTTTGCCGAAAACGCGCGCAGGTGGGCGACATGGTCCGGGAAAAGCGCGACGATTCGCAGCGCCCCCGCTTCGATCAATCCATAGAGCTGATCGACCGCCTCACGCGATGCGCCGAGATGCCAGGCTGCTTCCGTAATGACTGACTCGCACGTCAGCAACGGCGGCGTCAGGTCGGCGAGTGCCGACACGCTCCATTCGTGCCACTGATCCCGCCGGTTGATCCAGGCCACCAGCGGTCCAGTATCGATGATATGGTCAGGCATCAAACCCTTCACGAGACGAGAGATCGCGCGGCCCCGCGTAGACCCCCTTCGCCATCTCCGCCATCTCACCAAAGGTTCTCTTCGCCTTTGCGGTTAGAAAAAAAGCCTCGCCGGTCCGCCCGTCATAGATTTCGACCTGCTGCCCCTTGCGTGCGGCAGCCTTCGCCTTTGGGAATTCCCGGACGAGCGAGCGGGTGGAAACCTTCATGTCAAACAGGATGTCAGACATCGTGGAGAGCGTCAACGAGTCAACGTGCGATCCCGAGACGCCTCTCAGCATGTACGACCCCATTGAGAACGGCTTCTCCTTCCAATCGAAGGGCCCCGTTCTGCGATTTTCGCCAATTATCTCTTCGAATTAGCCAACAGCTTCCACGCCTTCTACGAAGCCTACCCGTCCTCAAATCCGAAGAACCCGTCCGCAGCTCCCGCCTCGCCTCGTGCAACATCTCCGCGCGCACCTTGCAGCGCGGCCCCAACCTCCTCGGCATCGAAATCCCGGAGAGAATGTAACCACTCAATCCCGCGCGAAAGCGTAATTTGTAGCCGCGTCGCTATGTCGACGCGTTCGGCAACGTAATTTGTAGCCGCGTCGCTGTGTCGACGCGTTCCGCAACGTCCGGGGAGCGGTCGCCGCGGCGACGCCTCACCATCATTCGGGAATACCAAGCGCGTGAATCGGTCTTAGCTTGAGCACATCATCCGCGCCGGGGAGCGCACCCGCCTCGCGTGCTGGCGACCGGCGCCCTCGCCGTCGCGAACTCGGATTTGACGCCCCGCTCCGAAGTCCACGATCTCGCAGTCAGCAAACTTATCGCCGGCCGCGAAAAAGACCTTGTTTTCCTCGCTACTTTGTTTCGGCATCGACTCGCAGACTCTGATCGGGTCGCGCAGCGTCTGGAACACACCGAGCTGTCTTCAAACGAGAGTCGTAAACTCGCCACTGATCGCCTCTCGCATCTTTCTGGGTAGCGGTCGCCGCGGCGACCTGGTTTTGGCGACTCGCCAAAACGAGCTTTGATCCATTCAACTCCGCTCCACCGGCCAAGCTCTTGGCGGAATCCGCCACGCAGACTATTATCCAGCTGCGAGCATTTTTCCTTGGCACGCCGTAGCGTTTGCGAAGGAGGCTCATCCCGCCAAGTCCCAGCGTGAGCTGCCGACTCCATCCGCGACATCGGTGTCCGTAACCCGTAACGCAGCCCTGCAGGGCGAGGCCGGGCTTTCAAATGCGAAGCAATGGCCGGGCTTTTCCATCCGCGGTCAAGAATTCCGTAAAACGCCGACCGGCTGTATTTTTCCAAATGAGACCAGTTTCACCGACGAGTGCCGATAGTGATCTCCGACTTCCCAGGCCCCCGTTGAAGCTTGGGACCAGTCGGGTTACCTTTCCGTCGTGAGCGCCGCGCAGATCATCGAAGCCATCAAGAAGTTGCCGCCGGAAGAGCGGGTCGAGGTAGTAAAGTTTGCGCGCGAATATGAGACCGTGCCGCGGCTGAGTCCGGAGCAGCTCGGCGAGTTGGGCGAACGGCTGGCGAACGCGAGCGATGCTACAGAAATCGCGGAGCTGGAGAAAGCTCTCATGAACGGTTTCTACGGGATGAAGATCGATGCCTAAGGTTCGCCGCGAGGGCCTCCCCTTCGCGCTCCTGCGACACCTGAGAGACCGGGTAAAACATCGCGAAATTCGTAGTGATCAATTGGAAGCCTTCGCGCGCTGGCTTGATGGGAATCCCGAAGTGCCGCGCGGGCGATGGTTCAAGCGTTTTCCCGGGATGACCGGAAGGCCAATTAGGGGTCAGGAAGGCCAATTAGGGGTCAGGCTAAGAATCTTGACAGATCGTGGAGGCCGACACAGCCCCCTTTGGGACGGAATCGGCGTGATCGCCTCAAGACGACGCGGCAGAAATGCTCGCGCCTGCTCTCTGCCACCCCAGCCGGGGTGTGACTTTACAGAATCTGTCTCCGGTGGTGTCGGCCACCGACGCGGCGACCTCAACCACCGGCTAATTTCTGGCAATCCTCCGGTTTGTTCTCATCGGTCCCGATGCCAGCGACACTAAACACATTCAAGCGCACAGCGCTGTCCGCCGATGGACGCACAGACGTTCCAGCACAAACCAGGCGCCTCGGCCGCCGCAGAGCGGCGTCCTTACCCCGCAGATCGCTCTGGTGCATGACACGCAACCGGAAACGCTGGCGGGGCCGCCAGCCAAATCCTGTTCAAAAATGCAGCCGCTGCGCGACGCTCGCCCGCAGAAGAGCTAAGGTGCCCTCCGCATGGAAAATGCCGCCGCTGCTTCTCATGATCTGAGTTTCCTGCACGATCTCGCCACCGTCATGCTCGCGGCCGGGCTGGTGACGATTCTTTTTCATCGACTGAAACAGCCGGTCGTCCTCGGTTACATTTTAGCCGGCGTAATCATCGGCCCAAACACGCCGTGGCTGCCCGGCATCCACAGCGAGCAAACGATCCACACCCTCTCGCAGTTGGGCATCATTTTCCTCATGTTCTCGCTCGGGCTTGAGTTCAGCCTGCGCAAACTTCACGCCGTCGGCGCGACCGCTTTTATTGCCGCCACTCTGGCCATTCTGATGATGGCCCTTGCTGGTTACTCGCTCGGCCAGGCTTTCGGGTGGAGCACGATGGATAGCGTTTTCCTGGGCGCAATTCTCTCCATCTCGTCGACCACCATCATCATCAAAGCCTTGAGCGAGCTGGGGCTAAAAAAGGAAAAATTCGCCGAACTCATCTTCGGCATTTTGATCGTGGAAGACATTCTCGCCATCGTCATGATCGCCCTTCTTTCCGGCTTCGCCACGACGGGTTCATTCTCCCCTCGCGATATTGCGGTCACCGTCGCCAAACTCTCCTCTTTTCTCGGCATCCTGCTCGTGGCTGGTCTGATCATTGTCCCGCGGCTCCTCAATTACGTCGCGCGTTTCAAGAGCAACGAGATGCTGCTCGTGTCGGTGCTCGGGCTTTGTTTCGGCGTTTCGCTGCTCGCGGTGCAGCTCGAATACAGCGTCGCGCTCGGTGCCTTCCTGATCGGTGCGATCATCGCCGAAGCGCGCCAGATCGTCCGCATCGAAACGCTTTTGGAGCCGATTCGCGACATGTTCAGCGCCGTCTTTTTCGTCTCGATCGGGCTCTTGATTGATCCCGGGCTGCTGGTGAAATACGCCGCACCCATTTTAATCATCAGCGTCGTCGTCATCGTCGGCCAAGTCTTCTCCTGCTCGCTCGGCACTTTCATCGCCGGACACGATCGCCGCGTTTCGTTGCGGGTCGGCATGGGTCTCGCGCAGATCGGCGAGTTCTCTTTCATCATCGCTTCGCTCGGTCTCACGCTCCGTGTCACCAGCGGCTTCATTTATCCGATCGCGGTCGCGGTTTCCGCCATCACTACTCTCACCTCGCCCTATCTGATCCGAAACTCGGATCGCTTGATCAGCTATTTTGATCGCGTCGCACCGACGGGCCTAAAGAACTGGCTCGATCTCTACACTGGCTGGGTCGCCGGGTTGGGCCAGCGCCCGGGCGGGAACTTCGCCATGAGCCTCGTCCGCAAATGGGCCTGGCAGATCGCGCTCAACCTGATCCTCATTTCCGGCGTCTTCATCGGCGCCGCTTCCCTGCGCCGCTACGGCATGACCTGGTGGCCGAAAATTCCCTTCGGCTACGATGGCTTGAAGGCCGGCCTCTGGCTCAGTGCCATGCTTCTTTGCCTCCCGCTTTTCATCGCGGTCGTCCGCAAGATGCGCGCGCTCTCCATGCTCCTCTCGGAAATGAGCGTCACGCGCCAGGCCGGCGGCGCCAGCACCCAGGCGCTCCGCTCCGTCATCGCGAATACCATCCTCGCGGTCGGCTGCCTCGTTCTCATGCTCGTCGTTCTCCTGCTCAGTTCCACCATCTTGCCCTCGTGGAAATTGCTCGTCGCGCAGGCGCTCATCGTCGCCGCCAGCGCCATCCTCCTCCAGCGCTCGTTCACCCGGCTCTATTCGCGTGCCCAATTCGCGCTCCAGGAAACGCTCACCGCGCCGCCCGTTCCGCGGAACGTCAAGCCTCCGCCCGCTCTTCCACCCATGTTACGCGAAGCCACGCTCGCCAGTGTCATTTTGCGCGAGCAAACCCAGGCCGCCGGCAAACTCATCGGCGAACTTCGTCTTCGCACCGCCACCGGTGCCAGCATCGTCGGCATCCAGCGCGACGGCACGGCCATTATCAATCCCGGTCCCGACGAAGAATTGCGCGCGGGCGATGAGATTTTGCTCCTCGGCAGCGCGGCCCATCTCGACGCCGCACGCACTCATCTCGAACAAGCGTGAGACGTTCCGCTTGCGCACGCCGCTTTGGCCTTTCCCGGAAACGCCCTACAATCGACTTTCATGAAAGCGCCCAAAGTATTGGTGGCCGATCCCATTTCCCAAGCCGGCATCGACGAACTCACCCGCGATAACTCGCTCGAAGTCACGAAACAAACCGGGCTAACGGAAGCGGCGCTGATCGAGTTGATCCCCGAGTTCAGCGCCGTTGTCGTCCGCAGCGAAACGAAAATCACCGCAGCGGTTTTGGAGGCGGCGACGCAATTACGCGCCGTCGGCCGCGCCGGTGTCGGCATCGATAACGTGGATGTCGCGACTGCCACGCGACGCGGCGTGATCGTGATGAACGCTCCCGGCGGCAACACTGTCTCCACCGCAGAGCACGCCTTCTCTCTCCTCCTCTGCGCCGCGCGCAAAATCCCCCAGGCGGACGCGACCGTGCGCAGCGGAAAATGGAACCGGAAGGATTTCCAAGGCGTCGAACTCTACAACAAAACGCTCGGCATCATCGGCATGGGGCGCATCGGGAGCGAGCTCAGCCGACGCGCCATCGCCTTCGGCATGCGCGTGCTGGCCTTCGATCCCTACCTATCAGCGACGCGCGCACGCACGCTGCAAGTCGAGCTGGTCGACGATCTCACGGACCTCCTTATCAACGCTGATTTCATCACCCTCCACACGCCGCTCACGCCCGAGACGCACCACTTGTTAGACGCGGCGCGCTTGAGCCAGACAAAACGCGGCGTGCGCCTGATTAATTGTGCGCGTGGCGGTTTGATCGATGAAGACGCGCTGGCGGATGCGCTGCAAAACGGCCAGGTCGCCGCCGCCGCGCTCGACGTTTTCGAAAAAGAGCCGCTGCCCGCGGATTCTGTTCTGCGACAAGCGCCGAATCTCGTCCTCACCCCGCACCTCGGCGCCTCGACCGCTGAGGCGCAGGAAAGTGTCGGGATCGAAATCGCACAATCCATTCGCGCCGCGCTGCTCGATGGAACCATCCGCAACGCCGTCAACATGCCGAACCTCGACGCGAAAACGCTCGCCATCGTCGGCCCGCATCTCCGTTTCGGCGAAAAACTCGGTCGCTTCCTCTCCCAACTCGCACCGCACCACGTCGAGCAATTGACCATCAACTACAGCGGTAAAGTGAACGAAGTCGACACCACCGCGATTACGCGCTCCGTCTTAAAAGGCTTTCTGCAAAAGGCTGGCGGCCTGGATGTCAACGAAGTCAGCGCTCCCGCCTACGCCGAAAGCCTCGGCCTTACGATTAACGAAACCCGCTTGAGCGCGGTCGGCGATTACACCGACCTGCTCGAACTCTCCGCCACCGCAGAAGGCAAAAGCGTCTCCGTCGCCGGCGCCTTCTTCGGCGCCACGCCGCGCATCGTTAGCGTTAACAGCCGACCCGTTGAAGCCCGACCGCACGGCGTCGTCCTCATCCTGGAAAACACCGACCGCCCCGGCATCATCGGCCGCGTCGGCACGCTCCTGGGCGATCACGGCGTCAACATCGCCACCATGTCGCTCAGTCGAAACGAGGCCGGCGGCACCGCGCTCACCGTTCTGAACCTCGACACGATACCGGACGCCGCCCTCCTCGCGACGCTGCGCGCCAACGAGGACATCCGCTCCGCGCAGGTGATCGAGTTATAAGGGCGCGAAAGAAGGAAACTTCGGCCCGAGGGCGGGCCGGCTCCACGCGTGCCCCCCGGAGTACGCCCGCAAGGCCGACCGCGGTGGAGTCGGCCCGCCCCCGGGCCGAAGTTTCTTTCTTTTACGATTTTAGCTTTCTCCCGGACGAAGCTCCCAATATCTTCCGAGCATGACAGCACTCCTCTGGACCATCCTTATCGGCGCCGTGATCGGCGTCGTTGCCAAACTTCTCATGCCCGGCCGCGATCCAGGCGGCTGCATCATCACCATCCTGCTCGGCATCGCCGGCTCGTTCCTCGCGGGCTATCTCGGGCGCGCCCTGGGCTGGTATCAGGAAGGCCAGCCGGCCGGTTTCATCTTCTCCGTCGTCGGCGCGATGGTCCTGCTCCTGATCTACCGCATCATTTTCGGAAAACGCGCCTAACGAACCACCACTACCGCAACGGCCGCGCCACCAGAATCCCGGTGTGCGTGCTGTAGCGGTAAAGATACTTCGAGAGTTCGGAATCGATCACGACCTTGCCGTAATTCCGCGGCGAGGAAGCGTGCATGAAATGAAGCACTCCATCCGATCCGCGGAGCGCCAGGCCAACGTGTGAGGTGCCGACGAGCCGGCCGTCGCGCGAGATGATCCCGATGATATCTCCGCTCCGGAGCTTTGGCTCGATCGCAGCCACACGACTCTTCGGAATCTGATAAAGCGCACGACTCGAGACGCGCTCTTCCATTTTCCGTAGCGGTCCGAGGAGCGCGCGGTTGTGTTTTAGATAACGATAACTTCGCCAGCCTACCGTCATCTCGCGCGCGGCGTGCGGCGCGCGCACACCACCGAGGCTGCGGGTCAAATCTTCCACCAAACCACGCCGGTCGTTATCCTGCAGCCAATCCTCCAGGTAATGCAGGCGCGAGAGATAATCGCTCGTGCATTGCCCGCCGCGGTAGCGATCCAGTTCGATGTAATGAAGCAAACGCTCCGGCGTCCAGCTCTCGGGTGAATCCCCCAGCATCCGCGCGAAGGCGAGCGAGATTTCGAAAAACGTCCAGCAATCTTGCCCCTCGAAATTAACCGAGGGCGCTTCGATGCGATCATCGATCTCGAGCGTGTAACCGCGGTAACGTGTTCCCACCATCGCCTGCCCCACGGTCGCGGTACGTTCGCCGATCGGCAGCGCCGACCAATTGCCCCCGCGCGCTTCGCTCACCAGGCGATCAAACTTGGCCCGACCCTTGAAGACCGTCGAGAAAGGCAACCCGGCCTCCGTCGAGGCCGAGAAAGCGAAGAGCAGTAGAAACAATCCGAAAACAAATTTGCGCATGAGCGGCGAATATCCCGCCATTCTTCCGACCACGCAATGTGCCCGCCACCGCCCGATCTATGCACCGCGATGTAGCCACGTCGCTGGTGGGACGTGCGAGAGCGACGCCGCTACACGACCGCCTCCGCGGAATCCAGTCGCGGAGCCGGCACGCGCCGGATACGTTTGCACGTGGAAGATCTATTCGGCGCGAGCGAAGAAACCAAAGCCGTCAAAGCGCCCGACGCGGATGCCCCGCTCGCCGCCCGCATGCGACCGCGTTCGCTCGAGGAATACGCCGGGCAACAGCACATCCTCGCCCCGGGCAAACTGCTGCGTCGCGCGATCGAGGCCGACCGCTTGCCATCCGTCATTCTTTCCGGCCCGCCCGGCACCGGCAAAACCACCCTCGCGCAAATCATTGCCGACATGACGCAGGCGAAATTCGAAAAACTCAGCGGCGTGGAAAGCAACGTTGCCGAGATGCGCAAAGTGGTGGCCGCCGCGCAGAATCGCCGCCGCACTTCCGGCCGTCGCACCATCCTCTTTGTTGACGAGATTCATCACTTTAACAAAGCGCAGCAGGACATCCTCCTGCCCGACGTGGAGAGCGGAAATCTCCGCCTTATCGGCGCCACCACTTACAATCCGTTCTTCTACGTCAACAGCGCGCTCGTCTCGCGTTCGCAAGTGTTCCAACTGGAGGCGTTGCGCGTGGAAGATCTCGAAGGGCTCATTGATTGCGCATTAGCCGACGAAGAGCGCGGCCTCGGCAAACACACGGTCCGCATGGATGCCGACGCGAAACGACACCTCGCAAAACTAAGCGACGGCGACGCCCGGAAATGCCTAAATGCGCTCGAAATCGGAGTCCTCACGACGGCGCCTGGAGGGACGGGCGCCGTCCCGTCCAGGAAAAAAGAGACGAGCCCGGACGGCACGGCGGCCGTCCCTCCAGCAGAAGGCGTCATCCATTTCACTCTTCGCGTCGCGGAGGAAAGCATTCAGCACAAAGCGGTGGTCTACGACCGCGTCGGCGATGCGCATTACGACACCATCAGCGCCTTCATCAAAAGCATGCGCGCATCCGACGAGAAGGGCGCCATCTATTGGCTCGCGAAAATGCTGCACGCCGGCGAAGACATCCGCTTCATCGCGCGACGCATCGTCATCTTCGCGAGTGAAGACGTCGGCCTCGCCGACGCGCAAGCCTTGCCACTCGCCGTCGCCACCCAGCAAGCGGTCGAGTTCATCGGCCTGCCGGAAGCGAAGATTCCCCTCGCCCACGCCGTCTGCTACATGGCGCGCGCGAAGAAAAACCGCGAGGCCTACGAAGCCATCGGCGCCGCCGCGGAAGAGATCGAAACCGAGCACACGCAGCGCGTGCCGGAGAAACTAAAGAACAAACACTTCCCGGTGAATCCGGAATAATATTGGATCGCACCACGAGCGGTTCCGGGGAGCGCACGCATGCAGCGTGCTGGTGCTCGCATTCTGCGATCACGAACTTCCTAGACCAACACCACTCGACCACGCACGCCACCAAGAAAGTTCGCCGCCGCAGAATGCGGCGGCCAGCACGCTGCAAGCGTGCGCTCCCCAGAGCGGCGCCTCATTCGTTAGACGGTTCCGGTCCGGAACGCGCCAGCACACAGCGAAATCCGTAAATCACATCGCGCTCATTTCGGTCGATCACGTTGCGGTAGGAACTGAGCAATTCCGCACCGTTGCTATTCGCCCACGAGCCGCCGCGCAAGACGCCCCAGCGGCTGCCCGGCTTGTAGAGATCGTCGCACCACTCCCAGACGTTGCCGCTGAGATCGTAAACGCCGAGCGCGTTCGGAGGAAAGCTCCCCGCAGGTGCGGTTGCAGCGTAGCCGTCATTATACCCATCGATGGTTGGACCGCGCCGACGCGACGCGGATTGATCGGCTAAATTTCCCGCACCCGTCGGTGGCGGCCACTGTCTACCCCAGGGATAAACACCCTTCACCCGACCATCGCGTTCCTCTGGCGTGGCCCCGCCTTCGTCACTCAACCCGACCGCGATGCTCCATTCCTTATCGGTCGGCAGCCGGTAACTCTCGCTTTCGCTGATCGAGCCTTGCCGCCGCTCCTCCGTCGTTAACCAAACACAGAAATCGTTCGCATCCTGCCAGCTCACTTTTACCACCGGATCGTTTTCGGTCTGAGCGAAATCCGGCGGCGCCGAGCCGCGACCGGTGGCCTGACAAAAGGCATCCCAGTCCTTCACCCGGGTTTCCCAAACGGAGAGGTAAAAATCGCCCACCGCAACGAAACGCATGCCTAACGAGTTCTCGAACGGCCCTTCTCGCGCCGCCGTCGGCTGTTTTTCGAGTCGCACATCCAGGAACGTCTGCGCTTTCGAACGCACCACACCCGTCAGCGTTTCGATCTTGAATCCCGCCAGATGCAGTTCGTAGGCCACGGCCCCCGGGACGACATCTTCAATCAACAACGGCGTCACGCCCAGATCGCGACCCTCCTGCATGACACTCGCACCCGATGGCGCACTGATGATTTTTACGCTGCCGTTGGCAAACTCAAACGACGCGCTGGCCGTCTGATTTTTCTCGACCTTTAAATCGCGCTCTTCCGCCGGCCAATCCTGATATTTCGCGCTGACGTGGTGCGACCCCGCCGGTAATTCCAGCGTGAGCGGAGACGGTCCGCGCACTTTCCCATCAACGGAAATCTCCGCACCCGGCGGTTCGCTCGCGACGCTGATTGTGCCGGTCGCGAAATCGAAAACCTTCTGCGCCGTCTCACCGCGCTTGATCTCAATGCGGTCGCGCAATTCCCATTCGCCGCGGCGCGCCACCGCTTCGTAAACCCCCGTCGCTAGATCCTGCAGCGTGGCCGGAGTCGTGCCGCGCAGCGCTGGCCCGCCGTCGCGAAAAAGCTCAAACTCCACTCCATCAGGCGTGGAGGTAATCTGCGCCGAGCCTTTGCTGCGCTGCAATTTGATCAACGGCAACGCAAAGGCTTCGCCGGATTTCAGCTCGACCCGTTGCTCGATCGGATCGAACTCGGGCAGCATCACGCGCAGCGAATACTTCCCCGGTTCGATGCCTTCGAATTGCGCCGGGCTGCGCTTCATCCGGTCGCCTAACAAGACCATCGCTCCCGCGGGCTCTGTCGTGATCGTGGCTTTGACGAAAGCCGGTGGCTCATCGGTTGGTGCTTTTGTCCGCCACCACCACAGCGTGAGCGGAATCGCAATCAGCAAGGCGAGCAAAACCAGCGAGCCCACAATCCAGGCGGATCGGCTGCGTTTTGCCGGATGGCCATCGGCCAGGCGCGCGAGGTCCTCACGCAAATCATCCGCCGAGCGGTAACGCTTGGCCGGCTGCGCGGCGCAAGCCTTTAGCAGAACCGTATTGAGTTCGAGCAACTGCAATTTGTCCGGTCGTGTATCGAGATCCGTGCCGACGTCCGGGAAATCCAACCGGTCTTTCCCCATGCTGATTTCGTAGAGCACTTTCCCCGCGCTGTAGATATCCGCCTGTGGAGTGCCCGGCCCTTCCGGCGGGACGTAGCCCTCCGTGCCGACGAAGGATTGCTGCCCGCTCGTCGCCACCAGGCCGATGTCGGCTAATTTCGGCGCCCCCCCGACGAAAATGATGTTGGAAGGCTTGATATCGCGATGGGTCAAACCATGGCGATGCAGCGCGCTAAGCGCTTCCGAAATGAGCAAGCCCAGCCGCACGCATTCCTCTACGGGAAGCGCACGACCGGAGGCCGGGTTTGCAACCCGGCCAGGACGGCTTGCAAAGCCGTCCTCCGTTTTGGGCGCATGACTTAACGAACGAAGCGTCTTCGGGGTATAACGAGTGATTTCGATCTCGCTGCCGGAGGTCTCGTCATCGGCCAATTCCATCACGTAATAGAAATAGCCCCCCGCGTCACTGCGCCCCACGTGCAGGATGTCGACGAAGCCTGCATGCGCGCGCGAGATCGGCTCGAAAGCCGACATCCCGGAGAACTCGCGATTGAAAGCGCGTTCGCTTTCGAACGTCTTGCGGTGAACGATTTTCACCGCCCGCAAAGCACCGGTTAGACCACGCGCCAGCCAGATCTCGCCGTAGGAACCGCGACCGATCACGCGCAGCAGCTCGTAATCGGGAATCTGCGGATGGCTGGCGCCTGATCTCGACGAAGTTTCGCTATCCATTCTAAAGAGCCACGCCTGCTATTCGCACCGTTCCTCCTTACCCTGCCAGATTAAGCGACGCGAAACATCTCTGACTTTGGTCAGCGAAAAGACACGCAAGGAGCGGCGCGCTTCCAAGCCGCCGCAGGGCGTTTCGGAAAACGCCCCTCCTTGGCGAGGCGACCAGGATCACGCCGGCGCGCGATCCGCCGCGGCGAGTTCCTTCTTCAGCAACGCGGCTAGGCGATGCTTGATCAGGTAAACTTGCGCCACATTCACGCGCAATTCCGCCGCCACTTTCTGCGCGGGCCACTGCTTGAAAACGTAGCAATCGAAAACCTGATATTGCTTCGGATCGACCTGACGCTTCACCCGCGTGATCGCGGCTTTCATCACGTTCTTGCGCCATTCCTCATCCCAAACCGTCTCGAGATCGAAGCCAGCCGGATCGGCAATGCGATCGATCGTCCGCGTCCGAGCCTCATCGCGATCGGAATGGCTCGGCCCCGCGTCGCCCGGTTTCCGTTTTCGAAATTGATCCGCAATCCGCCAACGCGTGATGTGCAAAAGCCAGCCCTTAAACGATCCGAGCGCCGGATCATATTTCAGCTTGTCGATCTTCTTCGCGACCGTGATCAACGTCTCCTGCACGACCTCCTGCGCTTCGGCATCCGTGAGTCCGGCCTTCCGCGCAGTGCCATGGATCAGCCGCCAATAGCTGTCGAAAAACTGCTGCCAGCGCTTGCGATCGTCCCAGTCACCCAGTCGTTCGACCAGGCTCCGGCGCGTCGCGAGCACTTCGCTGCGAGTCATGGGGAGGTGTTACCCGAGAATGGAGCCCTTCGCGAGATTTTTGCATTTCGCTGAAAGATCGCGCGATGCCGCTCCGTATTCCGGGCAGAACCCAAACTGCCCATGATCCAACGTTACCTCGCTCTTCTCCTCGGAAATTTCTCCTGGAACCGCCCGTCGTGGGTGACTCGGGCCCTGACCCGCATCCGCGCTCATCGTTTGATCTCCAGCACGGTCGTCATCGTCGTGCTCCTCGCCTTGAACGGCGGCGCATGGGCCTGGCGTTGGTATCAAAATCAACCGAAACCGAAACGCGTTATCGTTTCCGTTCAGCCGATTCCGGTAACAGTGCTGGAAAAGGAACTGAAGCCGGCGCCACTGATCGTCACCTTCGACGCCTCCGTCGCAGAGTTGGAACAAATCGGTAAGCCGGTCGCTACAGGCGTTCGTCTTGAGCCGGCTAACGACGGGGAATGGGCATGGGCGTCCGATTGTCGCCTTGTCTTCACGCCGAAGAACGACTGGCCGGCCGACCAAAAATACCGCGTGACCCTCGCGAAAGCTCTCTTCCCTTCGCATATCAAACTCGAGCGCTATTACGTCGAGACACACACGCCCGCCTTCGCGGCGACCATCAAGGAAACGGAATTTTACCAGGATCCGCGCGATCCCGCGATCAAGCAGGTCGTAGCCACGATTGAGTTTACGCACCAAGTCGATCACGCCACTTTTGAAGACCGCATCGCGCTCGCGCTCGTCGGCGGTTCTCCCGTTTTCAAGGCGTCCAACGCGGCACGGCCCTTCACCGTGACATACGGATGGCACGATCGGCTGGCCTACATTCGCACCACGCCACTGCAATTACCGGAGCGCGAAGATTTCATGCGCGTGAGCGTAGGCAAGGGGATCGCCACCACGCAAGGCGGCGCGCTCACCCGCGACGATCTCGAATCGAAGGTTCGGGTGCCGGACATCGCGAGCTTCTTCAAGATCGAAGGCTCTAGCGGACAGGTGGTGCGGAACGATGACGGCCAGCCGGAGCAGGTGCTCATCATCGAAACCACGGCCGCCGCGCGTTCTGAAGATATTCAGAAAGCGCTGCACGTTTTCCTGCTTCCGAAAAAGCAAACGGACCCGACCACGCAACCTGAAGCGACCGAGGACAGCAGCGAGGAAGAAAACGAGAGCGACGCCACTGAGTCTAACGATGAGGGCTGGAGCAGCGCGGCAGAAGTGAATGATGACGTTTTGAAAAACGCGAAGGCGGTCGAGCTCGCAGTCGTCCCTTCGCAGCACGAGCAAACCCAGAGCCACGCCTTCAAGTTCGCCGTCGAAGAGAGCGGCTCGCTCTTCATTCGCATCGACAAGGGCGTGCAAGCACTAGGCGGATTCCCGCTCGGTGCCGACTACGGAAACGTCATCCGCGTCCCGGCGTTGCCGCGCGAAATCGAAATCGAGGGACGCGGCGGCATCCTGGCTTTGAACGGCGAGCGCAAGCTCTCGATCAAATCCCGCGGCGTCGCCACCATCCAATTCGACATCGCGCGCATCTCCGCCAATCAGATCAACCATCTCGTCACTCAGACCGAAGGCCGCTTCGATCAGCCGGAATTCAATTACGGCTTCGATGAAGAAAACATCGCGCGTCTCGCAGTCGAGCAGCAGCCGATCAATCTCGAAAACAACTTCAAGGCGAACTTCTCCGCCTTCGACTTCTCCGGCTATCTGCAAAAGCCATCGGATGGCGGGAGCGAGCGCGGATTATTCCTCCTGCGCGCACGCGAGTGGGACCCGGTGAAGAAAAAGCCGACGCGTGACGTGGGCGCGCGCCGTTTCGTCCTCGTTACCGACATCGGCATGCTGGTGAAGAAAAGCGCGGACGGCAGTTGCGATGTCTTCCTCGTCTCGATCAAAACAGGCGACCCGCTAGCCAACGTGCAAGTGGACATTCTCGGCAAGAACGGCATTCCGCTCGCGAGCGGAGTGAGCACCGCTGACGGTCGCGTCAGCTTGCCGTCCGTGAGCAAATTGGAGCGCGAAAAGAAGCCGGTCGCTTTCGTCGCGCGGCTCGGAGACGACGTCGCGTTCATGCCGTTCGATCGCGCGGATCGCGAACTCGATTTCTCGCGCTTCGATACTGATGGCGTGGAGAACGTTTCCGCGGAACAGCTCGACGCCTTTGTCTTCACCGAGCGCGGCATCTACCGGCCTGGCGACGAGGTGCACATCGGCTGCATCGTGAAACAGCGAAACTGGCGCGGCCAGCTCGACGGGCTGCCGCTGGAAGTGGAAGTGACCGATGCGCGTGGAACGAAGGCGCAAGTCCGGAAGCTCGCTGTACCCGCAATGGGATTCGCCGAGCTGAGCTTCCAAACAAACTACGAATCGCCCACCGGCGAGTATCAAATTCAGCTCTACGTCGTGCGCGATGGAAAACGCGGCACGCTCCTTGGCCGGACGGATTTTCACGTAAAGGAGTTCCTGCCCGATCGGATGAAAATCGAGACGCGACTCTCGAAGGAGAGCGTCGCGGGTTGGATTGATCCGAGTGACGTGCACGCTCTCGTGGGGTTGCGAAATCTCTATGGAACGCCCGCAAGTGAACGCCGCATCGTGAGTCGAATGCAGCTCGCGCCAGGCAGCTTTCGCTTCGCCCAATTTAAGGACTACACCTTCCACGATCCGCAGCGGGACGAGGAGAAATCGCCTGTGCCGCAAACGATTGAGCTGGGCGAAAAATTAACCGACACCGCTGGCCTAACGACAATCGATCTCGATCTCGAACGCTTCGCCGATGCCACCTACGAGATGATGCTCTCGACGGAAGGCTTCGAAGCGGACGGCGGACGCAGCGTCAGTTCCTACAACTCGGTGCTGGTGTCCTCGTTGCCCCGGGTCATCGGGTATAAGGCGGATTGCGAACTGAATTACGTGCCCAAAAACAGCGCGCACGCCGTTGAATTCATCGCGATTGATTCGGCGCTGCAGAAAGTCACCGCCGAAAAACTTCACTTCAATCTCATTGAGCAAACCTACGTCTCGATCCTGACGAAAAAGGAGAACGGTAACTACGCCTTTGAGTCCGCGCTCAAGGAAAAGCCGCTGCGTTCCGACGAAGTCAGCATCGACGCGCAGGGCTTCAATTACGCATTGCCGACAGACGCGGCCGGCACTTTCGTCCTCGAAGTCTTGGACGGAGAAAGCCGCCGCGTCAGTCGGCTCAGCTTCAGCGTGGTCGGCCGCGGCAACGTCTCGCGTTCACTCGAGAAGAACGCCGAGCTCGCGGTCAAGCTCGACCGCGCGCATTACAATACCGGCGACGAAATCGAGATGAGCATCACAGCGCCGTTCACCGGCAGCGGTTTAATCACGATCGAGAGTGACAAGGTTTACGCCCATCAGTGGTTCAAGAGCAGCACCACCAGCAGCGTGCAACACATCCGCGTGCCGGAAGGCTTTGACGGCACGGGTTACGTGAATGTCTCCTTCGTGCGCGCGCTCGATTCGAAGGAAATCTTCATGAGCCCGCTCAGTTACGCCGTCCTCCCGTTCACGGTGAACAAGGAGAAACGAAAGCTCCATATCGATCTGCGCGCTGATGATCTGGCGAAGCCGGGGGAGCCGCTCACAATTTCCTACAAAACCGATCGGTCTGCCAGGATCGCCATCTTCGCGGTGGAGCAGGGCATTCTCCAGGTGACAGATTTCAGCACCCCCGATCCGCTCGCGCATTTCTTCCGCAAGGCTGCGCTCGCGGTCGAGACCTCGCAGATCGTGGACTTGATCATTCCGGAGTTTTCCGTCCTGCGGAATGCGGCGGCGTTCGGCGGGGATTCCGATAAGCGGCTCAATCCGTTCAAGCGCGTGACGGAGAAGCCGGTCGTATTTTGGTCGGGTGTGATCGACGCCGACACCAACGAGCACGAGGTCGTCTATAACGTGCCCGATTATTTTGACGGCACATTGCGCATCATGGCCGTCGCGATCGCACCGGATGCGGCTGGCTCCGCGGAAAAGGAGACGCTGGTCCGCGGACCGTTCATTATTACCCCGAGCGTGCCGACAGTGGCTGCGCCCGGTGATCGCTTCGATGTCGGCGTCACGGTCGCCAACAACGTCGCCGGTTCCGGAGAAAATGCGGAGATCGCGCTCGTGGCCGAGCCGTCATCGCATCTCGAAATTCTACAGGCGCCGCCACAGCCGCTGCGCATCTCGGAAGGCCGGGAAGCGACGGTGGTTTTCAGCGTCCGCGCCAAGGACCAACTCGGCTCTGCCAGCCTCGTCTTTCGCGCCACCGCCAACGGCCAGGAAACCACGCGGCGGGCGACCCTGAGCGTGCGGCCGCCGACTCCATTCATGACCTTGGTGCGCAGCGGCAACTTCACCAATAAGAGCGTGGATGTTGCGATTGATCGACCGATGTATTCCGAATTTCGGCAACTGGAAGCGACGGTTTCCGCAGTTCCGCTCGGTCTGGCGCACGGCCTCGATTTTTATCTGCGCACCTTCCCACACGGTTGCAGCGAACAGATCAGCAGCGCCGCGTTCTCGCGTCTCGTCCTGGCCGACGAATCGGACTTCGGTCTCAAACGCGCCGAGGTCAGCGAGCAACTGGAGAAGGTCTTCTCCACCCTGCGTCGTCGCCAAAACGACAAAGGCGCGTTCGGTTATTGGTCGGCCGAAACGGGCGATGGAAATGATTTTGTCTCCGTCTACGCGACGCATCTCTTGAGCGAAGCAAAGGCCGTCGGTTTCGCGCCGCCGGCGGATCTTCTTCGCAACACGCTGCGCAATCTCCAGTCCATCGCCGCGCGCGAACCGAGCAGTCTCGCGGAAGGCCGCACCATTGCCTACGCCATCTACGTCCTGACCCGCGAAGACGTCATCACGACTAACTACATTCTCAATCTGACCGACTCGCTCGACCGGAAGTTTGAGAAGGCCTGGACGCGCGATGTAACCGGGGTGTATCTCGCGGGCGCGTGGTCGATGCTGAAGAAAGACGATGTCGCGCGAAAGCTGATCGCGGCCTATCAGATCGGGGTCCATGACGAACGCGAACGCTGCGACTTCTACCAGCCGCTCGGTGCAGATGCGCAGTATCTCGCGATCCTCGCGCGGCACTTTCCAGATCGCCTGAGAAAGATCAGCGCGGAAGAGTTCGGTAAGATCGTGAAACCAATCGCGGACGGCGAATTCAACACGCTTTCCGCCGCCTACGCGGTGTGGGCGCTGAAGAGCTACAGCCAGCATGTCGCGCAAAATGCTCCCGAGTTGAGCATCGCAGAACTCGCCGCGGACAAACATGAAACGCCTCTTCCCGCGGAAGGCAAACTCGTTAGGCGCGCTCCGTTTTCCGCGGACGCGGCGGGCTTGCGTTTCACGGTTCGCAATCCCGC
This sequence comes from Chthoniobacterales bacterium, assembly GCA_038258815.1. Taxonomy (GTDB): domain Bacteria; phylum Verrucomicrobiota; class Verrucomicrobiia; order Chthoniobacterales; family UBA10450; genus JACCTI01. The sequence continues at coordinate 29,727 of JBBSPM010000018.1, forward strand.
GCCTGGTCTTGGCTCCTTCTATCAAGTGGTGGAAGCGGGCTTTGACCAGCAACTCCCAGCGCAACCCATCACACAGGGCGTGGAGGTTTATCGTGAGTTTGTCGATCGGGATGGGCACATCACGAACACCGCGCACCTGGGCGAGCCGATCACAGTGCGACTCAGTATTCGAAGCCTCTCAGATCGCGAGGTCAGCAACGTTGCCATCCTGGATTTGCTGCCGGGCGGATTCGAGATCGCGGCTGGCTCGTTGCAGCCGGGTGTCGGCAGTGCCGGCTGTGATTACGTCGAAATCCGCGAGGATCGCGCCGTCTTTTACGGCCACATCACGAAGCGTGTTCGCACAATCACCTACCAGATCAAACCCACGAATCGCGGCGAGTTCGTTGTCCCGCCGCCTTATGCGGAAGCGATGTACGATCGCAGCATCGTCGGACGCGGAATGGCAGCGAAGATCACCGTGGTGGACGCGCAATGAGGGCGACCCAAGGAGCGGCGTTTTCCAAAACGCCGAAGCTGTTTAACCGCGCGACGAGGCGTTTTGGAAAACGCCTTTCCTTGGCCGCCCTATCGTTGATCGGAGCCGGCGGTGTGGCCTGGTTTTGTCTCCCAAAGCCTCCCCTCCTCGACGGCATAGACTTCTCGCGTCGGGTCTTCGATCGGAACGGAAAACTGCTCTACGTCACGCTGACCGATGACGACAAATACCGCATCTTCACTCCGCTCGATCAGATCTCGCCAGAGTTGATCAAAGCCACGCTGGCGCAAGAAGATCGCTACTTCGCCGACCACCCCGGCATCAATCCCATCTCGCTCGCGCGCGCCACCTGGCATTTCTGCCTGGGCCACGCGGGGCGCGGCGGCGCGTCCACAATCACGATGCAGTTGGCGCGACTGCGCTTCCATATCCGGTCGCGCACCATCGCCGGCAAGTGCAGCCAGATGTTGCGCGCGCTGGAACTGGAGCGGCACTGCAGCAAGACGGAGCTGCTCGAGGCGTATCTGAATCTGGCGCCCTACGGCGGGAACATCGAAGGCGGCGGTGCGGCGAGCGAAATCTACTTCGGCAAAAACGCACGCAAGGTCACGATGCACGAAGCGGTCGCGTTGAGTGTGATCCCACAGAGCCCTTCGCGGCGCGTGCTGCAACCCGCGGTTCGAAACGAATCACTTGAGGCAGCGCAGGAACGTCTCTTGCGGCGCATGCAGGGCAATGAAGACAGCATCGCGGCGACGTTCGTTCCTCTCGCGACCAAACGTCGGCCGATGCTGGCGCCGCATTTCACGACTGCGCTGCTGCGCGAGTCTAACGAACGCGAAATCCATTCTACGCTCGATCTCAATCTCCAGCGGCTGGTCGAGCATCGCATCGCCGATTACGTCCGCGCGAACGCCCAGCGCGGAATTCACAATGCGGCCGCAATGTTAGTCGACACCCTGACGATGGACGTGCTGGCGCAGGTCGGCTCGGCGGATTTTGCGAACGACGCCATCAATGGCCAGGTCGATGCGACGCAGAGCCCGCGCTCTCCGGGTTCGACGCTCAAGCCGTTCGTCTATGCGCTCGCGATGGACCAAGGACTCATCCATCCGCTGACGATGCTGAAGGACGCGCCGCGGAGTTTCGGCGCCTACAATCCGGAGAACTTCGATCGCGAATTCGTGGGGCCCATCCGGGCGTGCGATGCCCTGGCGCGGAGCCGCAATATTCCCGCGGTCACGCTCGCCTCGCAATTGACGCAGCCGACGCTCTACCAGTTTCTGAGGGGCGCGGGCGTCCGGCTTCCGCGCAGCGAGAAATATTACGGCCTCGCACTGCCGCTGGGCGGTGCGGAAGTGACGATGCAGGATCTCGTGCGGCTCTATGCGGCGCTCGCCAATGGCGGCGAGTTGCGCTCTTTGAGAGCCGATCTTGGAGCCGCTGATCTTGGAGCCGGCCCGCCCTCGGGCCGAAGGATCAAAGACAACGAGCCAACCTTCGGCGCGAGGGCGCGCCGGCTCCACAGCCCGGAAGCCGCTTTCCTCGCGCTCGAGATGTTAGGGCAAACTCCGCGGCCCGGCGTGAGCGAGACGAGCGAAGGCGACGCCATTTTTTGGAAAACGGGAACGTCTAACGGCTTCCACGATGCGTGGTCGGTTTCCGTTTTCGATCACTTTGTGCTCGCGGTCTGGGTCGGTAATGCGGATGGCAAAAGCAATCCTGCATTCATCGGTCGTTCTTGCGCGGCGCCGCTCTTGTTTCAGATCATCGATAATCTGCGCGCGACCGGTGTGGCACGGCCGACACGGCATGAGCCACCGGTAAACGCCAACCTTCGCGAAGTGGAATTTTGCGCGGTTTCCGGCCAGCTCCCGAGTAAGGCCTGCAGCCATCGCGTGCGCGGTTGGTTCATTCCCGGCGTGTCGCCGATCAGCGCGTGTGAAATTCACCGGCAGATCCGGGTCGATGATGCGACCGGCCTGCGCGTGAACAACGCACGCGACACAGCGCATCGCGAGGTCGCCGAGTTTTGGCCATCGGATTTGCTCCAGCTTTTCGCGGAAGCTGGTGTGCCAAGAAAGTTACCGCCGCCTTTCGCTCCGGGCGAGAGCGTGGAGGCAATCGCGCGTAGTGGAAGGCCGCCGCGGATCACTTCGCCGCGAAGTGATGTCGCTTATTCTTCCGCGGGAAAAGGCCGCGCGGATCGGGCGCTGACTTTGGTCGCGGAGACCGACGCGGATGTGAAAACGATCTATTGGTTTGCGGGGCGGGAATTTATCGGCGCGGCCAAGCGCAACGCTCCGCTCGATTGGCAACCACGGCCGGGAAAATACACGATCGTTGCGCTCGACGATCACGGGCGTTCCGACGCGCGAGCCGTCGCCTGCACGGAGTAAGCCACCGCCTGGCTGGCTGGCAGCATACAAGAGACCGAACGTGGCAGATTGGGCGTGATCGCGGAGATTGCGCGGATGCCACCGCCCAAGGAAACCCAGGAACTTTTCCGGCGGCTTCATCCGCGGCTGCGGCGCTGGTTTCGCAAGACCTATTCCAGTTTCACGCACGCGCAGTTGCTCGGTGTCCCTGCGATTCTCGATCGGAAGTCCATCCTGCTCACGTCGCCGACGGGAAGCGGCAAGACGCTGGCGGGCTTCCTCGGCATTTTCGATTTCCTTCTCCGAAAACTGGACGCGGGTACACTCGATCGCACGGTTCATTGCATCTACGTCTCGCCGTTGCGCGCGCTGGCGTACGACATCGGCAAGAATCTGAACGAGCCGATCGTGGCGATGGGCTTGGAGAAGGAGATCATCGTGCACGCGCGCACGGGCGATACGAAAGCCTCGGAACGCGCGAAGTTTCGACGTCGCGCCGCGCATCTGCTGGTGACGACGCCGGAAAGCCTCGCGGTTATGCTCGCGCAGGAAAGCCACGCCGTGCAGTTGGCGACCTGCGAGTTTGTCATTGTGGATGAGCTGCATTCCTTCGCAGGGAACAAGCGCGGCGCGGATCTGACGCTCTCGTTGGAGCGGATGGAGCGATTGCGGACACAGGCGAACGCGCATGCCGCTCCGCTATGTCGTGTGGGCTTATCGGCGACCGCGGCGCCGCTCGATCTGCTGGCGCAGTTCCTTGTCGGCACCGATCGGAAATGTCTCATCGCGGAGGCGCAGATGGAGAAGCGCCAGATCGTGGAAGTCTTCTCGCCGATCCGGCGGAATCCCTACCCGCCCGCCGGATATACAGGTGCCCGGCTCTATGAAGAATTGGCCGAGCTGATTCGCAGCCGACGCTCGGTTCTCGTTTTCACGAACGTGCGCTCCGCGGCGGAACAAACGGGCTTGCGACTGAAAGAGCTACTGCCGGATCTGGCGAAGCAGATCGAGGTTCATCACGCCTCGTTAGACCGAAGTGTGCGCTTGGAAGTGGAGGATCGACTGAAGAATGGTGAACTGCGCGCGGTGGTCTGCTCGACCAGCCTGGAGATGGGGATCGACATCGGCGCAGTGGATCTCGTCGTGATGCTGGCGACGCCGAAGGGCGTGTCGCGCACGATTCAGCGGATCGGGCGTTCTGGACATTCGTTGAATCGAACCAGCCACGGGATCCTGGTGGCGACCAATATCAACGATCTGGTGGAAGCCACCGTAACGGCACAACGCGTGCGCGACCACGCGCTCGATCCGGTGCGCATCCAGGAGAAGCCGGTGGATGTGATCGCGCAACATATCGTCGGGATGGCCGCGAGCGTGGCGCAAGTTTCCAACTTGCGCGGTGGGGGAGCGAGCAAGTTGCAAACTTGCGCCACCATCTCAGCGGACGAAGTCTTCGCGTTGATTCGGCGCGCCTATCCGTTTCGCGAGCTGACCCGCGTGGAGTTCGATCGGATTGTGCAATACCTGGAAGGCGGGGGCGCGTCGCTGCAAAAGCAGTACGCGGGTTTGTTCGGGAAGATCCGTGTGGATGACGACGGCGTGATCTCACTGGCGCATCCGAAAATCGCGCGCGAGTTCCTGGTCAACATCGGCACGATTGTCTCGGAGAGTTTTGTCGATGTCTTGCTGCGGCGACGCCGGCTCGGCTCGGTGGAAGAGAACTTCATCAAACAACTGCAGATCGGCGATCTCTTCGTTCTTGGTGGCCGCATCGTCCGCTTGGTGGATACCGGTTTGCAAGCCGCATACGTGGAGCGAGCCGATGGGCATTTGCCTACCGTCCCGCGTTGGAATGCTTCCAAGATGCCGCTTACGTCGGGTCTGGCCGAAGGAGTGCGGAACCTGCGGGCGGAGCTGGCAAATCGTCTAGCGCGCGAAACGGAGGACGGAGCGACGCTCGATTGGCTAGTGGAGAATTACGAGATCTCGATCGCAAACGGAGAGGCGATTCTGAAGCAGTTCCGCGCACAACTCAGCGTCTCCGAGATTCCCGCGGGCGAAAAGATGTTAATCGAGCTCTACCGCGAAGCGGAGCATTCGCATTACTTTTTTCACTCGCTCATCGGGCGGAGCGCGAACGATGCGCTTTCGCGGATCGTGGCCTGGCGGGTCAAGAATCGCCTCGGCGGCAACGCTCTCGTCACGATCGATGATTATGGCTTTCTCCTCACGCTCCGGCCATTCCAGGAAATGCCGCTGGAGGATTGGCGTCTCTGCTTTGAACGTGAAGGGGCGGAGGAAGATTTATATGCGGCGTTGCGCGGATCGGAGCTGGTGAAATGGCAATTCCGCGGCGTGGCGCAAACGGGTCTGATGGTGCCGCGTCATCTTCCCGGTCGCGAGCGCCGACCGAAGCAACTGACCTGGAGTTCTGAGGTTTTATTTCGTGTGCTGGAGCAACACGAGCCGGATCATCCATTGCTGCACGAAGCCTATCGGCAGGCGATGCACACCTTTCTGGACGACGAGGAGGCCTACGCGCATTTGGAGCGCGTGCAGCAATTCCGATGGGTGCTGCGCGAGCTGCCGGTGGTGTCGCCTTTTTCGTTCGCGATTTACGCGAGCAAGATCAAGGAGAGCATGATGCTGGAAGATCCGGGCGCGGCGATTGAGCGCATCTACGCGGAGATGTACGCGCGGGTGGAGGCTGTGGCGAAACCAAGGACCGCCAACTCGTAATCGCAAGAAGGGGCAGGTCTTGCGACCCACCCCTTCCCGTTACCGAGCTAGGCTTCTCCCTAACCTTTGCTCTGAGAAACTTACTTCGACTGAGAAACGATCTCGTTGAGTTTGAAGATCGGCAGGAACATCGCGATCACGATGCCGCCTACGATCACACCGAGGACAACTATCAAAATGGGCTCGATCAAGGACGTGAGGGCGTCGAGCATGGCCTCGATTTCTTCGTCCCAGAAATCCGCCATCTTTTCGAGCATGGTGTCGATCTTACCGGTGGATTCACCGGCCGAGACCATGCGCAACATCATCGGCGGGAAGATGGGCTTCTTCGAGAGCGCGACGGAGAGGTTGTCGCCTTTCTCTACGTCTTCGCTCGCTCCCTTGATGCTCATTTCGACCACGTGATTTCCTGAGGCACCGGCCACGATCTCGAGCACTTCGAGAATCGGAACACCGCTGCGGATGAGCTGCGCAAAGGTGCGCGCAAAGCGGGACATACAAATCTTGTGCAAGAGCGGGCCGAAGACGGGCAACTTCAGTTTCCAACGATCCCAGAATTGACGGCCGCCATTCGAGCGCAGGAAGGTGCGGATGCCGAAGAAGACGGCGAGGACGCCGCCGATGAGGAAATACCATTCGTTCCGCATGAACTCACTCAGATCGATCAGGAACTGCGTGGGCGCGGGAAGTTTGGCACCGAAATCCTTGAAGATTTCACCGAAGATCGGGACCACTTTTACGATCAGGAAGGTGGTGATGAGAAAGGCGATGGAAATAACGATGACCGGATAGGTCATGGCCGACTTGACCTTCTTCCGGAGGCGCGAACTGGCTTCCAGGAAGCCGGCCAGCCGATCGAGAATTTCGGCCAGCAATCCGCCGTGTTCGCCTGCTTTGACCATGCTCACAAACAGTCGGTCGAACACGCGCGGATGCTTTTCGATGGCCTCATGGAAAGTGTCGCCGCCCTGGACGCGCGTGGTCACATCGCTGATGACTGCGCGCAGGGCTTTCTGGCGTTTGGGATCACATTGGTCGTAGAGCGCGGTCAGCGCCTGGACGAGCGAAATGCCCGCCTCGACCATGGTGGAAAGCTGTCGGGTAAAGAGGACGAGGTCCGTCTCTTTCACCGTGTAGATTTTTTTCTTTTTACGGGCGGTGGCGGATTTTTGTTGAAGGCTGAGGACCATGAGCCCGCGGCTCATGAGGCTGGTGACAGCGTTGTCCTCGTTCAGGGCTTCTTGAATCCCGGAAACGATCTTTCCGGAAGTGTCACGAGCTTGATAGGAGAAGGTGATCATTGTTGGTTTGTGATATAAGGGAGTGTTTCGGTAACCATTGTTTCCATAGCAACTATAATGCCAATAGATTCCAGGGATGGCGAAATTCGGCCCGGCAAGCTTTGGTGGGATGGGATTTGAAGGCCGCTCCCTGCTCACTGCCAACGGTTTAGATCGGACGCGCCTCCCGAGCGTGGACACTCCACTCGGCAACGTCCAAAGTTGGGCCAAGATATGGAATCCGCCTTTGATCGATTATCGCCAACGCTCTCGATCTGGCATCGTTACGATCCAAAGGTGAAGGCCGACCTGTTCTCCACGGCCCTCGAAACGGCAGACGGCGTCTATCTGATCGATCCAATTGCAGATTTACCCGACGCGCTCAATGGCGAAGCAGTGATCGGAATCATCGTCACCAACGACAACCATGCGCGAGCGACGGCGGATTTTGCCGCCCGCCTGGCGGTTCCAATTTATGCGCGCGCCGAGGCTCGGGATGGTCTGGAGAACTGCGACGTCGTCAGGCTGAATGACGGCCAGCAGATTGGCCCGGGGTTGGTCGCAATCGCCCTCGCAGGCGCACCGCCGGGCGAGGTCGCGCTGCATCACAATGCCGACGGCGGGACGCTCATCGTGGGTGACGCGCTAATAAATATGGAGTCCCACGGCTTCACTTTTCTGCCGGCCAAATATTGTGCAAACGCAAAGTTGATGCGTCGATCACTGCAGAAGCTGCTCGATTATTCCTTCGAGCGGATCCTGTTCGCGCACGGGACGCCGATTGTTTCACGGGCTCATTCCCGGCTGGTGGAACTCTTGAATGGAAACGCCGAAATCGCGCATGAGTAACAGCGCAAGTCTGCCCTCGGGGAACGCGGTCGCGCGTTTCCTTCAGCTTATTCGCTTCTCGCACACGATCTTCGCGCTGCCGTTCGCCTTGGGCGCACTTTTCGTCGCCGCTCGCGGGATGCCCGCCTGGCGGACGCTCCTGCTTGTCGTGCTCTGCATGGTCCTGGCCCGCACGGCGGCCATGCTCTTCAACCGCCTCGCCGATTGGTCACTCGATCAGCGCAATCCGCGCACTGCCGGCCGGCATCGGCTCGCGTCCCACGGCGCGGCGCTCACTCTGCTCGTGCTCTGCGGTCTCGGATTCATCGTCGTCGCCGCCGCCATTAACCGACTCACCGCTCTGCTCTCACCCGTAGCCCTTGCCATCATTTTCCTCTACTCCCTGACGAAACGCTTCACCGACGCGACGCATTTTTTTCTCGGTTTCGCCCTCGCCCTGGCTCCCGCTGGCGCGTGGATCGCGCAAACTGGGCGCCTCGATCTCCCGCCGCTAGTTTTGGGTTTCGGCGTGATCTGCTGGGTGGCCGGGTTCGACCTCATCTACGCCACGCAGGATTATGAATTCGATCGCCGCGAAGGCCTGCGTTCGCTCGTGGTGCGGCTCGGGATTCCTCGCGCGATGCGAGTGGCGCAATGGCTGCACCTCGCGATGTTCGCGGCGCTGATCGCGTTTGGTTTTAGCGCTCGTCTCGGCCTGGCCTACTTCTGCGCGATGCCATTCATCGCCGCCGCGCTTTGGTTCGAGCACCGCTCGGCCGCGCGTCTCGACCTCGCCGCGATCAACCGCGCCTTCTTCCAGAGCAACGCCTTCGTCAGTGCGCTCTTCCTCGTCGCGATCGTGCTCGATCTCGCGCTACGCGCTTACTGATCGAGCTGCGCGATCCGATTGGCGTGCCGGCCGCCTTCGAATTCCGTTGTTAACCAAACGCGCACCACCGCCAGCGCCGTTTCCTGTGGGATCACGCGTTCCCCTAACGAGAGGACATTCGCGTCGTTGTGCTTGCGCGAAAGCGCCGCCACCTCCTCGGTCCAGCACAAGGCGCAACGCACTCCGCGCACCTTGTTCGCGCAGATCGCTTCGCCGTTTCCGGAGCCGCCGAAAACTACCGCGCGCTCGCACTCGCCGCGCGCCACGGCCTCCGCCGCGGGTCGAACAAATTTCGGGTAATCCACCGTTTCCGTGCTGAATGTCCCGAAATCCACCGGCTCATGGCCGAGCGAAATGAGCAGAGCTTTCACTGCTTCTTTCAATTGATAGCCAGCGTGGTCCGTGCCGAGTGCAATCTTCATCGTCCCGTAATAACCGCCGCCGGTTCGGATGTCGAGGCAAAGCGCCTCAGCTCTCCTGCGGCTCCGAAAGTTGCGTCCACAATTCGCGCTGCCGTTCCGTCAACTCCTTCGGAATCCGCAGCCCGATCACCACATACAGATCACCCCGCGCGCCAGCCGCATTCGGCAGTCCGCGCTCGCGTAAACGGAAGCGCTGGCCCGGTTGCGTCCCCGCTGGAATCTTTAGCTTTCCCGCCGTCTCCAGCGTCGGCACTTGCAAATCCGTCCCCAGCGCCGCCTGCCACGGATCAAGCTGCACCTCGTGAATCAAGTCGCTGCCTTCCACCGCGAAATCCGGATGCCGCGCCAGCCGCACCCGCAAAAATAAATCGCCACTCTTCCCGCCGCCTGCGCCCGCCTCGCCTTGTCCTGCCAGCCGAATGCGCTGCCCTTCATGCACCCCGCGCGGAATCTTCACCTGATACGACTCCACCTTGCTCGAAGAACTCCGCCGCAGCGACACCGTCCGCTTCGAGCCGTGCAACGCTTCCTCCAGCGTCACCATGATGTCCGCTTCCACATCGCTCCCGCGCTCCGCGCTCATCGGCCGCTGGCCGAACCCGCTCCCGCCGCCGAACGCCGATTGCCCGCGCCCCCCGCCGAAGAACGCCTCGAAGAAATCGCTGAACCCAGTGCCGCCAAACTCAAATTCCACGCCTTCGCCGTTCCCCCCGCCAAATGGCTGGCGGCCCGGCCCGCTCCGTTGCCCGCCCCAACCCGGAGGCGGCTGAAACCCGCCCGGCTGATTCCAATCCGTCCCAAGTTGATCGTACTTCTGACGCTTCTCCGGATCGCTCAGGACCTCGTAGGCCTCGTTAATAATCTTAAACTGCTCCTCCGACGCCGCCTTATCCCGCGCCTTCGCCATGTCCGGGTGATGCTTCCGCGCCAGCTTGCGGAATGCGCCCTTGATCTCCGCCTCAGTCGCCGTCTTGGAAACGCCCAGCGTCTCGTAATAATCTCGAAATTGAACAGCCATGGGTTTCCTGCGCGAATTCTCTCCGCAACTCGCCCGCCGCGCAACCCAAGGAGGGGCGCTCTCCAGGCCGCCCCATCTCTTCCTTGCTCCGAAAGTTGCGCCAAATCCGCCGACCGCCGAAAATCAAAACCATGCCCGAAATCGGCAAACTCCTCGTCGTCCTCGGTCTCGTCGTCGTCCTCGTCGGCCTCGCGCTCTGGAGCGGGATCGGCGCCGGCTGGCTCGGCCGTTTGCCCGGCGACATCCGGATCGAACGCGGCCAATCCAGCTTCTACTTCCCCATCGTCACCTGCATCATCGTCAGCATCGTCTTGAGCGTGCTCGTCTCGCTCTTCCGCCGGTAACCGGGTAGGGTCGCCGCGCTGCGGCGACCAAGGCGCGTCGCCTGCGCAAAAAGGTTCGCACGTCTCCCAGAAAGCTACGCCCGCTTGGACAGCGCAGCGCGCCGTCCCTACCCTCGATCCTCGCCATTCGTTTCATGCGCCCGTAGATTCCGCTCCACCGCAGAATGCCGACTCGCTCGCAAACTCACCTTCGTCTCGCGCAACACATCACGGCGCTGCGTCAATGCCGCCACTGCCCACGCATGGTCCCGCCGCCCGTTTCCGGCGGACCAGTCGTTAGCCGGATCATGCTCATCGGCCAGGCCCCAGGCGTAAAAGAGCCCGCCCTCGGCCGCCCCTTCGCCTGGACCGCCGGCCGCACCCTCTTCGGTTGGTTCCAGCAATTCTGCGGCTGGGACGAAACCGAAACCCGCGCCCGTATCTACTTCGCTGCCGTCTGTCGCTGCTTCCCCGGCAAAACCTCCGCTGGCGGCGACCGCGTGCCCACGCCCGATGAAATCCGCAACTGCTCCCAGTGGATGAGCGAAGAATTCGAAATTCTCCGCCCACGCCTCGTCATCCCGGTCGGCAAACTCGCCATCGCGCAATTCCTCCCCGTGCAAAAGCTCGACCAAATCATCGGCCGCAGTTTCGAAATGAAACGCAGACGCCACCGCTTCGATCTCATCCCTCTCCCCCATCCCTCCGGCGCATCCCCCTGGCACCGCATCGCGCCTGGGAAGAATTTGTTAGGCCGCGCCATGCGCCTGATCGGCGACCACCCTGCCATGCACCGCGTATGAACGCGCAGACCAGCGTCGCTCCAGCACCGGAGCATAGCTGTCCCCGGCGGTGCGGCCGGCGGGCGTCTCGCCTGCCGAATACCAAACGCCCGAGACGATCCCCCACAGCCTAACGAATGACACCCATGCAACCACCCGACCGCCAACTCCGTCGCATTCGCATCCTAATCGCAATCGTAATTGCAGGATTGATCGTCAGCGGCATCACCGCGTTCCCGCTCGTGCACGAAGTCGCGTCGCTCGACCGTTTCGTCCAAACCCTCGGCCTTCCCGATTTCATTACTGTCTGGATCGCGCACGTCCATCAGGGCATCGCCGAGACGAACGCAGTGTATCCATTCATCGCCTACGGCACCGATTGGCTCGCCTTCGGACATCTCATCATCGCGCTCTTCATGGTCGGCGCGTTCATCGATCCTGTCCGCAACATCTGGCTTATCCGCGCCGGCATGATCGCGTGCATTCTCGTCATCCCGCTCGCTCTCACCTGCGGAGCCGTGCGCGGCATTCCACTTTGGTGGCGCGGTATCGACAGCCTCTTCGGAATCATCGGCTTCATCCCACTCTGGATCGCATCGCGGATAGTCCACTGCCTTCCTGGGTTTCCAAATTTCCCTCTTCCTGATTCGTCTCCGAGAATCTAGAACCGCGGTGTGACTCCCGCCCGCCCTCGCCGCGCCAGCTACGGACCCTGGCTGGTCGGTCTCGGCGCCGCGCTTTGGGGCACGGAGAGCGCGTGGCGCATTCCGCTGAATGACCTCTTCGACGCGCAGGTCATCGTCTTTTGGGAACACGTCGTCATTCTGCTCATGTTCCTGCCGATTCTGCTGCCGGCCCTCGGCGAGATTCGAAAAATGGACGGCGCCGCGTGGGGCTACCTGCTCTTCTCCGGGTTCGCCGGGTCCGCGGTCGGCACCATCTTCTTCACCCTCGCGCTCAAGAACGGCAACCCCACCGTGGTCAATGTCATCCTCAATATCCAACCCGTCATCAGCACCCTCGGCGCCTTCCTCCTCTTCGGCGATCGCCTCACGCCTCGCTTCTTCCTCTACGCCGGCATCGCCGTCGTCGCCGGCATCTTCCTCTCCGTCGAACATCCGACGCTCATCGGCGTTTCATTCGAACAAGCCGGTCTCAATCTCGGCACCGGCTACGCGCTGATCTGCGCCCTCTTCTGGGGCCTCTCCACCGTCGCCGGTCGCGGCGTCATGACCCGCATCCCACTCCGACTCGCCGCCAGCCTCCGCATCGTCGTCGGCCTCGCCTGCATGACCGTCATCCTCCTCGCCTTCGGCAAACTCCGCGGTCCATCCCTTTGGCCCGCCGCAGCCCAAGCCCACCCCGGCACCGCCATCGTCGCCATGCTCCTCCTCGCCTCCATCTCCGGCGGCATCCCGCTGCTGATCTACTTCGAAGGTCTCCGCCTAACGAAAGCTTCCACCGCCGGCTACTTCGAGATGCTGCAAACTCTCGCTGCGGTCTGCATCACCTGGGGCTTCTTCCACGCCACCCTCCATCTCCACCAAGTCATCGCCGCCATCGTCCTGATGGCCGCCGTTTTCATGGTGCAAAAAGCGCAAGCCGCCGAAGAAGAGTATCCGTCCACTGCCTTGGGCGCTGGCGGATAAGCGACGTTCAATCCGCGATTCCCGTCTCCTCTCAGCGACCTCCGCGCTCTCTGTGGTAAAAAAGACCTCCCTCCCGAAAACGAAAAATGCCCGCGCGGCAAAACGCGGGCATTTCACTGGGCGCTTCCGTGGATGGGAACTGCGCGCCTGTCAGTCCTAGAAAGGCGGTGACGCTATGCAGCAACGTCACCCATTTTCCCGGCTCTCACGGCTTACCGATCTACTAAATTCACGATCCAATAATGCAAATTCCGTGCCGCCAAACGCGGCCCGAAACAAAAAGTGCCGCAATATTTGTCCGCCGTAGCCGCGTTCGTTCGTCGATCTTAGTAGAAGCCACCGCCATGAAACAAAAGATCACCCCGTTCCTCTGGTTCGACACCCAGGCCGAAGCAGCCGCGAAATTCTACACCTCCGTCTTCAAGGACTCGAAAATCGTCGGCACCACTCGCTACGGCGAGCACGGCCCTGGCGCCAAAGGCTCGGTCATGACCGTCAGCTTCGAACTGAACGGCGAAAAATTCGTGGCGCTGAACGGCGGCCCACACTTCAAATTCACCGAAGCCATCTCCCTAGTCATCAATTGCGAGACGCAAGACGAAATCGATTACTTCTGGGAAAAGCTCACCGCCGATGGCGGCCAGGAAGTCGAGTGCGGCTGGCTGAAGGACAAATACGGACTGTGCTGGCAAGTCGTCCCCAGCGCCTTTTGGAATTGGGCCGAGTCCGGAGACGCCGCCGCCATGGAGCGCGTCATGAATGGCGTCATGACGATGCGAAAACTCGACCTCGCCAAGCTCCAGACCGCCCACGACGGGAAGTAAAAAAGGAGGGCCGGAAATGGGGGCAGAAAGTCCTTCCTTATTCTGCCTTCCGCCCTCTTACTTCCATCCCATGTTCCGCTCTCCTCTCGCCAAGGTCCTCGTCGGCGGCCTCATCGCCGGCGTCCTCGACATTACCTACGCCATCAGCTTCTCCGCCTGGCACGGCGTCGCGCCCACGCGCCTTCTGCAAGTCGTCGCCAGTGGCTTGCTCGGCGCGCCCGCCTTCGCCGGCGGAGTGCCCATCGCGGCGCTCGGGCTTGCGCTGCACTTTTGCATCGCATTGGCGTGGGCACTGCTCTTTTACGCCGCAACTAAATGGCTGCCTGCACTCATTCGTCGACCCCTCATCTCGGGCGTCGGCTACGGTCTCTTCATCTACGCGATGATGAATCTCGTGGTGCTGCCGCTCTCCGCCTTTCCGCGCAAAGTCACCTTTCCTTTACCGGCCCTGATCACCGGTTTGCTCGTGCACATGTTCTGCATCGGGGTGCCGATCGCGTTCGCGGCCCGCTCCGCTCGCGCTGCGAAAATCTGATCCCGTCGTCCAAGTTGGGCCACCGGCGGGCTCAGCTCATCTCCGTTTTGTGAACGAGTCTATTGACAGATTCGTTCGCCAGGTCAGCGAGGTCATCGTGGGCAAAAACGAGGCCGTAAAGCTTGCCGTGAGTTGCCTTTTGGCGCGCGGGCACTTGTTGCTGGAGGACATCCCCGGCGTCGGCAAGACCACGCTTTCGCAAGCGCTCGCCCGCTCGTTAGGCCTGCAATTCCAGCGCATCCAGTTCACCAGCGATCTCCTCCCCGCCGACATCCTCGGCAACTCGATTTTCGATCGCAACGAACAGCGTTTCATCTTCCACCCCGGCCCTCTCTTCTCGCAGATCGTCCTGATCGACGAGGTCAACCGCGCCACCGCCAAAACGCAAAGCGCCCTCCTCCAGGCGATGGAAGAAGGCCGCGTCTCTGCCGACGGCGTCACCCACGAACTCTCCGACCCGTTCTTCGTCATCGCGACGCAGAATCCGCAGCACCAAATCGGAACCTTCCCGCTGCCGGAATCCCAGCTCGACCGCTTTCTTATGCGCATCGAACTCGGCGTCCCCGACCGCGCCAGCGAACGCGCCATGCTCCTCGGGATGGACCGACGCCAGATGCTGAAAGAACTAAAACCCGTCCTCGCGCCCGACGAACTCCGCGAAATTCAGCACGCCGTCCGCCAAGTCCACACCTCGTCCGCGTTGCTCGATTACCTGCAAGACCTGCTCGACGCCTCGCGTCAGCGACACAGCAGCGGGCTTTCACCGCGCGCCGCCCTGGCCTTGCTCCACGCCTCGCAATCGTGGGCCTTCATGCACGGCCGCGACATGGTCCTGCCGGAAGACATCCAGGCTGTCGGCGTCTCTGTCATGGCGCATCGCTTGGGGCACGATCTCCAGCAACCCGGCCAGAGCGGACGCACCCTCGCGGAAGCGCTCCTGCGCACCGTCCCGGTGCCATGAAGCCGCGGAGTTGGCCGCGCCTGCTGCCCACCGGCATTTCGCTCGCGCTCGTTTTCGTTCTCGGAACGATCTGGTATGGCGCGGCCAGCCAGGGCAACCCCGCGAACTACCTTCTGCTCTTCTTCACCGTCTCGATCTTTCTCATCTCGATTCCGCACACCGCGTCGAACCTGA
The DNA here is from genome assembly GCA_038258815.1 of Chthoniobacterales bacterium. Taxonomy (GTDB): domain Bacteria; phylum Verrucomicrobiota; class Verrucomicrobiia; order Chthoniobacterales; family UBA10450; genus JACCTI01. Next base: position 45,007 of record JBBSPM010000018.1, read on the forward strand.
GCGGCCTCAAGGTCACGGCCGAAGCGATCAAGCCAGCCTTCGCCGGCCAGGAAGCCGTCGCCCCGATCGAAGTCGTGAACCAATCTCGCCGCGTTCGCTACGGTTGCGTCTTCACCTTGCCGGGAAAAAACAGCGAGCCGGAAATCGTCGATGCGCTCGAGCCAGGCCGCGGCGCGCGCGTCAGCCTTCGCTTCCCCGTCCCCACGCGCGGCGAGTATTCGCTCGCGCAAGTTTGCCTAACGAGCAGCTACCCGCTCGGCTTCCTCCGCGCCCAACGCTCGATCAAGGCGGAGCAGTTTTACTGCGTCTATCCGAAGCCCGCCGGCGACGCCGCGCTCCCCGGGAACCAACCTGGCGCACACACCAACGGACGCCAGACCCTGCTCGGCGAAGGCGACGACTTCGCCGGCGTCCGCGCCTTCGTCCCCGGAGAATCGCAACGGCACATCGATTGGAAAGCTGTCGCCCGCGGTGCGCCGCTCATGACGAAGCAATTCACGGTGGAAGTCGACGATGTCCTGCTGCTCGACTTCGCCGCCATCCCGACCGCCGAGACCGAGCAACGCGTCTCCCAACTCGCGCTCTGGATTGTCGAAGCCGAGCGCGCCCATCGCCGTTACGCCTTGCGCCTCCCCGGCATCGATTTCCCCGCCGCCTCCGGCGAAGCTCACTACCACCGCTGCCTGCAAGCGCTCGCCGTTTACAAATGAAGCGCGGCCCAGACAGCACCGTCATCCCACGCCAGCCACTTCTCTGGCTGGCCGTCGCGTTCCTGTTCCTGGTCCCCACCATGATCGGCACCCTTCCGCTCTGGGTCCCCGCCATCTTCCTCCTTACGTTGCTGACAAAATTTGCGATGGAAAAGCGCGACCTGCGCCTTCGTTCCACCGCCCTGAAGATCGTCCTCGCCATCGCAGCCCTCGGCGCCGTCATCGCGCACTTCGGCTCCCCGCGCGGGGTCGAACCCGGCGCCGCGCTCGTGGTCATGCTCGCTTCTTTGAAGATTTTGGAATCCCACACCGCGCGGGATTTCCACGTCCTCGTCATGATCGGCTGGCTGCTCTGCCTCGCCGCCTTCCTCATGTCGCAGGCCCTACTCGTCGCGCTCTGCCTGCTGGTCACATTCGCCCTCCTCCTCACCGCGCTCGTGCAATTCCACCGCCGCCGCGCCACCGGCGGAATGTGGTCGCCGCTCGGCACCGCCGGCAAACTCCTCCTCCAGTCCCTCCCGCTCGTCGTCCTCCTCTTCCTCTTCTTCCCCCGCGGCACCGGCGGTCTCCTCCTCACCGCGCCGGGAAAATCCGGGTCCGCCGTCGGCTTCTCCGGAAACCTCGCGCCCGGCACCGTCGCCGCCATGGCCAATTCCGAGGAATCCGCCTTCCGCGCCGAATTCCCCGATGGCAACATGCCCCGCGCTCCCGAGCTCTACTGGCGCGGCGCCGTCCTCGAAGATTGCGGCGGACTCGATTGGCGAACCGGCGAAGGCTTGGGAAAACCCACGGCCGTCGATACCGCCACAGGCCCCACCATTCGGCAACGCATCACTCTCGAACCGCACTCCGAGAGATGGCTCTTCGCCCTCGACCGACCGATCACCGCCCCGGACGGCGCCCGACTCACCCCCGCGCGTTATCTCCGCTCCCTCACCCCGGTCACAAATCTCCGCCGCTACGAAGTCGTATCCGCCGCGCACGCCAGCGAAACCGAACTCCGCCCACGCGAATGGTCCGTCTTCCTCAAGGTCCCCGCCCTCAGCCCCGAGGTCCGCCAGCTCGCCCTCGATTTCACCAAGCCCAGCAAAGATCCGCGCGCCATCGTGCAGACAGCGCTCGAATACTTCCGCACTCAAGGCTTCGTCTACACCCTCTCGCCCGGCGAATACGGAGGCGACCGCTCCGCCGCGCTCAACGATTTCCTCTTCACCCGCAAACGCGGCTTCTGCGAACACTACGCCGGCACCTTCGCCACCCTCATGCGCGCCGCCGGCGTCCCCGCGCGCGTCGTCGTCGGCTACCTCGGCGGGCAATTCAATCGCTACGGCAACTACGTCCTCGTTCGCCAATCCGACGCCCACGCCTGGTGCGAAGTGTGGCTGCCCGGCACCGGCTGGCAGCGCGTCGATCCCACCAGCGTCGTCGCCCCCGAGCGCATCAGCCTCGGCTCCCTCCGCGAAATGCGCGCCGCCATGGCGCAAGGCAGCCAGCGCCGCAGCGGCCAGCAAAAATCCGGCGACCACTTCTGGCAGGGCACGATCGAGAGCGCGCAACAGGTCTGGGACAACGTCAGCTTCGCATGGGACACACGCGTCATGACCTTCGACCTCGACACGCAGACCGCCCTCCGCTTCCGCCTGCATCTCGGCGCCCTCCGCGGCCTCACCTACTGCCTCGCGCTCGCCGCCGTCCTCGCCGCCGTCCTCGGGGCGTATGTCCTCTGGATAAAATTCCGAGCCCGCCCGCGCACCGACGCGCTCCGCACTCTCTACGGCAAATTCTGTCGCAAAGCCGAACGCCTCGGCGCCCCGCGCACGCCCACGGAAGGCCCCACCGATTACGCCCGCCGCGCCGCGAAGCTCATCCCACAACACGCCGACCGCATCGAGCGCATCACCGACACCTACATCGCCCTGCGCTACTCGGCGCGCCCGCGCGCCGACCTGCTCCGAAAGCTCACCACCGAAGTCCGAGTCTTCAACGCCGCCAGCCAGCGCGGCCCCCTGTAGCGGCGGTCTGCGACCGCCGAAACCGCAAATTGCAAATCACGCCCTCGGCGGTCATAGACCGCCGCTACAGACTCTCCCCGATCGCGAAAGCCTCGCCCCATTGCCGAACGCACCGCCTGCGCCGACGCTAATCACCATGACCGTCCCCGCCGCGAAAGATCATCCCGGCGTCATCGCCTTCCCGCCGCTCCTCTGGCTCGTCAACGCCAGCCTCAGCATCGCCGCGCATTTCCTCTTCCACCTCCGCCTGATAGAGCGCCGCCCATCCCTCATCATCGGAATCGCGCTCGCGCTCGCCGCACCCGCGCTCGTCCTCTGGGCCTCCCGCACCATGAAACTCGCCGGCACCAACGTAAACCCCCGCGAACCCGCCCTCCTCATCGTCCGCGCCGGCCCCTACCGCTTCACCCGCAATCCCATGTATCTCGGCCTCACCCTCCTCCAAGTCGCCGTCGGCTTCCTCTGCAACGACTGGCTAACCCTCGTTTTCGCCATCCCCCTCGCCCTCGTCCTGCACCACGGCGTCATCCTCCGCGAAGAACGCTACCTCGAAGCCAAATTCGGCCAGCCCTACCTCGATCTAAAGCGTACCGTCCGCCGCTGGATCTGACCGGAGCGGCTCCGCAGTTCAGGGTTCAGGGTTCAGGGTTCAGGGTTCAAAAGTTGGACAGCCTGCCCGCCGTAGGCTTTGCGTTCGGACCAATACTTGACGTCCACCCATATTCCCATATGATCGCCCATATATGAAAACAACGCTCGAACTCCCCGATGATCTACTCATTGCGGCCAAGACCGTTGCCGCCCGGCGTCGTACCACCCTCAAAGACCTCGTCACGCGGTCATTGCGCCGGGAAATTGGCCTGGATCAGCGCGAATCCGAAGTGCCGGACAGTCATTTCAAGATCGGTTCGCTCGGACTGCCTGTCCTCAAGAGTACGGGTCGGAAAATGTCCACGGACGACTTTCAAAAACTCGTAGAGCGCGTGGAAGACGAGGATGACGAGAAATCCCGGCAGCACCTGCGCCCATGATCTGCCTCCTGGACGCGAATGTCCTCATTGCACTCATGGTTGAGGATCATCCCCACCATGCCGCCGTCGTTCAATTTTTCCCCCAGGCACAGTCCGAAGGCTGGGCCACCTGCCCCATCACCGAAAATGCCTTGCTTCGCATCGTCGGCGATCCTTCCTTCCCAGGAGGGCCGGGCACCCCGCAAGCCGTGCGGACTCAATTCCAGAGCTATCTGGCCAGCCCCGGCCACCAGTTCTGGCCCGACGCGGTTTCGCTGGCCGATTCCCGGGCCTTGCCCGAGCTTCCCTCCGCCAAGAAACTCACCGATTTCTATCTCCTCGCGCTTGCGGTCAAAAACCAGGGCCGGCTCGTGACTTTCGACCGGAAGATCGACCCCTCCGCCATCCCGGGGGGCGCAGCCGCACTCCACCTGCTTCCGATCTGAGCCGCGCATGTTAGCTCATCCCGAACAAGCCTCATTGACGTGCGCATATCTAAACAGCATACTGATATGCATGAGAACGACGCTCAATATCGATGACGATTTATATGCCTCCGCGAGCGCGTACACCGGCGTAAAGGAGAAAACAGCCCTGGTCCGGCTCGCGCTCGAGAATCTCATTCAGCACAAGGCTTATGAGCGGCTGGCGGCGCTCGGCGGCACGATGCCTGCCCTCGATCCTCCACCACGGCGCCGCTCCAAGCCGTCTCGGGAATGATCCTCGCCGACACCTCGCTCTGGATCGCCCATCTCCGCGTCGGTCACGCCGAGTTCAAAGCGCTCCTGGATCGCAAACGCATCAGTGTCCATTGGGTTGTGATCGGCGAATTGGCCACGGGGAATCTTCCCCGGCGTGCCGACTTTCTGGCCATGCTCGCGGTCATCCCGAAGGCAAAGACCGGATCGCCCGAGGAATGCCTCGCTTTGGTGGAAAACTACCAACTTTACGGTCGTGGCCTTGGCTGGAGCGACGTGCAACTGCTCGCCGCCGCCCGCCTTTCGCGCCATTCCCTTTGGACCCTCGACACTCGCCTTGCGACCACCGCCGCCGAGCTTGGCGTTTCTTACCAACCCGCGTGAAACTCCCGCCGCGGAGAGTTCGCGCTGATTGCCCTTCTCTTCCAGCACTCCTGCGGTAAGAATATAGCAGTGGCAGACGAGAACCCGATCCTAAACAACCCTTACGAAGAACCGGTGCGACACTATTCCACCGGCGTGAGTGGGGAGTTGGATTACGCGCGAGTTGTTCCGGGTCGGCGAATTTTCACAGGCGAAGTGCAGAGCATGCCGGTACGGCAGGCTCAGACGGAGTTGCTGAGTGTGCAAGAGATGTCAGCGACCTATGCGCCGCTGCTTGTGAATCGGATTCGGGCCGAGATCGGCAAGTGGAGGAAAGAAGAGTATCCGCAAACCACCCGAATCACCCGCGAACTTCTGAGCTACTAGTTCCTAGGCGAGCGCCCCACCCGCCTCTTTTTCGCCCAACGCGAAGCGATTGAGACGGCCATTTGGATAAACGAGGTCGCGGAAAAATCGAACGCTGGAAATTTCGTTCTTCGCGAACTTTCCGAGGCGCAGACACTTCAGGAAGGGCTCCCGCGAATCGCGTTCAAGATGGCCACCGGCACCGGGAAGACGGTCGTCATGGCGGCTTTGATCGCTTACCACTTCTACAACCGGCAGGAATACAGCAGCGACATCCGTTTCGCCGATAACTTCCTGGTGATCGCGCCCGGTGTCACCATTCGCGAGCGCCTCTCTGTCCTGCGGGTCGACGTGCGCGACGGGACAGAAGCGGAGGACTACTACGCTCAGCGTTCGTTGATTCCTCGATCATGGCGCCCACGGTTACACGCGCTAAACAGCAAGCTCGTGATTACAAATTATCACGCCTTCGAGCCGAAGACGTTGCAGGGAAACAAGCGGTCCCCTTACGATGGTAAGGCGGGACCCGACGGAAAAAAAAGCAAGAGGCTCGGGAAGACTGGTCGCAGTCGCTTGGTCGGCTGATGAGTTTTCGTCCCGGCTCGCGCCTCCTTGTTCTCAACGACGAGGGGCTTGCCTTGCTCCACGGAAAGTTCGTTTTCGCAGAATGCGAGAACCAGCACGCTGCAAGCGTGCGCTCCCCGGATCTGTCCGTCCGCGATATCCTGCCAGACGGCGCGCCGCCCCGGAAGCATCCCAAAGCGGCCTTAATTTAGTGCCATTCCAGTCAGCCCTAAATGGTTTCGACAGCCGGCGTCGATGTAGCTAAGCTTTTCACATGTCCGAGACAGAGACTGCAGACATCGCCGCGCGCATCGCGGAGGAAAGCGCTTCCCTCCCGCCCGAAAAGCAAAGCGCCGTCCTCGATTTCGTCCTCTTCGTAAAGGAGCGCAGCGCCCAGGCGACAGCGGCCGGCGAAAGCGAAGGTGACGCTGCCTGGGAGCGCATCATCGCCGATCCCCGCCCGCGCCCGAAGCTCGAAGCCTATCTCAAATCCATCGAACACGAGGAAACGGAACCGATGGATTTCGATCGGCTTTGATTTCCCGCACCCACGGCGATTTCTGGCGTCTGCACGCGCAGCTTGGCCCAGAAAACCAACGCGCAGCTTCGCGTGCCTTTGCCCGGTTCCGCAGCGACCCGAGTCATCCTTCGCTTCGCTTTAAGAAACTGGTCGACCGAGGCGCTATTTGGTCGGTGCGCGTCAACAACGACATCCGCGCCGCTGGTCGCAGAAAGGCCGATACGATTCGCTGGTTTTGGATTGGGACACACAACGAATTCGATAACCTCTTCACCTAGCTGCCATGCCCAAGCCGAAGAAACCGGCCAAAGCCTTCCGGCACAAAGGAGAAAAACGCGCCCACATCCCGAGCGCCGAGGAAGCCGGCTACGAAAGCGCCAGCGCCAAAGTGCAGGGCGCCCCGGAGCAGAAAGACTTCCCGCGCAATCCAATCGTTCATCGCGCGCAGAAGCCCGATCTCACCGGCTTCACCACCGACGAGCTTTTCGGCAACGCCATCTCCCACGAAGAACTCGACAAAGTCTCCGATTACTACACCCATTCCGACGGCTGGACGAACCGCCTCATCCAGGGCGACAGCCTCCTCGCCATGACCTCCCTGCTCGAGCGCGAAGGCATGGCCGGCCAGGTGCAATGCTTCTACTTCGACCCGCCCTACGGCATCAAATACGGCTCCAACTGGCAGCTCCGCCTCAACAACCGCACCGTCACCGACGGCCAGGACGATTCCCTCTCCGGCGAGCCCGAGCAGATCAAAGCCTTTCGCGACACTTGGGAGCTGGGCATTCACTCCTACCTCAGCTACCTGCGCGACCGCCTCCTCGTCGCCCGCGAGCTCCTCCACGATTCCGGCTCCTGCTTCGTCCAGATCTCGGATGAAAACGTCCACCTCGTCAGGTGTTTGATGGATGAGGTGTTCGGGAGCGCGAATTTTGTTAATCAGATCACTTTCACCAAGACTTCCGGCCAGACGGTGGTCATGCTTCCCGGGACCGCAGATTACATAGTCTGGTATGCCCGAAATAAGGAGCGAGCAAAGTATCGCGAGCTATACCGCCTAAAGAAATTCGGCGGTGAGGGCTCCGAAAAATACGATCAGGTTGAGCTTCCTGATGGAACTCGCCGCGCGATGAGCAAGGAAGAAAAGGCAGATTCTGAAACTCTTCCGAAAGGATCACGCATCTACCGCCTTGATAATTTGATGAGTCAGAGCGAGGGGCGTAGAAAACGTGAAGGCGCAGCGTGTTGGTTTCCTGTCGAAGTTTCGGGACGGGAGTTCCTGCCGAACGAGCGGAGCCGCTGGAAGACAAACGAGGAAGGCATGGCTCTGTTGAAACAAGCTGGCAGGCTTCAAGCGTTAAAGAACACTCTGGGTTATGTTCGCTTTCTTGAGGACTTCCCTGCATTCGCGTTGAACAACGTCTGGACTGACATCGGCGGGATTCAGAGCCGAAGCGATCCTAAAGTTTACAACGTCCAGACAGCAACAGAGGCAATAAAGCGGTGCATGTTGATGACGACTGATCCCGGCGATCTTGTACTCGACCCGACTTGCGGCAGCGGCACGACTGCGTACGTCGCGGAGCAATGGGGACGGCGTTGGATCACGACGGATACGTCACGCATCGCGTTGAACGTCGCTAAGACGCGGTTGATGACCGGCACGTTTCCTTACTACCAACTCTACGATCAGCAGACCTGCGATCTGCGCCAAGGATTCATCTACAAGAAAGTCCCGCACGTCACGCTCGGCAGCATCACGAACAACGAGCCGCCGGCAGAGGAGACGCTCTATGATCAGCCGCTCGAAGATAAGAAGCGGCTTCGAGTAGCCGGGCCGCTCACGGTCGAGACGCTCCAGAACTACGAGCCGATCTCACCTGAAGAGCTGGCCCGCCAGCGCGAAGCGGAGACGGAGCTGGCCGGTTTCGAGGACGGCATCTTCGAAGAGCTGCGCCACGCCGGAGTCAAAACCGGCGACAAACAGGAAGCGGTCAAATTTACCCGCATCGACCGCCTCTCCGACGCCCGCCTCCACGCCGAAGGCTGGTATGTTCCCGCCGCCAAATCCGCAATCCGCAATCCGCGATCCGAAATCCGAAATCCGAAATCGAACGAAAAGCCTACCTCTACATCGGCCCGAAGTTCGGCACCGTTAGTAAACAAGCGGTCAACGAAGCGATCAAAGCCTGCCGCGACAAACGCGATGGCGATTGGCTCCTCATCCTCGGTTTTTCCTTTGAGAGTGGCTTGCAGGAAATCACCACGCGCGACTTCGGCTCCTTCCGCGCCAGCATCGTGCGCATGCACGACGATCTCCTTCAAGAAGGCCTCCTCAAACGCGTGGCCAAATCCGCCAGCTTCGTCACCATCGGCGAGCCCGATATTCGCCTCCTGGAGTTCTCACGCAAAGACGCAAAGGCGCAAAGCGGGAAAAAGGAGGCATTTGGACTTAGCGCCTTGGCGCCTTTGCGTGAGGTCCAAATCGAGATCGCCGGCCTAGATATCTATGATCCGGTAAGAGACGAAGTGAAATCGCGCGACGTGCACGACATCAACTACTGGATGCTGGACGACAACTACGACGGCTCCAATTTCGTCGTCCGCCAGGTCTTCTTCTGCGGCGGCGACAAAGACGAATTCAACGCCTGGAAAAAGGGGCTGAGCAACCTCGCCCTCGCCTCGACGAAAAGGAAAGCCGAGCAAACCCTTAAGATCGAGATCGACGACGAAGCCTTTGCCAGCGCTTACGGCCACGTCAGCCGTCCTTTTAAGGTCGAAAAAGGCCAAAAGATCGCGGTCCGCGTGATCAGCCAATTCGGCGAGGAGACGACCAAAGTGCAGACGGTTTGAAGAAGGCGCTTGGCGAGCGTTATTTTTTTTCTGCCCGTTTTCGGAGAGTTGGATAATTCGATCCAATATCACCCGCCGGTGACCCCCGCCCTGGCCCTCGGTGATTGAGGGCGTGAGAGTGAATGACTCGACTAGCGGATCGCCCGTGCGAGGACGAGCAACCCGCTGCGCTGGCGTTACGGAGTCGGCGGCGGGGTGCCGTCGTCTTTTTTGCCGGGGCCGAAGTTGTCGATGATTTTGCGGGCGTTATGGTAGTCGTCGTAGAATGAGCTGCCGTCGCCTTTGAGCTGCTCCATCAACCCGTCGATCAGGTCTTCCAACAACATTAGCGCGCGGTCGAATTCCGTCGCGAGCGTGCTGGTAAGGCTGGTCTTTTGCGCCTTGGTCTGCTGCGACCCGTTGACGATGGTGCGGTAGGCATCGATCCGGGTCTGCGGCGCGCCTCGACGCAGCGAAGCGGATACATGCGGAGGCATGACGGACATGTAAAGAAATCGCCGTCTTCTTTACATGTCATTGGAGACGTGATAAGGAAATGACGATTTGCTATACATGTCTTCTCTCCCACCACTTCCTCTCAAGAGCCTCGCATCGCTCGAGACGCGGGAGGTTTGGGCCGCGTTGACCGAAGCGCATCGGCACCTAGCGGAGCTTAAGGGGTTGTGCGAATCACTCCCAAACCAAGGGATTCTGCTCGATACGCTGGGCATTCAGGAAGCGAAAGACAGTTCGGAAATCGAGAACATCATCACCACGCACGATGAGATTTACTCCTCGCAAAGGGACTCCGCCGCTTCCCCGGCGGCGAAGGAGGTGCGGCGCTACGTCTCTGCGCTCCGAGTCGGCTACGAAGCGGTGCGGACCACTGGCTTGATTCGGCTGGAGACCTTGCTCGCGGTGCAGGCCGAGCTGGAACAAAACCGGGCCGGATTGCGAAAGCTTCCGGGCACGGTTTTAAAAAACGAAACGACAGGGCAGGTTATCTATGAGCCGCCGCAGGATGCGGCCGCGGTGGCGTCGCTGACCGGCAATCTGATTGATTTCATTCATGCCGAAGACGGGTTGGATCCGTTGCTGCGGATGGCCATCGCACATCACCAATTTGAGAGCATTCACCCCTTCTACGACGGCAACGGACGCGCGGGCCGCATTTTGAATCTATTGATGCTGCAGCGCGACGGGCTGCTGGATCTGCCGGTGCTTTATCTCAGCCGCTACATCACCACGACGAAGCCAGATTACTACCAGCTCCTCCAAACCGTGCGTGATGAGGGTCGATGGGCGGAATGGTGCCTTTATCTTCTGCGCGGGGTGGCGGTGACCTCGCGGAGCGCCACCGGACTGGTGAAGCGTCTGCGCGATCTCATGCTGCGAACGAAGCACGGCATCCGGGAAGAGCTGCCGAAGATTTACAGCCAGGATTTATTGAACAATCTCTTCCGCTATCCCTATACGAAGATCGAATTTGTGGAGAACGAACTCGGCGTCTCCCGGATCACCGCGGCGAAGTATCTAGGCCAACTTACAGACGCCGGATTCTTGCGGAAACGGAAGATGGGCAAGACAAACTTCTACATCAACGATCCGCTGTTCGATCTGCTGAGCGGAGTAAGTTTGGTGGAGTGAGGGGCAGAATAATTTCTGCCCTCCTTTCCGCTTTCCACTGCCTGCCCGCTGCGGGTCGCTGCGGGTCGCTGCGGCGACATGCTCCCAACGCCTCAACGGAGTGAGGCGTCTACATCAAAGGGCTTTCCCCATCCTGCTTTCCTACCTTCCTGATTCCACATCGGAATCCTGCAAAATCCTGTTAATCCTGTCTAAGCACGAGCCAGCAGCGCATCCCTCAAGAATTTCCGGAACTCAGCCGGGCCGCTGAGGCGGTAGCGCGCGCGGGAAGGTTGGCGGCCGACTTTGATGGAGATGAAGTTCGGGGCGGCGATCTCGAACATGCTTTCGTCGGTCGAGTCGTCGCCGGCGCAGAGGATGGCGGCGTATTTCTTATCTTCCAGGAAGAGGCGGACGGCGGCGCCTTTTGAGATCTGGGCGGCGGTGGCTTCGACGATTTTGCGGCCGTGGCGCACGCTGACCTGCTGGTTCGCCATCAGGACGCCGAGCTCGTGTACGAGCTGGTTCGCTTTCCAGGCGCCGAACTCGGGATCGGTCTTTCGGTAATGCCAAACGAGGGAGGTGTTCTTTTCCTCGACGGAGCTGCCGGGGGTGGATTGCTCGTATTGCGCGAGCACTTTCCGGAGGTCGTTTTTCCAACTGAGATTGAGGCCGCGCACCATCTGGGTCCACTCGCGCTGGCCGCGGTGGCGAATGGCGGCGCCGTGCTCGGCCACGAGGTTGAAGGGCAGCTCGGCGAACCATCCTTCCAGCGCGTCGCTCTTGCGGCCGCTGATGATGGTGACGTCGAAGTTCGGATGCTGGCCCAGCTCGCGCAGGAGCTCGATGATTTCGGGCGTGGGCTTGGCGGCATCGGCTTCGCGCTCGATCTCGCGCAGGGTGCCGTCGTAATCGAGGAAGAGCGCGATCGGTTTCGCGGCGGCTGCGCGCAATTGCGTGACGACGTCGCCGATCTGCTGCGTGGTGAGCGGGGCGGCCTCGGCGGTTTCGATGAGGCTTTGAATGAAGACGCGCGCCCAATGTTGCGCGTCGTAATTCAGGACGCGTTCGCGCATGGGCTGATTGGCAGCGCGGCGTTCTTCCGCCGGCATGGCGAGGGCATCGGTGATGGCCTGCGCGACGGCGCGCGCGTCGTAGGGATTGACGAGGACGGCGTTCGATAACTCTTCGGCCGCGCCGGCGAACTCGCTCAAGATGAGGACGCCAGCGTGATCGCGCTGGCAGGCGATAAATTCTTTCGCGACCAGGTTCATGCCGTCGATCAGCGGGGTGACGAGGCCGATATCGGCGTTCGCGTAGAGCGCGCAGAGATCGACGAACGCGACCGAGCCATGGATGAAACGGATCGGGCTGCTCTGGAGGGTGGCGTAGTGGCCGTTGATGCGGCCGACGCGGGATTCCACCTCCGCGCGCAGGTCCTGATATTCGGTCACTTCTTCGCGCGATGGGACGCTGACGAAGATGAACTTGATCGCGTCGTGGTCTTTCGCTTCCGCGAGGAAATGCTCGATCGCATCGAGGCGATGGAGGATGCCCTTCGTGTAATCCATCCGCTCGACCGAGAGGACGACACGCTTGCCGGAATCGGTGGCGCGCAATTCTTCCCGCCGCTTCGCGAACTCAGGCGAGTCGAGTGTTTCGTCGAATTTTTTGGCGTTGATGCCGATGGGGTAAACACCGAGCGCGCTGATGTGACCGTCGTCGCGCCGGATGCGCGACATTTCGGATTCGAAGCCGAGCAAGCGCAGGACCGTGCTCCGGAAATGCCGCATGTAACCGAAGGTGTGAAACCCGATCAGGTCCGCACCGAGAATGCCGGCCAGGATTTCGCGCCGCTTCGGATGGCAGCGGAAGATTTCAAAGGACGGGAACGGGGTGTGGAGGAAGAATCCGATCTTCAGTTCCGGCATCTGCTCGTGCAGCATCGCGGGCATCAGCATGAGCTGGTAATCGTGCACCCAGACGAGGTTCCCCGGCTTCGCCATGGAAAGGACTTTGTCGGCAAAGCGCTGATTGACGATGCGATACTGCTCCCACCAGGTGGGGTCGTAGCGCATGAAATTCGGCATGTAGTGGAGAAGCGGCCAGACGCTGGAATTCGAGAAGCCTTCGTAATGGCCGGCGACTTCCTTTTTGCTCAGGAAGACGGGGATGCAGCCGTGTTCGCGCCCAAGGATATCCTCGATCTCTTGCTGTCGGGCGGTGTCGTTAACCGTCGCGCCAGGCCAGCCGATCCACTTCAGTTTGTATTCTTCGGGCGAGAGGCCTTCGAGCGCGGCGACGAGGCCGCCAGAAGATTTCGTGATCTTTTTCCCGACGGTGACCGGGAGGCGATTGGAGACGTTGATGATGGTGGTGACGGACATGCGGACGAGCGAGTGCTCGTTATCTACTTCGCACGGATGGCGGGGAATGGCTCCCAAAAGGTCTGTAGCCACGTCGCTGCTGCCTGTAGCCACGTCGCTGTGCGACGTGCGGGGGAGGCGTGATTCGAGAGTCGGACGCGGCTAGTTCCCTCTACGCCGCTCTCACACGTCGCGCAGCGACGTGGCTACAGGCTTCCCTACCTTTGCGCTCGTTTTCGAGTGGGTTTTGGTTCACACTGCCCCTTGGATTGGAATGTCATGACTCTTCCCGTTTCCACGCCCACGCAGGAAAACAGTGCCGCGCTCGATCGCTTGATCGCTGCGGTGCGCGCGGTCGTGCAGTCGGAAACTGATCCCAGCCGCGCTGGAAAAGCGGTCGCGGAGTTACTCCAGCCTCACCTCGCGCTGCCGGATCTCCTCACGGAGAAACAGAAGACGCCGGACGAGTGCGCCTATTGTCGCCACATCCTGCATGTCGAACCGGGTGGCAGCTTTTCGATTGTCGCGCTCGTCTGGCTGCCGGGGCAGGACACCGCGATCCACGACCACGTTTCCTGGTGCGTGGTGGGCGTCCATCAGGGCGAGGAAGATGAAATTACCTACCGTCTCGCAGGCGATGAGTTAGACCGACATCTGGTCGTGACCGATCACAGCGTGAACGCGATCGGTTCGGTCGTGGCGCTGGTGCCGCCGGGCGACATCCATCGCGTGAAGAATTCCTGCGATCACGTTGCCGTCTCGATTCACGTTTACGGCGCGGACGTGGAGAAGCTCGGCTCCAGCATTCTGCGCTGCTATGAGCACGAGGTGCGCGAAGCGGCAGTCGTTGGGTAGCGCAGGCTACCAGCGCTGCCAACCTGCAGTTGCCGGCAGCCTGCCGGCAACATCCGCGCAGCGAAGCAAAACGAAGTTCGTCTCGGCAAGCTGCCGAGACCAGCAGGCTGGCGGCCTGCGCTACCCGATCCCGCTCTGGGTCCGCTCGATAAACGCCTGCGCGGCTTTCCGAATTTCGCTCGCGACGTCTGCTTCCGGTTTCACGAACTTGGGCACGAACCACGGGAAGAGCCCGATGAGATCGTGCGTGACGAGAATCTGGCCATCGCAGCTTTCACCGGAGCCGATCCCGATCGTCGGGATTTCCAAGGCTTCCGTAATCTGGCGCGTCGTCTCCGCGGCCACGATTTCCACCACCACGGCGAACCCACCCGCCTTTTGCACCGCGAGCGCGTCTGTCAAGAGAACCTTCGCTTCCGCCTCGGTGCGGCCCTTCAACTTGTAGCCGCCTTCTTTGCGAACGCTTTGCGGCAGCATGCCGATATGCGCCATTAACGGAATCCCGGCATCGACGATCGCGCGGATTTGCTCCGCGTGACTCGCGCCGCCTTCCAGCTTCACCGCCTGCGCACCGGCTTCGATCAACTGGCGTGCGTTTTTCACCGCCTCGGCCGCCGTCTCGTAGGTGCCATACGGCAAATCCGCCACCAAGAGCGCGCGTTTCACCGCTCGCGCCACGGCGCGCGTGTGGTGCAGCATCACATCCAGCGTCACTTCGGTGGTGTCTTCAAAACCGAGGACCACCATGCCTAACGAGTCGCCAACCAGAATGATATCGATCCCCGCTTCATCGAGCAGACGCGCGGTCGGATAATCGTAGGCCGTGAGGGAAGTGATCCGCTCACCGCGCCGCTTTTTCTCGCGGAAATCTTGCATGGCCGAGGACGCTACCACTGCAAGGACGTTCGCACCAAGGGCGAACGATCAGGCAAGGCCGCGAGGAGTTCGGTGACGGTTTTCTTTTGCGAAGGGAGGACGAGGTCGGGGCGTATTTCGGCCAGCGGCGCGAGCACGAACCGCCGCGTCGTCATGCGCGGGTGGGGCAGCTCGAGTTCGGGCGTGGAGAGGAGTGCGTCGCCGAAGTAGAGGAGATCGAGATCGAGGGTGCGGGACGCGTTGCGCTCACGACGCGATGGGCGGCCGAGTTTTTTCTCGATCTCGCGGAGACGTTGCAAGAGTTCCATCGCGTCGCCCGTGTAGCCGATTTCGATCACGGCATTGAGAAATTTTCCCGCGGCCGCGTCGCAATCGACCGGCTCGGTTTCGTAAATCGCGGAGACTTGGATAGGCGGCTCTAATTTTTCAATGCACATCACTTCCGCGCTCGCCGCCTGCAGATGACCGAGGCGATCACCGAGATTGGAACCGAACGCGACACCTGCTCTCATCGCCGGAGGTACGACCGACGCTCGCCCGTCATCCCGAGGCTGGCGCAGCGCGCCGAGGGATCTCCCCGTCGCAATGGCGAACACACCGATTCTGGTTCGCGTGGCCGACAGAGCGATTGAGAGATCCTTCGACCGTCTGCGCGGCTCAGGATGACAAACGGGGGCGTCGCGCTCATCAGAAGGCGTTAGAGACCAAGCACGTCTTCCATGCTGTAGAGCTTTGCCGGTTTTCCCTGCAGCCACTGCGCGGCGCGCAGAGCACCGACAGCAAACGTCTCGCGGCTGGCCGCCTTGTGCGTCAGCTCCAAACGCTCCCCTGTCGCGGCGAAAACGACCGTGTGCTCGCCCACCACATCGCCGGCGCGGATCGCATGCATTCCAATCTGGTTCGCGGGGCGTTCACCGATCAATCCCTCCCGTCCGTGCGCGACATCTTTGTCGTAATCGAGTCCGCGCACCTCGCAGAGGATTTCTGCCAACCGCTTGGCCGTCCCGCTGGGAGCGTCCTTCTTCGAGCGGTGATGCGTCTCCGCAATCTCGAGATCGAAATTCTCGCCCAGCAACGCCGCGGCCTTGCGCGTGAGCCAAAAGAGCGTGTTCACGCCCACGCTGAAATTCGCGGCCAGCACAACCGGCACCGTTTTCGCGGCCTCGTCGATGAAGGCGAGCTGCGCCTTCGTGTGTCCCGTCGTGCCAATGACGAGTGGTTTGTGCGACGCGATGCAGGCCGCGCAAACGTCCTCCGTCGAATCCGCGTGGCTGAAATCGATCACGACGTCCGAGTCGTTCAGAGAAGGCGCAACTGCGTCGCCGCGATTGAGACTGGCGCTGATGGCAAACCTGTCATCGGCCGCGGTGGCTTGCGCGATTGCCTTCCCCATTCGCCCGTTCGCTCCAATTAAAGCCACGCGCAACGGTTTCATTTTGTCGTTAGGGAACCGAGCGAAAACTCCGGGGAGCGCGGGCGCCGCGCCCGCTGTGTCGTGCGCCTCGCGCGACACTCTCAGGATGTAACAGAATCCGAAAAGCTGGGGCGTCCTCGAAGCTTGAGGCGGGGCGCCTCAAACGGCGGGCGGGGCGCCCGCGCTCCCCGGAGGGAGAAATCGCTTGCGCAATCATTCGTTAGCAGTTTCGAAAGCATCCAGCGTCTTGCGCAAACGCGCCTCGTTCTCCGGCGTCATTTCGCAAAGCGGCAAGCGCACTTCGATCGCCATCTCACCGCGCCACGCCAGCGCGGTTTTAACCGGCACGGGATTTGGCTCGATGAACAGATCCTTAAACAAAGGCGAAAGCCGGCGATGCCATTGCTGCGCGAGCGTGATGTTACCGCTGCGAAAGGCTTCCACCAGCCCGCACACTTCCACCGGCAAAAGATTCGAGGCCACGCTCACCAGCCCGACGGCGCCGGCGGCCAGAAACGGCAGCGTTAATCCATCATCGCCGCTCAAGATGGTGAACTCGCGCGGCATCCGTGCCGCCAGATCGCTCACGCGTTCCACGCTGCCGCTCGCTTCCTTGATGGAGACAATGTTCCCGCTGTCCAAGGCCAGCCGCTCGACGATGGGCGCGCTGATATCGACCCCGCAACGGCTGGGAATGTTATAGAGCATGATCGGCAGCTTCGTCGCCTGCGCGATCGCCTGGAAATGGCGGAAAAGGCCTTCCTGGCTGGGCTTGTTGTAATACGGCGAGACGACGAGCGCGCCGTCTACCCCGAGCTTTTCGGCGGCCTGCGTGGCGGCGATGGCTTCGCTGGTGGAATAGGAACCGGTGCCGGCGAGTACCTGGCAACGGCCTTGCGCGATCGTGACCGCGAGGCGGATGACCTGCTCTTTTTCATCGTGCGAAAGCGTGGGGCTTTCGCCGGTGGTGCCGATCGCGACGATGCCGTTGATGCCGGCTGCGATCTGCGTTTCGATCAGTTTCTCGAACGCTGGCGCGTCGATCCGGCCGTCGCGAAATGGAGTAACGAGTGCTGTATAGGTGCCGCGGAACATCTTTAGGAAGGGTTGGAGCCGGCCCGCCCTCGGGCCGAAGTCTCGTGGCGCGAAGCAATCTTCGGCGCGAGGGCGCGTTGGCTCCATCGGTTGCTCATAATTCGACCGTTCCTTCGAAGACGAAGTCCGCTGGACCACTGAGCGTGACGCCGGAGAAACCGCCGCTTTGTCGGCTAAAATCGACGGTCAATTCATCGCCGCCTTTGACCAGAACCGCGATGGGGCCGGAGACATTTTGCGTCGCGGCGAAGATCAACGCGCTCGCGACCACGCCGGTCCCGCAGGCCAGCGTTTCGTCTTCCACGCCGCGCTCGTAGGTGCGGATTGCGATGCTCTGCGGCCCGCGCTGCTGGAAAAAATTCACGTTGGCGCCGCGGGGTGAAAACTTTTCGTGCTGTCGAATGGCTGATCCGATTTCGCGCACATTAATCGCGGCGATGTCGGCTACGGGAACGACCACGTGCGGCACGCCGCTGTCGACGTAATGACAGGAGACGGTTTCGTCCAGAACCGTGATCCGCAGATCAAGCGCCAGATCCTTCGGTTCGCTCATTTGCAAGGTCACGCTCTCGCCTTGCAGCTCAGCTGAGATCACGCCCGCCAGAGTTTCGAAGGAGAGCGAGTCGAGAGGCCCTTCGACGTGATTGGCATAACGAGCAAAACAACGCGCGCCATTGCCGCACATTTCCGCTTCGCCGCCGTCCGCATTGTAATAGCGCATGCGGAAATCCGCACCGTTCGACGGCCGTTCGAGCACGAGCACGCCGTCGGCACCGATGCCGCGATGGCGATCGCACAGCCGCGCGATTTGGGCGCGCTCCAAGTGGAGATCGCCTAACCGATTGTCGAGCATGACGAAGTCGTTGCCCGCGCCATTCATCTTCGTAAAACGCAGCTTCGGCATCCCCGTTTTTACCACACGCGAAGCAGCGTTCAACTCAATGGCGGAAGAGGAACTGGACGACGTAGCACAGGCATCTTGCCTGTGGGGCGAGCGGGCATCTTGCCCGGTCACAGAGTTGCGCACCAACCAACCGGGCGAGACGCCCGATTTCCCCACAGGCAGGATGCCTGTGCTACGCAGGATTTGAATCCGCCCTCCCGCTAATGCTTCGGCGCGCGGACGGTGCCGGTCTCGATCGCGGTGCGGCGCTCGAGCACGATGCGATTCGCGGTTTCCTCCACCATCTGCTCGAGGAGCATGCGCAAGTGCGTGCCCGGCCGATAATCCGCCGGCGCGATATGGCGAACACGATCGGCGTGGGTGGAAAGCTGATAGCATTTCTTAAAGCCGGCGCGCGCGGGATCGTCGGCGTTATAGACGGCGATGGCTTCGCCGCCGTTCTTCCGCATCACAGTGAAACACGGCACATCGGTCGGCCCGTCGCCGAGGTAAATCATGTTCGGAAACGGAATCGGCCGAATCGCTGGGTCCATGTGATCGTTCACGTCCTGCGACATATCGAGCAGGCCTTTGTTGATCCGGAAAAGGTATTGCGTCTTCTGCGTGTGACTGATGACCCGCTTCGGGAACGTGATCCGGCCTTCGCCATCCTCGGCAAATTCGCAGCCGAAAATCGCACGCACAAAAGGCGCGATGCGGCTGCCTTCGATCAAAATCTTCATCCCTGAGGAGATGATGTAATGCTCGACCTGGATGCCGTGGAGGACGTGTTCCTCGGTGAGGAGACCGTGCGAAAACTCCTCGAACATCTCGGGCAAGCCTTTGTAGTAATTCAGATTCGCGCCCAGCGCTTTCAGCTCGGCATTGGTGGGCCGATCCATCCCCAGCGTGTCGAGCAACACCTTCATGTAGGCGAGTTCGCTGTCGTAGCCGCCCTCACGCACGAGTTCGGTGCATTTGCGCCAAAAGCTGTCCTTGTTGATGCCGAAGGCGGGGAAAACCACCTCGTCCTGCATGTAGCTCGGGCTCAGGGTTTGATCGTAATCGTAAACGATCGCGATGGTGTTTTGCGGGGAGGACATGGACGATGGTTCGTTAGGCAGGTTGACGTGCTTTCATGCGCGAGACGAAGTCGGCGAAAAGCGGCGCGTAAATTTCGCCGCCGCGCTCGGGATGATACTGCACCGCGAGCGCGAAGGGATAATTCTTCATTCGCATTTGCTCGATGATGTCGTCGCTTGCCGACCAAGCTTCCACTTCAAAGCCGTCGGCTATGCGATCGACCGCTTGATGATGGGAGCTGTTCACTTTCTCGAAACGATGGGCCGCCGCGCGATCGGTGCGGAGTGGTTGGACGTCCGCGTTTTCCATCGCGGGATCGTTATGGCCGGGAATATCGAGATGCAGCGTTCCACCAGCCGCGATGTTCAAGAGCTGCATGCCTTTGCAAATGGCGAGGATGGGCAGCTCCAGCGCGAGTGCTTCCTTCGTTGCCTGGAATTCCCAGCGATCGCGCGCCGGGTCGATATCAACATCGAGGATGGATGGATCGGTAACTTCCTGATGCAAAAACTCGGGTGCGACATCCGGGCCGCCCGTCAAAAGCAAGCCATCCATTTCCGCCATCGCCACCGGGCCTTGCGCGGCGTTTCGGATCACAACCTCGGGATGCGCGGCGAAGACGCGAGCGAAGTACGGCTCGTCCTTTGGGCGAATCCAACTGGCGAGTTGAGGCATCGCGGAGTTTGCTGCGCTTCGCGCGGATTGTAAATGGAAGTCAGGCATTCCGCGTTCGCTTTACCGCCGTAGCACGGGCGTCTCGCCCGTGGGGAGATCGGGCATCTTGCCCGGTCACTGTTTCAGTTGCGCCAACGTAGATTTATTCATCGGGCGAGACGCCCGATGTCCCCACAGGCAAGATGCCTGTGCTACGAAGCCTCCGCCTGCGGGTCGCAAATGTATGGTCGGATTTCTACAACCCCATCAGCTCGCGCACATACTTCGCGGGTGGACTGCCGTAGGAAAGGACTTGGTCGTTGTACTTCTTCAGGTCGAACTTCTCGCCTTCCTTCTTTTTCGCGCGCTCACGCAGGTCGAGATGTTCTGTGACCCCGACGAAGTAAGTGGAGAGCTGCGTCGAGGAAAGGCGCGCGCGTTTCCACTTTGCGACGGCTTCGCCCTCCTGCTGGAAGCCTTCCTTCATCATCAGATCGAGCGCTTCTTTTTCGCTCATGTTCGCGGCGTGAATGCTCTGGTCGAGGATGGCGTTGCAGATCACGCCGCGCAATTTTTCCTGAAGTGGATCGTGGCCAATCCCGCGGTGAACTGCGCAATTCCCGCGACGAGCAACCCGAAGCATCTCGTGGACAACATGCAGGCTGGCGCAGGCAAATTGCCGGATGAAAAAATGCGCGAGCGCATGATCGAAACGATCGCCTCGATCCAGGGGCGCTGACATCGCCGCAACGCATTCGAAAGAGCGGAGGGAAAGTAACAACGTCGTTACTTTTCATGCCTTGCGTGGAATACGGACTGCAGTCAACTGCAGTTATTCTCCTCGCCGCACAACCAAAACTTTCATGAACCAACCCGTAGCGGTAGCGAAAATCCGGCAGGGCAAGAAAAGCAATTCCTGAGCAGACGCGTTGGTTGGTCGGCCTCAAATTTCCCTCGAAGAAAGAAACGATCCAATGAGCCCAAAAAAAATTCTCTCAATCCTGGTGCTCCTCACTTCGTGCAGCCTCACGGTGCTCGCACAGACGCCGCAATTTAACATCGTGAAGCCGAGCACGACCGGCGTGCCCGGAACCGAAGTCCGGGTCATGGGATTCGATCCTGCGGGCAATCTCTGGATTGGGGGCCGGTCGCCGTTCTGGGGCGAATCCGGTCTGGCGATGCTTTCGGCCGACCAACTTGATTATCATCCCCTGCCGGGTGGCGGTTTCGACACCGGCGCATGGAAAGTCTGGTCCAGCGTGCAACATCCGATCCCGTCGCCTTATCTGAACGACATGAAGTTCAGCAGCGACGGCACCCTGTGGTTGGCCAGCGACGGCGGGCTCACGCGCTTTCGTCCCAACGCAATTCCTCCCGAGCAGATGTGGTTCACTTACACGCCAGCCAATTCGCCGTTGCTCCTAACGGAGGTACGCTCGCTCGAGATCGACAGTCAAGGCAACCTCTGGATCTCCAACGCCAGCGCCAATGGGGGCGGCGGACTTTTCAAATTCAACCCAGCCACCAATCTGTGGACGCAAATCAGTCCCGGCCTGAGGCCAGCGTCGGTCGCGGTGGGCAACAACGATCACATCTTTGTCTCGATGAGTAACGCGACCGGCATGATGGAATTCGTCGGCAGTTCAGGGACCCTGCATGACGGCGCGCCGATCCTGGACGACATGCTCCAGGATTCTCAAGGCAATGTCTGGGCAGCTACAATTTCGAGCGGCCTCTGGAAATGGAACGGCTCGTCCTGGCAAAACTGGTCCACCGTTGGCTCTACGATCACCGGTTTGGGGACGGACCGGGACGGCGTGGTCTATGTCTCAGCCTTCGAAGGCCCGGTTTACAAAATGATCAACGATAATCCGGTGTTCTTTGCGGATGCCGACAACATTCCTCGTTCTGTCATCGGCCAGCCGAACGGCGACATTTGGATCAATAACTACGGGGGCAACGGCACCCTCGGCACGGTGCGGCATTACACCGCCGCCGGCCAGTTGCTCTCGCGCATGAACGTCTTCAACACCGGCTTGCCCGATTACTTCATCGAGAAGATCCGGCGCGACAGCAGCGGCAACATGTGGTTCGCCTCCGGCCAAGGCGGGCTTTCGCGGATGCTGGGCAGCAACGGAGCGCCTAATGCCGCCACGCACTGGCGTAACTGGGGTAATCATAATGATCTGTCGGAGCCGTACCCGTGGGCTGGTAATGAACCGATGTATTCCGTTTTCGAGGACGCTAACGGCATCTTCTGGATGGGTGGCAACGGCGTCGGGCGCTGGGATTCCAACACTGGCGAGTTCACCGGCTTTTGGAATTGGCAGAACTCCAACCTCGACACTTCGGGCGTGACCGCGATCACGAAACGCGCCGGCACGACCTGGGTGGGCACTCGTGGCTCCGGCGTTTGCTGGTTCGATGGCACGAACTGGAATCGCGTTCTGCTCAGTCCGGGTTTCAGCGATAGCGCCAACTACGTGAACGCGCTGACGGTCGACACCGACAACAACCTGTGGGTCGCTTCCGATTTCGGTCTCCGAAAATTCGCGCCGGGAAACAACGCGACCTTCACCCAATACGACACCGGCAATACGCCTCTGCCGAGCAACGGAATGGTTGACGTAGAGGCCGACCCCACCGGCGGCATCTGGGCGGGCACTTACGCTGGACTGGTGCGATTCGACGGCACGACCTGGACCACTTACAACCAGGCCAATACCGGCATGCCCGGCACGGTTGTCGCTGACGTGGCGCGTCGCGCAAGCGATGGACTTATCGCGATCGCAAACAATCAAGGCGGCACCTTTCCGTACACCGGCGGCGTTAGCACTTTCGACGGGACAACGTGGACTCACTACACGACAGAGAATTCACCACTTACTCATTGGCAGGTGGTAGCAGTGGAATTCGACGGTAACGGCAACCTTTGGGCCAGCACTGCGTCCGAGGGTGTCGTGCAAATCATGATCGGTAACACGCCGCAAGCCTTGCAATTCGTCTCGGCCGTCTCTCGCAAGACCCACGGCGGCGCCGGCACCTTCGACGTCGAGCTCCCGCTCTCGGGAACGCCCGCGGTGGAAGGCCGGAGCAGCGGCGGCACTCACACCTTCGTCTTCACGTTTACGAACAGCCTGGTCAGCGGCAACGCGACTGTGACCAGCGGGATCGGGAGCATCTCCGGCACGCCCACGTTCTCCGGCCAGACCATGACCGTGAACCTCAGCGGGGTCGTGAATGCGCAGTTGCTCACCGTCAACCTGAGCGGCGTGACTGATCAGTTCGCACAGATTCTGCCCGATACGACGGTGACCGTGCGGCTGTTGGCTGGCGACGTGAACGGCAATGGCGCGGTTAACGCGACCGATGTCGCGCAGACAAAAGCGCAAGCCGGTCAGCCGGTGACGGGCGCCAACTTCCGCGCGGACGTGAACGCCAATGGCAGCATCAACGCGACCGATGTCGCGGTCGTGAAATCACAAGCCGGCACGTCTGTGCTTGCGCCTCCGCGCAATGTGGCGCGCGCGCGCGCTTCGCTTCCCGATTTTCCGGCGGCACGTTAAAGGCAAAGAAATGGACAGCGGTTTCGCAATCGCCACGATCAACGCAATGGATGTTGCGATCGTAAAATCGAATGTTGGAACCGACGTATTGTAAACACGTGAATCCGCACAACAAACGCCACATGAAAGCAACAACAATATTCGTGCTGATGTTCCTCCTGGCGTCGCTCACGGGCTTCACTGCAACCGCGCAATCCCGGCGTCTACAGCAGAAGACGCCAGCGACCTCATGCAACGCGCCGCCGGTTCCTGCCCCTGGACAGACCGTCACCTGGACGCTGGCAAACAGCCCCTATCAAATCTGCCAGAATATTACCATCCCGACGGGCTCCACCGTTAATGTCGAAGCTGGCGTGCAGGTCGGTTTCAATGCCGACACGCAACTGCTCGTATCCGGAACGCTGCGGCTGCTCGGCCAGGCAGGCAGCCGCATCTCGTTCACCCATCCAGCGGTCTTCCCACCGATGATTGAAATAAACGGTGGCGCGCTTGAAGCCTCGTTCGCGGATTTCGGCGGCCAGTTGCGCGTGAACAGCGGCGCGGCCGTCATGCTGGCCGATTCCGGATTTGCCGGCAACGGATTGTTGTTGGTGCAGGAAATACCCAGCGTCCGGCCGTTTGTTCACGTCCAGCGCTGCACGTTCAATTCTTCGACGGCCAGCATATCGGACGCGCTTTCCGTGTGGGAGGACAACTTCTTCATGAACACGAACCTCTCGATCCTGCGCGGCTACGCCGACGTGACGGCGACCAACGCGTTTGTCGGCGGGTATCCCTGGCTGATACGCGAGGAGAGTGTTCAGCCGTTTTTCGTGGATGGTGTCAATACCAGCGGGAGTTCGACTCCTGGTATCGTGCTCGATGGTGGCAACTATTTGCTTGGACCGAACAATGTAATCCAGGGAAATCTGTATCCGGTAGCGTTGAGTGGCGGGCTGCTGCCGGATAGCATCATTCCGACAACGGGAAACACGAACAACGCCATCGACGTTGGCAACGGCGGATTCAGGGGCCGAGGCCGGTGGTCGAACCTCGGATTGCCGTATCGACTCACTCAGCCAGCCTCCGATTTCCCCGGCGGCCATTTGACGATTGATCCCGGTGTGTTTGTCGAAGCCACCGTCTCCGGCGCGGCGATGAGCTTCCGCTCCACGCGCCATGGTGTGCTCAAGGGTTTGCCCGGAGCGCAGATCACGTTTCGCGGCTTAAACAGTCAGCCGTGGGATGGGCTTTTGTTTAATGCCAACAGCACAACCGGTTGCCGGATGGAATACTGCACCGTAAGCAACGCGCAGTTCGGGGTCGTTAGTACCGACAACACACTATTCGTGGATAACTGCGCTTTCACCAACAACAACGTCGGCGCCAACATGAACACGTTTGGCAGCATCTACTTTCGCAAGACGCGCTTCACGGGTAACGCCGCCGGCGTGAGCATGAGCAACCAAGGCAGCCCCTTTCTGAACAGTGCGATTACTCCGAACTCGTTTGAAGGCAATACCGTCGGCATCAATGCCTTCCAGTCGGGTTCGAGCGCGGATGCGCGCAACTGCTGGTGGAATCATCCATCTGGGCCGACCACGCCGGGCAATCCCGGTGGCCAGGGTGACTCGATTGTCGGAGCCGGCGCGGCGAACGTACTGTTTTCTCCGTTTCGCACTTCGCCCCCGGATTTCGCCAACACGCCGCCGGTGGTGCGGCTGATCGAGCCTGGCCTGACCCAGCTCTACGCCTCGCCAGACTATCAAATTCCCGATTTCCTGCTCGATCAGGGCACGAAATATATTGTGCGTTGGAATGCGCAGGATAACGACGCGATTGTTACCCAACGAATCGACTTTTCGCCCGATGGTCACTATCCCGATCGCTACTTCACATTGGTAAACAATATTCCGGGTTCGGCACGTTCGTGGGAGATCACGGTCCCCAATCCGGACTTTGCGGCGACTAACCAGCCGCAATTTCTGCGGATCGTCGCCGTGGATGCCGCAGGTCAGGAGGGTTGGGACCAGGTGCCCGTGCTGGTTCCGTCCGGTCGCATCACAGGAACTTTAACCATCACGACTAATCTCTCCGGGCAGACGTTTGTGGCTGGCCAGCCTATTCCTGATCTGAACTGGAGCGGGTCGGTAAATTTCGGAACAATCACGCCTATCGTAGTTCTGGAATCCGACGGCGCGGCGGTGCAGGGTTTGAATATCTCCGGGACCGGAATGTTCTCTCAGAAATTTCCTTTTGTGAGCACGGATCGCGCGCGGTTGGCACTGCAGGTTCGCAACAATTCAAATGACGTGAAGTGGTTTTTTGCCGATGGTTACTTTTCGATCCGGCACGATCCGCGTCTGGGATTTATCCCGCCGAGCGTAAATCTCCTCTCACCGGCCGGCGGCCAGCTGTTTGGCGGCGGATCGACAATTCCGATCTCATGGACGGCGACGGCATCGGAAGGAATGCGCTCATTCGACATTCAGGCTTCCTACGACGCCGGGCGCACGTGGCACCTGATCGTGCGCGATCTTCCCGCCTCCGCCACGAGTTACAACTGGCAACTGCCGGCGTCGTCTGGCATCCCCGACGTGCGCGTGCGCGTCATCGCCAGAGATGTGCGTTTTCAGAACAATTCGTCCACCAGCGCACCGTTCGGCATCAGCTCCGCCATCGGAGCAGTCTCGCGTAAAACGCACGGCGCGGCCGGCAGTTTCGATGTCGATCTTCCGCTCAGCGATCCTACCGGAATCGAATGTCGCAGCGGGGGCGTAACCGATGATTACCAATTGATTCTGACGTTTGGGGATTCGGTCAGCGTCAATGGCAATCCCCAGGCGCAGGTAACATCGGGAACAGGCGTCGTCGGGAGCGGAGGGATGAGCAACGGCGGGACGGTGAGCGTGAACGGAAACACCGTAGCCGTTCCGTTAACCAGCGTTGCCAATGCGCAGATGATCAAGGTGACACTCTTCGGCGTCGTGAACGGGGCCGTTTCCGGCAACGTCACGATTCCGATGCGCGTGCTAGTCGGCGACACCAACGGCAATGGCGCGGTCAGTGCGACCGACATCGCGCAGACTAAAGCGCAAGCCGGTCAGCCTGTGACCGTCGGCAATTTCCGCACGGATGTAATCGCGAATGGCGCCATCAACGCGAGCGATGTCGCGTTCGTGAAGTCGCAAAGCGGTACATCTCTGGGCCCACCTTCGCAGAGTGTTGAAGTGGCACGCTGATCATCCCCCCGGGTAAGGTGCGGAGCACAGCCGGGACGGCCGTGCTACAATCCCATCAGTTCGCGCACGTATTTGGCGGGCGGACTGCCGTAGGAAAGGACCTGGTCGTTATACTTCTTCAGGTCGAACTTCTCGCCTTCCTTCTTTTTCGCGCGCGCACGCAGGTCGAGATGCTCGGTCACGCCAACGAAATAGGTCGAGAGCTGCGTGGAAGAGAGGCGCGCGCGTTTCCATTTCGCGACCGCTTCGCCTTCCTGTTGGAAGCCTTCTTTTTCCATCAGATCGAGCGCTGCTTTTTCGCTCATGTTCGCGGTGTGAATGCTCTGGTCGAGGATGGCGTTGCAGATCACGCGCAAGCGCATTTTTAACTGCTGGATCTTCACCTCGGGCCCGCCGTAACCGGCTTCGGCCATGAATTGCTCGGCGTAAACGGCCCAGCCTTCAATGAAGCTGCCGCTACGGAAAATGGCCCGCACCAATGTCGGCGCCTTGAACTTGTTTGCGTGCGCCAATTGCAAGAAGTGACCTGGCATCGCCTCGTGGATGGTGAGGTCCTGCACCATGTAGTTGTTATACTCGCGAAAGAACGATTCTTTCCGCTCTTTCGACCAGCTTTCAGGCGTGGGCTCGATCGCGAAAAAGGTCTCGCCGTTTTTCTCCAGCGGACCGGCGGAATCGCAATACGCGATCCCCTGCCCGCGCTTGAACTCCGGCATCACGATCACTTCCAACGGCTGACTGAAAACGGTGACGAGGTCTTTCTTTTTTGTGAAAGCGGTCGCCTCCGAGAGCGCCTTCTGCGCGTAGCCGACAATTGTGTCGTCGTTCGGATGCTCTTCCGCGAGCTTGTCGAGGACGGCCGTCGTGACTTTCTTTTTGTCGGCTAACGAGGCTTTGTCCGCGTCCGGGAAATATTTTTTGTAAAGCGGGAGCGCAGTTTCGTAGATGGCGGTTTGAGTGGCGGCGAGATCGGCGCGTGCGCGTTTCATGATCTCTTCCATCGAGAGATCGGAGGCGAGGGAGAAGCGGAGCTTCTTGCGAAACTTGTCTTCGCCGAGACGGAAATCGCCGTCGGATCGCGGGAGCAAATTTTTCTCCAGCCAGTCTTTGTAATCCTCCAGCGCTTTCGCGGTCGCTTCCTGAAGCGGAGCGATTTCTTTTTTCATCTGCGGCGCGCGATCGAGCACGGGGCTGAGGCCCAAGCGAACGAACGAAATCGCGCCCTGCGTCTGCTCGATCGCGGTCTCGGTGTAAATCTTGGGCGAGTGTTTCAGGTTCGCTTTCGCCTGCGCGATGACGTTGGGAATTCCTTCCATGCGCTTGCGCAAATTGGGGATGCGCTCTTCCGGCGACGCGAATTCGCGTGCGATCAGGACGTAGAGGCCGTTGGCGAGGCTCTGATTGTAAACCAGCGGATTCCAATCTGCTTCCTTCAGCTCTTCGAGTTCGAAGATCGCGCCTTCCACGTTTTCTTTCAGGATGCGGAAGTCGACCGGGTTCGCGCCGGTCAGGTCGGCTGCGCCTTGGAAGGCGTTCAATTTTTCGAGCAGCGCTTTGTGCTCGGATAGTTCCTTGGCACGGGCGTCGGCCGAGTAATCTGTGAGTTGGCCATCGAAACGGTGGTCGCCCAGTTCGGTCGCGCCCTCGGGATGCATGCGCAATCCGCTCTCGATGTAATCGCTGGCCACTTTCTGGAATTCATCATCGGCGGGCGTGGCGTGGAGCGACATTGCGGTGGCGAGAGAGAGGAGAACGGGGACGATCTTCATGGTGCGAAAAGGTAGGAGGAATGGGAGAGGATTTACAGGATTAACTGGATTGTTGGGTTGAGACTTCTTCGCGCGGGCGGCGCTCAAGGAGCGGCGCTCTCCAGGCCGCCGCGTTTCTGGCTGAACAGGGGCGGCCTGGAGAGCGCCCCTCCTTGAGGCCATCGTCAGCTCGGGCAATTCCATCCTGTAAATCCCGCTCATCCTGCATTTCTTTGAAGAATGAAAGCTGTGACACGACGCGAGGCCACGCGCTTGATGGCCACCACGGCGGGGGGGTTGCTGATGGCGCCCGCGATTTTCGCGCAAGGCGGAAAGCCTTCGATGCTGCAACGCACCATTCCCTCGTCGGGCGAAAAATTGCCGCTGATCGGGCTCGGGACTTCGCAGACGTTCGATGTCGGCTCCGGCGCGGCGGAACGCGCACCATTGGAGGACGTGCTGCGCCAGTTTGTGAAACTGGGCGGGAAATTGGTGGATACGTCGCCCATGTATGGCCGCGCGGAAGCAGTGGTAGGCGAGTTGGCGGCGAAAACGCAACTGCGCGATGGGCTTTTTCTTGCGACCAAGGTTTGGACCACCGGCCGCGAGGCGGGCATCAAGCAGATGGAGCGCTCGTTAGACTTGCTCGGCGGGAAGGCGCTCGATTTGATTCAAGTACACAACCTGGTCGATCTGGAGACGCAACTGGCGACACTGCGCGCGTGGAAGAAGGAAGGGCGCGTGCGTTATCTCGGCATCACGCATTACACCGAAGGCAGCCAGCCGGAAGTGGCGCGGGTGCTGGAAAAAGAGCCGGTCGATTTCGTGCAGATCAATTACTCCATCCTCGAACGCGAAGCGGACGAACGCGTCTTTCCGGTGGCGAAAGAGCGCGGCGTGGCGGTGATCGTGAACCGCCCGTTCGGCCGCGGCGATCTCTTCTCGCGCGTGCGTGGGAAAGCGCTGCCGGATTGGGCGAAGGAATTCGATTGCGCGAGCTGGGCGCAATTTTTCCTGAAATGGATCGTCTCCAATCCCGCCGTGACCTGCGCGATCCCAGCGACGAGCAATCCGAAGCATCTGGCGGATAATATGCAGGCTGGCTTGGGTCGGCTGCCCGACGAGAAGTTGCGGCAGCGGATGGCTGCGCTCGTGCACGGACTCTAACCCGCGCGATTCGTCATCCCGAGCTGGTCGAGGGATCCCGCAACCGTTCTGTCGTCTACGCGCGACCTAACGGCGTGATCAATACCATCGGCGAGATCCCTCGACGGGCTGCCAATGAACTTGAGGAATTTTCATGCAGTTTTCGGGGTGATGGAGAAGCCGAGGCGAGCGGCCAGCTTGCGCAGATGACGCTCGCTCTGGGCACGATAATCGGCTTCGTATTGCGCCAGCCCACGCTCCACGTAGG
>JBBSPM010000019.1:0-72585 GCA_038258815.1 Chthoniobacterales bacterium
CTGCGTGGAGTGCGCCAGGAATTCTTCTTTCTTCATCTGAAAGAGTCGGAATGGCGCTGGAATCATCGACGCGATAATCTCTACTTTCTATTACTAAAAAACCTTCGCCGAAAACCGCTCTAATCTGGGCAAGACCCTTATACGAAGCTGGGCGATGGCGGAACAAAGATGGAGCCGACAGTTGTCTTGCAACCCGCGCCGCCTCGCCCGCGCGGCCGGCCTCGGACATACCTAAACCCTCAGGCTGAAAGTGAGCAGTCGCCGGCACATGAGACGGTACGGAATTTAGACCCTGGGTAAAACCAGCATTTTGAAGTGGTCGGGCCGGCGAGATTCGAACTCGCGACCTCTTGAACCCCATTGATAATCTGACGTTTCCGGCACGAGCAGGCAGGCTGAGGCATATTCGTGCATCAGGCGGCACCAACCGCGTATCGCAGTTAGTTTGAGAATCTCAAATCTGTCAACTGGACGGAACAACCTGGCATGAAATGGCACCCGGTTCTTTCGCCGGGGCTACCACCGGGGCTACCACCCGCTTGCATCGCCTTTCATCGCTTTCACTTTTGGGCGGTCCCGTCACAGTTCCGTTTCTCTGGCGGCGGAATCGCGGACTGCCATCTCTGAATCAGGCATTCTGGCATGTTTCCCGCAGATCTGCTGACGCTACCGGGGGCGAGCGAACCTTCCGGAAACAGATCGGCCACGTGCACGCCGAGCGCATTCGCAATCTGAAGCAGTTCATAATCAGCGACACATCGCAGACGCGATTCAATTTTCGACACCGCAGCCCGGCTGGCATCCCAGCCGTTAATCTGAAGCCGCGCGGCGAGGTCGCGCTGTCGCAGCCCTCGTGCCCAGCGAAGCTGCCGGACTCGCCCGCCCACGATGTTTTTGGCCTTCAGTTTAAGATTTTACGCTCTTGCTGGCATTAACAGATGCTCGCCAGAAGGCTCTTGTTGTGGTTTGGCCCGAAACGGCCGCTTTTTTCCGGGTTGTGTGTCACAAACGCTCGCCCCTAACGGCGCCATTCATCGTGTTGTTGCGGCGATGCTGATGAAGGAAAATCGGCAGAGCAAGACGGAGACGACGTCGTTAGGGAGTCGTTTTGGGATGCGTGGATCTTTCAAGGGGCAACTTTTCTCCCACGCCTGCGGTTCTCTGGATTAGATCGCTTGTCACGCGGCTGCGCTGAGGCCAGCATGGTCAGATGAGCCGGGCTAGAGTCAGCCGCGCCGCGCCGATTGACCATCTGGTGCGCCCCTTTCAGGAGTTTGCCCGAATGGAGGCTTCGGGCGGCATCCTTTTGCTCGCGGCCACCGCGGTGGCGCTCATCTGGGCCAATTCCCCGTGGGCCAGTTCCTACTCCAGCCTTTGGCAAATGAAGCTCACCGTCGGCGCGGGCGACTTTGTTTTATCCAAGCCGATTCTCCTTTGGATCAACGACGGACTGATGGCGGTCTTTTTCTTCGTCGTGGGACTGGAGATCAAGCGCGAGGTTCTGGTCGGCGAATTGGCGTCGGCCCGGAGCGCGGCGTTGCCGATGGCGGCGGCGCTCGGGGGCATTGTGGCGCCCGCCGGCATTTATCTGGTTATCAATGCCGGCAGGGAGAGCGCCACTGGCTGGGGGATCCCAATGGCGACGGATATTGCTTTTGCGCTCGGCATTCTCGCGTTGCTGGGCGACCGGGTGCCGATTGTGCTGAAGGTGTTCTTGACCGCGCTTGCCATCGTGGACGACCTCGCCGCGGTCCTGGTGATCGCCGTTTTTTATACGGCGGAGATTTCCGGCACAGCGCTGGCCGTGGGCGGCGGAGCGTTCTTGCTTTTGATCGCGGTGAATGCCCTCGGGGTGCGCCGGCCGTTGGTTTACGTGATTTGCGGGCTGGTCATGTGGTTCGCCTTTCTAAAATCCGGCGTGCATCCAACCGTGGCGGGCGTGCTATTGGCCCTAACGATTCCGGCGCGCCCACGGATCGATCCACCGAAGTTTTTGCGGCGCGCGCGACGGCTGCTCGAGGAATTCGAGCAAAAGGATTCGAACTCGGGCGAAATCCTGATCAGCGAGGCGCGCCAAGCGGCCGTGCAAACTCTCGAGCAGGCCTGCGAAGAGGTGGAGACGCCGTTACAACGTCTCGAACACGAACTACTCCCGTGGATAAAGATCGTGATCATGCCGCTCTTCGCGCTGGCGAATGCGGGTGTGGCTTTGCGCAGCGAATCATTGGCGGGCCTGCTCCATCCCGCCAGCTTGGGCGTGGCCGGCGGATTGGTTCTCGGCAAACCGATCGGCATTTTTCTCTTTGCCTGGTTGGCCGTGCGCTTCCGCCTCGCTGTTTTGCCGGACGGAATGACTTGGACGCGCCTGCTCGGCTTGGGGCTTTTGGGTGGCATCGGCTTCACCATGTCGATCTTCATCGCCGGCCTTGCCTTCGGGACGGCGCACCTTTTGGATTTGACCAAAACGGCGGTGCTCGCCGCGTCGCTTCTGGCGGGCGCTATTGGGTTTTTTCTTCTGCGTCGCTCGCTCCCGGCATCGAACTGAGGCGCTTTTCGCATTTCTGGAAATGCAATTGCCGCACCCGACGGGAGCCGGCCTTGGTCACGGTCACGAGATAATCTGCGATCCGCACGCTCTCGCCTTCGCGCGGCAGATGACCGAGCAGTTGCGTCACGTAACCGCCGATCGTACTCACCTCTGCGCTCTCCAAGTCTAGCTGAGCCAAGGCCCGCAACTCATGCAAACCGAGCGAGCCTCTCGCGGAAAACTCGTCTTCGCCCAAAGGTTGAAATTCCGCACTCTCCGTGTCGAACTCGTCATGAATCTCGCCTACCACTTCCTCGATGACGTTATCGAGCATGACCAGGCCGGTGACACCGCCGAATTCGTCCAGGACGAGCGCGAGGTGCGCGTGTTTCGCCAGGAATTATACGAGCGTGAATTGCATGCATTCCCTACTCTCGAGATCGAGCAACTCCGCCCCGCTGTTCATGGTAATTACGTCCGAAGGAATTTCCTGCGGTTCCACGATTTTCGCTCGCTCTAGCTCGAGCTTCGGGCGCGCTCAGTTCGGCACGGGCGCGCTCCGATACTTTGCCTGTGAAGGTGATCACTGCCTCAAGCTCTGCCTTGTCGACAGCAGTCACCATGATATTGCGGTTTGCATTTCCATATTGTTCATTTCTTCGGTTACTGCCCTGCTACGCGCGAGTTCCTTTCGTACTTCCTGACTGGCAGCGGTCGGCGCGGTCTTTTGTCTCGCAGTCACAGCCGGCAACGCGAAGCCCACCGGTTGCGAGGCAATGTCAATACGCCTTAGCACTTCGCGACCGACTTCCGTGATGGCAAAACCGCCAGCAGTTACCCGGATAAGACCCGCCAAACCCAAAATAAACAAAGTTGGCCCGACCAAATTAACTGCGGTCTTTAAGTCAGCGGAACCATTGCTTCCGATTCGAATTTCATGCACGAACCGGGCGAACGAGACGCGAGAATGTAGCGCTGCCAGTACGGCAAGGAGATGCGTCATCCCGGGCGTGTGCCGGACGAAATCGACGAGCAAATCTTCGACCGGCCGCAAGTCATCAAGGATGCGTGACGGAAAGTCAGGCCCACCTGCAGCGACGGCCTTCCTGCGCCTCAGATTGGTATGGATCAGTCCCCCGGCTACGATGAGTAGAGCGCAGAGGGCAACGCTAACGGCTGCTAATAATGTGAAAAGTGGGCTCATAGGTTTGGTGTCTTCAAATCAATTGGATGTGGTGGCAAAACCCGACGAATTCTCGCTGGAATTGCTTGATGTAGTTATTATCGCTCGCTCCCGGCGAATAAGCCAAGACTTAGAATCAATCGAAGTGAAAGCTTTGGACTATCTTTCGATTCCTCTGCACGATTACACTCCGGGATTCGGCGCTACGGGAAGGGCAAGCGGCGGGAAACGGGAAGACGCCTATTTCCTGGCCACCTGCACGGGGGCGGACGGGGGCTCGGCTCGTGGGCGGCTCAGGCGACTCTTTCGAGTCTGATGGCGCGAGCGGCCGAGGCAATTCGGCGGACCTTTGGGCCCGGATGATCGCGAAGGATTTGGCAAGACGTGTCTTCCGTTTGCGCAGCAATCGGCCGAGTTTTCCGATGGCGATGTAGAGATCTGGATCCACTGCCCGGCCGTGGACATCGCGCCACGAGATGGTCGAGCATTTCCCGGCCGCGTGCGTCATCACGCCAGATATAAAATTCAACATTGACATGGTGGCGTGCCCGGTCGATTCGCTCGGCCAGGGCTGGGAAAATTGACCACCATCGACCAGGAGCCGCGTTTCTTCCGCGGCGGAAACGGCGAATTCGTTGAGCTGTGAAAGAACTTCGACGACCGGTTGTTCGGCGGGCGGGAGTTTTTCGACCAGCGCCTCGGTGTGCTCGGTAATTGGGCGTTCTTTGCGCGCTCCCGTCGCGTCCATCGCGCGAGTCGCGCGTAATTGTTGCCTAACGAGTCTATCAGTACCGAAAATAAGATAGAAAAAGGGACCGACATAAGGGAAGAGGATGACCGCCCAAACCCAGGCCAGGGTCGAGGCCGGCGGCTTATTGCGCAGGAGGATGTGCGGAATAGCAGCCCAGGTGAGCAAATAGCCGAGCCAGACGAGCGACCAATGCATGGCGCAGCGTGCCGATTATCGGACTAACGAGCGCGCGAGCCAATGGCGCTTTGCACCATGATCATCTCGCCCACGTTTTCCGGCGTAAACAAACCAACCAGCCGGCCCTTTGCGTCCAGCACCGACAGGGCGGGGCAACTGCACTCCTGCATCACCGCAAAAGCCTTTTCAAAGAGCATCGATTCAGTCACCGCCGGGACTTCGGTTCGCATCACTTCCTTCACTGGAGTCTCCGCGCCGGATTTCCGCAGGGCCGCGATCATATCATCTCTCGTTAGGATACCATGCACTTTTCCGTTAGGATCGGTGACCGGGAATTCGTGCTGGGAAGTGCTGAGCAACGCTTCCACCGCGTCGTGCAGAGTCGCATCGAGGGGGAGCGATTGGAATTGAGTGACCATCGCCGAAGACACGCGCAGGTCTTTCGAGATGCTGCGCATTTGCGCGAAGGCTAACTCACTGCCCGCGCCGAAGTAAACGAAGACTGCGATGAGGAGGAGAAGCGGATTCCACCAAAGGCCGATGATGAAAAAGACGAACGCGATCGCCTGACCGGTCCTGGCGGCGAGCTCGGTGGCACGGGCGTAATTTATCCGCATGGCAAGGAGCGCGCGCAACACACGCCCACCATCCATCGGGAAAGCCGGGATCATGTTGAAAAGAACGAGCCAGATGTTGACCGTGAACAGCCGGAGTGCGAGCGGGACGCCGGTGTGCTCCATCATCTCCGGCGCCGGAATGCCATTCGTTAGGCCAATCACGACCGAGAGCGCGGCTGCAATGACGATGTTAACCGCCGGCCCGGCCAGCGCCACGACCACTTCCTCGCGCGGTTTGTCCGGCATCCGCTCGAGTCGCGCCAGTCCCCCGATCGGCAGCAGGGTAATGTCGCGCGTTTTGATGCCGTAGCGGCGCGCGGCGAAGGCGTGGCCGAACTCGTGCAGCACCACGCAAAGAAAAATCAGGAGAATAAAAACGAGGCCATCGATGGCCGCAGCGGGTCCGCCCTCGCGGTAGTAAATGTATCCGATCCAGGCCAAGAGAAGGAAAAACGTGCCGTGAATCCTGACATCGATTCCAGCGATTCGTCCGACAGTGAAAGACCAGCGCATCTACTTACTTTTGTAGCTCGCAACACAAACGCTCGGAAACATTTCAAAGTACCTCAGTGAACCGATCATGATCGGTTTCATCGTGCGATAGCATTGGGAGCGGCCGACCAGGCGGTCGGGGCGCGCCGGCGGAACGTTATCGTCGCGATAGCCATTGTCAGCGCGCCGTGGCCGTGGGGATGGGTGTGATTGTAATCGCCCTATCGATGAATGCGTCCATGTAGTTCTGCGGTGAGAACGGGATCGATGCGGAGAGACGGGCCGCATTGCAAGAAGCGAACCGAGCCGCAGAATGGAGATGAGTGGGATCATGGCCTGCGAAATTGATGCATGGAAGGCGAAGCCGTTGCGATCAAATTTTCTCCTGCGCAGCGGTTCAGGTTTTGCGGCGGTTGGGCGCGGGTGCGCTGGTTAAGGCGAGACGCGCTTCATCCCAGGCTGCATGGAGCGCCGCGGAAACACCAATGGAATCTGCGCCGAGTATTCGTACCCAGGCGCCACAGTTGTTCGGCAGTTCGCTCGCGCCGCCGGTGATGCCGGGAAGTGTCGTTAGGCGTTGGTGCAGCCGTTCGGATAAGCCGCGGGCTGGGACTCGGCGGCTGATCACGTAAAGCGTCGCAAGCACAGCATGACGACCGAGTCGACCGGGTGAATGCTTCGGCTCGTTTTGCGGCATAAACTTGAGCGTGTCGCAAAAGAGCAGCGCACCGTCCGTTCCCCGCGCCTCAGTCTCGCTGCAGAACAGCGTGTAATCGTGGTTTTCGCCGTATGCGACTCGTCCCGGCAGCAGCATCTCGCCGAAAATCACCGTCGCGGTCGGATCCACGGTGAGGAGGTTGCGTCCGTGAAAGCGTGCATCGCGGAAGGGAATCACCGCATCCGGCAGATACTCGAGAAAGCTCTCTGCGCCCGCGCTCAGCCGCAGGACTTGCGTGGCGTAGTTCGATTCCATCCGGTAAATCTTGGTCGCCGATTGCGTGGTCACGTGTGCGCTCGCGCCCGGCTCACAGATCAGATCGAGACGGTAGCGGTCGCCCTGGAGGATGCCGCCGTGGGACATGACGTAAACGAATGCTGTTCCAGGCTGGTGCGGGTCGAGATAGATCGGACGAAACACCTGTAACGGGAAGTGCTGGAAGTGACGGGTGATGCGAGTCATCCCGCCAATGGGCGCAAAGCGCAGTTCCAGCAGCCCGACTTTGCCCGACTGTCCAACACCGAGTCCGGCTACGGGTGACTCGAACGCGGCGAATTCGGCCGGCAGATCGGCAATCGAATAATGCCGCGGATCGTCGCGGCGCGGGGCGCTCAGATTCACACCGGGACGGAGCGCGCGGCTTGGGTGATAAATGCCATCACGTCATCGAGACCCTCGCCTGTCTTGCAATTCGTGAAGAGGAAAGGGCGTTCACCGCGAAACCGTTTTGCGTCGCGTTCCATCACTTCCAGGCTTGCCTCCACGTACGGCGCCAGATCGGTTTTGTTGATGACGAGCAGGTGGGAGTGGATCACGCCGGGGCCGCGTTTGCGCGGAATCTTGTCGCCGCCCGAGACATCAATGACGAAGAGGTACTTGTCTACGAGCGCGGGACTGAAGGTCAGGGTGAGGTTATCGCCGCCGCTTTCCAGCAGCACGATGTCGGCGTCGGGAAAACGCTCCGTCATCTCTTCAATCGCGGCCATGTTCATCGTGGGATCGTCTCGCACGGCAGTGTGGGGACAGGAGCCGGTCTCGACGCCGACGACGCGCTCAGGATCGAAAATATCCGACAAAGTGCGGCGGACATGCTGGGCATCTTCCTGGGTGTAGATGTCATTCGTGATCACGATCGGTTTGTAGCCGGCTTCCAGCAGGCGCGGAACGAGGGCTTCGATGAGCGCAGTTTTTCCGGAGCCGACCGGACCGCCGACACCGAGCCGAAAGAGACGTTGGTTTTGCATGGCTTCCTTAATTCATAAACAGGCGAACGTCCGCGCGCTCGTGCTGCATGGCCATGACATCGGCCAGCGGCAGACACGATGCGATCTCGCGCACGTCCTTGTTGATATTGTCACACACGGTTTCGATGATGACGGGCTTGAGCAAATGCAGCAACGCCTGCGCCGAGCGGTGGTCGATTAGCGTCAGACGAATTGCCGCGCTGGCGCATCCCATGCAAAAGGCATAGAGCTCGGCCGCGAGGGAGTGCTCGCGCGAAATTCCGAGCGCAGCTTCGAATCGATATCCTGGTTAACAGCGCCGGCGTCCTAAGCGAGGCGCGCGTGGTCGAGATGACGCCGAAGATCTGGAATCAAACCTTGGCGGTGGATTTAACTGGCGTCTTCTTCGTCTGCCGCCATGTGGTTGCGGAAATGATTGAGCGGCGCTGGGGGCGAATCATCAACATCGCTTCGCAATTGGGCATCAAAGGCGCGCCCTCGATGTCGCACTACGTCGCGGCAAAGGCCGGTGTCATCGGCTTCACCAAATCGCTCGCGCTCGAGGTCGCCGAGCACAATGTCCTGGTCAATGCGATCGCGCCGGGCCCGATCGAGACAGCGATGGTGGCCGGCGTCACTGAAGAATGGAAGAAGGCCAAGAGGCGCGAGCTCCCGCTCGGCCGGTTTGGCGTCGTGGAAGAAGTGGCGCCGAGCGCGCTCCTGCTGGCGAGTGAGCCCGGCGGTAATCTTTTCGTTGGCCAAACCCTCGGCCCGAACAGCGGCGATGTCATGCCGTGAGACGCCGGTAGGCTCTGACAAAATTGCGAGGAAGAAATCAGCCGCACCCGGAAGGAGCGGGAGCGCGGTAGCCACGCCGCTGCACCGGGTGGCAACCCGCGGAAACACGTTGCGTCTGATCTTTCTTTGCGGTCGTGGGCGCTTTCTTATTCTTGGGGGCCGCGACTGAATGGCTGCCGCTGTTCTTTTTTCCCGATTTCATATTGCTCCTGATGGTTGCCTTTCGGCAGCTTCGACCAGTGAAGCTCAATGCGGACGTTCTCTACGCCCTCCCTGACTGTCAACTCGACGACGTGCGGTTCCTTTTTGAACGAATGACGCTGACGTTCCGTTCTCAATAAATCTCGTGATCGTCACAGCACGCGGTGAGAGCTTGCACGAATGAAAGGAGAATCGCGAATGGCGGTGGCGTAAGCCTGCCAGCGCCGCAGGGAAGTCGGTTCTGGAAACGAGCGGGAATCTCTGCGTTTGTCTACGGGGTCTTCAAGAGTGATGCGCTATTTCTTCGAACACTGCGGCGTTGCCGTCTTCGCGATCACGGGAGTGCTCGCGGCCCAGAACAAGCGGGTCGACTTGTTCGGAGTGATCGTGCTCGCGCTGGTGACCGCTTTGGGCGGTGGCACCATGCGTGACCTGATCCTGCGCACGGAACCTTTTTGGTTGTCGGATTCCAGCTTCCTTCTCACGGCAGCAGCGACTGCGGCGGTGACTTTCATCGCGGCGCGCTGCTGGGAAGCGCCCGCGCGTTTGCTGCTCGTGCTGGACGCGTGCGGATTGGCGCTCTTTACCGTTGTCGGAACGGAGAAGGCTCTCTCCTCCCTCGCGTCGAACAGTATTGCGGTCGTGCTCGGATTAATGACGGGCGTAGCCGGCGGTATGATTCGTGACGTGTTGACGGGTGAGGTTCCACTGGTCTTCCGGAC
Source organism: Chthoniobacterales bacterium (assembly GCA_038258815.1). Taxonomy (GTDB): domain Bacteria; phylum Verrucomicrobiota; class Verrucomicrobiia; order Chthoniobacterales; family UBA10450; genus JACCTI01. Next base: position 9,410 of record JBBSPM010000019.1, read on the forward strand.
CGGAACGTATCTCTACGCGACGGCCGCGCTTTGCGGGGCGATCGTCTTTGTGATCCTCACGCCGCTCACGCCCGCGCCGCTGGCAGCCGAGTCTCTCGCCATTGCCGTGATCCTCGGCCTGCGACTGGCCGCAATTCGCTGGCGGCTGCGTCTGCCCGAGTTTCGAATGCGAAAGAAGTTATGATGTGATTTTCCTGCACACCCAAAGTGAACGCGCGTGATCAACCTAAAGCGATCACTTTCTTATTATGCTTGTTCACCGACGATGAGTCCGTCGATCGCGGCGGCCGTGCCGCCTTCGCGGTAATAGACGAATCCGATCCAGGCCAGAAGCAGGAAAAACGAACCGTGAATCTTGAGATCGATGCCGGCAATACGACCGATGGAAAAAGACCAGCGCATATGAAGTTATTTCCGGGAAGCCGGCCGCTTCTGCGCGATTCGGTTCGGAACCACCAGGACCGAACAAGGCGCGTGCCGCACGATCTGCTCCGCGGTGCTCCCAATGATAGCGCGTTTCGCGCCGGAGCGACCGTGAGTGGAAGTGATGATGAGGTCAACGCCTTCGGCTCGCACGCAGGTGTCGATCTGCTCGACCGGAGATCCCACCGCGACTTTGGTTTCGATGTTGCCCTGCCCTTGCCCTGCTTCTTGACGCAGCCTGGCCATCTCTTCCTGGGCGTGCTCCTGCTGTTGCGAGAGAATGTTCGGCACTTCCAGCGCGGTATATTCGTCGCTCAGCGCGTAGCTGTGAACGACCGAGTAAAAAAGTAACAAGCCCGAGCGGAATTCGCGCGCAAAACCGAGCGCGTAGTCCAAGCCAACGCGAGAGCATTTGGAGAAATCGAGCGGTACGAGAATTTTCTGAAACTGAAGTGGCGTACGCCCTCTGCGGGCGCGTTCCTTCGCGGAAAAATGTTCGTTTTCACGCACAACCAAAACCGGGCACGGCGCGGAGCGGATGACACGCTGCGTGGTACTACCAAGAAAGGCGTGCTTCAGCCCGGTTAAACCGCGAGTCGCGATGGCGATCAGGTCAGCCCGGTTCTTCGCCGCCGCATCGTTGATTTGGCTCGAAACGTCGCCCAAGCGCACGATGCACTGAGTGTCGCGGGGCGAGAGGGAAAACTGCGAGATCAACTCCTGGAGGCGTTTCTTTGCCGCCTGCATGATCGGTCTATCCGGAAACGGGCGTAGCGGAACCCCGCGAGCGAAGGCGTAGACCGGTAAGGGAGAGACGACATGGACGAGATGCAACTTCGCGCCGAAGCGTGCCGCGAGCAGTTTGGCGAAACGCAGCGTCGCCAACGAAGCAGGCGAGAAGTCGATCGGCACTAGGATCCGGCGCAGTTTGGTTGCTTTCATCTTACGGGCAGCCACTGGTTAGCTTACCACCTTGCGATCATCGCCTGCACGCTTTGAATGATAGGACACACCGGACGCCGCCACAATCAGAGCAAAGAGGACCGCTTCCTTGATAAAATTGTCCCGCGCCTGGGTATCGTACTGCTGGCCGAGATGGAGAAGCGAAGGCATCCGCGTTCGGGCGATCGCTTCGCCATTTCTTCGGTGAAGCCTGGTTGCGAATCGCTTTTCATTCGCTTTCTCGGGTAGCTCGAGGCGCGCAAATGCGCATTCATCACCACGACCTCCGGGCCTGACGCTGTAGGTTATCCGTGCGCGTGTTAGGGTGGCAGATGAAGACGTACACATTCTACCGCACGGCTCTCGCGCTCGCGGCGGCCGCCGTTTTCACTTTTACCGGCACTTCGGCGCAGGCGACGGAGCCGAGGGCAGCTATTGCCGTCCTTCATCCGATCAAAGGCAGCCACGTAGAAGGCACCGTCACTTTTAAGCAGTCTGGTGATGAGATAAAAGTGGTCGCGAACGTCAGCGGTCTCACGCCGGGTAAACATGGATTTCACATTCATGAGTTTGGTGACTGTTCTTCACCCGATGGCAAGTCCGCCGGTGGCCATTTCAATCCGACAAATAATCCCCACGCGGGCCACAACGCCGCCCAACGCCACGTCGGCGACATGGGCAACCTGACCGCCGATGCTTCCGGCAAAGCGCATCTCGAGCTGACGGATAAGTTGATGACCATGAGTGGCGCGAGATCGATCATCGGCCGCGGCATCATCGTGCATGAGAAGCCGGACGACCTGAAATCGCAGCCGGTCGGCGACGCCGGCGCTCGCGTCGCCTGTGGCGTGATCGGCATCGCCAAGCCCTAGCATTTCAGCAATCTCGAAATTTCGTTTCCGGGTTGATATGATCGATTCCCGCAGATCAAGAGCGACGTGTCGTGGCGGTAAACGCCGCGCTCGCGGAGGCGAAATCTCAATCCCTTTCCCGCAACGCGATCTGCATCTGCAAGCATCCAGCCGGCGGTCACGACCGCATTGTAGAAGACCGAGGGCGCAGCGGCGGACGGAAGCGTAAGATGAAACTGAACGCGATCTGCGAGCGCTCCTCCGAAAGTAAGACGGCCCCACCCTCCGACTTGGCTCGTAACCACCACGTGATCGAGTAAGTTTCTTGGCGGCGGACTTTCAATCAGGCGATTGCGCAGCTTGAAATAGTATCAATAGTTCAAGCGTGGCTTTATCTACGCGCACTAATTTACTCCAATCGCTCCAAACGAGTCTCCCGCGAGGCGCGCCTTTCGATTCTTCTGCACTCCGAAACCTCGGGATATCTTCCGCTCTCGCTTCGCATTACTTGAAGGCGGGCTGGCTGGTTCGCCTGGGGCGCGGGGTCTTCATGTTTCCCAACGATGACCTCCAGCGCGATGCCTGCCTAAGCTTCCTCGCCACGCGCATCCCCGGCCTTCACGTCGCGAGCAAGACCGCGCTCGCGTGGCGAGGGGTGCGCCACAATTTGCCGGCGCGCGAACCGCTTTGCCTCTGGGGCGAGGCCTCCGCAAGATTGCCGAAATGGTTCACGTCGTATTTTCCGGCCCGTTATGCGGCCCCGCGGCTTTTCGGAGGGAAGCTGCCGCCGCATTTTGGACTGCAACCCTTACCGGAAACACCCGGCGGACCGCTGGTCTCGGTGCCGGAGCGAGCACTCCTCGAGATGCTCAGCGAAGTGGGTGTCAACCAGGGAATCGAAGAAGCTCGCAACATCATGGAGAATGTTCGCTCCCTGCGTTCCGACGTGCTCACGCCTCTCCTCAAAAACTGCCGGCGGGTGAAAGCCGTGCGCCTGTGTGTGCAGTGGGCCGAGGAAATGGACCTCGGCTGGGCTGCCGACGCGCGCAAGGCTGGGAAGCGCAAGAGCGGTCGGGGACGCTGGACGGCGCGCTTGAAAGATGGCACCACCCTGAGCCTCAAACCGTGATCGACAAAACCTACGTCGACACGGTGCGGCTGCTGCTCGCGGCGACGCCGGAAATCTTCCGCGACTCCTCTTTCGCTCTCAAAGGAGGCACCGCCTTGAACCTTTTCGTGCGCGAAATGCCGCGCTTGTCGGTGGACCTGGATGTCGTCTATCTGCCTCACCGCACCGAACGCGCTCTCGCGCTCAAGGAAATCGGAGCGGCGCTCGACGCGGCGCAGAAGCGACTCGGCGCGCTTCGGATTGCCTCGGAACTCGTCCGAACGATGCATGGCGAAGAAGTGAAACTTCTGATTCGTCGCGACCGCAGCCAGGTGAAGGTGGAAGTGAATCATGTCTTTCGCGGCGCGGTGTTGCCGGTCGAAACAAGGCGTCTCGCGAAAAATGCGCGCGACCTCTTCACCACCGAACTTTCGGCGCCCACGCTTGCGGTATCGGAGCTTTACGGCAGCAAACTTGTCGCGGCGCTCGATCGCCAGCATCCGCGCGACCTCTACGACGTGCGCGGGATGTATCAGAGCGTCGGTCTGAGTGCAGCCATTGTGGAATGTTTCGTGTGCTATCTCGCCGGACACAACCGGCCCATTCACGAGGTCCTTTTCTCTCGCGACAGAAACATGGAACCGGCGTTCGAGAACGAATTTGCCGGAATGACAGTCGAACCCGTCTCGGTCGCCGAGCTGGACGCGACGCGCGATCGTTTGCGCCGCGAACTTCCTGGGGCGCTGACGGATTTACAGCGACGTTTCCTACTCAGCCTCGCGTGCGCAGAACCGGAGTGGGATCTGATGTCCTGTCCGCACCTGTCCGAGTTGCCGGCGCTGCGGTGGAAATTGCATAACCTGGCCAAACTCAAGAAAGCGAATCCGCGAAAATTTCAGGAACAAGCGGATGAGTTAAGGTCGCGCCTTGAGAGCTGAACATACGCCGACAATCGCCGGCGCGGTCAACTTGCCCTTTGACGGCACAACTGAGTCCCGGTGGTCACGGCTGCGTTCCAGAAGTGGAGAGGACAGCTCCGCACGGAAATGAAAGATGCCGTGTACTTATGAGCAGCTCACAAGAGCCACTCGATCGGCAGGAGCGAGAGGAACCAAACCGCCGCTCGGCGCCAGACGCTCGTGCCCGGCTCGCGATCGTATCGCACCAGTTGGTCACCTCGACGCTCGGTCCAATACAGTTGTCCGGTGTTCGACAGATGCACTTTGTACGAGTGCGCCGGAATGTTGTCGCTAAATGCGGCTTCGATTTTTTGCGCGAGAACCGGGCTGTCGATCACGAAGCCGAGCTCGGTGTTCAGCTTGCGCGAACGCGGATCGAAATTGAAGGAGCCGACAAAGAAGCGCGCCCGGTCGACGGAAAACGTCTTCGCGTGGAGGCTGGAGCCTGAGCTACCGAAGGGACCGGCGAGTTTGCGCTCACCGGCGTCTGGCGATAAGCGCCGCATTTCGTAAAGGGTGATGCCGGCCTTGAGTAGAGCCTTGCGTCGTTTCGCAAAGCCGGAATAGACAGCTGGCACATCGGAAGCTTCCAGTGAGTTGGTCAGTATCTTGATTTTGACGCCGCGCCGGGCCATCGAGACAAGTGAGTCGGTGCCAGTCTCGCCGGGAACGAGATACGAGGCGACCAGCTCCAGATCAGAAACCGGGTCGCCGATAATTGTCGTTAACTGGTGATGAAACAATTCATGCCGCGGAGCACGTCCAAGTCCTTTGGCGGGATCATCGCTAATCATGCGCGTGACCGCCCATTCAAAATCGAGCCGCCTCTCCACCACGGCACGAATGAAAGGAGAGTCCCGAAGGGCGGTGGTGTAAGCCAGCGCCGCAGGGTCATGTGCGACGCGAGCTGCGGCCGCAGCGACCTCAGCGATTCGCGCCGGTGCAACAGAATGGACAATGCGATCGAGCGGATAAGACGAAGCCGATGCCCAATACCGATCGAAATCTTTCGATACCTCCGTCACGACCGGTCCCACCGCCAGGACATCGAGATCGACAAAGAGCAAACCCTCCTCCGTCGCGCCGAAGTATTCATCACCGACGTTGCGACCTCCGATGATCGTGGCCTGATTATCGGCCGTGAATGACTTGTTGTGCATGCGCCGGTTCGCGCGCGAGAAGTCGGTCAGATAACCGATCCGCGGTTTGCGAACGACGAACGGATTGAAGAGCCGCACTTCGATGTTCGGATGTGAATCGAGGGCGGCCAAGACCGGGTCGAGCCCCGGGGTGGTGTTATCGTCCAGGAGAAAGCGGACACGAACGCCACGATCCGCCGCCGCATGCAGAGCCTCGAACAAGAGCGTGCCCGTCATGTCGTTCTGCCAGATGTAATATTGAACATCCAGCGTCCGCTCCGCGACTTCGGCCAGGCGCGCACGCGCAGCAAACGCATCCCGCGAATCCGCCAGCGGATAAATTCCGCAGAGCCCGGGATGCGCTTCCACCAGCGGCGTGATGGATTTTCCGAGCCGCGTATCAGCGGTATCCAGGAGAGCCGTGGAGGTGGTGCGGCCTTCCAGCGAAGGCAGCCTGGTGAACCAGCCGATCACAACAAGGATCAGGATCGCCGCCATAATGCAGACGACAACACATTTTAAGATTTTGAGCAGGCGCCCCATTCGTTAGTTCCGTCGGCTGCATCTTAGCCTAAGTGGTTCTCGGAGCCATCCTCGACGCGTTCGCCGCCGGGAGTGGACGGCGACATGTTTTCCACGATCGGTCAGGTCGCCGGTGAGTCTTCGGCGAAATCGTGCCCCGCATCCTTCGCGAGTAGCTCGGCGATTGTTTCAATGCTGTCCACGATGAGATCGGTCTCGTCGCGGACCGCATTATTCGACCCTGTGGCGTCTGCGATCGGCGTCCCTCGAAGCTCCGTCAGCCGTGGCGGTGCTGATCGGGCTCGCGCCGCGGTTGCGAGTGTGAGCAAACTCGATGAAACCCGCGATGCCAGATCTTCGACGCCGGGAACGGCAGCCCGCATGTCGCGCTCGAGTCCTGCATGCAGCGAGAGCGCCGCCAGCGCGCTCCGGCGAAGCGCGGCGACGATACCCACCGCCGTGCGCGGCGCCATCGCGGAGCGCGAGCGTGGCTCTATCAGCATCCGTTCGACCACCGCTTCGGAATTGGATCGCGCCAGGCGTGCGGATGCGCGGATCTCGTCGAGCTCTTTCAGGTCGGGCGGCGACGCAGGTGCGTAGGCCGCGAGAAGCGCACCCATGTATCGGCTCTGGGTCTCGAGCGCCGCCGCTATGGCAGGTCGGACTTCAGTCGCCGCCCAGGTCGGCCATGCGGCGTAGGCGCAGAGCGCGAGTACGCCTGCGATCACCGTGTAGATGATGCGATCAGTGGCCGCCGTGGCCCCGGGGACGCCGGCGAGTGTCATGAGGAATACGACATACCCGGTGATGCAGAGACTGGCGGCGCTGTAGTTCGGGATTCCGAATCCATAGGCGCCCCAGACGAATGCCAGCACGAGGACGACCAGCGCGACCGGACCTGGAGCGAACACGATCGCAATCGCTGTCGCTCCTGCGGCGCCCAGCACAGTGCCGGCCACCCTCCCGAGACTGAACGCGAACGTGTCGTGAAAGTCCGGCTTGAGCACCAGGGCGATGGTCAGGGGCAACCAATATCCACGCGGGAGCTCGAGAATTCTGCCGCCGGCCGTCGCCACCGTCAGAATCGCCGCCAGACGCAGCGCGTGACGGCAGGCGGTCGAACGCATCGTGAGATTAGCGCGGAGGGTGATCAACCCGTCGCGGATGGGTCGGCGACGCCGGCGCGCGCCGTGCTCCCGCCGCGGTGCCAGATGTCCCGGGACGGCCGTCGGCACGCCGGCGGTTCGCCACGCGGCGCGGACTTGTCGGAGCAGCGTCTCGACGACTGCACTCGACGAGAGTCGCTCGACGCAGCGAGTAAGTTCCCCCGAGAATCCGGGCCGCTCGCGCGGCTCCCGGCCTTCGTCGAGGGCGGCAGCGATCTCCGCCAGCGCTTGCGTTGTGAGATGCGTCAGCGCTTTCGCGCAGGCCTGGTCCGATTCCCCGAGACGCCTGTAATAGATCGCAAAGGCTGCCAGACTCGCGCGAATTCGCTCGCCTTCGTCGAGGAGCGCCTGGAAGACGAAGATCTCGCCGCTGCGGGCAAAAGGCTGCGGGTCATCGAGGAGCGACGGCGTGCTGGCAAACGTGTGCGGTTCGGGCGACACCGTCAGCGAATCGGTGATCGTTAGGGCGTACTCGGTGAGGCTTCGGTAGACGGCCGCAAGGCTTCGTCGTTCAACGGCGAACCGGCGCAGAGGCCAGATCATCACGACCAGGAGTGTCTGCACCACCCCTCCAGCCAAGACCAGGGCCGCGCGGCCGGCTGCGCCTTCGAAGTCAGACGGATAACCGCCCGCGAGCGACAGCGCCACAATCGATTGGACGCCAACGACGGAGGCGCCCCTCCCGAGTGCCACCAGAAGTCCTCCGGCAAACGCCCAGAGTGCCGCCACACCGACGGTTGCGACACTCGAGTGACCGGCGACCGATCCGACGAAGACCGAGCAGGCCATTCCGATGGTGGCGAGCAACATGACCGCGGCGCGGCCGCGGTAAGCTCCCTGGAACGAACCAAAGCCAACCCCGACGGCGCCCGCCGCGCCGAACACTCCCACCAGGGGCTGTTCGATCGCGAGACCGGTGAGCAGCGGAACCGCGACGCCGATCGTGCAGCGGAGCGCTGCCAGCGTCTCGAACTCCGACCACTCCACTTTCAGGATGGATCTGATCGACTGGGTCAGGGTGGACTTCATACACGATCGCGCAGGGTTGCCACCCCGGTCCGAGCGTCGTCAACAGTTGGTCCCACCGCAAGGAGCAGCGAGACCTCTACCGCGACGGCCTCACTTAGTCTTCCTGAAGATGTCGAGCGCGATTTCGTAGCTCGGGTCGGGGCGCTTGAACAGGTATTCGCCATTGCGGATCGAGGCCAGCACGTCGGCGCGCTGGCGCACGGCCTCGAAGGGCGAATCGGCGTCGAGCACCAAGAAATTGGCCGACTTGCCCTCTTCGATGCCGCAATGGTCTTCCACGGTCAAGGCGGAAGGCTCCCGTTCTTCGCGCCTCATTTCGGGGATGCGGCTCATAATGCGATCTCTCCCAACCAGGTTTCGGCGGCGGCGATTTCGTCTTGCGTCAGGGCATGACCGGCGTTCGCCACGGAAGCGGTCACTTGCGCGCCCGCGTCGCGGAGTTGCTTGACCAGGCGTTGCGTGTTTTCCACGGGAACAATGGGATCCTGATTTCCGGCGGCGATATAGACCCACACGCCGCCTAAATCCGGCGGCGCGTCGGGAACCAGCGGCACCATTGGGCGCAGGAGTACTGCCGCGCGCAGGATTTCCGGGCGCAGCAGCATCAAGCCGGCGGCGATGTTGGCGCCGTTGGAGTAACCAATTGCGACGATTTGTTTCGCGTCGAGTTGGTGTCGCTCGGCGGCGGCGAGAATGAAATCGGCTAACTCGTGCGCGCGGAACTGCAAATCTTCCTCATCGAAAACACCTTCGGCCAAGCGGCGAAAAAAACGCGGCATACCGTTTTCGAGTACTCGCCCGCGCGGACTGATTAGAGAGGCAGTCGCATCCAGCTCGCGGCCCAGCGGAAGCAAATCGTGTTCGTTGCCGCCGGTGCCGTGCAACAGCAGCAGTGTCCGCGCGGAACTTCCCGCGATAAATTCATAAATAAAATCGGAAGTCGCGCTCATTATTTGCCATCCTTTTCGGGGACGACAATTGGCTGCAAGCTGGCTTCGATTTGCGCGCGCGCCCGTTCGTATTGCGGCGGCAAGCGCAGGTTCAGGCCCAACTCTTCGGGCGACTCATCGAGCGCGAAACCGGGCGGATCGGTGGCGATTTCAAAGAGTACTCCGCCCGGCTCGCGGAAGTAAATCGAATGAAAATAAGTGCGATCCATGACCGGACTGACGTTGAAACCGAGCGCCGCGATCTCTTCGCGCCAGGCGCGTTGTTCGGCGTCATCTCTGGCGCGAAACGCGATGTGATGCACCGAACCCGCGCCGCTCTCGGCGCGGTGTCCGTCCGGCATGCAAAGCAAATCAATGATTTTGCCGGGGCCATTTTCGTCGGCAGCCAGAAAACGAAAACGGTTCCCGACTTCCTCAATCAGTTGATAGCCGAAAGTTTCGGTCAAGAGTTTGGCGGTGCGCTCGTAGCCTTCGAGCGCGGCGGTGACGCTGTGAAATCCGCGCAGCGAATGTTCAACCGGAACGCGGCTCTCGGCCCACGGCTGCACGCCTTCGGTGAGCGGCGAGGTGATGAGTTCGAGCGTCATTCCATCGGGGTCGGCAAAGCGCAGCACTTCGTCGCCGAAGCGGGTGGCGGCGCGCTCGCTGTGGATGCCATTTTCCGTCAGGCGATTTTGCCAGTAATCCAGCGATGCGGCGGGAATGGAAAACGCCGTCGCCTCGATTTCGCCCTTCCCGCGCCTGCCCGCACGCGCGCCGGGCCACGGGAAGAAAGTGAATATGGTGGCGGGCGAGCCGACCGCATCGCCGAAGTAGAAATGGTAAGTCGAAGGATCGTCGAAATTGACGGTGCGCTTGACTAAACGCATTCCGAGTACTCCGACATAGAAATCGAGGTTGCGCTGCGGGTCGCCCGCGATGGCGGTGACGTGGTGAAGTCCGGCGATAGTGGCTTTCATAATTCCTTGAGATATTCGTGTACAAATTGCACGGCCATCGAGCCTTCGCCGACCGCCGAGGCGACGCGCTTGACCGATGCGGCGCGCACATCGCCCGCCGCGAAAACTCCGGCGCGGCTGGTTTCCAACCAGAACGGCGGGCGGTGAGAAGTCCACTGCGCGGAATGGGCGACTTGCGGGCCGGTGCAAACGAAACCATTTTTATCGGTTTCGATTTCTGCGGGCAGCCAATCGGTGCAGGGTTTCGCGCCGATAAACGAAAACACGGCGACGAGCGGCAGATCGCGTTTTTCGCCGCTGCGAGTATGGATGAGTTCGACCTTTTCCAGGTACGTTTCTCCCTGCATCGCAGAGATTTCGGTGTGGGTCAAAATCTCGATGTTGGGAGTTTCTTCGATGCGTTGCAGCAGATAGTGCGACATGGTTTGCGGCAGATTATCGCCGCGAATGAGCAGGAAAACCTGAGGCACGTTCTCGGACAAAAAGATCGCTGCCTGTCCCGCCGAATTGCCGCCGCCGACCACCGCCACCTGTCCACCGGCGCACATCTTGGCTTCCATCGGCGTGGCGGCGTAATAGACGCCCGCGCTGTCGAAACGCTCGCGCCCCGCAACCGGCAAGCGGCGATAGTTTGCGCCGCTGGCGATGAGCAGGGCCTTGGCGGTGATCGTCTCGCCGCCTTCGAGTTCCAACACCGGAAACCTGCCCTCGAAATGCAGCTTCGTCACCGGCGCGGGCGTCGAAAGCCGGGCGCCGAACTTTTGAGCTTGCAGAGTGGCGCGCCCGGCGAGCTCGGCGCCGGATAAGCCGGTGGGAAAGCCGAGATAGTTTTCGATTTTCGCGCTGCCCCCGGCCTGTCCGCCGGGCGCGACGCGCTCCAGCACAATCGTATTCAAGCCTTCGGACGCGCCATAAACCGCCGCCGCCAAACCCGCCGGGCCGCCGCCGACAATCGCTAGGTCAAACAGCGTATCAGCGCTGGTAACGCTTTTGAGGCCGATCTTTTCCGCCACTTCGCTATTGGTCGGGTTACGCAACATCCAATCGTCGGCGTAACTGACAACGGGAGTTTCTTCGGGCCGAATTCCGAACTGTTGCAGCAGCGCACCGACCTGAGCGTCGGTTTCGACGTTGATCCAAGTATAAAGCACGCCGTTTCTGGAGAGGAAATCGCGGATGCGAAAGGTGTCCCGCGAGTACTGCGAACCGATGACGCGCAGGCCGGTGAAACCTTCGCGCCCCGCCAGCGCACCCGAACGCGCGATGAAAGTTTGCAAAATCAGGTCGCTGAGAGTGGGCCGCTCGCTGATGATCTGCTGAAATTTCGGCTTGGAGATTTCGTAAACCTCCACCTCGCCCAACGCGACCGCATCCACATTGGAAGCGCGTCCCGCCAAATTCGCCAAGTCGCCGGTAAATTCGTCGGGTTCGTGAACCAGAACCGTGCGCGCCGTGCCCGATGAGCGGTCAACGATTTCGACGCGCCCCGTGAGAATGACGTGGAATTTGAATGCGGTATCGCCCGCGCGCAGCAGATACTCGCCATCGCGATACGTTTTGCGCTCGGCAAATTCTTCGAGCGTCGCCCGCTGCGTTTCATCCAAACGCGGAAACGCCGTCGGATGGTTGCGCTTATATTCCGCGTTGCATCGTTCGCGCTCGTCGGCGTCGCGTTGGTTTTCGGGTTCGCTCATGCCGGCAACTCCTCCATCATCAATTCATCCACATAACAATAACCCCAATTTTCGCCCGGCTCGAACGATTGGATAATCGGGTGTTGCGTGGCGTGAAAATGCTTCGTCGCGCGTGCTTATTCGGCGAGGAGTCGCAGCAGCCAACGTGCCCGCAAATTTTGCACAAGTCGCAAATGCACCCAGCTATCGCCGGTCTTCAAGCATTCCTCGCAGCCGTCCGCGCTCGGCTTGACTTCTTTGATTTGGTCGAGATGTGTACAAATCATATTCGTATTCTCCATTCGCTCATTGTAGCGTTAATTTCCCCGCTGCAAGTACTTGCAGCGGGTCGCTCTTTACAAGCAGTTTTATAGATCGCGGCGGGCCGGGCCTGCCCGATTGACGCTTTTATTTTTCCAGCGCCTTGCGATCCCAATCGCCGCAATTCGCCGTCGCTTCGTAGGTGCTTTGCAGGAACTCCATCAGCGCGCGATCCGGCTCCGGCGCTTGTCGCATCGCGGCGTAAGGCAAAACGAATTCCCGTAATTTTTCGTGATAAAAAGCGTCGTCAGGCCGCACCTCGGCGGTTTTGAAACCGTCGGGTTCGGGATAAGCGTAGCTGTAAAACGCGGCGTCGTCGTAGCCACCGCCGCCGGGCCAGAAGCCAGCGCTACTCAGCTCGTGCGAATAGGCTTCGCGCGTTACTTTGTCGGGCAGGCCCGGCACGCCGCCGGGATGTTCGGGCGCGCCGCATCCCGAAAACCGCGTAACGGCCAGATCGGCGCTGCCCCAGAAGAAATGCACCGGGCTGCACTTGCCGATAAAGTGCGCGCGAAACTCCTGCAACACGCGCTCGGTTTGCGCCAGAACCTGCCAGAAACGCCGGGCGTATTCTGCATCGTAAGCCGCGTGCGTCTCATCCTTTTCAAAAGCAATCGGATCGGGAAATTCATTGGGCATCGTAACAATATCAACCGATAAATCCAATTCATCCAGCGCACTCATCACCTTGCCATAAAACTCGGCGACCGACATCGGACGGAGCGCGATGGTTCGGACTTCGCCGGAAGCGGTTTCGATGATGAAATTGTGATCGAGAAAATCGAAGTCGAGTTGAAAGGTTCGCGTGCCGTGCGGCATCGGCCCGGTCGTCAGGCCGCGTGCCGTTACATAGAGCGTGACTTGCCAGCAATGATTGATCGGCGGCATCTGCTGCAAGCGGATTTTACCGGCGATCTGCGTCCACAGATGCAGCGTCGCGTAGGTTTCTTTCCACTCTTCAAGCGGCAACGCAGGCCAAATTTCATTTTCACTGTCGGTGTGATGCGACATAGGTTTTCCTCTTTACTTAATTTTGTCGTAACTATTCTCACGGTTCAGGGCGGTCAGTTGGATTTGTCGCGTCCGCCGTATTTCGTCGCTTGCCGAACAAAAGCGCGTCCAGCGAAAGCACGCCCGAACCGCACGCCGCGCGGGTGAAGAGTTTAGGCCCTTTCATTCACTACTCTCTGCGTGGCTCCGCGCGCTCCGCGGCCTCTGCGTTGAAATCCGATCCGGCGGCAGTGAATGCCGCTGCGGCTGGCTCCGCATCGAACGGAAGAGGCCTCACTTGGTCTTCCTGAAGATGTCGAGCGCGATTTCGTAGCTCGGGTCGGGGCGCTTGAACAGGTATTCGCCATTGCGGATCGAGGCCAGCACATCGGCGCGCTGGCGCACGGCCTCGAATGGCGAATCGGCGTCGAGCACGAGGAAGTTGGCCGGCTTGCCCTCTTCGATGCCGTACTGGTCTTCCACGTTCAAGGTCTTGGCGCCGTTGTAGGTGATCAGGTCCAGGCACCGGTCCAACTCGTCGAACGACATGGTGTGCGCGAGGTGAATCCCGTTGTCGAGGATATTCATCATGTTGCCGTTGCCGACCGGGTACCACGGGTCGTTGATCGAATCCTGGCCGAAGCAGACGTTGATGCCGCTCTCCCACATCTCCTTCACGCGGGTCAGGCCACGGCGTTTGGGATAAGTGTCCTGGCGGCCCTGCAGATAGGCGTTCTCGGTGGGGTTGGCGATGAAGTTCATCCGCGACTGCTTGAACAGTCCCATCATGCGAAACGCCCACGAATCATCCGCCGAACCGAAGGAGCAGGTGTGGCTGGCGGTCGAGCGGATGCCGATGTCTTCCATCATCACCAGAGCGTTCAACAGTTCGACATGTCGGCTCATGACGTCGTCCGTTTCGTCGCAATGTACATCGATCAGCTTGCCGTATTTTTCCGCCAGCTCGACCGTGCGATGGACGGATTTCTCGCCAATCTCGCGCGCCCACTCGAAGTGCGGGATGCCGCCGACACAGTCCGCGCCCATCTTCAGCGCCTCCTCGATCATCTCGTCGCCGCCCTTGTAGGCATACATCCCCTCCTGCGGGAAAGCGACGATCTGGATGGTGACGTTGTCCTTGAGCTGTTCACGGATTTCCAACATCGCCTTGAGTCCGGTGAGCTTTGGGTCATCCACGTCGATGTGGGTGCGGATGAACTGAACGCCTTTTGACACCTCTTCCTGGATGCCTTTCAGCGCACGTTCCCTGGCGTCCTCGAGCGTCTGGGTCTTCTTGACATCATGCCAGCGCGCGATGCCTTCGAAGAGTGTTCCACTTGCGTTCGCGTCGCCCCCGCTGCGAGCGGTGTAAACGTAATCCAGGTGCAGGTGAGGATCGACGTAAGGCGGCACGACGAGACGCCCCCCGAGGTCTATTTCCTCGTCGGCCTTGGGCAAATTTTTGCCGATCTGTTTAATGACGCCTTTGTCGACCAGTATCTCACTGGCTTCATCGTGCTGTCGGTAGATTCGTGCGTTGGTAAACTTCTTCATGGTTCTCTCTTTCAAGAGTTAGTGGTTGTTGATAGGAAATTCAATTGAAACGGAACGATAGAAAGTTGGCAAGACATGGACCACCATCATTCACACGCTACGTCAAGCATTCCGGAAGGGGCCGAGACCGCAAAGGATCCTGTCTGCGGCATGACGGTCGCGATCGGGCCCGAGACGCGTCACGCTGAGTTTCAGGACAAGACCTTTCATTTCTGCTCGGAGAGCTGCCAGACGAAGTTCAAGGCTGATCCGTGGTTTTATGCCTCGGGGCGCGCCGCCGGGCAAAAGAAGGCGGCACCTGCGGACGCCCAATATACTTGCCCGATGCATCCCGAAATCATCCGCGATGCACCCGGAGATTGTCCGATCTGCGGCATGGCGCTGGAGCCGATGGTGCCCTCGGACGAGCCGAGCGAGGAGCTGACCGACTTTACCCGCCGGACGTGGATTTCATCGGTGGCGGCGGTGCCGCTGATCATCCTGGCGATGGGTGGAATGGTCGGCCTGCCAGTGCGGGACTGGATCGGGCATCAGACGGCCAGCTATCTTGAATTCGTGCTGGCAACGCCGGTCGTGCTTTGGGCGGCCTGGCCGTTCTTCAAGCGCGGCTGGGAGTCGGTGCTGAACCGGTCGCCCAACATGTGGACGTTGATCAGCCTCGGCGTGGCGGCGGCCTACCTCTATTCACTGGTCGCGACATTCCTGCCCGGGGTGTTTCCGGAACAGTACCGGATGGGTGAGGCTGTCGGCAATTATTTCGAGGCGGCGGTGGTAATCGTGACGCTGGTCTTTGTCGGCCAGGTGTTGGAGCTGCGCGCCCGCGAGCGCACCGGCGACGCGATCCGCGCGCTTCTGGATCTCGCGCCCAAGACCGCGCGGCGCATCCTGCCCGACGGCGCCGAATATGACGCGCCGTTGGAAAACATCATGGAAGGCGACCGGTTGCGGGTGCGCCCCGGCGACGCGGTCCCGGTGGACGGCGTGGTGATCGACGGGCGGTCCAGTTTGGATGAGAGCATGCTGACCGGCGAGTCGATGCCGGTGGAAAAGGGGCCGGGCGATGCGGTGACCGGGGCCACGATCAACCATAATGGCAGTCTCGTGATCGAGGCGGGCAAGGTTGGGGCCGACACCGTGCTGGCGCAGATCGTGGCGATGGTCTCAAACGCCCGCCGCTCCCGCGCGCCCATTCAGGGGATGGCCGACCGGGTCTCGGCAATCTTCGTGCCGACCGTGGTGGCGGTTTCGATTATCGCCTTCATCGTCTGGCTGATCTTCGGCCCGGAACCGGCGCTGGTCTTTGCCATCGCATCCGCCGTCTCGGTGCTGATCATCGCCTGCCCCTGCGCGCTCGGCCTCGCGACGCCAATTTCGATCACCACAGCGGCGGGGCGCGGCGCGCAGGCGGGGGTGCTGATCAAAGATGCCGAGGCATTGGAACGCATGGCGACTGTCGATACGCTGATCGTCGACAAGACCGGCACGCTGACCATGGGCAAACCGAAGCTGACCGATACCGTCGTGCTGGGCGATATGGCCGAGGGCGACCTCTTGTCCCTTGCCGCTGCGCTGGAGCGTGGTTCGGAGCACCCACTTGCCGAGGCGATCGTCGAGGGGGCGGAGGCGCAAGGTGCCACGCGTCAGGAGGCGACGGATTTTGAGGCCATCACCGGCAAGGGCGTGCGCGGCAAGGTTGGCGGACGCACAGTGGCGCTTGGCAATACCGCGATGATGCAGGAGATGGGGCTGGGCACGGCGCATGCCGAAGCCGAGGCGGATACCCTGCGCGCGATGGGCAAGACGGCGATGTTCATCGCGGTCGATGGTGCGCTTGTCGGTATCGTGGCGGTGGCCGACCCGATCAAGGATTCGACCGCGCGGGCGATCGAGGAGCTTCACGCGCAGGGGCTGCGTATCATGATGGCGACCGGCGATAATGAGCGCACAGCGCAGGCGGTGGCAAGCAAGCTGGGTATCGACGAGGTGCGCGCGGGCGTGTTGCCCGAGGCCAAGAAAGACCTGATTGATGAATTGCGCCGCGACGGCCACAAGATCGCCATGGCGGGCGACGGGGTGAATGACGCCCCCGCCCTCGCTGCAGCCGATGTCGGGATCGCCATGGGCACCGGGGCTGATGTGGCGATGGAAAGTGCCGGCATAACCCTGCTGGGCGGCGACCTGATGGGCATCGTTCGGGCACGCAAGCTCGCCCGCGCCACTCTTCGCAACATCAAGCAAAACCTGTTCTTCGCCTTCGCCTACAACGGGCTCGGGGTGCCTATCGCCGCCGGGCTGCTTTACCCGATCACCGGGTTGTTGCTCTCGCCGATGATCGCGGCGGCGGCGATGAGCCTCTCTTCAGTATCAGTGATCTCGAACGCGCTGCGCCTGCGGAGGGTCGATCTTTGACCCGAACGCACAACATCCAGCAGCCGGATGCGTCGGGTGTTGCGCAGGATCACGGTGCCGATCTTGAGCACTTTGAGCCGGAGGGTGGTGACTTGTGCATGGGCCAGTTCGGTGCCGCAGAGGCCGACTGTCGATAAATTCGTGCGTTGGTAAACTTCTTCATGGTTCTCTCCTTAACTGTTTGACGGCAGCACTGCGGAAGACCGCAGGGTGCGTTTGGCCAGGAACGCGACGATGATGGCCACGATAAAGCAGGCGAGTGACATGTAGAGGATGCGCTTGACGCCGACTGACGGAGAATCACTCAAGAACATCCCGCCAACCCAGGTGGCAATCATGATCGAGAAGTTGAAGACGCTGGATTGCACCGAAGTGGCCACGTCGCGGCCTTCATCCACCTGTTTGCTGACGGCGGTCTGATACATCGTCACCAGCGGGCCAAAGGCCAGGCCCCAGAGGAAAAACGCAGCGTGCGAGATCAAGGGCGTTCCTTTGAAGGCCAGGAACATGGCCATGGAAATGGCGCCGATGGCGAGCATGCTGACGATCAAGGGACGCAGATAAGCGTCGATGTATTTCCCGGAAACAACGACCGAGAGAACCGAGCCGATCCCGAAGATCAGCAGCGCCACACCAATGCCGCCGGCGAAGTCGATCATCTCCACCAGCAGGGTGATGTAGGTGTAGATGCCGTAGTGCGCCGCGACCGACACCAAGGTCAGGAGCAGGACGATCAGCATCGAAGGCATTTTCAGCACCGCGAGGGGCGAATTGCTCCTGCTGAGCTTCTCACCTTCCACCGCCGGCAGGTAGAAATGCGAGAGCACGGCAATGACTGCGACCATCACACCCAGGACCACGAACACGCTCCGCCAGCCGAAGGTGAGGCCGATCGTCGTCATCACGGGCAGGCCGATGCTGACGCCCAGGGTGTTGCCCGACATGATGACGGTGATGGCCTTGCCATGCATGTTTTCGGGAACCAGCCGCGTGCCGTAGGCCGCGATCATCGGCCACATCACGCCTGCGCAAATGCCGCCGAGAATGCGGCACACAACGATGACCGCATAGGACGAGGAGAAGGCGACCACAAGATTCGAGACCGCGAATCCGATCAGCAGCACCATGAGCAGCGTCTTGCGGTTAAAGGCGAGGGTGGCGCTGACCAGCGGGATTGCGGCAATGGCGGAAGCCAGCGCATAGACACCGACCAGAAAACCGACGTCGCTGTCCTCAACACCGAGGCCGGCGGTCATCTGCGGCAAAATGCCCGACGGGACCATTTCCGACAGGATGCCGACAAAAGTGACACTGGCCATCAGGCCAAAGACAAACCATGAAAAGGTCTGCTTTTCGCCGGGTGGAGAACTGGCAGACAAGTCGGTCTCCTTTTGATTGTTTGCGGACACGTCGATTTCTTTTTGGGTGGTGACTATCCCGTTAACCGAATGCCGAGAATCGCATAAGCGCTTCGAACTCCTGCAGCTGCAGAGATCCGGGAATTACCTCCCGCCTCTGCTGAGTTTCTTCCGGAGCGGTCGGTTCGGCACCACCAGCACCGGGCAGCTCGCGTGGCGCACGATGTGTTCCGCGGTGCTGCCGATGAAAACGCGGCGCAAGCCCGAGCGGCCGTGCGTGGACGTGATGATCAAATCGACGTCCTCCTTCGTTACGTAATCGGTGATCTGCTCGACTGGCGATCCGAAGGCAATCTCGCTCTCGACCTCGCGACCTTTCCTCGAGACCGATTGGCGCAGCTTCTCCATCTCGTCCTTCGCATAATCCTGCTGGGTGGCCATGAGATCGGGCATCGCCAGCGCAGTGTATTTGTCGCCGAGCACATAG
The DNA here is from genome assembly GCA_038258815.1 of Chthoniobacterales bacterium. Taxonomy (GTDB): domain Bacteria; phylum Verrucomicrobiota; class Verrucomicrobiia; order Chthoniobacterales; family UBA10450; genus JACCTI01. The sequence goes on from JBBSPM010000019.1 coordinate 28,250, forward strand.
GCAGGGATAAAGACGGAATGAAAAAGCACCAGACGCGCGCCGAAGTCTTCGGCAAACCCGAGGGCATATCCCAGGCCGAGGCGCGAGCATTCGGAAAAATCAATCGGCACCAGGATTTTCCGAAATCGCAGGGCCGTTCGTCGCGCGCTTTTTTTCGTGGGCTGATCCTCCTTCTCGCGCACGACCAAAACCGGGCAGGGCGCCTCGCGCACAACCCGTTCCGTGGTGCTTCCAAGGAATGCGCGCTTGAGCCCGGTGAAGCCGCGGGTTGCCATCACGATCAGGTCCGCGTCGATTTTCCGCGCTGCTTCCTTTATCTCCTCCACCGGCGCGCCGCTGCGCACGGTCGAGGGGGTGGACCGCGCGGAAAGAGACAATTCCGCCAGCAGCTCTTTCATGCGTTGGCGGGCGCCGGCCGCGATTGCTTCTTCCGAGAAAGCAGGCGGAATGATCACTGGCCGCGCGGAGGAGATGATCGGTGGGGTGACCACATGCGTCAGATGCAGCTTGGCGCCGGTTTGCATCGCAAGCAGTTTTGCAAAACGCAATGTCTTGAGAGACTCGGGCGAAAAATCAATCGGCACCAGGATGCGGCCGAGGGTGATGACTGGCCGAGCCTTTCCCGCGCCTCGTTTACGTCCAATCTTAACTTCGGGGACGGCGCCCCCTTCATCTTCCCAGCGAGCGACCCATTGATTCATGTCCATAGTAAAGAGGTGGCGCCGCCTTTACTCTTAGCCTCAATTTGATCATCGACCAGAACTCCTTTGCGAACAGACCGATAACTTTAAACCGGCTCCAGACTGGCGCGCAGATATTGCTCCATTCTCTTTCGGCAATCGCAGAAGCGAGATAGATGTAAGTCATGAATTCACTTCCTCACGATTACGCCACCGGCATTCTCGACCGCGCGCAGCCGCCCTGCCTCTCGCTTTATCAGCCGACGCATCGGCATCACCCGGATAATCAGCAGGACCCCATTCGCTTTCGCAATCTTCTCAAAGAGCTCGCGCAATCGCTCCAGGAAACCTATCCGACCCAAGATGCGCGGCCACTTCTGCAACAGTTCGAGGAGCTGGCACAAAATCGCGAGTTCTGGAATCGCACCCTCGACGGCATCGCCGTGCTCGCCGCGCCGGGCATCTTCCGCGTTTACAACCTGCCGCGCCCGGTGCGTGAGCTCGTAGTGGTTGCTGACAGCTTCCACATCAAGCCGCTCCTCCGTTTTGTTCAGTCAGCCGATCGCTATCACGTGCTCGGCGTCGGCCGCGAGAAGATCAACTTTTTTGAAGGAAATCGGGACGGGTTGCAGGAAGTGGAGCTGGACCCTGCGGTTCCGCGCATCCCGGGCGAAGCGTCGCAAGGCGAGGCGAAAGAATTTCATCTTTCGGCCTGGTCTTCCGCGGCCGGCGCTCCCGGAGTGCATTACAGTGAAGGCTCCAAATCTGATATCGAGGACAATGCCGCAACGCGATTTCTCCGGAGCGTCGATCGCGCGATCCTGGAACATTATTCACGCCCCACTCGGCTGCCCCTGATCCTGGCGGCGCTGCCCGAAAACCAAAGCTTTTTCCGCCGGATCAGCCGCAATCCCTTCCTCATTTCCGACGAAGTGAACATGCATCCCGACGCCATGTCGCTCGACGCCTTGCGCGAGCGCGCGTGGGCGGCGATGGAACCTCATTATCTCACGCGCCTGGGTGGGCTGGTGGAAATGTTTGGGGCCGCGCGCGCCAAAGAGCTGGGCGACGATGATCTCGAGAGCGTCGCAGCGAGCGCCGTCGCCGCCCGGGTGGGAACGTTGCTCACGGAAGCGGATCGCCATATTCCCGGCCGGATCGATCCGGAAACAGGCGCGGTCGTTTTCGGAGGTGAGGCGGTGGACGACGTGCTCGATGATCTGGCGGAGCTGGTGCTAAAAAATGGAGGTCAGGTAGTGATCGTGCCGAGCGAACGAATGCCCACCCGGACCGGGATCGCCGCGATTTACCGATTCTAGCTTCCAACATGCGCTAGCCTTTTAGCTTCGTGATGTCCACCGACTCACATTGGGCAACGCCAACTTCGCCTGGGTGCAGCAACTTCATCCGCCACCTCGCGCCCCACGGCGTGGCCGGCTTCGTCCTCGCCAATGGCAGCATGTCCTCCCATCAGACCGGCGTTTGCTAACCTGAAAGCTGATTTCATTGCTCCGTATTAGTGAAAAAGACATCGCGTAGCAAAGGGATACCTAAGGGTAAAGCTCATCGCGTTCGACATTTTGGAGGTCGTGCTACTGCGGGGGGAGTCAATTACGAAACGCGCGTCGCAGCGTATATCGCAACGCATGTTCTTTGCGGTGACAGAGGTGTTTTGTGGCAGGGCATAACTGGGCGAGACATTACGGCGGTGACGCTGCAAGTCGCTGAGACAGTCGACGACATCGTTCTAGGTCTGCGTTTCGGACGAAACGCTCGCGCTTTTGTTTCGGCTAAGAATCGGGCGAAATCCGTACCACTCACCAACAAGAGCGCTGCATTCACGGAGACTGTCGAAGCCTTCGTCATTCAGTTTTGTAAGCTTTCGCCGGAAGATCGCGCGGTGAGTCGCCTCGTTTGGACTGTGCCCTCCACCGTTGGAAAGCCTGCTGTGAGTTATCTGGCTCGTGCTCTGGACGCCCACCGTACAGAAGCTTCAGATGCATCTTTCACAGCGTTTATCAATAACCGTAACAAGGATCATAAGAAAGCTATAGACGCTCTTATCACCCTAGCGAAGGCAGCCTGGAAGAAACAAACGAAGACCTCCGCCGTCGAACACGAACTTCGAGAATTCCTTCGACTCGTATATGTCGAAGTCCATGACTTCGGGTCTGGAAACCATGGTGAGCGCACTGCTGAAGCACTGCTTCGTTCGCATGTGATAAAAGACGCCACCGAAGGCGGACGGGCGTGGAACGTCCTCGAACACCTTTTCGGCGCGGCGGATGAGCTTGGCACCACAGCCACCGCGGCCTCCCTTAGGGAGGCTCTGACGACCGCCGGGATCAAGCTAAACGCTGCGCCTGATTATGCGGCAGACGTTGAGCAACTCCGCAACATTACCAAGCGAAATATGGCGAGGCTTCGCCAGCACACGACGCTGCAATTCGGGCCGAACAAGACCGACGCTACTCACCTTTCACGCCGTGATGATCTAGCTGCCCTCTCGCTAGCGGTTACAGAGGGAGATATCCTTTTGACCGGCGATCCGGGCTGCGGCAAGAGCGGACTGATTCACGCCTTGGTTGAGCGTTTGGAAGCCAAGGGTTTTCCCGTCGTCCTTTTGTTGGCGGAAGAAATCTTCGCTCCAGGACAGAAACAGGAGAACACACTTCCCGGACTCCTTCACCCGCTGGATGAAATCCTTGCCAACTGGCCTACCGGCAACCGCGGCTACCTTGTGACAGACGCCCTTGATGCGGTGCGAGATCCCGAAACACAGAGGTCCGTCCGGCGACTCTTGGAAGAGGTGCGGCAAGGCAATGCACACTGGACCGTTTTCGCGAGCGTTCGTGAATTCGATCTAAAAAACAGTCGGGAGCTGCGCGACGCATTTTCTGGTGACGGCTTCAAAGGACATTCGTCTCCGGAAGTTGCCGGAGTCGCACACTTTTTCTTAGCTAGTTTAAGCGAATCAGACCTTAAGCATCTCGCTACCCGGCGACCGCAGATCCGCCCGTTCTTGGCCAGTGCAGAAAACAACCCGAGGTCGCTGTCTCTTCACAAATCACCCTTTTATTTAAGCTTAGCCGCGGAACTCCTCCGTAATGGCGTTACACCCACGCGACTCGCCGATTGGAGTAGTCCCGCGGTCTTGTTTCGAAAGTTTTGGGATATACGGGTCGAGGAAGGCACCGACAGCGACCAACGCGAAGCAACGCTTACGTCGGTTTGTCGCCAGATGGTAGGCGATCGAGCAATGGTTCTTTCAACGACCCAGATGTCGTTAGGCAAGGCGGAGCTCGCGTCGATTCGCGAACTCAAAAGCCGCGGCATTCTCCAGAGCCCAATTCTCCGATATGGCACTTCGCTCCAACCCGATCTGATAAGGTTCACACATCATCTCCTCCACGACTATGCAATTGCTCGTGCTTATATCCCGACCGATTCCGATCAATTCTCGAACTTCGCGATCCGCGAACCACTACTCCCCGTTTTTTACCGACAAAGCTTCATGTTCGCATTGGAACAGCTCTGGGATTCTGATTTCGACCGCGGGGCCTTTTGGAAGGCGGCCCTGCGACTCGAAGGCGTTTCAAACTTGCATGGCCTTACGAGAATCTTGGCCCCCGTCGTGGCGGCGCGGCGAGTAGAGGAGTTTCACGATCTTGAACCGCTGTTGAAAGCGATTAGGGCATCGAGTAAAGAGGACGCAGGTGCTTACAAGGCCTTACGCCATCTTGCTTCTGGACTGCAGGACGCCCCTGTTGCGTCAGTACTCGCGGGATTTCGCGCTTGGTCCGAGTTCACTCAATGCTTGGGAGCTCTCTTGCCCTCGACGCCAACTGTTGAGGGCCCACTCGTGCACATAATGGCGCGCTTGAATTCGGCAAATGAAATTAAATCAAAGTAAGGAAGCATTGCTTAACGAAGCTGCTCGCGCCTTGATCGCGAATCATGTTAGCAAGCCCGTCGCAGAGGGATGGCCTTACGCAGCTCGCGTTGGAATCGAGACGATCTGTCAAACCTTCTCGACTGATCCCGCCGCTTCCGAAGCGGTATTATTGTCGCTATTACAACCGGAGAGGCTTTCCCATTTTCCTCATAATGACCTCTCGGACCTGGCGCACAACTTTGGTCGCCTCCCGCCCCAAGGTGAGACTGTTGTTGTCCGCTTGTTTGAGGCTGCTTTTGCCGCCGAGCCTCCTCCGGGTACCTGGGGAAACTTTGGGGGAAGAATCCTTCCAATGCGGATTCAGAGCAGTGACGAATGGAATCAAATCCACTATTTGCTCGCAGAATACTACACGAGCCGCAAAGGCGACCAAGCGGCTACCCTCACGGAGGCGGCCTGCATCGCGTGGAACGCTACGGTGCAGCGACGCGAACGGCGAAACGAGATCACAAAGTCAGCCAAATTCCCCGTTCTTTCGGTCTTCAACTTTCGGAGCAAGTCTGTCTCGTTGATTCAAGACTACTCTCACATCTGGGAGAGGAATTTTGAGCCCGAAGAAAATCGCATCTTAAGTCACTTTGAAAGTCTGCTGGACGGTTGGGCCGCCAGCAGCAACAGAGCCCGCTTACGTCAGGTGGTAAACCGCTTCCTGGATCGAAACCAGACTTCCCTGATGTGGAATGTGTTCATGGAAGTGGGGGCAAGGCACCCGCACACCTTGGGCGTTCTGCTCGCCGAAGCACTCGACGAATCCGTATTTCTGACGAATCCGGATTACAGGCACGCCGCGACTCTGTTGCTGAAGGCTCTTCACAAAACAAGCGGCACTAAGCGACGGCTGCAGCTGGAGAACTACGTTCTGGACCTCCCGAACAAGATACGATTGCCCCGAGGTACGCGACGAAAAGCATTAACGGAATTTGTCGAGCGGGCCCAAAATCGTGCTTTAGCCGCGTTCGACGAGCAGAATATCTCGTCGAAGCAGGCGCTCTCATTGTTCCGTAAACGGCGGTCGGAACAAGCGCTAGTATTTGATATTGCGACCCCAGGTCCCCGGATCACTGAACATATCCTGTCTGAAGAAGAGATTGCCCAGCGTAGGGGAATTGATCTCAAGGCGGTGGCGAACAAGCAGATGTTGTTACTGCGAGAGGCGCTCAAGCCCTTTCTTCCCGATAGCCCTACAGCGTTCGACCAGCGCCAAGTTGAGAGACATTGGTCGGTGATTGCAAAGTGCGAGAGAGCCGTCCGAAAGTACAAACAATCCCATCCGCAAATGGCCGAAGAACTATGGGGCTACTTGGCAGGGGCGTGCGCCAAAACAGCCCATTATGCAAAGTGGCCAACAACTAGCGCACGGTGGAGCACCTTCCGAAGGATTCTTCTCAAAGCAGCCGTCGATCGTAATCCGACGGCAAGTAAGCAACCGGATGCCTCTGAGAGCTGTTCGGCGTGGGGCTGGCCTGCGCCTAGAATCGATGCTGCGCAAGGATTAACGCTAATCGCGGCGCGATTGGGGCGGTCCGACAAATCGATCAGCAAGGCTTTGCGTGCGCTCAGTCGCGATGAAGTCGCCACCGTTCGCTTTAACCTGATGACTGTCTTGCCAAGGTTATATAGGCCGGCTCCGCGCCTGATGTGGGAGATCGTCGACATAGTCGTCGCGCGGGAGAAAAATTTTGCAGTTCTTGATGCATTACTTCATTCATTGGATTGGCTTTGGAAAACAGCCCCAGAGAAAGTGTTGGGCTATGTTACGGCAATCGCGCGAAAGGCACAGGGTAACGCTAGCGACGAGAATCACATCCACGAAACGTTAGCTGGAATTAATCTGTTCGAGTACTTGGGAAACGGCCGTCCGGAATGCGAGGCGTACATCAAGAAGTTGGTCGCCGATTGCTCTCACGAGCTCGAGAATAAAGCTCTTTTAGCGCAGTTGCACGGTTGTCGCACGGGTGGATGGATGACGGTCGGCGATCCGTTGAGACCCGACAGCAACCGCGAAACGCGGCGCCAGCGAACATGGCATTTCCTCACTACACTGTTGGACGCCGCGCAATCGAAGTTAAAGCGGCAGCGAGACAGGTGGCGACAACTTTTCGAAGCGGGCAAAGCCGAAACGAAAAGCGGCAATGCCGTCCGCGCTGAGATGGACCGCGCGGCTCATTTGGTAGACGGGATATGCACGCAACTGTTTTTCGCGAGCGGAGCTTTCGCCGACAAGAGCGGGAAGGAGAATGAGAGACTCAATCCTGAGGAAACCGTCCGATTTTGGAATGAAGCAAAACCCCTATTCGAGAGGTTGGCGAATGAACCACATCCTCATACCGCCTACGAATTGGTACAAACTCTTTGCCACCTGCTCCCTTGCGACCCAGAAGCTGCATTTTTGTTATGCTCACAAAGTATTCAAAGCAGCTCGGCAGCCGGATTTCAGAATGAATCCTTAGCGGTCGGCGCGGTGGTAAAAATGATAGAATGTGCCCTCGCTGATCATCGAGAAATCTTTCATGCGACGCATGAGAACGAATCGAAATGTCTCTCCGCGCTGCTTGATGTCCTCGACCTGTTTGTTGAGGCCGGCTGGCCGGAGGCACGACGTCTCACACACCGACTAGAGGAAATCTACCGCTAACTTTCGGGCCAACTGAAACGACCTGGACGATCAACTCTTCCGCGAGTTCTAGCGTTGCCACGAAATCCTGTGCCAGACTCCCGAGCAGGCGGATTCGGAAACTGCTCAAATGTCGCGAGTGGCGGCGCGGTTTTGACTCCGCGCGCCCCCGCTTGGCCGGGCTTTGCCCTGCGCTTCGCGCGGTCTATGTCGGTCGGCGCCCACTCTCTCTCCATTCACCACCATCCAGAAATTCATGCCGGAGAAGAAAGGCGAAGGGGTGCCGAGCGAACGAATGCCCACCCGGACCGGTATCGCCGCGATTTACCGCTTCTAGTCTGGTTAGGGTTAACGATTTTGGACGGCGGTCGTTGGCCGTTCTAAATCTGTTCTCGTACGCCAGGCGGTGCCGGTGCGATTATTCTTTGGCGCGCTCCAAAGGATGGCCGCCTAACTGCCGGCAAAGCTCGTCACCGATTGATGGGATGATGCCGGTTTTGGTCGGATGATAAAATTCGGCATCGACCAGCGTGTGCACCGTGTGCTCGTGATCGATCGCGTAGGCAGGCAGATGAATCAGTTCGCTCGCATCGGCGCAGAGCAGGCCCGCACCAATGAGCCGTCCATCAGCCGCATCCGCGTAGAATTCGCCAAAGCCAAAATCGTCGCCCGCCAGATGAAGTTTGCCCACATCGCTACTCTCGGCTCTGGCCCGCACCACCCGGCAGCCAGCCGTTTCCGCCGCGCCCGGCGTAAACCCTGCGTAGGCGAATTCCGCGTCGGAAAAAATCACGTTAATATTCGAGCGCTTCGTCCACTTGCGGTCGCCATCGCTGACGGCATTTTCTGCTGCGATCCCTGCTTCGATGTGCGCGTGATGCACTGCCATCCGCGCCCCTATGACGTCGCCTGCGGCGAAGAAATGCGTTTGACCGGCAATCCGCATGTCCGCTCCGATTTCGAGCCGGCCACGATCACCGGCCACAATTCCAGCCGCGGCGATATTCAGATCATCGATGGCGGGGCGGCGGCCGGCGGCGAGCAGCAGCTTTTCGCTTCTGATCTGTTCTGTTCCATCCGCTCCTTCGACCTGAAGTTCGTAAGCGCCCGCGGCATTCCGCCCGATGCGCGTCGCGCTCCGACCGGTCAGCACCCGGATACCTTCGTGTTCGTAAATCATTTGCATCCGCGCTCCGAAATCCGGCGGATGCCGCGAGAGGAGAGGCGAGCGACAGATCAATGTCACGTTCGAGCCGAGGCGCGCGTAGCGCAGCGAAAACTCGAGGCCAATCGCACCGGCACCGAGCACGGCGAGCGATTCCGGGATGCGGGTGTTGTGCAGGATTTCGTTGCTCGTCCAGACGCCCTCCCAGGAAGGATCGAGTCCCTCAATCGGCGGCACGGTGGTGGTTGATCCGGTGGCGATGACCGCCGCGTCGAAAGAATAGCGAATGCCCTGGCTTTCGATCTCGTGCGGACCGCGGAGACAGCCCCGTGCGGGAATGATTGTAAACCGATCGTTCGCCCGCGCCCGGATGTTCGCGTTCCGGTAATCTTCAAAGCGTTTGATCTCGCGATCTTTCCAACGCACCACTTCCGCGAGATAACATTTCGGTTCCCGCGGTCGCACCTCGAGCCAGCCGTGGCGCTTCGCGTGATGCATCCGGTCGATCGGTTCGAAGAGCGCTTTCGACGGCATGCAACCCGCGTCGATGCAAAGCGACGCGTGCTCGGGATTGGTGCCCATGAAGAAGAGGACATTCGCACCGAGATCCGATGCGACCCGCGCCGCGGTGAAACCGGCTGATCCGCCACCAATGATCGCGATCGTTTTCGGTTTCATTGTCTTGTCCGGAACGGAGAAGGAATTCTCATGCTGCGAGCCTGTTGCCGCAGGCGCAGAATGCAACAGGATGCCGGTGATTGCGAGAGGGACCACTTTTCTGCGCCGCCAGCGTGATCGTGCTCCATTTCTTCGGACAGCCGTTGCAGAAGTACCTTGCGGCGCGTATTTGAATGAAGCGTTATGAATTCATCTGAAGATCCTTCGCCTGATCGTGTTGCTTTTATCCTCGCGCGAATAAATGCCGGCCTCGCTAAAGAGTGGTCGCAGATCGACGAACTCGCTGCCTCGCTCGAACGATCGCTGCAAGACGCACACGCTTTGGGCGATCGTCACATTTCCGGTGAGCGCCGGGCCGGGTGGGATGAAGCGTGGCGCGATCTGCGGGCCAGCTTCGATCGTATTCGCGCGGCCGACGCGGAAGCTCAGCGCTGTTTCGCTTCCGAGAAACCATCGGCCGATCCGCTCGAGCCGTGGTGCGACCTTTTGGAGCGCGAAGACGAATTCAACGATCTCCTAGTTAAGATCCGCGCGATCGGGGAGGAGTCTATCCCAGCCGGCGATCGCGTGCTCTGGGATGACCTCTGCCAAAAGATCACGCACCGGATCGCGACCCTCGAAGCGCACGTGCTCGCGGTTCGTTTCCAGCTCGAATTACGAGAAAAATACGGGCGCCAAAAAGCCGACGTGCTGACGAGAGAAATCGCCGGGCGCCTTCCAAAGGACGCAGACCTCGCACAGGCAAAAAAGTACGCGGCGCGCTACCGCGAGGCGGCAGCGGAATTTCAGCGCGAAAGGGAAAGCTTTCCTGGCGTCTGGGAAGCGCTGAAAGCGTTGATGCTCATCCAGCCAAAGCGGCCTGAACAGCGGGTGCGCGACCAGTACCGGCAGCGATTGCAGCCGCCCCCGGTTTAGAATCTCCGCTCGCTCGCGGACCGTCGCGTCACGACTTCACCAGCGGTTGCTGAATCCGCCAGGTCCACTCCACCAGCGCCTGGAGCAGTTTGCGAATATGATCTTTCGTTGGTTCGTCGGTCAGATTGCCCTCGGCATCAAAGCGATCGGCCGCGTTAGCGATCATCGCCTCCGGGCGGTTCAGGGGAAACATGTTCAAAAAAACCATGCTCTGGCGCAGATGATATTGCGCGCGCGCGGTGGCGATGTTGCCGATCGACGCGCCCATGATCGCGGCTGGTTTTCCATCCCACGCGCTCTCGCCGTAGGGCCGCGACGCCCAGTCGATCGCGTTCTTGAGCACGCCTGGGACGGAGTAGTTGTATTCCGGCGTGACAAAGAGAATCGCATCCGCCGCGCGCACCTGTTTCTTTAACTCCGCCACTTTGGCGGGCGGATTCTGTTCCTCGTCCTGATTAAAAGCGGGAATGCCGTCGAGCTCGAAGATTTCCAGGGTGGCGCCTTCCGGCACGAGCTGCTGCGCCGCGCGCAATGCGCTTCGATTGTAGGATTGGCGCCGCAGGCTGCCGGCGATGCCGAGAATGTGTATCTGATTGTTCATTTCTTTTCTCCCAAGGGTTGTTCTTTGCATTCAATGCTGCTCGCGATGTTTCTCCGGCGCGAGAAGTGTCGGTCATTCTCGCAACTCATCGGAGTTGCCTGAACATCCAGACTCGTTTGGGCGAAGCAAGAGTCCGTCACGAATGTCGAAGGGTTTGCTTCGACCCGCACGGCTGTGCCATAGACTTTTGGAACTGCGACCGATCAGATTTCCCGAATCACGCCTGAACCGCATTCTCCATGGTTGAAGCACGTTTGATTGCGCTCAGAAACGGATTGCTCCTGGCGCTGGCCTTCGCTGCCGGCTACATCGATGCCCTCAGCTACCTCGGGCTTGGCCGTGTGTTCACCGCGAACATGACGGGAAAATCTTGTTTGTCGGGAAGTGAAAAAATCGTCGTGACATCATCCGGCACGTCTGCCACGCGTATGGTTGATGAATGATGTAAGAGCAATGGAACAACAAGCGAGCGTGGCAAATTGTGCTAGTCAGGAGCCGGCGTTAGAACTTGAAGAAGATCGGAGCAATCCATGTTCGGAAACCAAAACTGATACCTGAAGCGCGGCCATATGGATACAACCCTGCTGCCGATTGATCTCCTGCGATGGAGCTTCGCTCTCGTACCGATCGTTGTTCTGATAGTTTTCCTGGTGGTTCTGCGCTGGACGGCTCCGCAGGCCGCAGCGCTCGGCATGTTCACTGCGGCGGTGATCGCGTTCTTTGTTTTTCAGACGCCGATGGAAACGCTCGCCGTCGCTGGCGCCAAGGGCGTGTGGGATGCGATCTTCATTCTCGCTGTCGTCTGGCCGGCTCTGCTGCTCTACCAGGTGGTAAACCACGCCGGCGGCTACGATGCCTTGCGCCAGGGGATTGCACGATTCAGTCGCAACGAGGTCTTCATCATCATCGCTCTCGGCTGGGTGTTCACCTCATTCGTTCAGGGCATCGACGGGTTCGGGACGCCGATCGTCGTGGTCGCGCCGATCCTGGTCGCATTCGGGGTGCGGCCGGTTTACGCGGTGGTCATCCCGATCATCGCTCACATCTGGGCAAAGTTTTTCGGCACGCTTGGGGTCGGATGGCTGGCGACTCTGCAAGTCGTTTCTCTGGCCAATCCAATCAAAACGGCGTTCGAAAGTGCGTTGCTCATCATCATCCAGGTCGTTCTTGGCGGCTTCACCATCGTGTGGATGTATGGTCGCTGGCCGGCCGTGCGCCATGCCTGGCCGCTGGTCCTGATCATCTCGGCTATCCAAGGCGGCGGACAGATCATCGTGGCGCTATTTCACCCCGCACTGGCCGCGTTCATTCCGGCGACCGCTGCGTTGATCGCGCTTTATCCGCTCTCGCACTGGCGCCGCTATGCCGAACCTGCAGAGCGGATCGCAGTTCGGCCGGCGATGCGAGATGATCTTGGCGAGACTGCGGAGGACACGCGCCCGCCGATGGGCCTCACCATGGCCTTCCTTCCCTACATTTTGCTGACGGTGATTGCCCTCCTGGTGTTGACCATCAAGCCCATCGACGAGGCACTTGGAACGCTCAGCCTCGGCTGGCCGTTTTCTGCCGTGGCAACCAGCTACGGGGTTCACAATGCGGGGACTGCGTCTTACTCGCCACTGACACCGCTCACACACCCCGGCGCGTTTCTTGTTCTCACGGCAGTGATCACCTGGATTGTTTACTGGTCACGCGGCTATTTTCGCACTTGGGCGGCGCGCAGCGAAGTTGCGCCGGTTGGGATTGTGCGCGGCATGCTGGCGGACGCCGTGCCCGCGTCGGTGCCGATCATCGGTTTTCTGGTCATGGCCAAGTTAATGGATCACTCGGGGCAGAACCAGGTGCTTGCTCTCGGCATCTCTGCCGTCGCGCCCGCTTACGTCTTTGCTTTCATGTCGAACGGCATCGGCGCTCTCGGCGCTTTCATGACTTCCAGCAGTACGTCGTCGAACGTGCTCTTTGCGCCCCTGCAGCAGACCATTGCGCAACTTCATGGTCTGCCGGAGGCGACCATCATTGCGTCTCAGAGCGCCGGCGGAGCGATTGGGAACGCGATTGCGCCGGCCAATGTCGTGCTCGGCGCCAGCACGGCGGGCATCAGCGGGCAGGAAGGCGAGATCATTCGCAAAGCCTTACCTTGGACGATCGTCGCGATGGTCTTGACCGGTGTGGCGACGGTCATCATGGTGATGTTGGCATAACATTGGCCGGAGGAGTGAATGCTTGCGCGACTCAATAACCGTCTCACATATTTGAGCGCTTCGTTCGTGCTGCTGCTCGCCGCCGTTCCCCTGATCAGCATCGGAACAGATCGCGGTATTCCGCTGCTCTGGTGGCTCGGCCTGGGCGCGCTTATCCTCGGCGGACTCATTCCCCCAATGCAGCGATTATTGATTCGGAAACCACCTTCGCCCTAGCAATCCCGTTCGAAACAAAACGTTTTTCAAACCGCTGCATCATGCGCGACACCGAGCACATTGTTAACTAAAGGAGGTTGTTTATGAGTCATCCAAACGGACCACGTACGGGCCGTCCGCCCTCACTCGCTTCTCGCGGCATGGTGTCCACGCCGCACTATCTCGCCACTGGCGCCGGGCTCGCGGCGCTGCGCCGCGGCGGCAGCGCGGTCGATGCGGCGATTGCGGCTGACGCGACGCTGTGCGCCGTCTATCCACACATGGCCGGCATCGGCGGCGACGGTTTCTGGCTCATTGCCGGTCCGGGTACTAACGGCGTGCAAGCGTTGAATGCCAGCGGCCCGGCGGGACGCGAGGCGACGATCGAGTATTATCGGCAGCACGGTTGCGAAGACGCGATTCCCGACCGGGGCGCACTCGCGGCGTTGACGGTGCCTGGCGCCGTGGATGGCTGGCGGGTCGCTCATGAGCGCTTCGGGCGTTTGCCTTGGGCCGATCTGTTCGCCGATGCGATCGCGTATGCGCGCGATGGAATGGCGATCACGCGCTCGCTCGCCGACTGGTTGACGGCGGACGCGCCGATTCTCCGGCAATCCCAAGAGATGAGTCGTATTTATCTGCCGACGGGCGAGCCGCAGCGGGAGGGAACGCGCCTCGTGCAAACCGATCTCGCTCGCAGCCTCGAGGAGTTGGCCGCTTCCGGTGCGCGCGCCGGGTTTTATGAAGGAGCGCTGGCGCAGCGTATCTGCGCCGCGCTCCGACCTGCGGGATCGCCGCTGACTCCGGAAGACTTTGCCGCCTACCAGGCAGCCTGGGTCGAGCCGATCTCGACCACGTATCGCGGCTTCGAGATGGCGCAGATGCCGCCCAGCACGCAAGGCTTCGCCGCGCTGCAAATCTTGAACCTGCTCGAGGGATTCGACGTTGCCTCCTGGGGGGAAGGAACGGCGGATTACTATCACCACATTGTCGAGGCGGTGAAGCTGGCTTTCGAAGACCGCGACGAGTGGCTGACTGACCCTGCCTTTGTCGATATTCCGCTCAAACAGCTCCTCTCGAAAGAATATGCTTCGGAGCGCCGTGCACTGATTGACCCAAAACGCGTCCTGATCGCCGAGGAGGTCGGCCCAGGTGTGCGTTACAAGGCTGACGTTAAGCACCGCCATCCGTCGCCAAGCGGCGATACCGTGTATTTCTGCACGGCGGATTCCGATGGGCTTGTCGTCTCCATCATCATGTCGATCTACCATGATTTCGGCGCGGCAGTCGTCGGCGGCGACACCGGGATCATTATGCAGAACCGCGGGTCGTTCTTTGCGCTGGATGAGAAGCATCCGAACCGGCTCGATCCCGGTAAACGCACCTTCCACACAATTATCCCCGCGATGATGCTCAAAGATGGCCAGCCGGTGCTCGCCTACGGAACGATGGGTGGCGAAGGACAGCCGCAGACCCAGGCCGCCATGGTCACGCGGATGGTCGATTTCGGCTACGACGTGCAGCAGGCGATCGAGGCGCCGCGCTGGCTCATGGGTCGCACCTGGGGTACGGCGACGCGCGATCTCGCGCTCGAATCCAGAATCTCCGATCAAATTGCGCGCGAATTGCTGCTGCGCGGCCACCCGGTGCGCAGGGTGAATCAATGGGAGGGGACGGTGGGACATGCTCAGGCCATTCGCGTAAATCGCGAGAACGGCTTTTTCGAGGGCGGCGCCGATCCGCGCGGGGATGGCTCGGCGGCCGGCTACTGAGTTATCCAGCGAGCGACGCCAGAGCGAGGACACAGGATGGCGCGTCGCCGTGAATTGATAACTGCGACCAGTGATCGCCGCGATCGTCGCTCCGGTAAATCCGTCCATCGCTCAGACCCGCGAAGAGCGAAGTCGAATTTATCAGCAGCGCGTAAGGAAAACTGTCCAACGGCTCTGGCAGCCCACCAGCCAGAACCTTCCACGGCCCGCCGTCACGCCAGCGATAAATGTGAGCCTCAGCGCGCTCGCTCCGGTGCGCCAACCGGGCGCCGGGATTTGCGGAGACATACCAGCACTCGGGATCGTCGGGATCGATTGCCAAGCCCCAGGTGTAATGACGGTCGCGGCCTTCGTCCGCCGCTTCCCAGGAAAGTCCGCCGTCACGGCTCCAGGCGGCCCCGCCGCCACCCGCTTCATAGGCGCGGCCCGGCACGGTCGGATGCCAGGCCAGAGCGTGAACGTCCTTCTGCGCACCCGGTGGGTGATCGCTCCAGGTCTCGCCGCCGTCTTCGCTACGCATGATGCCGCCCAACTCGATCCCGGCGAGCAGCAGTCGGGCGTCGTGCGGATTGCAAGCGATCGAGCGCACGTGGCTGGTCCACGGGCGCGGCGGAAAACTCCAGGTCGGCCGGGACGGGATATCCTGCAGCGCGGTCAGTTCTCGCCACGACCGCCCGTCGTCCCGGCTAACGAACAACTTGCTCGGCTCCGTCCCCACATAGACGGCGCCGTCCGCCGGGCTCACCGCCAGCGCGAAGACGTCGGTTTCGGGAAAATCGAGCCGCGTCCAGTCACGACCGCCGCTGGTACTTCTCCACACTCCTTCGCCACGTGAACCGGCGTAAAGCACATCCGGGTGGTAGCGGTCGACTTCTACGCATCGCATCGCCCGACCGCCGCGCATCCGCGAAGCGTGCCATTGCCCTTCCTGCTGCTGGAGGGAGACCAGGTCTTCACCGGTAGCAACGATCAGTTCCAGCATGCTTTGGACGTTCGTTGCTCCTCATCGCAACCCTAGCCTTCCTGTTTTTGGTCGCTCTCGGCGGCTTCCACCATTTGATCGTGCGCGGCTTCCTCGACCCCGCGGCGGGCCAGACGCTCGTCCAGGAGCGCTTCGTCCTTGGGCGCGACGCGCGGAATCTCCCGGCCGCTTTCGCCCGGAACAGACCCGCGCTCACTCGAGGAGTCGGCGCTCTCGCCCGAGTCTTCAGACGACCCACTCGACTGCGTGCCGGTCAACTCCGCTCGCGCCTGGTCCCAATCGGCATCGGTAACCTGATCGGGGTTACGTTCGTCGAGTCGCGCGATCTCGCGCGCGCGTTGTTCCACCATCTCGTGCGTCGTCACTCCGAGCTCAGTTTCGCGCCCGGAAAGGTCGCCGATCGGCATCTGCGAGTTCTTGTTCATAACCTTATGATACGCGCATGGCGGGCCTTGTGCGCGGTCCGAATGGCGCGCGGGAAGAAAAGCCGTGATCTGATTCGACCATTAAGTGGCCTCAGTTGATCGCGGGCGTCACGGTTCTTCTCCGACTCGAATTTGTTTTCTAGACAGCCAGAATCATCCGCGACAGCGTATCCTCGCTGGAGTGCACCTATGAAATTCACTATTTTCCTAACTCTGGTTTGGGTGTCGCTCGCCGCGGCCGCTGACGAAGCAAGCATGCAAAGCGCCGGTCGCGAGGTGAAAACACTCGAGCCGCCCACGTATGAAGACGTGGGGGATAACGACAAGGCGATGGACCGCGCCGTGGAAAAAGCGCGCGAATCGCTCGGTTTTTTCCTGGCCGCTTTGCAGGCAAAGAAACCGGACTCGACAGACTTCGAAGTTAAAAAATGTCTCATCGACGGCGACAAGGTCGAGCACATCTGGCTCCGCGATGTGACTTGGGATGGCAAAGTTTTCCGCGGGAAAGTGGATAACGAGCCGCTGGAGGTCACGAAAGTGCGGCTCGGGCAGCAGGTCACGCTGAACCCGGAGGATCTGACCGACTGGATGTTCGTGAAGGAGGGCAAACTGATGGGCGGCTTCACCACCCGGGTGCTCTACAGTCGGCTGTCACCAGAGGAACAAGCGCAGTTCCGTAAGGAGGTCGAATTTTCCATCGAATAAGCGGAGACAATTCTATGAATATTTCGCAAGTCGGTTCAATTCCCCTGGCTCAACACCCTGGCTCCGGGTACGCGTGGGGAAGTCGTTATGTCCGCCGGCTGGCGCTGGCCCTAGTTGTCGGCGCGTTCAGTTTTGGCGTCGGAGGATGTGTCACCGATGGCTACGTCGGCGTCTCGGCTTACCCCAGTTACGCGCCTTACTACGGCTACTACGGTTACCGCGGTGTCCCCTATTATGGCTACCGCGGCATCTACAGGCGCAGCATCGTCGTGCGGGGCCGGCGCCATACTGGCAGTTACGGCCGGCAGCACTTCTCACGTTATCACCGCGGGCGTGATCGGGCGCACTTCTCTCGATCGACGAACCCTGCACGCGAACCTCGCGGCCGCGTCCGCGGTCGACCGTAGCGCGCCCGATAGGCGCATTTTTCCGGCCGACCCGGTTCGGCACTACGAGTACCGGACAAGGCGTGTGCCGCACGATTTGTTCAGCGGTACTGCCGATGAAAATACGCTGAAACCCAGAACGGCCGTGGGAGGCAATGAATAAATCGACATCATGAGCGCGAACGTAATCCTCGATCTGCTCCACGAGCGATCCGACAGTGATTTTGGTCGTGACCTCAAGATTAGATGCGGGCAGATCGTCGCGCAGGGTTTTCATCTCGTTCTCGGCCGAATCCTGTTGCAGATCGAATAACCTCGTTCCGCCAAACCTGCGCAGATTTCCCTGCGCTTATTTTACCTCGTGGATCTTGATGAAATTAGAGCCGCGCGCCTGACCGGCGGGCAGGCCACCGACGACCAGAATCTTGTTCCCCGCGCTGACTAATCGCAAGTTCAGCAGGACCGACTCGGCCTGTTGCACGAGCGCTTCAAATGTCTCCGGAATTCCCTCGATGAGCAGCGGTTTCAGTCCCCAGAAAAGATTCAATGAATGATAAACTCCGGCATCCGTGGTCAGAGCAAAAAGCGGTGCCTTTGGCCGTTCCGCCGCCATCAGACGCGCGGTGTAACCGCTGGTCGTGAGCACCGCGATCCCGTGCACGTCGATCACCCGTGCGATCGCGGTTGCGGCTTCGCTCAGCGCATGCGAATCGGTCGGATCGTTCGCCGCGTAGGTTTTGAATTCGATCGCGCTTTCCACTTCCGAGGCGATGCGGACCATCATCTCGACCGCGCGGACCGGGAACGCTCCGATCGCCGACTCGCCGGAAAGCATGATCGCGTCCGTGCCATCGATGATCGCGTTGGCCACATCGCTCGCCTCCGCGCGAGTGGGACGTGAATCGTGAATCATGCTTTCCAGCATTTGCGTGGCGGTGATCACCGGCAGCCCTCTTCGGTTGCACCTTTCGATGATGTGCTTTTGCAGCATGGGAACTTTCTCGGGATTGACCTCCACGCCGAGGTCGCCGCGAGCGACCATGACACCGCTAACTTCCTGGAGGATTTCCTCAAGATGCTCGATCGCTTGCGGCTTTTCGATTTTCGCGATGATCTGTTTGAAAACGCCCTTCGTGGAAATAAATTCCTTTAACGTCCGAACGTCCGCCGCACTCCGCACGAAACTCAACGAGATCCAGTCAACGTCATGGGCCAGCCCGAATTCGACGTCCCGTTTGTCTTTCTCGGTGAGAGACGGGAGAGGCAGGGTCAGATTCGGGAAGTTGACTCCCTGCCGGCTCTTGAGCACGCCGCCCTCGATGACGCGGCAGCGGAGCTCACGGCCTGCGATCTCCACCACTTCGAGTTCGAATAAACCGTCGCTGAGCAGCACGCGCATCCCCGGCTGGGCCGCGTCGGCCGCGTCTGCATAGTCGATCGGGATCGCAGCATCCTGTTTGGTAAAATCCACTTCCGGCAGGATCGAAACCATGGCGCCCGGCGTGAGGAGCATTTCCCCGCCGGGCAATTTCCCGACGCGAATCTTCGGGCCCTGCAGGTCCTGAAGAATCGTTACCGGAGTATCGAGTTCTCCAGAAATCGCTCGCAGGGCTGCGATGTTGCGGGCGTGCTCCTCGTGGGTGCCGTGGGAGAAGTTGAGTCGTGCGACATCCATCCCGGCCGTGATGAGCCGGCGTATGACTTCCGGCGAGCTGCTCGCGGGGCCAAGAGTGGCGACGATTTTGGTGCGGCGCATAATCCAAATCGATCTAGGCGAAGCTTGCCACAACGCGCAGCAGCATTCCGATGTTGCGCCTACATTCCCCCGCGTCCATGTGGGCGGGTCAGGTCGAGCGCCGGGCCGATGGGAACGATCTGCGTAGGATTGATGTCGTCGTGCGTGATGTAGTAGTGCCGCTTGATATGATCAAAGTTCACGGTCTCGGCGATGCCGGGCTGCTGGTAGAGATCGCGAAGATAGCCGTCGAGATGCGGATAATCGACGATGCGGCGCACGTTGCATTTGAAGTGCCCGTGATAAACTGCATCGAAGCGCACGAGCGTGCAGAAGAGCCGCCAATCCGCTTCCACGATGCCCTTCCCAAATAAGAAGCGCTGCGCCGCCAGGCGCGCCTCCAATTCGTCGAGCGCGACGAAAAGCGCGCGGCACGCTTTTTCGTAAGTTGTCTGGCTCGTCGCAAAACCGGCTTTGTAAACGCCGTTGTTCACGTTGTCGTGAATGAAAACAGAAAGCTTTGCGTGCTCCTCTTCGATCTCTTTCGGGAAAAGGTCGACCTCGCGGTTCCCGAAGGCGTTGAAGGCGTCGTTGAACATCCGGCAGATGTCGTCCTCAGAGTTATTGACGATGCGCCGAGTTTCCTTGTCCCAGAGCACCGGCACAGTAACGCGGCCATCTACTCCGGAGTCGCTGGCGGCATAGGCTTCGCTGAGAAAGGCGAATCCATTGATGGGATCGCGGCTGTATCCAGGGCCGTCGCGGAAAGCCCAACCTCGCTCATCCCGAATTGGATCAACAACTGTTACGCCCACCTTCTCGGCCAGACCCTTGAGGTTCCGCACAATCAAACTTCGGCTCGCCCATGGACATGCGAGACAGATGTAGAGGTGGTAACGGCCAGGCGCTGCCGGATAACGAGACGCCCCGTCGGTTGAGACGAAATCGCGAAACGCATCTTGCTGCCGTTCAAACGAGCCCTCAGCGTTCTGCTCTTCGGGAAATTGTGCTTTCATAAAATTCAAAGCAGATTTTACTGCAGGCTCCTATAACGCAGAAATCGCCGAGCGCGCGGAGAGCCGCCGAAGAAAAAACCTCAACCTTCTGCGATTCTCAGCCGGCCAGTCCACAACCTGCGGGCAAGGAAGCCCCGCCGGCCAAGTCAGGCAGGGATGGCTGACTTCTCGGGCTTTGCCGCCACCTGCCAGAGCCGGAAATAATTTTTGGCAACTGTCTAATGGTGATGCGGGTCGGCAGCCGCGTCCGCCGCTGTCTTATGGATCGTGCCCGCCTTGTGTTCCGGCGGCGCGTAAATCACATAGATCTGCATCGGCTCTTTTCCAGTGTTGATTATGTCGTGCCCGATGCCGGCAGGAATCAGAACGCACCAGCCATCGGATAATTCCTTGTCGAATGTGATCCGGTCCTTCGACTCGCCCATCTGGACGCGGCCCCGGCCGGCGTCGAGCCGCACGAACTGGTCGCCATCCGGATGAACCTCCCAGCCGATATCGCCACCGACCGGAATCGACATCAACGTTATCTGGAGGTAGCGGCCAGTCCAGGCCGTGGTGCGGAACTTCGGGTTCGCGCGGGTGGCGTTCTCGAGATCGAATGACAGCGGCTTCGGGCCAATATCCTTGATGGTCATATTGCTTTTTTCTTTGACTGCGCGGTGTTTCGCAGCCGGTTGCGATGGTGAGGCGGCTTCAGCCGGGCTCTGCGCCTGCACAATCCCCGTGACGGCGAATCCGATGGCACAGATGAGAGTAGAAACCTTCGTGATCATAATGCGAGCGTAGGAAGGCGCGGAAGTAAGTCCAGACTAACTTGCGGAAAGCGTGTAGGAACGTGGTGTAAGTTTTTTTGCTATGAGCGGCGTGGTGGAGCGGGTGGATCAGGCCAATGGCTTTTACTCGCGCAGCCTGACGATCCGGGCGGGTCGCCTGGAGTTGGAGGCGCCCGCAGCCGCTCCGCAGGCGATCATACACTGCCGGTCTGCTTAGACCAGAGTCTTCCAGCTTTGTGCGATAATGAAGACCGCCACCGCGAGGACAAACCAGGCGAACCAATGGCGCAGGCGGTTCTGCTGCGAGCCGCGCCGCAAATTTTCGCCTGGCGAACTTGCCTCACACGCTTTCGCGCGCTTCGATGAAACGGCGCGGGATTGATCTTCGCTACTAAGGGCGTTCCTAGAGGTGAGAGATAGCTTTCGGCGGAAAGGCCGCGCGCAAGGCGTTGAGGACGGCGAGCACATCGATCACTTCCTGAGCGATCGCGCCCTCTACGGGCGTGAGATAGCCGCTCGCAGCAAACGCCATTCCGCCAATGCTCAGGACCATTCCGCCCACCGCGCTCTGGAGCGCGATCGAGCGCATCCGGTGGCCGATGTGCATGAACTCGTCCACCCGCTTGAGGGAGTTATCCAGGACGACGACGCCCGCAGCCTCCGTCGTCACATCGCTGCTCTGTCCCATCGCCATGCCGACGGTGGCGGCCATCATGGCCGGAGCGTCATTGATGCCATCACCGACGTAGAGAGTTTTGGCTGCCGCCGTTTCCTGGCGAACGATGGCGAGTTTTTCTTCCGGATTTTTCTGCGCGTAAATCTCGGTGATCCCGACTTCTTTGGCCAGATAACGAACTTCTGATTCCCGGTCTCCTGAAACGATCATGACCCGCTTGATCTGGTGTTTCGGTCCCAGATGACTGATGAAAGCCTGGCTGTCTGCGCGCGGCGCATCGCGAAAGCGGAAGGTGGCGGCGTAACGATCGTCGAGCGCCACCACACATTCGAGTCCACCCGAAGGCGGCGGAAGCTGATCGGCCGTGCCAATATCTTGCGTGAGAAGCTTCTTGCGACTGGTGACCTGGAGCGATCGGCCGGAGACCGTGCCACGCAATCCCTGACCTGGCGGCTCGATGACTTCGGTCGCTTCCCGCAGGCTTCGAATAACGCTCCAGACTCGCGACCAGCGTCAAAACTTCCTCCTGCGCGAAGCCAGGGACGGTAAGTTGTTCCGTCAGCTTCGGCTCGCCATAAGTGAGCGTGCCGGTCTTGTCGAAGATAGCCGTGCGGCATTCGGTGATCTGCTCGAGTACGATCGGACTTTTGATAATGATGGCGCGGCGCGCGCAGAGCGAAATTGAGCCGATGATTGCAGTCGGGATGGCGATGAGCAACGGACAGGGCGTGGCGATGACGAGCACGGCAAGGAAACGAACCGCTTCGCCGCTCACGACCCAGGCGATGAGCGCGACCGCGACCGCCACGGGCGTATAGACGGCGCCCAACTGGTCGCCGAGTCGTCGAAGTTTCGGCCGTTTCTCCTCTGACTCGCGCATCACTTCCATGATTTTCGCGTAACGCGAATCCTCGGCCCGCCTGGTGGCCTCGATGGTCAGGGCCGCTTCGCCATTGATCGCGCCGGAGATGACGGCCGAACCCGCAGTCTTGGTAATCTCAAACGGCTCGCCCGTCAGATAGGACTCATCCATCACGCCGTGGCCCTCGACGACGACGCCATCCACAGGTGAGATTTCGTGCGGATAAATCACGAGCAGGTCGCCGACCGCGATCTCATCCAGCGCCACATCGACGATTTCCGAGTCGCGCTTTCGATGCGCGAGCGAAGGCATGCGTTTGACCAGCGCGCCGAGGACGGAAGAAGCGCTGCGCAGAGCGTAATTTTCCAGCGCCTCCCCGCCCGAGAGCATGAGGACAACGATCGCGCCGGCGAGATATTCGTCGAGCAGGACCGAGGTGACGATGGAAATGCCGGCCAGGAGATCGGATCCAAACTCTCGTCGCAAAAGTTTCTTCAGCAGTTCATAAACGAGCGGAATGCCACCGAGCGCGAGGACCGCGAGCAAGGGGAGCCGGGTTGTTGTGGCGTTCGCGCGAAAGCCAAATCGCAAAACCAAATGAATCACAATGCCGGCCACGGCGAGAAGAGCGATCAGCGTCGTCCCGCGTCGCGCGATTTTTACCGTCTCTTCCCAAAAACGATGGCGTGGTGACTCATGTCTCAACTTTGGGTCGGCCCTCCCCTGCTCAAGACCGGCGCTCTTCCCAATTGGCAGCACAGGCGGCGGCTCAAGTCGAGACGCCCCATCAGTCGAGACTTCGGGAAATTGTGCTTTCATGGTTCGTTCATGATGGGGTTGAGGACTGGCAGTGAAGCCGTGCAGACGGCAGCTTGATCAGCCTCCTTTCACGCCCCGCGCGATGCGGTCGCCGAGTTCCTTGTCGATGCTGCGCCAGTATCCGAATGCGCGCTCGAGTACGGGCTCGGACACGCCTTGGAGGTGCCCGACGACGTTGGACACCAGCCGGCTGCGCGCCGCGTCGTCCATGACTTCGCGCACCAAGGTGCCTGCCTGTCCGAAGTCGTCATCGTCAGGACGCAGTGTGTAGGCGGCGCGGATGAATTCGCCGCCCGCCTCCCAGGTCGCGTTCTCCGGATGGCGCTCCGGGTCGGCTTGTGGGCCGCCTTTTGAATTCGGAGCGTAAACCGGGTCGATCACGTTTTGCACCCGCATCGCGCCGTCTTTGCTGTAGCTGTGGATCGGGCACTGCGGCCTGTTGACCGGAACCTGTTTGTAATTGACCCCGATCCGGTGCCGGTGCGCGTCGGCGTAAGCGAAAAGGCGACCGAGCAGCATTTTATCCGGGCTCACGCCGATCCCGGGAACCAGATTGTTCGGTTCGAAGGCCGCCTGCTCGATCTCGGTATGGAAATCGGTCGGGTTGCGATCCAGCGTCAGCCGTCCGACTTCGTGCAATGGGTAGTCGCCGTGCGGCCAGACCTTGGTCAGGTCGAAAGGATTGAAGCGATAGTTTTTTGCCTCTTCGTAGGGCATGATCTGCATATGGAGCGTCCAGCTCGGATGCTCCCCGCGCTTGATCGCTTCGAACAAGTCGCGGCGATGGTAGTCGCCATCGGCGCCGGCCAGGCGGTCGGCTTCGTCCTGCGGGAGGAAATCGATTCCCTGGTCGGTTTTGAAGTGATACTTCACCCAGAATCGTTTGCCGCTCGCGTTCACCCACATGTAGGTGTGGCTCGAATAGCCGTTCATGTGGCGCCAGGTCTTCGGGATACCGCGATCGCCCATCAGCCATGCAACCTGATGCGCAGTCTCCGGTGAGAGAGTCCAAAAATCCCACTGCATGTCGTGATCGCGCAGGCCATTATCCGCGCGGCGCTTCTGCGAGCGGATGAAGTGCTGGAATTTCATCGGATCGCGCACGAAAAACACGGGGGTGTTGTTGCCCACCATGTCGTAGTTCCCCTCGGTGGTGTAAAATTTCAGCGCGAATCCGCGCGGGTCGCGCCAGGTATCCGGGCTGCCTTGTTCCCCGGCCACGGTGGAAAAACGGATCAACGTGTCCGTCCTCGTCCCCGGTTGGAACACCGCCGCCTTCGTGTAGGCGCTGACATCGCGCGTCACCTGAAAGTGCCCGAATGCGCCGGAGCCCTTCGCGTGCGGCTGGCGCTCGGGAATTTTCTCCCGGTTAAAATTCGCCATCTGCTCGATGAGGTAGTGATCTTGGAGGAGGATGGGCCCATCGGGCCCGACGGTGAGTGAATGTTCGTCGCTGGAAACCGGGATCCCGGCGTCAGTGGTGGTGGGTTTGCGGTTGTTGTCGTTCATATTTTTAGATGGGTTGTGCCTTCATCTTTTCCCGCCTGGGATTCAGGGAAGGCGTGGTGCAGGTGAAGATATGTCTTTCATCCGAAATGTCGCGCTTTCATGAGACGGCGCGGGCCGGATTGAATCGGGGTCAGGAGAACATTTCAACGCGACATGCCGCTGCGCTTCGACATCTCGAACGAATCGCCGGCCATGTCGTACTCGATTGCGTTCGGGGTTTCCCCGCATCAGTTCGTGGAAGAGGTTGAAGAAGTGACATGATCCAATGGGCATCCAACTTTCTGAAGCAGACCATGCTGCTGACCGCCGGAAGCATTCTGATGGCCATTGCTGCCAAGTCATTGATTGTCCCACATGATCTTCTGGCCGGCGGAATCACCGGCTTTGCCTTGCTCATTTTCTACCAGTGGGATCGCATCCCCCTGGGCGTGATCTATTTTGCCATCAACATCCCGATTTTTGCATTGGGTTGGAAGTTTGTCGGCCGGCGCTTCATCGCCTATTCACTCTGGGGACTCACGATCTACTCCACTTGTTTGATTCTGATCAAGGTAGAGATCGACCTTTCCGACTCCCTCCTGGCGACAATGGTGGCGGCTGCGATGGCGGGCACGGGCACGGCCCTGATCCTGCGTTCTTATGGTGCGAGCGGCGGCGCGGATATTATCTGCGTCGTTCTGAACAAGCTCTTCTCCATCAGTCTGGGGACCGGTTCGATTCTCATCAACGCCGTCCTGTTGGTTCTGGCGGCATTTTATTTCCCGATGGAAAAAGTCATCTACACGATGGTTTACGTTTTTGTAGCGGCTCAGTTTACCAACCAGGTCTTTCAGAGTCTGTCGGCGCGACGAACCGCCATCATCATCTCAGATCACTGGCAAGAGATCGTCCAATCGCTCGCGGCTCATCAGATCGGCACGACTGTGATCGCGGGGCAGGGCGGTTTTCAGGGCGAGCCGCGCACGGTTCTCTATTCGGTGGTGAGCGCCCACTCTGCTTCCCGCCTGAAACAAACGGTTACCAAGATTGATCCAGATGCCTTCATCGCGATCACACCGGCCGACGATGTGACTGGTGTGGAGGTCGGTAATCAGCCGCATTGGTGAGCGCCCCGCATTGCCGTGCCGCCGCTAATATAGAGCCATCAAAACCAAGTTACGCGCCGCGGGCAATCCGTGGTGTATCTCATCCTAGTTGCCATGAAAACCATCGTTATCGCCTATGACGGCTCGGAGTTTTCCGAAGCCATCTTCAAGGAACTCCAACATGCCGGCCTGCCGTCGCAACTGGAGGCGCATGTGGTGGCGGTCGCGGAACGATGGGCGGTGCCGGATCTCGCTCTGTGGTCGTCAAAGCAGACGCTGCCCGCAGCCGCGCCCTCTGGCCAGGCCGAAGAGGCGGAGGCGATAAGCCGGGCGGACGCGCTCGCCGAGCAGGGAGCCGCGCACGTTCGGGCGACCTTCCCAGCCTGGGCGGTGATCGCGGATGGACTCGTCGGTTCGGTCGCCCACGCGATTGTGCAGCGAGCGGCGGAGGTTTCCGCGGATGTCATCTTCATCGGCTCGCAAAGCCGCTCCACGCTCGGGCGGTTCTTCCTTGGCAGCGTCGCGCAGAAGGTGGCGGCCGAGGCGAAATGCTCGGTCCGCATCTGCCGCCCGCGGCCGCTCGCGGGAGCCGCGCCGCGGCTCTTCGTGGCGGTCGATGGCTCGCGCGCCTCGCAGTCCGCGGTGCGCACAGTGGCCGAACGCACCTGGCCCGCGGGCGCGGCAGTGGCCGTGGTGAACGTCATCGAACCCGCGCTCCGACCGGGATTGGACAAACTTCCGCCGGAAGATGCCGCCGAAATCCAGCGCCAGCACGACGCGAGGCTCGCCTGGCTCGAAACTGTGGGCGTCGCAGCGCAACACGAGCTCGAATCCGCCGGGCTCGTCGTCGAGCGCCACTCACTCGATGGCGAACCAAAATCCACGCTGCTCGAATGGGCGGAACGCTGGAACGCGGACTGCCTTTTCATCGGAGCTTCTGGTCTGCATCGTTCCGGCGTTGAAACTCTCGGCACGGTGGCCTCGGCGCTCGCGGTGCGCGCTCATTGCTCGGTGGAAATCGTGCGCCCGTGATGAGCGGCACAGTTCTCAAAGGGCGTGGGCAATGTCGCGGGCCAGACGAGCGAGGGCCTCGTTCATGGCGGCGACCTGGCCGGATGATTGCGCTCCAGCGGACGTCATGGCTTCTGGACGGAGGATCGGCACGCTGGTGGAAAACGAGCGCGTATTGGCGACGCGGCTCGGCGCGAGAGGCTGGAGCTTCCAAGTGCATTCGAGAATGACGTAGCCGGAGCCGTCGGGCTCAAAACGCGAGATGCGAAGCTCGAGGAGCGATTGGTAGTCGGGGGTGATGAAATACTCGACCGGCTGGATGTTTAGCGAATTGGTAAGGCGGCCGAGATTCAGGGCCGTGACGCGGGAAATACCGGCGCCGAGCGGCTCGGCCCAAAGATGGTTGGGATTCATTTTCAGCTCTCCACCCTGGCGGACGACGAGTTGTTGTCGGTCCAGATAGCTCGGCAGGGGGGGCCGGGCGATGGCGACGGCGGGACTGGTGCCGGTGATCCGGCGTGCGGGAATGGCGGGTTCGAGCAGGTGGTTCACCGAGGTGTCTCGGACGGGCTGCAGGATGCTGCACGAGGCGAGCAGGAGTGGCAGCAGAAAGACGGAGATGCGTGTTTTCATCGGGGATTGTCCCGGCCGCGAAGGACGGTGCTCGGCTCGCGTTTCAGCTCGTTGGCCAAGTCCCTGACCGCGCGCGCGGCTTGCTCCGTTTCGCCCAGCACGTTCTGCAAACGGAGCATGACGGGCGCGCGGGCGTTGGAGGCATTGGAGATCTCCTGGGCGGCCTCCTGCATGCGCGCGACGCTGGCATCGGTCCTGGCGATGACAGCGTTCAGGTCGGCCAGCAGCGGGTCAATACCTTGGTTAGCCTTGCCCGCGATTTGGTCGATCTTGATGAGCGCCTCGTTCAGATTGTTCACGGCGTGGAGAAGTTTGTCATCGGCGGTGACTTTCCGCAGATCGCTCGTGATGCCGATGACGTTTTTGTTGATCGCTCCGAGATCCAGTTCGGCGATCTGTTTCTTGGTGCTGACGAGCACGTCGCGAAGATCAGTCATGACTTGATCGAGATCGAGCGCGTTGAATTTTTTCAATCCATCCGCGATGCCCGCAATCAGTTCATCAAACTCGGTCCCAATCGTCGGGACGACCGGGTAAGGCGGCGCGACACGGGCTCGATACACAAAACCAGGCGTATCCCGACCGATATCAAACTCGATGTAGAGCTGCCCGGTCACGAGACTTTGCTGCTTCATCCGCGCGCGGAGCCCCTCTTGGACCGCCTTTTCGACGCCATCCCGCGAGGAGAGATCGATGCCGCCGCCAGCTTCGGTGGTGATGAGGTCCAGTTCCTTTTTCCCGAGTTCGACGACCACGGGGATTATCTTTCGGTTGTGGTCGCGATCGATCATGACGCTGATGGACTTCACTCTTCCGATGCGCACGCCTCCAAAACGCACGTCGGAGCCGACCTGGAGACCGTTCGCGCTCTTGTCGAAGTAGAGCAGGATCGAAGAAGTGCTGGCGAAATACTTGCCTCCGCCGAAGAGCACGATGCCGATCGCCGCGATGATCAGCCCGGCGAGGGTGAAGATGCCGATGAGGGTGGGATTCGCTTTTTTGCTCATGACGGCGTGCTGGGTGATGATCCCTTGTCTTCCCCGCCTCGGCGGAGAAAGCGGCGGACGGCGGGGTTTTCAGAATGATCGCGGAGTTCGGTGGGGTTGCCAGTGGCACCCTGAGTGCGGGTGGCGGTATCGAGGAAAATCGAGTTGTTCGCGATCGCGAAAATGCTGGCGAGCTCGTGGGTGACGATGACGACGGTGGAACCAAGGCTATCGCGGAGGCGCAGGATGAGATCATCGAGCCGATGGGAACTGAGCGGATCTAGGCCGGCGCCGGGTTCGTCGAGAAAGAGCATGTCGGGATCGAGCGCCATGGCGCGGGCGAGCCCGGCGCGCTTGTTCATGCCGCCGCTGATCTGCGCGGGGTAGTAGTCCTCAAAGCCGGAGAGCCCGACGAGGGCAAGCTTGTAAGAGATGAGGTCGGCGATGGTGGCAGCGGACAGCTCTCTATTTTCCTCCAGCGGCAGGGCGATATTTTCGGCCAGGGTGAGCGAAGACCAGAGCGCGCCCGATTGATAGGTGACTCCGAACCGGCGGATGAATTTGCCGCGCTCGGTGGGATCGAGACCTGTGAAATTCTCGCCTTCATACTCGATCCGGCCGGTCGCCGGTTCGCGTAGGCCAATGAGGTGCTTCAGGAGCGTGCTTTTCCCGCAGCCGCTGCCGCCCATGATGACAAAAATGTCGCGCTCGGCGATGTCGAAATTCAGATCGCGCATAACGACGAAAGAGCCGTAGGCCATGGTCAGGTCGCGGACGCTGATCTTGGCTGGCGAGGAGGATTTTTCCGCGGAGTCCGTCATGGTGTTCAAATGTGGAGGATGGTGAAAATGGCGGCAAACCCCGAGTCGAGGACGATGACCGCGGTGATGGCGGCAACGACGGCGCGCGTGGTGGCCTGGCCGACGGCGGCGGAAGAATTGCCAGCGTGCATGCCCTGAAGGCAGCCGCTGATGGCGATGGCGGCGCCGAAAAAGAAGCTCTTGAAGACGCCGAGCGAGGCATTGGTGAAACTCACGGCATCCAGTGTTTCATGCCAAAACAAGATCGGCGGAATGCCCACGGCCGCGCCGACAAGCATCCCCCCGAGAATGCCGACGACATTTGCAAAGATCGTGAGCAGCGGCATCACCAGGATCAGCGCGATGACGCGCGGCAGAACGAGAAAATCAAAGGGATCGAAGCCGAACGTTTTCAGGGCGTCGATTTCCTCGTTGGCCTTCATGCTGCCGAGATGCGCGGCGAAGGCGGCGCCGGTGCGACCACTCATGATGATGGCCGTCATCAAAACGCCCATCTCGCGCACCATCGCGATGCCGACCAGATCGGCGACATAGATGCTGGCGCCAAAGCTGGCGAGTTGAGCTTCGCCGACGAAGGCGAGGATCATCCCGATGAGAAAGCTGATCAGCAAGACGATCGGCAGCGCCTGCGGTCCGCATTCCTGGACGATCAACCAAAGATCCCGAGCCCGGAAGTGCGCCCGGCCGGTGAAGAAACGACCGATCGCGATGAGGGTGAGCCCGATGAATTCCGCGAGAGAAAGAATGCTGCGCCAAACGGCGATCGCGATTTTGCCGAGCTTGCGGATATCAGACGATGCGCCGGGTTTCTTGCCCGCGTCGGTTTCCTCCGGAACGGCAAGAGCGAGTTCCATGAGGCCCTGAAGATCGGGCGGCAGGCCTGCAAGCGACGGACGCTCCGCCTCGCTCTTGTTGTCCGCGCCAGGCAGGCCTTCGACTTTCCGAAGATGGGAAAGAAGGAACGCCGGGAGTGTGGAATCATAGTCGCCAAGCTCGTCCGTAACGTAGCGATCCGGCGCGCGATCTGGCGCCTCGCCCTCGATCTCCGGCACCCGACCGCCCTGTCGCCACTCGCCGAAAAGCTCCAGCACCACCTGGCCTCGGTCCGCCTTCCAGCGACCGCCGGGAGAGGAGGCTTGCGCTTGCGACATACGCTTTCTTAACGGCACCTGGCATTTTCAACAAAAGCAAACTGCAAATCGAACTCATTGGAATTTGTTTCCGCTTAGAAACGGTGACGGCCAGAGCATGTTCGTCAAAGCGAGCCTTGGCGGACGTGCCGATTGCACCTGCAAGCGCGGAGCACGCATCATCAGCGGAGCGGCAAATTCCCGAGAGGAATTACCGGAGCCTGTGTCCGGACGGCCGGTTCCATTCGCCCGCTCTGGAAAGATCCGGCATCGGCTCCGTCTCCAGATTGCCAGTCCCCATTCGAGTCGCGCTCGGATTCATCCTGCGCAATTGCGACGGCCGCAAAGTAGTGACGCGAGAGAGCCACCGCAACGCTCCTTCAGTTCTCCGCAGCGGTAAGGGACGTGAGGATTTTGTATGCCGCGGCTACCCTTTCCGCAATCGGGAAGTTCTTGTTCGCGAGCAGCACGATCCCCAGCCGCTTCTGCGGGACGAATGCGACATAAGCCGCAAAACCGTTGGTCGATCCGGTTTTGTTGATCCAGGCGTTTTCCAGCGGTGCCTGGGGCGGCTTTATTTCGGTTACCGGTATCGCCTGGAAGATCATCTCCGGTGAGTTCCCTTCCAGTAACGTCTTTAACTCGACCGGATACGCATATTGCTCCCAGATAAGGTCCTGAGTCATCACTCCTGCCTTGAAGTAACCGATGTGCGTAGCGCTGATGGCGCGCTGCAGTCTCTGGTCCAAGCTGAGCAACTTCATGTTGGCTTCGAGAAAGCGAAGCATGTCGGCGGCAGTCGTCTTGATGCCATAGGCCTCGGAGGAGAGCACCCCGACGGACATGCGGACCGGAACATCTTGTTTCGTATAGCCCTGCGCATACTCCGGCATTTTCGCCTTGGGAACGTTGATGTAACTGCTCTTCAGCCCGAGTGCGGGTAAGAAGCGTTCTTCCATAAGTGCGGTAAACTCCTGACCCATGCTCTTCGCCGCGATTAAGCCGAGAGTTCCGATGCCGGGATTGGTGTAAGTTCGATATGTTCCCGGCGGGTAGGTGGGCTGCCACGTCTGGAAATAGCGCATCAAATCCTCATTGCTCCGGATGTTGTCGGGAACCTGCAATGGAAGCCCTCCGGCAGTGTGCGTTCCAAGATGAAGAAGACTGAGCTTTCCAAATTTCGTATCTCGCAGAGAGGATAGATACTTGCTCGTCTTGTCCGACAGAGAAAGCTCGCCGCTTACTTCCGCGTATGCTGCCAGGGTAGCCGTGAATGTCTTGGTCACGGAACCGAGTTCGAACAATGTGTCACGGGTGACAGGCCGGCCGGTTTCTTTTGATGCGACGCCATAACTGAACACGGCGGCTTTACCGGCAACAGTGATGCCGACCGCCATCCCGGGGACATTGTATTTCTCGATCACCGGCTCCACCGCCGCGTCCACTGCGCTCTTGATCTTGTCTTGCGAGTCGCCGGCGCCGTGAGTAAGCCCTGTAGCCGCGAACATCGCGACGAGAACTGCGATCGCGCGATTTATTGCTCCCGATTGCATCTGTTCGGTCGGTCTTGGCTGACGTACTGACGGTGATTCCCTTCACAGGCTTCGTCTGCGAACGTTAAACCCCGGAAGTTGGCTGGCAACGTCCAGTGCGGGAGCCCATGCGTAATACGTATTCGCGGCCTGCGAATTCGCGTGACAGATATCCCCGGGATGCCTTTCGTTAGGGCGTTCATTGTTAGCTAGGCTGGCGGCAATAGAATGACTGAATCGAGCAAAGCCCAGCCGGGATCAGCTCTTCATTTCATAGCGCTGATAGATCGGGACGGCGAGTGATTCAGAGAGATTTGCTATCCGTCCTTGCCGGAAATCCTTTTCGACTTGTCTGATTTTCACAGCGAGAGGTTCATCGCCGAACACAACACGAACCCATCGGGAAAAATCGCCGCGTCGTGCATGGCCTTCCAAAGCTACGGCTGGCAATCGCGTTTGCAGGGTGACGAATTCTTTCAGGGTGCGGGCGCGCGGACCAAACTGATGGCCGTTACAGGTGAAGACAAAAGCGCGGTCTTCTGGCATCGGGACCTCGAAGTATTTGGCACGATGACGCACGTGGGAAGTCCTGCGCCTCGTAATCGTGAAACGTTGCGGCAAATCGCTCGACCCATTAAACCGTGAAAGCACCGCGGCTTCATCGATACCCAGGTCAGCCAGGACTTTTCCCCACTCCGCTTCCGCGCTTTCCGCGTCGCATAAGGCGGCGAGCGCGTGCACTTCGACTGGATTGGTCATCGGTGTCACGATGATCGATTCGATGGCGCTTAAGAGCTCGGGATGGAGCTGCGACGGCTGGTAAGTCGACATGACATAGGCCGCCAGCTCGAAGTCGATGCCATGCTCGTTAGGCTGATGGAGAAAATATTGCGCTTCATCGACCACAATCCAGTGGGGCAAACCAATACTGCGCCGGAGCGAGGCGAGCATCGGCAGGAGTTCGTTTACGTAACTGAGCTTCTCGGGATGGGAGATAGCGGAAAGGTCGATCACGATGCTGACATCGGGATGGCGCAGGGCGCGCGCGACATCGCTGAAACGCGGCGGTGCGTCATCGCCACCGAAAAGCACGACTCCCGGAAGCGATCCCAGGGGAGCATAGTCCCCTTCAGGATCGATCACGCAGAGGCAGTAGCCTTGCAGGATCAGTTGTTCACAGAAAAGGCCGGTGATCCAGGATTTCCCGGAGCGCGGATCACCAGCGATCAAAATATTACAACCGTGAATCGCGGCCTCGACCGCTTTGCCCGCGGCATCATGACCAAGGATGATGCGCCGGCTATGAGCCCGATGAGGCGGCAGCCTAATGTGAGTGGTGACTTCCCGAATGTAAGCCGCGACGGCGGCGGGACCTTCTCCTTGCAAGACTTCATCTGCGATTCCTTGCAGAGCTTTGCTCCCCCAACTGACGGCAACGCCAATCTCGCAGGCATCGAGCATGGCGTAGTCGTTCTCGCCGTCACCGATTCCGACACAGTTGTGCAAAGACAGCCGGAGCGTGTTCAAGGCCTCGCGCAAACCGCTCGCCTTATTGATCCCCTGCGGCAGGACCATGACACGGCCGTGGTTGAATTGAAGAACCAGAGGCAGTTCGAGTTTCCTGATCGCTTCCAGGATCTTCGGTGCGTCGCCGGCATCTGCTTCAATAATGCAATCGCCAAAACTAACCGCGACGTCCCGCGCACAAAGCTCATCCAGCAGGATTTGAGATGGCGGATGGGTGAGCAGCCTGCTCGGCACGTTTGGAAAGGAAAGAACTGCTCCGTTCTCGGTCACGATCGCGTCGAAGAGCTCATGTTCCGGCAGGACACGCCGCAAATCCGCCATGATGCGGCCGGTGACAAGGATCACCACGATCCCCCGCCCCTGCGCTTCCTTAATCGCTTCGACGACGAGCGGCTCGACGCGCCCATCCCGCGCGATCGTGCCGTCGTAATCGACCGCGACGACGCATAGCTTCATCTTGGCTGCGCGGTCCGTTTCGTCGGACCGCTTCCCTTCCACTTCCAATTGCGAATCTCCGGCAGGTCCTGGCCATGCTTCGCGATGTATTGCTTGTGCTCGATGAGCTTGTCACGAAGCGCTTGCCGGGCGTAGGCCGCGCTGGGGCCGAGGGCAGGGACGCGGTCAATCACGTCGGTGACGAGATGAAAGCGATCGAGATCGTTCAGCACGACCATGTCGAACGGCGTGGTCGTCGTGCCTTCTTCCTTGAAGCCGCGCACATGGATATTCTTGTGGTTGGTGCGGCGATAGGTGAGTCGGTGAATGAGCATCGGATAGCCGTGATGCGCGAAGATGATCGGTTTGTCCCTGGTGAAGAGGACATCGAAATCTTTGTCGCTCAGACCGTGCGGATGCTCGCTCTGCGGCTGGAGTTTCATCAAATCAACGACGTTGATCACCCGGACTTTCAGTTCAGGGAAATGTTTCCGCAGCAATTCGACGGCGGCCAGGGTTTCGAGCGTGGGCACGTCGCCGCAGCACGCCATGACGACATCCGGTTCGCCGCCCTGGTCGTTGCTGGCCCATGACCAGATGCCGATGCCGGCGGTGCAATGTTTGATCGCGGCGTCCATGTCGAGCCATTGCAGAGTGGGTTGCTTGCCGGCCACGATCACGTTCACGTAGTTGCGGCTGCGCAGGCAGTGCGCCGTCACCGAGAGTAGCGTGTTGGCATCAGGTGGCAGATAGACGCGCACGATTTCCGCCTTCTTGTTCGCCACCACATCGATGAAGCCGGGGTCCTGGTGACTAAAACCGTTGTGGTCCTGCCGCCACACATGCGACGACAACAGGTAGTTCAGCGAAGCAATCGGTCGACGCCACGGAATCTTGCCGGCCACGTCCAGCCACTTCGCGTGCTGGTTGAACATCGAGTCCACGATGTGGATGAACGCTTCGTAACAGGAGAAAAAGCCGTGCCGGCCGGTGAGCAAATAACCTTCGAGCCAGCCTTCGCACTGATGCTCGCTCAATATCTCCATCACCCGTCCGTCCGGTGCCACATGATCGTCGCCAGGAAGAATTTCCGCGGTCGAGCAACGATCCGTCACTTCAAACACCGCCTTCCAGCGATTCGAGTTCGTTTCGTCCGGGCTGAAGACGCGGAAATTGGCGGGGTTGAGTTTGATCACATCGCGGATGAATTCTCCCTGCACGCGGGTGGCTTCGCCCAACGCACCGCCGGGTTTTTGCACCTTCACCGCGTAGTCGCGGAAATCGGGCAGCCGCAGATCACGCAGCAAGAGGCCGCCATTGGCGTGCGGATTGGCGCTCATGCGGCGTGCGCCTTTCGGGGCGAGTTCGGCGAGCTCGGAACGCAGTTTGCCAGTCTTGTCGAACAACTCTTGCGGACGATAGCTTTTCAGCCACTTCTCCAGAACTTTCACATGCCCCGGATGGCTCATGTCGCCCATCGGCACTTGATGCGAGCGCCACGAGCCTTCGGTCTTTTTGCCGTCCACCGTCTTCGGGCCGGTCCAGCCTTTCGGTGAGCGGAGAATAATCATCGGCCAGCTTGGTCGCTTCTTGAAGCCGTTCGCACGAGCGTCACGCTGGATGCGCCGAATGTCGCCCACGACCACATCAAGCGTGGCGGCCATGAGTTGGTGCATCCTGGCCGGGTCGTCACCTTCGACGAAATGCGGCGTGTAACCGTAGCCGCGAAAGAGCGCTGCCAATTCGTCCTGCGGAATGCGCGCCAGCACCGTAGGCCCGGCAATTTTGTAGCCGTTCAAATGCAAAATGGGCAGCACCGCGCCGTCGTGCACGGGATTGAGAAACTTGTTCGAATGCCAGCTTGTGGCGAGCGGGCCGGTCTCCGCTTCGCCGTCGCCCACGACGCACGCGACGAGCAGGTCAGGATTATCGAACGCAGCGCCGAAAGCGTGCGACAGCGAATAACCCAACTCGCCGCCCTCGTTGATCGAACCGGGAGTCTCCGGCGCGACATGACTCGGAATGCCGCCGGGGAAGGAAAACTGTTTGAACAACCGCCGCATTCCGTCGGTGTCTTGCGAAATATTGGGATACACTTCGCTGTAAACTCCTTCGAGGTAGACATTCGCCACCAAGGCCGGTCCACCATGGCCGGGTCCGGTGACGTAGATGACATCGAGATCGTGCTCCTTGATGACGCGGTTCAGATGGACATAGA
Organism: Chthoniobacterales bacterium; assembly: GCA_038258815.1. GTDB lineage: Bacteria > Verrucomicrobiota > Verrucomicrobiia > Chthoniobacterales > UBA10450 > JACCTI01. Next base: position 64,292 of record JBBSPM010000019.1, read on the forward strand.
TGAAGTTAAGCCCCGGCGTCGTGCCCCAGTGGCCGAGCAGGCGCGGTTTGATGTGCGCCAGTTTGAGCGGCTGCTTGAGCAGCGGGTTCTCGTAGAGATAAATCTGTCCCACCGACAGATAGTTCGCGGCGCGCCAGTAAGCATCGATCGCCTGCAATTGTTTCGGAGTGAGGGTTCTGTTTTTCGATTTCATGTTTAAAGGGATGCCGTTTGATTACGGAGGTTGAGCAAACGATTGACGGATCGGGCGATCATCAATTCTTCGTTCGTGCGGATGACGCGCACGGTCACGCGACTGGCATCTGCGGAAATGATCGCCGCATGTTGGGCGTTGCGGGATTCCTCCAATTCAAGACCGAGGAAATCCAGTCCCTCGCAGATGTGGGCGCGGGTGGATGCCTGGTTTTCGCCGATGCCACCGGCGAAAACTAGCGTATCGAGTCCGCCGAGCGTGGCAGCATAAGCGCCGATCACCTTTTTGATTTGGTAACAAAACATGGCCACCGCTTCCGCCGCCCGCTCGTCCTCGGATTGGTGCGCGAGCAAGTCCCGGAGGTCGGAGCTGGTTTCGGAAACGCCGAGCAGTCCGACTCACGGTTCACGAGCTCGTCGAATTGCGAGGGAGTCATCTCCTCACTGCGGGCTAGAAACCCACTCAGCCCGGGATCGATGTCACCGGACCGCGTGCTCATCATCACACCGGCGGAGGGAGTGAAAGCCATCGTCGTGTCCAGGCTGCGTCCGTCGCGCACGGCGGCCAGGCTCGCGCCGTTGCCCAGATGGGCGAGAATGGTTTTTCCGCGCGCCGCAGCCACCCCTGCCAGCCTTTGCAGTTCCTCCATCAGAAACGCATAGGACAACCCGTGAAAGCCGTAACGCCGGACACCCTTCGCTTCATAGCGTCGGGGAATCGGCAGCAATTGCGCCACCCGCGGCATCGTTTGGTGAAACGCCGTATCGAAGCAAGCGATCTCCGGCACATCGGGAAATTTCGCGACGCAGATCTCTATTAACGCGATGGCCGAAGGGAGGTGGTGCGGGGCGAAGGCACGGATGCGTCGCAGTTCCGCCAGCATCTCCGCATCCGCGCGCGCGGGATCGGCATAGCGCGGTCCACCGTGAACCACGCGATGGCCGATTGCATCAAAGTGGGTAAGCCCCGAGTTGGCGAGGTGCTGAAGCACGTAGTCCAGTCCGCAGGCATGATCCGGGGCGGAAATTTCGACGCGTTCGGATGACTGATCGTCTGTTCCTTTTAATGCGAAGGTCGCTTGCGTTGAGCCAATCCGATCAATGCCTCCAGAGGAAAGCAGCCCCGGAGATACGTTATTCTCAAAGAGGGCAAATTTGAGGCTCGAAGAACCGGCATTGAAAATCAGCAAGGGTTTCATGACACGTCAGGGATCCGTCGAATCGAGCCCGGTGATAATCGCAGGAGGGCGCTGACGTTCGCCAGCGCCGAGAGCACGACGCTGCAATCGCGCAGGAACGGCTTGATCGTATGATATTGAATGGAGATCGGATTCCTTTAATCGTTAGGCGGATTCGGCGGCTTGTTTCGTTAGCCGGAAATGTTTCGTGCTCCCGCTCGTGAATTCGCACCGCTCTCCGCAGACGCAGAGCGAGATGGGCGCGGCCTGACTGTTGCCTCCCCGGATGGTGAAGGCTTCGTGAGTCAGGCGCAGATCAAGCGAGTGGCCGCGATAGCGAATGTGCATATCGAGGCGCGCGAGTTCTTCCGGCAACTCGGGATTGAAGTGAAGCGTGTCGTCTTTGGCTTCGATCCCGGTCGAGACGCGTTCCACCAGGTCCACCGCGCCCGCCATCGCCCCGAGATGCACTCCTTCCGCACTCGTGCCTTCCTGAATGTCGGCGATGTCGCTTTGTAACGCCTGCACGAAAAAGTCCGCGGCGCGCCGCCGGTCGGACCGCGCCAGCACCCAGGCCGCAGTCACATTGGAAAGAGTGGAGCCATGGGAGGAATGATCGATGTAGTAGGCCACGTTGCGCGGAATGGTTTCGTGTTCGAAGGGATAACCGAGACGGCGGAAGATCTCCCCGAGTTCCTCAGCCGAAAACAGATAGAACAACATCAGCAGGTCGGCCTGTTTCGAGAGTTTGTAACGATTCGGGCTGTCGTCCTCGGCTTCGAGGATAAGATCGAGCCGCTGGATGTTGCCGTAACGCGCGCGATAATTCGCCCAATCGAATTCGAGCAGTTTTTCGTAGCCTTCGAACTGACTGATGATTCCCTCCTCCTGAAAAGGGACGAACATTTTCCGGCTGATCTCGTCCCAGCGCGCGAGCTCTTCGAGGGAAAAATCGAGGCGGCTGGTGAGCTCGGCGCGGCGCATCTCGGAGAGCAAATCGACCACGTCCAGAGCACGCCTTAGCACCCAGGCAGCCATCACGTTGGTGTAGGCATTGTTGCGAAGGCCCGGCTCATTTGAGTCGGGATAGGCGTCGTGAAATTCATCCGGCCCGAGGACACCGTGAATTTCGTAACGGTCGCGCGCCGGATTAAAGGTCGCGATGCTCGACCAGAAGCGGGCGATTTCGAGGATCAATTCCGCGCCGTAGAAATGGAGAAACTCGATGTCGCGCGTGACTTGAAAATATTGCCAGACGTTGTAGGCGACGGCGCTGCCGACGTGGCGCTGCAGATAGGAATTGTCTTTTATCCAGCGGTTCGAGCGGGGATTGAGATTCGCTTTCTGCGTCACCTCCTCGCCGTCACTCCCGCTCTGCCAGGGAAACATCGCCCCGCGAAACCCGGCCGCGGCCGCGGCTGGCCGGGCTTCCCCAAGCCGCCGATAACGGTAAAGCAAAAGTGAGCGGGTGATTTCCGGCATTCGGTAGTTAAAAAAAGGAAAGATAAAGAGCTCGTCCCAGAAGATGTGCCCCTGATAGGCCTCGCCGGTCCAGCCACGCGGCGGCAGGCCGATGTCGAGCCCGATGGAATTGGGCGAAACCGTTCCAAGCAGGTGAAACATGTTGAGACGGAGCAGCATTTGCACGTTTAAGGCCGGGCTCGCATCGACCAGATCGAGCTGCACATCGAATCGTCGCCAGAGGCGCTTCCAAGCCCTCTCATGTGCCGCGAGGAGGGCTTGGAAACCGGAGGCTCGGCGGATCGCCTTACACGCCGCGCGTCCACATTCCGAAATGGCGGCATCGCGCGAGGTAAAAAGCGCGACCACTTTCTCCAGAGTCAGGGTCTGGCCTTGCTCGAGTTCGATTTCCAGCTCTTGCGCGATGTAAGCAGGTTCTTCGAGCAGTCTTCGTTCGATTGGGAGCGGTGTTCCTTCGAGGAATACGTGGGTCCGTGCCGCCTGCGCGACTTGCAGGTTCGACTGGGAGGTCCGCACTTTTAAGAGCAGGCTTTCCTGTTCGATCACCTCGCTCCCGATCGGCTCCAGGTGTTGGTTGTTGAACTTGCGGTAGAGTTTCGCGCCCGCGTTGATCACCCGTCCATCGATCCCGGAGCGCATCGTTAGGCTGCCGGACCAATTCTCGGCCGTAAGGGAAAGCTCCAGCGCGGCGATGTGCATGTCACTCATAGAAACGAACCGGCGCTCCGCCAGAGTCGTGATTCGCCCCTTCTCGTCTTCAAATCGGATCCTCCGGGAGAGCAGCGCCCGCCGGAGATCGAGCTCCTGGCGATAGGAAAGAATCCGCGCCGTCCTGACTTGAAACCATTCCTGACCGGCGATGCGGAACTGGAGCGAAAGCCAATTTGGAAAATTGACCAGGTCTTCGTTCTCGATCAGACGTCCGTCAATTTCGGTTTGGAGACTATTGTAGCCGCCGGCGAGATAGGTTCCGGGATAGTGAATCCCATCTGCCACCGCCTCGGGCGCCGCGGCGCGGGTTGCGAAATAACCATTGCCCAGCGTACAGATCGCTTCGCGGATTCCTTCCTGCGCGGGGTCGAATTCATCAAATACGAGCGACCATGCCGAAGCCGGTTCGGCCGCCACTTGCACCTGGCCCAGATCGGTCACCACCGCATCGGCGCCAGCCTCGCGCAATGCCTGCGCGCGGCCGCCGCGATCCACCCCGATGACGCAGCCAAATCCGCCCGCCCGCCCCGCGGCCACTCCCGCGACCGCGTCTTCCACCACCATCGCCCGCGCCGGCGTCGCCGAGAGCAGACGCGCTCCTTCCAGAAAAGCGTCCGGCGCGGGTTTGCCATTTAATTTCAGCCGGGTGAGATCGCGACCATCCACGCGGGCGTCGAAAAGTTCTGCGATCCCCGCTGCCGCAAGCACCGCGGCACAATTATTACTCGAAGAAACGACCGCCGTTTTGATCTGGTGCGCGCGGAGCTTCCGCACCAGAGCGATCGCCGGTTCGTAAACCTCAACCTTGTCCTGCGCGAGGCGCTCTTGAAAAAATCGGTCCTTCCGCCGGCCCAGCGCGCAGACGGTTTGCGCGTCCCGGTCGTCCTCCGGCGTTCCCCATGGCAAATCGATTCCGCGCGCCTCAAGAAAAGCCGCCACGCCATCATAGCGCGGTTTGCCATCCACATGCTCCCAGTAATCACTCTCAATATCGAAGGGAACAGACGGCTTCCCGGTTTGCGCAGCGCGTTCCTCGAGAAATTGATCGAATAATTTTTTCCAGGCTGCGGCATGCACGCGCGCCGTTTTTGTCAGCACCCCATCGAGATCGAAGAGGACTGCGTCGTAATCTCGCAGCGAAATCGTGACGGTCGGAACCGCCGGCGGAAGTCCCACTTGCGTCCTCATGGAATCGTTCACTGCCGGCGCGTCCGGCAGCGAAGCTCAGCGATGGAAATCGCCGGCGGCTTCGGGCTGGTAGTGGACCTTCACCACTCTCATCCGCCGAACGCCTTGCGGCACTTTCCACTCGAATTCGTCGCCGACACGGTAGCCGAGCATGCCCGCACCGATCGGCGCGAGCACGGAAATCTTCTCTTCCTCGACATTGGCCTCCGGCGGGAAAACCAAAGTGAAGGTTACGGTTTCATTGGTATCCAGATCGACCAGGTCGGCCCGCGAATTCATCGTGATGACATCGGCCGGCACTTCGTTAGGCTCGACCACGACCGCCCGGCGTAATTCCTCGGCGAGCCCTCTTAAGTCGCCTTGTTGACGCGGATCGGGCGCCGTCGCTCCCGCGAGCAAAGCTTCCAAACGCCGCTTATCCTTAGTGGTGATGTAGATCGATTTTTTCATAGTACGATAACTTGAGTGGCCAAGAGGCCCCCTCACATTCGGTCAAATCGTCCAAATGGAAACTAAGGTTGGCTGGTTGCGGTCGCGGAGCGGGCCCGCACGAGATCGCCCACGAGAAGCGCGGCCGGGTAGAACACCTCTTCTTCGCTCTGCGCATGCAGCTTCAGCGTCTCGGCGAGGCGCTCGACCTCAGCGTTGCCCGCGGCTTTCGCCGCCTCGCCGAGGCGCGCAGTCGCGGCGGCGATTGCCTTGTGCTCTGAGAGCATTCGGGGAAGTTCGGCGCGCAGCGCGTCGGTCATCGGCAGGACCTCACGCATTTCCGGAGTGAATTCACCGCGCGAGAGCGGAGCGAGCAGCCCCAGGGGCGGCAACGCGATTTGTTCTTCACGCACGAAATGCGGATCGAGCACGGCCGCGAGTTTGCGCGCCGCTTCACCGACTTCGCCCGGCATTTTGGTCGCGCGGACAAGGGCGTCGTGGATTTCCGCGTGTTCCAGGCGTATCGCTTCCGGTATCTGAAGTTTTGAATCGTGCCCATGAAGCTCGGAATGTTTCGCATTCTGCGCCTGCGCCGGCATCGGCGTACTCAAGGTGATCACGAGCAGCGCCGCGATGGCTCCAAATCCGTGAAGGTAAATGCATTTTTTCATGATGAATATTTGGTGACCTGACTCAAACGCGAGGCGGGCATCACAAATTAGAGGCGCATCGACCCAGTGACCAAGACTCCTATCCGATCAAACCGTTAGGTTTTCGCTATGTCTTCGCCGTCGATTTCCTCGTTGTGAATTTCATGGCGTACCCTGCAGCTCGCCAGCCGCGCTGATCTCCATGTTGCGCATGCTATGGTCGACAATCGGGTATTTGCCCGGTTGCGACATGATCGCGTCGAGAATCACCCCCTCCCCCGGAGCGATCGGGTACGGGGAAGCCGCCGATGTCGTCTTGCCATCCCCAGTCACAATGCCGGCTGCCGCTAAACGTGTTGAAGGTAATTTTCCCGATGAAGCAAACGACCCTCGGACGATAAGTTCTGACCGCCTTCAAGAGCCGGCGGACGCCGGGTTGTCCTTCGCCTTTCTTCAGTAGTGTAACGTCAACCGTGGGACGATCCACGAGGTTTAGAAAGTTCAACTTGTATATCGGCTGGAACTTTCGCTCGTAGATATCCTTGAGCAATTCATCGCTTCTCAAGTCACTCTCTATTTCTCGCAACAAACCAGCACGATTGAGCAGGTACCAAAACATCTTGTTATTAGAAAAGGGTACGCCACGCCGGAACGACCCAGGATGCGGATTAATACCTACGAAAAGAATGTTTGCCCCTTTTGAGAGCTTGTAACGGATCACTTCTCACTCCGTTTCCTTCTCTTTGGGATAACTGAGCTGTCAGCCGGATCCGAAGCTGCCGCTGGATAAGTGACCACTCCCTTTCTAACACCTGCGAATGGTGTAAGCTGATGAACCTGCCGGCGCGTCGGCGTCATGATGTCTTCCACCCGCATTCCCCGGATCGTCAAGGCATCGGCGATGAGTGAGCGATGGCAACACCACGGCATTGCTTCTGCGCACATGATTGCGACCCGGTCTTCGCCCGCGAGTCCGATCAAGCGAGCGAGGCTTTCGGCGAATTCCGCCGTCTGCATGTAATCCGCATAGTCACGAAAAGAGGCGTTGCGCCAACCGATGTTTGGCGAATCTGGTTTCGCATGGCGCAGGCCGTCGAGTCCAGGCAGATGAACGTATTTCAATGCACTTTCGCGCAAGGATGCCGGGAGCGAAGTCATATTAAACTGCGGGTTATGGCAGCGCCGCCCCAATTTCGAAATGGGTGAGCGGACAAGTGTTATTCGTCAACGGCGGCGGAGTGCAAACGCTGGATTGACATAATCGTCCTTTCTCCTTGGTTCTGGCCGACAAGACAGCGTTGCGTCAGCCGTTCGCCAGATGTTAACGAAAATCCTGAAGCTGATTCCGAGCGCTTGGAAAAGCCTTTCGCTCTCTCACCGGACGAGAATAGCAGGACTGAATAGGGTCCCGTGGAAGACCTGAGACGGTCGAAATCGGCCCGTTTTGGCACTTTCACGGACCTCTTGCGCGTTCGGGGAATGCTCTGAATCAGGAGCCGCGACGCACGCCGCATCCCCTATGGATTCAAGAAAACGAATCCAATGAAGTCCCACTAACCGCAAAATCAACACAGCAAAATGGCCATTGGCGAACTCTTAACTCGCCAATGGCCATGAAGCTTTCTGAGCCGGAATAAACCAGCAGTGATGTGCGGGAATTTTCGGCTCGGCGAGCGCCGGAGTCAAGAAAGATGCCGCATTTTTCTAGCGGGCGAGGTGTGCCCTCGTCTGGGAGCAGCGGAGACCGCGATCGCCGTCCCGGCAAAACGCCCTAGGAGCGTTGCGCCGTGTCGTGCTCGACTTAAAGGCTGGTTGCGAAATGTCGCCAGCCGGTTCCCGATCTGGGGTGAGGTCGACCTCGCAGCCTTTTTGCCGTTATCACCGGCTATAGCCGCGAACATGCGAGCCGGGGGCTGTTGGGTTTGCGGTTGACCAGGCTTGCACCGACCGCACGCAGCTCGACCAAGGCAGCGAAAATCGCGATATGGCTGGCCTGAGCGCCGCGATCATCGCGTTGTCTCGGTGAGTCAATTGTCCCGACGCTGCCGGGAGTTTCTGATCTGCCAATTTGCCAGACGCTGTCTGGCGAATCTCGGGCCAGTTCAGAAAGAACTGCGAGCTTACCCTTGGCCGTCTTGCGGTCCATTGCCCCCAGCGCGTGAACGGTGCGCTTCCGTTCATTTTCGGATCTTGGTTTTCCGGCGCACCGAAAGGTGAAAGGCTACCGAAAGGGGCTACCACCACAATCTTCACACAATCTAAGATGAAACGTAACCATCTTAAGATAATATATTTAGAAATCGGGCCGGCGAGATTCGAACTCGCGACCTCTTGAACCCCATAAAGAATTATACGTTTTCGGCACAATCCGGCAGGATGCGGCACAACCGCGCATCACGCGGCACTAATCGCATAAGATATATGACGTGAATCATTTAAATCCGTCAAACTGCCGGAACAACCC
>JBBSPM010000020.1:0-72078 GCA_038258815.1 Chthoniobacterales bacterium
ACCTTACCAACTAGCTGATAGGCCGCGGGGTCATCAAGAAGCGCCAGGTTGCCCCGGCTTTGATGTTGGAAAGATGTCTTTCCTGATCATATGCGGTATGAATTCGCCTTTCGACGAGCTATCCCCCACTTCTCGGCAGATTCCCCACGTGTTACGCACCCGTTCGCCACTAAACTTTCCCAAATATTGCTATTCGGAAAAGTCCCGTTCGACTTGCATGTCTTATCCACGCCGCCAGCGTTCGTTCTGAGCCAGAATCAAACTCTCCGTAAAAATTTGGAGCCGGTGTCATTGCTGACGGTCCGGACAAAGTTTGCGCCCTTCTTCGCTAACGAAGAAGGAGCTGAAATCTGACCATTCTAAACCGACTTTCACCCGTGGGTGAGAGCCGGTGTTCGTCCGATCTTATCTCAAAATTAAGATTCCCTCGCGGTTCCGAAGAACCGGTGTGGGAAAATTTTTAATCAAAGAAACTCGACGTATAACGCACAATTCAATTTTCGCTGACTTAACCGTTCTGATTTCGCTTACATACTCCATCGCGCTTCGCCTCTCAGCGCTGCCGATGTTTCCGTTTCGTCACGACGAAATTCAGAATCAAACTGTCAAAGATCATTCGTTCTCTCAACTTCTGGCCCGAACACAAGCCAACCGTCGAATTTGCATCAACGAGTCGGCTCGGCCTTGAGCCAGAGAGGAAGAACACACCGGAAGTTCCGATGCCGCAGTGCTGCGGGACGTGCAAGATAGGAGGTTGCATCAACCCGTCAACGCAAAATGTGCAACTTTTTTGGAAATTCTTTCTCTCGGTCAAATGCCCGATTTTCCCCTCTCTCTCCGACCGAAAATTTGCCGGAAATTTGAAGGACTGTATCGCAGCATCAGGGAATCAAGACGTGAACACCGGGCAGAACTTTTTTGCCGAGGTCGAGCGCATTCCAATTCGAGAGCCGGATGCAGCCATGGCTGGTGGTGCGGCCAATCGTTTCCGGCTCTTCGGTTCCGTGAATGCCGCTGCCATCGTGACTCAGCTCCATCCAGATAATTCCGACCGGATTGTTCGGGCCGGGCGGGAGCTCGTGCGCATCCGCGCTTCGCTCCCCGCTCTGCAGCATCGCATTGTCCCAGCGAAACGTGGGCATCCAGGAAAACCCGCGCACAAACCAATCACCCTTGGGAGCCGGCAGCGAATCTGACCCCGGCGTGATCGGATAGCTGCCAACAATTTTTTCGCCCTGCTTCAGTTCCATGATTTTTTCGGGAACGTCGATGAAGATGGAATATCGCTCGGCTTCCGGTTTGTCTTTTTCGGTCCGCAAAGTGTCGTCTTTCTCAGCCTTTTCCGTTTTGGTTTTCAGGTCCATCGCCTCCTGCAATTCGAAAGGATTACTCACATTCGGAACCTTTACTTCGTCTCCAGCCTTGGCGTTTTTCCAATCGTAAGCGGGGTTGATTTCGCGCAAGAAATCCGCGCGCGCGTGAAATTTCTCCGCCACCAACTCGAGCAGCGTCGCATAAGGTAAACGCTCTACCTTGGCCTTCGCTTCGGGGCCCTCCGGCAGCTCACCGACAAATTTCGAATCTTCCGGCGTGATTTGGTAAGCGATCAATGCGGGCCGTGCTTCGTCCAGCGGGAGGTCGAATTGTTTTGGCGCCTTTTCGCCGTAATCCGGTCCGCTTTTTGCATTCGCTTTCTCATAATAAGAAAGCGCCTTGCCAGTGAATTCGCCCCAGCGGCCATCGATCGCTCCGGGCTTAAAATCAGATCCGTCGAGGAAGAGTTGCACGCGGAGAATCTGATCGTCGCCCTTTGACTTTGCCGGCCCCGCCGCCCGCTCTTTTTTCTGCGCCGCTCCCGACGATCCCAGCATAAATGCCAGGCAGGTGCTCACGACGAGAACGGAGAGATACGACTTCATGCACAGACTGAGACAGAAACTCGCCGGAGCTCAACTAACGCCACCGGGAAGCTTCTTGATCGCGGAGGAACCGATGGCCCGTTGACCTTTCGAGGCCAGCCCGTACCATCCCGCCGCATGACTGCCGACGTTCTCGAAAAACTCCGCGGTGCCGTCCGCGACGTGCCAGATTTCCCGAAGCCCGGGATCATTTTCAAAGACATCACGCCAGTGCTCTGCGACGGCGCCCTTTTTCGTTCCGCGATCGATCTCTTCCTTGAACGCTGCCGCTCCCAACGGATCGACAAGGTGGTTTGCATCGATGCACGCGGCTTCCTTTTTGGCTCTGCGGTTGCCTATGAACTCGGCCTTGGCCTGATCCCGATCCGCAAAAAGGGAAAGCTTCCCTACAAATGCGAGAGCGCAGCCTACACGCTCGAGTACGGCGAAGCGGAAATGGAGATGCACATCGACAGCATCCAACCCGGCGAGCGCATCGTGCTCATCGATGATTTACTCGCAACCGGCGGCACGTCAGCTTCCGCGGTTGCGCTGATAAAGAAAGTCGGCGGCGAATTGGTGGAAGCGCAATTCCTGATCGAACTCGAGTTCCTGCACGGCCGCGCCAAGCTGGAACCGACGCCCGTCGTCTCCTTCTTGCGCTATTAAGGAAGCGCCGACGCGGGCCGCGAGCGCACGGTACCGAAGCCTTCGCTAGTCCGCGTGACACGAACACGCGTCACCGCAACCGCCGGACTCCGAGACCACCACTTCCATCCCGATCTCCTGCAAGGCAAGCTGGTCGTGGATCATCCCGAGCAATTCGATCGCCCGTTCATCCGGCATCTCGGTTGTATGAAGTTCGATTCGGGCGTGCTTACCGGCCAACTCCGGATGTTCGGTCGACAGCTCGCCATCGAGCAGAAACGACGCGTAAGCGTTGAACTTTTCCTGCAGTTGATGCAAACGCCGATCCGATCCGTCCCACGGCCGCGTTTCGTTCATCACGAGCAGCACCTGATCGGTCTTGGAATCGAAAGCGAATAAATCGATTGCCGCGGGATTGGCCACGCCTGTCGCGTGGGGTTCATCGGTCTGCAATTCGTGCGCTTCCTCGCTCATAGGTTCGGAAACGTCCAACGTTCAACCCTCCTCCGCAAGGCTACGGCGCGCAGGCTGTCCGACTTTGAATGAAGAGAATGCGCGATCGGCCACACCCGACCTCGGGAATTGAAACATTGGACCGCCTGCCCGCCGTAGCCTTGCGGAGGAGGGTGGAGCGTCGGACGTTTCCCCGTGCCCAAGTTCCGACTTTTTCCACTCCTTGTCTTGTCGTTAGCCGCCACCACTGCCCGCGCCCAATTCTCCTCTGCTCTTCTCCAAAACAACGCCTATTGGAACGATGGCAAAGCCGAGTTCAGCATCTACGACGGCGAAATCGCCCACTACGACGCGGCGCATCCGGCGGACGTCATCCACATCCTCGTGCGCGAGCCATTCGACCCGAAACAACTCGTTAAACCGAACGACTGGCAGACGCCCGGAACGGTGCAGGTGCTGAAGATGAACCAAATACTCCACGTCCCGACGGGCCTCTACGTTTATCAGCAAATGCTCTCGAATTTCTGGCGGGTCGACAGCGGACAGCTTGCGAAATTTTCTCTCACGAGCAACGACAGTTGCGGCAACACCTACAAAGAAGCGCGCCGCGAAGGCGACAAATTCGTCTACGAATGGCACACCTATTGGGACGGCATGGCCGGAGGAAGCGAAGAGATCACGCCACCCGCAAACGGCTACTTTTACGACGAGCTTCCATGGCTCGTGCGGACAATCGATTTCGCAAAAACGGCGCCGTTCGAAATCCAGCTCGCGGGCAGCGCGATCAATTCCAAGAAAGACTCATTCAGCTTCCAACCAGCAAAAATCGCGTTCAAAGCAAACGACCGCAGCATCGAGGTGACGGTGGAGCACAAAGGTGGCAAAGACGTTTTCACCCTCGATGCCGACCCGCCGCATTTGCTCCGCGAATGGAAAGCCGCCGATGGCAGCCATCTGAAAATGAAGCGCAATCTCAAAGTCGATTACTGGAACTATAACAAGCCCGGCGACCGCGAGCGCGCGCTGAATAATCCGATGCTGCGCCTTCCGGATTGATGCCAGGCGACCTTCGGATTACCAAGGACCCGTGAAGAAGACCAAACCGCCTGCGTTATCACTCCTCGGCCGCAGCGAAGCAAGCCTGCCGGCGTCGCCCGACGAAGCGCGGCTGGAGACATTCCGCTCGCCCGCGAAGCGGCCCTACACCATCCGCTTTGAAACGGCGGATTTCACTTCGCTCTGCCCCGTCACGGGCCAGATGGATTTCGCGCAGATCGTGATCGAATACGTTCCAGACAAACTCTGCGTGGAGAGCAAATCGCTGAAGTTTTATCTCGCCTCGTTCCGCAATGAGCGCGCCTTTAACGAAGCGGTCACGAATCGAATACTCGACGATTTTGTGGCAGCATGCGCGCCGCGAAGCGCCATCGTAACGGCTGAGTTTTCGGCGCGAGGCGGCATCGCCTTGACGGTTCGCGCGGAACATCACGCCAAGCGATGAACGGAAAGGCGACACTCCTGTCGCCGGCTGAAAATGGCGACAAGAGTGTCGCCACTCCGACGTTCCGCGAGGCCTGTCCGTCGCACAGCAGGCGGTCGAGCAGCACTGCTGGCTGCAGACCGGGTAAATGATGGACGGCTCGGGCTGGCGGAAACCACGCCCGGACCACTCATCATGGTGGGTGTATTAAAGTCGAGTCCACAACGCTGGAGCCGACGACCAGAGGCGAACACCGGATCATCGTAAGCCGCTTATGATGACTGCGCGCGCCGCGTGCAAAACTTTTGGGGTGCCCTGCCCGCCTCAAATCTTTGCGCCTTCGCGCCTTGGCGTGACACCTCGGGGATTAACCATTTTTTCACGCCAAGACGCCAAGACGCCAAGAGCAGAGGGGCGTGGAGCGCGATTTGAGGAAGGAAATGATGGGGCTGCCTGGCAAGGCGGATGCGCTCGCTCCGCGTCGACCGGGCCAACCCAGAGCGGGAAGCCGACTGGAAGGAGCCAAAGGGCCGCTTGAACTTCGGCCCCAACTTCAATCACACCCCATCATGGTCCTGCAATTTGTCGGCTATCTGGGGGGCTGGAATCAGCCGGGAAATTTGCCACCGTTCCTCTCCGCTACGCTGGCCGCAGGGATAACAACCTGATCGCTCTCAGCGGCGCCGCCGGATTGCTCTATCGACTGGCTATCGGAGCCTTGATTTAATCCAACCCAAGCGCTCGAAAGGTGCTATCCACGTGTCTGAGATGCGTCTCGAGTGAACAGAGCGAATCAATTTCGCTCGCCGGGATCAAGGCCGTGATCTCCGCTTCGGCTTTGGCGTTTTCCGCAAAGGTTTCGTCACCTTTCCACGTCCGCATCGCAGCGCGCTGCACTGCTTCGTAGGCTGTCTTCCGTTCCGCCCCAGCGCGCGTGAGAGCGAGAAGAACGGATTGGCTGCAATACAGTCCTTTGGTTAGGCCGAGATTTCGCTCCATCTGCTCGGGATAGACGTGTAACCCGCCCACCAACTCCCGCAGTTTCACCAGCATGTAATCGAGCAGCGTGCAGGCGTCCGGCAGAATGATTCGCTCGGCGCTGGAGTGACTGATATCGCGCTCGTGCCAGAGAGCGACGTTTTCCAATGCGGTCACGGCGTAACCACGAATCACTCGCGCGAGTCCGCTGAGACGCTCGCCCGTGATTGGGTTCCGCTTATGCGGCATGGCGGAGCTGCCTTTCTGGCCTTCGCTGAAAAATTCTTCCACTTCGAGCACCTCGGTGCGTTGCAAGTGACGAAACTCAGTCGCCCAGCGATCAATGCTGGAAGCAATCAGCGCCAGCGTGCAGCAAAACTCTGCGTGCCGATCGCGCTGGATGATTTGGGTGGAAATCGTGGCCGCTTTCAGGCCCAGTTTTTCGCAAACGGAACGCTCGATCTCCGGATCGAGATGCGCATGCGTTCCGACCGCGCCGCTGAGTTTTCCCACGCGGACGCGTTCCAACGTCTGCTGCAGCCGCTCCTCGGCCCGGCCAAATTCGTCATACATCAGCGCCAGCTTGAGCCCGAACGTCACCGGCTCCGCGTGAATCCCGTGACTCCGCCCGATCATCGGCGTCATTTTGTAACGCCGCGCGCTTTCGCCCACGACGACGCGCAGTTCCTGCAAATCGTCCAAGAGCAAGCGCCCTGCCTCCGTCATCTGCACCGCGAGCGTCGTATCGAGCACATCGGACGAAGTCAGGCCTTGATGCATCCAGCGCGCTTCCGGCCCAACGGATTCGGCCACGTTCTCGAGGAACGCGATGACGTCATGATTCGTCCGTTTCTCGATCTCGGCGATTTTCTCGATGGAAAATTCCGCCCGCTCGCGAATTACCGCCGCGTCCTCCGTGGGGATCTGCCCCAGCTTCGCCATCGCTTCGCAGGCAAGGATTTCTATTTCGAGCCAGATTTTAAATTTGCGCTGCTCCGACCAGAGCTGACGCATGGCGGGGCGGGAATAACGAGCTATCACCCGGCGAAGATAAAGCGGCGCTCGGGACCGGAAAGGATTTTGTACAGCAAAAAGCGTCGCGCCGGCAGTCCGGAGACCGCCAACGCCACGCTCTTTTCGCGAAAAGTGGTTGGGAAATCTAGAAAACGCGGGCGCGGGCGAAGCGGCCGTTGCTTTCCACTCGCACCTGGCCGGTGCCGAGCAGGCTGGCGACGGCGGCAACAGTCTCTTTCGTGTTCTTCGTGCAGGAACTGACGGCCATGATCAGGTCGCCGAGAGACAAGGATTGGCTGGATTTAAGGATTTGCGTGTTCTTTTTCATAGGGTTGAGCCCATGGAAAGAGCAGTAACGATGCCATTCCGAGCACGGAGATGGCGCGGCCAAAAAAAATACCTAATTAACAGCCGGGGCAGACTTCGGTGCGGTCAATTTCATCGCCACGAAGTAGAGCACGCATACCAGAACGACCGCGGCGACGATCGGAAACGACTCCGACTTCGTCGCTTTCATGATCGCCTCGGCGTCTTGCAATTGCGCAGGCGTCAGTTTCGCGCCCACCCGGCCGCCCAGCCACGCTAGCACGGTGCACCAAACCCCTGCCCCCACCAGCGTCAGGACACTGAACTTCAGAAACCCCATCCGAATGATTCCGGCCGGAATGGAAATGAGATGCCGGATCACCGGCAGGAGACGCGCGAAAAAGATCCCGCCTGCCTCGTAGCGGTGCATGAAAGCCTCAGCGCGCGCGAACTTGTCCGGCGGCACCAGAAAGTATTTGCCCCAACGAAGCATCGCCGCGCGGCCCAGCCAGCGCGCCACCCAATACATAATGGCCGAGCCGAACCAGGAGCCCAGCGTTCCCGCAATGACCACACCGATCAGCGACATCCCCGCTTCTTGATGAGTCGCCGCAACGATCGCCGCTGGCGGAATCACCACTTCACTGGGGATCGGAATGATGGTGCTCTCCAGCGCCATGAGCCAGAAAACCGCCGCATAGCCACCGGTTTGCACCCAATGGAACCAGACTTCGATGAGATGATGCATGCTTGATTTCTGATTTCTGATTTGTGATTTCTGACTTAGCCTCCGCCGGGCCGAAGGGCGTCCAGTCGTTCCGAAATCGCAAGTCCGCAATCCCGAATTCGCAATGTCGATCTATCGCCGCGTGCTCCGCTACTACCGGCCGTTCCTCGGCCAGACGGCACTCGGGCTCACGCTCTCGCTTTGCGGGATCGGGTTGAATCTGCTCAAACCGTGGCCCTTCAAAATCATCGTCGATGATCTTCTGCAATTTCGGCCCGCCGGCGGCGGAGCGAGCGGATTTGGTTGGATCGACGATTTCCGCGCGTCCGATCCTCGCCTGCTGCTTGGCATTCTTTGCCTGGGGTTGGTCGCAATCCAAGTCCTCTGGAGCCTGGCCAACCTGGCGAGCAATTACCTCTTCGTCCGCATCGGACTCCGGGCGCTCTTCAAACTGCGCACCGATCTCTACGCTTACCTGCAAGGTCTCTCACTCCGCTATCACGATGCCCGCCGCTCGAGCGATTCCAGTTTCCGCGTCGCCTACGATTCGCAATCCATCCAGACGATCTACAACCAGGGCTTCACCAACATCTTCAGTTCCTCCCTTACCCTCGTTGGCACCTTCGTCATCATGGTGGGAATCGATTGGCAACTGACGCTGCTCTCGCTCGTCGTGGTTCCATTCGTCGTCGGCGCGATCTATTTTTTCGGGAAGCGGATTCGCCGCCAATCCACCACCATTCACGAGCGCGACAGCGCCTTGCTCGCGCAAACGCAGGAAGGCCTCAGCTCCATCCGCATGGTGGCCGCCTTCGGGCGCGAGGATTGGGAAGTCCGCCAATTCCAAGCGCACGCCACCCGCAGCCTGCAGGCCAATCTCCGGCTCACCCTAACGAATGTGAGCAGCGCGCTCGTCGTCAGCACACTCATGGTCATCGGCACAGCGGCCATGTATTACGTCGGCACCAGGCACGTCCTCGCCGGCACACTCACGCTCGGTTCACTCCTCGTCTTCAGCGCGTATCTGCTCATGCTCTATCAACCGCTCGAGTCGCTTACCTACACGCTCTGGGCGATGGAAGGCGCGGCCGCCGGAGCGCAGCGTTGCTTTGAGGTGCTCGATCGTGCGGACGACGTGGTGGACTCGCCGAATGGGAAGGCCATCTCGATGACATCGGGCGCGATTGCGTTCGATGACGTGAGCTTCGCCTACGCCAGCGATCAGCCCGTCCTTTCGAACATCGATCTCCGGATCGCGCCCAATCAGATTGTCGGAATCGTCGGCGGAACCGGTGCCGGGAAAAGTACGCTACTTAGCCTGGTGCCGCGCTTTTACGATCCGACCGGCGGCCGCGTGACCCTCGACGCATGCGACGTGAAAGAGATCACAAAGAAATCGCTCCGCTCACAGATTGGCATCGTCCTCCAGGACACGCTGCTTTTCTCCACCACCGTGCGAGAAAACATTGCCTACGGAAGACCTGGCGCGACAATCGAAGAAATCCGCGCCGCCGCCCAACGCGCACAAGCCGATGAATTCATCAGCCGCCTCCCACAAGGCTACGACAGCCCCGTCGGAGAGCGAGGCGACCACCTCAGCGTGGGACAACGCCAGCGGATCGGAATCGCTCGCGCGTTTTTGAAAGATGCGCCCATCCTTCTGCTGGATGAGCCCACCTCTGCACTCGACCCGACCACTGAAGCGGCCATCATGGACACCATCAAAGAACTCATGCGTGGCCGCACTACATTGATTGTGACGCATCGATTGGCCACGATCCACGGCGTCGATCGGATCGTCGTGTTGGAGCATGGACGTTTGGTGGAAGAAGGCACCGGCCCGGAATTGCTTTCCCACGATGGCGTTTACGCGCGGCTTTATCAGGCCGGAAATTATCCGGCTCCTTCTGCGAATTGACATGAAGAAAAAGCGCCTCGTCGTGATGGGGTTCATGGCTTCCTGCCCCATCGCCGGAGTGGTCTGGCAACACCTGCACTACATCGTCGGCCTTCAGCGTCTGGGGCACGATGTCTTCTACATCGAAGACTCCGCGCGGGTGCCTTACAATCCGCTCGCTGGTGGACCGGAAATGTCGCTGGATTATCCGGCGAGAGTTCTCAGCCAACTCGCGGAAGAGTTCGGTTTCGTTGGGCGCTGGGCCTACGGCGCGCGCTATCTGGAGCGCGAACCCACTATCGGGCTGACCCGAAAAACAGTGCGGCAGCTTTATCGTGACGCAGACGCCGTCCTGAACGTGTGCGGTTCGCAAGAACTGCACGAGGATCTGCTCGCAAATGAGCGCATTCTCTATCTCGAGAGCGATCCCGGGCTCGAGCAAGTGAAGGTCGAGCACGGCGTGACCTCCACGGTTGAATATCTCAAACGTCATCACGCGCTCTTCACTTTCGGAGAGAACGTCGGGACGTCGCAGTTCCCCGTTTCCGCCCATGGTTTGAAGTGGCTGCCCACGCGTCAGCCGGTTGTGACCGATTTCTGGAAGACGAGCCGGAAACCGAAGCCCAGCGCTGTGTTTTCCTCAGTGGCGAACTGGAGCACGAGTGGCCAGAAAGACTTCGATTGGCGCGGCGAAACGTATCACTGGAGCAAATCGGCCGAGTTCCTCCGCTTCATCAGCGCACCGCGCAAAGCGGGCGAGGAATTCGAACTGGCGAGCGATATCAAGCCGCCCGCGACCGCTCGTAAATTCGAGCGCAATGGCTGGCGGTTACGTGATCCCCATCGGCTCACGTGTCATCATCACGACTACCGGAAATACATCCAAAATTCGAAAGGCGAGTTCACCGTGGCCAAGGATCAGTACGTCCGGCTCCGGACCGGTTGGTTCAGTGATCGCAGCGCGTGTTACCTCGCGGCCGGCCGGCCCGTGATCACGCAGGAGACCGGCTTCACGAAAATCTATGGCCAGGAGGGTGGACTCTTCGGCTTCCAGTCGTTAGGCGAAATCGCGGAGGCAGTGCGCGCGATTAACGCCGACTACAGGCATCACTCTCGCGCCGCGCGCGCCCTCGCCCGCGAAATCTTCGAAGCCGAGACCGTCCTGCACTCGCTCCTCGAACGCGCCGGCATTTAACCGTGCCGCCGCGCCTATCCACTTCCGGCTAACTTCGGTCCGAACTCACCGCTGGATTTCTTTGAATCCGCGCCGCCGGCGTCCTACGATGGCTCGATGAGCAAAGTGGAAGAACTCAAGGCCGCCATTGAAGCACTGTCGCCGCGGGACCGCTGCGAACTCAACGCCCTGCTGCATCCGTTTGATGACGACGAATGGGATAAAAGGATGCGCGCGGACTCGGCACCAGGAGGGAAGCTGCACAAGATTTTTCTCGAAGCGGAAGAAGACGCTAACTAAGACAGGACGCTTGCGCGAGTGACCGAAGCCGGGTGCAGAATGACCTTCCGCCAACACTCAAACTTTCGCTGGACCTGGATCGGCACGCACGAGGAGTACAACAATCTTTAAGCGAACGGGGAAAATTCCAGAATTAAGACTTTGTTTTCCCTAACGAATGCTTCTTTCTCAAGCCGAGGAGCGTGCCCGCGCCTACAACCAGCAGCGCCCACATCCCCGGTTCCGGCACGACCGCGAAACCGTTGCCGAAGAGAAATTGGCCGTTGAAGCCATCGCCGCCGCCGGTGCTGGTGAGATCGAGCTCGAAACTAATGGTGCCAAACGCGGGATTCCCCAGCGCGCCGAGGTCGATGACGTGATCGGCAAAAAATCCCTCCGCCATCTGCAAGGTAGTGAAGGTCTCGGTTTGGATCACGTTCGCGCCCAAGGTGATTCTGAGCACAAGCAACTGGAAGCCGCCGGTGCCGGCGGTGGAGGTGCTGCCGAGGAAACCAATCTTTAAATCCTGCGGATTAGGCACCTGACCGATGTTGATATTAAACACCACCTGCGAAACGAATAGATTGCTCGAGCTGTTGCTCTCGGCGCGCGAACCCACCGCCAGATTGACTGCGCCGAAGATAGTATTGTTCGATGGGTTCAGGGCTGCTGAGACATTGGGATGACCGGCTTCGAGCGCGTTCACATCCGCGGCGCTGGGCAAGCCAGTGGCGAAAGCGGCCGACTGTAAATTATTCGCCAACGACATCGCCGGCACTGGCCGACCGATGGCGGCGCGAGCTGCGGTGGCGACAGTCGTGGCGGTGGTTCCCGAGCTGCCGTCGAGCGGGGCATTGGCGATCGCGCTCAGGTTTGTGACGAGGCCGCCCGCGGTGAACGCCCGTGCCGTAACGCTGCCAAAACGACCTGTCCCGTCGGCGTCGGCCTGCGCTGCCCCGTTGAAGCCGCCGGATTGGCCCTGACCGCCGGTGGCGATCACGCCGACCCCGAGATTACCGGCGCCGTTGCCCGTGATTGTGCCCGTGGCCGAAGCAAAGGCGTCGCCGCCCTGTGAGGCTGTGCCGGTAAATCCGGTCAGCCCGCCGCCACCCGCGCCGCCGGTAGCCTGTGCCGTGCCGGAGAGTGCGACCGCATTCGTCCCCACGAAGGTCGCCGTGGCGTTGCCCCCGGTCGCGCCATAGATGGTATTGTCGGAATTCACGCCGAGTCCGCCCTGTCCGCCCCGAGCGAAAAGCTGGGCGTTAAGATTGCCGCCAGCCGGGTTGGTCGCATTGTCCAAAATGGAAGTGGCTGCGCCGCCCGCGCCGGGTGTGCCGCCATTGCGCGCGTTGCCGCCGTTACCGCCGGTGACGTTTTGAATCAGATTCAGAATAGTGGTGGTGGAGCCGCTGACTCCGTTGGTCACGCTGGCTGCGCCGCCCGCCCCACCGGCGGTGAAGCCATTGCCGCCGGCGCCGCCGTTGGCCGTGACGTTGGCTGTCGTCTGCCCGCCGTTGTTGGAAATCGCCGAGGCAGTGACGCCATTAGCGATGGAAAAACCCGCGGCGCCGACGCCGTTCATGGCATTGCCGCCCGCGCCTCCCGTTACATTCGCGGTGGCGCTGAGAAAGTTACCCGTCCCAGTCAGTGCAATACTCGCCCCGGCGCTCCCACCGGCCGCGCCCGTTCCCGCGGATACAGTCCCGCCGAAACCTCCCTGACCTCCGATCGCCCCGACCGACCCGCGCAGATCGTTGCTGCTCGTATCGTCGCGGGTAAGATTGGAAGTGGCGCTGCCACCGACGCCGGGCGTGCCGGTATCGCTGCCGCCACCGGCACCGGCGATCGCGCCTTGAGTGAGCGTGAGCCGAGCTGGGGTGCCGCCGCCGACAGAATCCGTGGTGCTCGCGTCCGCGCCTGCGCCGCCATTAGCCCCGCCGAGGCCGTTGCCGCCATCGCCGCCAATAAGCTGGGCGCTGACGTCGACATTGCCGCCATCGGAAGCGCCAAAGGCGAAAACGCTGGATGTACCGCCGCTGCCACCGGTAAATCCGGCACCGCTGCTACCGCCGCCGTCGCCGCTCGCTGCAGTCGCATTAACCTGCACCGGACCAGTGGCGCCAGCGATCGCGAGTGAGCTGGCAAAGCCGCCGTGGCCGCCATTGATACCGTCGCCTGCGCCGCCGGTACCGGCATTGGCGTTGGCGAACACATTCATACTTCCACCGTCATTGCCCACACTGGCAAAAGATGTCGCCTGGCCTCCATCGGTTGCGATATTGCCCGCCCCTCCACCACTGCCGCCCGTTCCGCCGACGGCGTTGAGCTGCACTTGGAATGAACTGACGTTCTTGGTCAACTGATTCCCGGCGCCATCGTCCAAGGTGCTGTCCGCCACGCCAGCGACACCACCGGAACCAACGGTAGCACCTCCGCCGGCGCCGCCACGGGCTGTTTGCGAAAGCGTGAGACTGCCATTGGCGCCCGTGTTGCCATCGACCTGGCTCTCCAGAAAGGCATCCGCGCCATTGCCGCCGTTGCCGCCGAAGAAGCCGCCAAAGCCGCCGACGCCTCCTAGCGCCGTGGCGGTGACTCCCACGATGCCGCTGGCAGAGGTGGAAGTAGCCGTGGCGACGCCTTGAATAATTGCCGCGCCGCCCGTGGCGGCGTTGCCGCCAAAAACGTTGCCACCACCGCCCGAGCCGCCCTCGGCGTCCACGTTGAGGCTGATATCGCCGCTGTCGGTGATGCTCGCGCCCGCGGTGCCGACGCCGCCATCCGCGTTGCCATTACCCAGGCTGGTCCCACCGCCGCCGCCTAGGCCGCGCACGTCCACGGTGAGAAGGCTCGCGCCGCTCTGGTTACCGTTCGCTGCACTAATGGTCAAAGTCGACGTGGCGTCGCCCCCGGCGCCGGGCGTGTCGCCTGCGCCGCCGAAGCCGCCTTGCGCGATCTGAGTTAGGCTGGCCTGGCCGCTGGTGAAGGCGGCGACCGCGTTGTCGATGAACGCCCGTCCGCCGTTTCCGCCCAAGCCGGTGCTGCTGGCACTGCCTCCATCCCCGCCAGTGAAGACGGCGCCGACAGTGACGGTGCCGCTGCCCGAGGTGCCGCTGGCGACGACTGCGAGAGCCAACGAGGCGTCGCCGCCGTTGCCGCCGTTTTGTCCGTTGCCGCCTCTGCCGCCGGTGGCGGATACGCTGACGTTGGCGGTGCCTGCGCCCGTAGTCGTCGCCTGCGCGGAGGCAAAAGCGCTCCCGCCATTGCCGCCGCTGCCAGCGGTGCCGGCTGCTCCGACTCCGTTGCCGGCGCCGCCGGCCGCGCCGTTTCCGCCGTCACCGGCCATGGCCGTGGCCGTCGCGCTGGCGTTACCGCTGGCGATGTTCGTCGTCGCCAAAGCGTTACCGTCGCCGCCATCACCGCCGTTACCTCCAGCAGCGCCGTCCTGGTCTGTCCCGGTGGCGTTGCCGCCACTGCCTCCTGCGCCGCCGCGCCCGCCCGTGCCGGCTGCGGTATTGCTCGGATCGGAGTTCGGAGTGCCGAACCCTGCGTCCGCGAAGCCGATTCCGCCGACGCCGCCGTCGCCGCCATTGCTCGGCGGATCGCCATCGAGCCCGGTGGCGCCGTCGGTTCCGTCGGCGCCCGTGTCATCAATCGCAATCTCGGGGAGCAGCCACCGTGAGAATGGGCCGAAGCGAGCATGCCCGGCGGCGGATCGGAGTGGCGCAAGGTTTACATCCTCCCAGAATTTCACCGGCTGGCGGGGCCCGGCATGAAGGGGTGCGAGCAACCCAAAGGTGCTGGCGGCGATGAGGGCGAGGAAAAAAGGAAGCGGTTTCATATTCGTTAGGCGGGGGGCGGTGGCGGCGGGGTTCTCCCGATTTGGCGAGAGTCTATGGATCGCGTGAAAAACGCGCCATCGTCCAAATGAACGATCCGCCGCCGGCCGGGGACGATGCTTGCCAGCGCCGGGCCGCATGCCACCTTTAACCTCATCCCTCACCCCTCATGCGCCGTTTAGACGAACGCGATCTGCGCCGCTTTTCCACCGCGGTGGGGGCGCTCTCCGATCCTGGCATCACGCGGGCGAATCTTTCCGATCATTTTTTGCGCGCCATCGCCGCGCTCATCCCGGTGGAGCGGGCGAGCTACAATGAGTTCGACCGGAGGCGCGGCCGCCTCCTCCGGGCGCACTCGTTAGGCGAGCCGGGCGCGCCGCATTTGGTCGCGAGCATGAACGCCTACATCCACCAGCACCCGGGATTCAATCGCCCCGACTCCGCGAGCGACTGGCCCGCGCCGAACATGATCTCCGATGCGCTCAGCCAGCGGCAGTTCCGCGCCCTCGAGCTTTATCAGGAACATTTCCGTCACTACGGCATTCGCTATCAACTCGGGATTGCGTTTGCCGCCGGCCCGGGCCGGAAAATCTCCTTCGGTTTGAATCGGGCCACGCGCGATTTTTCCGAGGAAGAACGCACCCTCCTGGAACTCCTCCGCCCGCATCTGCTCCGCGCCTGGCGGGCCACGAGCGCGCGGGAAAAAACACAGGCCGCGATCGAGGCGCGCGATGACGCGCTGCGCGGCGCCGGGAGTGCGATCCTGGTGCTGGAGGCCGATCGACGGATTGGGTTTTGCACCGGGCCGGCGCGGGAGCTCCTGGCACGCTTCTTTGCGCACGGGAGCCAGCAGGCTGCGCAGTTGCCGGCCCCGCTGCGACGCTGGCTGCGAGAACGGCCCGCCTCCCAAAATGAGATCGTTTTTTCGCGGCGCGGTAGTCGCTTGTTCGTCCGCCTCTTGCCCGGCTGTGCGGCGGAAAGCGGGCGGCAGTTGCTTAAGTTAGTCGAGCGCCCGCTCCACCCGCCACTCGATCCGTTGCTCGCCCTCGGCCTCAGCCGGCGGGAAGCGGAAGTGCTCCTCTGGCTGGCGCAAGGAAAACGCAATGCCGAGATCGCGCTTATTTGCGGATTGCACCTCTCGACCGTGAACACCCATTTGCGCAGCATCTTCGCCAAGCTGGGAGTCGAGACCCGCACCGCGGCGGCCGCGACGGCCTGGGAGTCGATTACGGCCGCGAGGGATCGTTAAGGCCGCGCGCTGTCGCGCTCGAGGCTGACCTCTTGATAGAGGTGATAGTCGAGCGCGTTCGCGGTCCAGCCACGGACGCTCGGGCGCATCAAGTAGGGATGAGTGTAATCGTAGATCGGCAGGACGGGGACTGCCTCCAGGAGCCGCGCTTCGGCTTCCTGAAATAGCTCCAGCCGCGCGGCCGGTTCCGCAGTCTGGGCTGCTTCATTCAGCAGCGCGTCGTAGCGCGCGTCCGCGAATCCGGAGTGATTATTCGAGCCGCCGGAGAGGAAGATTTCCAGAAACGTATTCGGATCAAGGTAAGCCCCCGCCCAACTGGCGCGCGCGATCTGGAAATCGCCGCTGGAAACGCTCTGCAGAAAAACCTTCCACTCCTGATTCAAAATCTGCACATCGATGCCGAGTTCCCGTTTCCACATCGCCTGCACGGCTTCCGCGACAAGCCGATGGCTTTCGTTCGTGTTAAAGAGCAATTCCACGGGAGGAAAATCGCGGCCACCCGGATAACCCGCTTCCGCCAGAAGCCGGCGCGCGCCCTCCGGATCGAATGGAATCCCCGCGCGCGCCGTGTAGCCGCCCGTGCCCGGTGGCGTGAACGCTTCCGCCGGTTGCTGGCCGCCGTGGGTGACATGCTCGACGATCGCGCGCCGGTCGATCGACATGGCGAGGGCCCGGCGCACCCGGGCGTCGGCGAGCGGAGGCCGCGCGGTGTTCACGAGGTAATAGTAAACGCTCAAGACCGGGTCGATCCGGAGGAGCTCGGGATGTTCGCGCCGATACGATTCGATCTTGCCCGGTGGCAGGCGAGCCGTCTTGTGGACGAGGCCGGTGCGAAAGGCGCGCTCCTCGGTCTGCATATCTTCCAGTTCGACGAAATGAATCTGGTGCAGCCGCACTGCGGGCGCGTTCCAGTAGTAAGGATTTGGCTCGGCCACGAGCTCCCGTTGATGATCCCAGCGCTTCAAAACAAATGCGCCATTGCCCATCCACGGCCACGCTTTGTTGTCGTCCTCGCGCTCCGGGTAAAACATGCGCTGCGCCAGGAGCTCGAGGAACCAAGCGGTCGGCCGCTCGAGGGTGATCTCGACGGTCTGCGGATCAACTGCGCGGACGCCGACTTGGGAAAAATCGCTCAGTTGATTTTTGTTAAATGGCTCCGCGTTTCGGATTGGCCAGAGCAAATACGAAAGCTCCGAAGCCACTTCCGGGGCGAGAGTGCGGCGAAAGCCAGCCACGAAATTCGCCGCCCTCAGCGGCGCGCCATCGCTCCAGCGCAAATTTGGCCGGAGATGAAAGACGTAGCTCAGCCCGTCGGGAGAAATTTCCCACCGCTCCGCCGCCGCTGGGGTGGGATGCAAATCCCGCGAGTCGAGATTCACGAGTCCCTCGCCTAACGAGCGCAGAATATCCGCCTCCAGCAACCCGGTCGTCTTATGCGGATCCAGATCCGCCGGTTCCGGCCCGATGCTCGTATAAAGAATCTGCTCGCGGTCGCCGCGCGCGACCGGCGTTTCGTCCTTCCGCACACAAGCGGAGGCGAGCGCCAGCGCCAGCGCGCACACCCCACGGAAACGCCAGATGCGGGCTGCCACGGATGGGAGGCTATCAGGCGCGCGCCGCCCGCGCAATCGCTCCCTCGACCTGATCCCGGAACCCTCATCGGTGTTGCTCTCCGGAGTCTCGGTCTGGCGCCGCCATTTTCGGCTGCACATCGCCAGCTAGCTGCGCGTTCCCGCCGATCAGTTTCCGTCAATCCGCACGGGCACCGGTTGCCCTCCCGGTTTGTAATGGTGTGGTTTTCTTGTCGAGGACGCGGCAGGGCAGGTTTGATCGCATTGTGCCGCCGGCCACCGACCGGCGCGGCACTTGCTTTCCCAAACGCTTGTTTCATCTTCACCGACTTCGGATGAGCCGCGCCGCAATTTTTTGCCTAATCCTACTTTTCGCGGGCACGAAGACTCGGGCGCAAGGCCCAAGTGCTCCGCCTTTGCCGGGTGCGACCAAGCCCATGTCGACCGCGCCCGCCGTTAATCCCGGGCCGGCCGCAGTCCCCGCCCAACCGAACGGTCCCATCCAGAATAGCCTCGTTCGCATTACCGCCACCGGCGTCGAACCGGATTATAAAGCGCCGTGGAATTCCGGCGGAATCCAGCGCGGAATCGGCGCCGGTTTCCTCATCAACGGTTCGCGCATTCTAACCAATGCGCACGTCGTGAGTAATAGCCGTTACCTCACCGTAGAACGCGAGGGCGATCCGAATAAGTATCCCGCCACCGTCCTTTTCGTGGCGCATGATTGCGATCTCGCGCTGGTTCAGGTGGCTTCGCCGAATTTCGCAAAAGGCATGGTGCCGCTTAACTTCGGCGGGATTCCAGAACTCGAATCAACGGTCTCCGCTTACGGCTATCCGATCGGTGGCCAGCGCATGTCGGTCACGACCGGAATCGTCTCGCGCGTCGACTTCCAGCTCTACTCTCATTCCTCGATCGACCAGCACCTTGCGATTCAGATCAGCGCGCAGATAAATCCCGGCAACAGCGGCGGCCCGGTCATGCAAAGCGGCAAGGTCGTGGGCGTCGCGTTCCAGGGATACAGCGGTGATGTCGCCCAAGGCGTCGCCTACATGATACCGACGCCGGTGATCGAACGCTTCCTGAAGGATGTCGCAGACGGTCGCTATGATCGCTACGTCGACCTCGGCATTACCTATGCGAAGCTGCAAAATCCAGCGCAGCGCCGTTTCCTTGGCCTGAAGGACGATGATCGCGGCGTCCTCGTCGGCAGCGTAATCGCCAACGGCACTGCGTCGAAAATTCTGCAATCCGGCGATGTCTTACTCGCCATCGATGACCATCCGATTGCGAGCGATTCCTTCGTGGAACTGGATGGCGCCCGCGTCGAGATGCCAGAGGTGGTGGAGCGAAAGTTCAAGGGCGACAAGGTGAAGCTCGACCTCGTCCGCAACAAACAGCCGATGACGGTGACGGTAGAGCTGGAACCGCTCTGGCCTTATCTCTTTCAGGGGCACAGTTACGACTCTGAGCCGCGCTTCGTGGTTTATGGCGGCCTCCTCTTTCAACCGCTCTCCCTCGACATGATGCAAGCATATCGGCCCGCCGACCTGCGCTTGCGGCACTTCTTCGATTACTTCGTCCCCGAGCAAATCTATCTGGAGCACCCGGAAATCATCATCCTGGCCAACATCTTGCCCGATCCGATTAACACCTATCTCACGCCGTATCGCGGCGAGATCGTCGATGAAATCAACGGCGAAAAGATTCGCACGCTGGACGACTTGGCGAAGGTGTTTGCGGGAACACCCGAGCAATTCATCGTCCGCATGATCGGCGATGGCCCACCCTTGGTCCTCGATCGCGCCGAAGTGGAAGCCGCGCGGGAACGGATCAAAACCCGCTACAACGTGGTGAGAGAGCAAAACCTCAACGACCAGCCAGCGGCCAAGCCGATGGCCGAGAGCGAGGAGAAAACACCATGACCGCTCTTCGTCTCCCGCTCTTCTCCGTTTTCCTCGCGCTCGGCCTGCTGACGGCGGCGGCGAAACCGCCCGTGCCCGCATCTACACCTGCCGCGGCGGCACCCGCGGTGAAGCAGAAGGAACTCTCGCTCGTGCGCGTGAACGTGACCGGACAACCCTACGACTACACTCGACCGTGGCAGAAACGCGCGCCACTGCAGAAGCGCGCGCTCGGCGCCGTGCTGCCAAAAAATCGTGTTCTCGTCACGGCCGATCTCGTTGCAAACCAAAACTACGTCGAACTGGAACGCGCGGAATCGGGCGAGAAAACGGGCGCCGATGTGGTGGTGATCGATTACGAAGCGAACCTCGCCCTGATCGAGCCTAACGATAAGAAATTCCTCGACGGCCTGACTCCGCTCCAGCTCGCGTCGGACACCGTAATCGGCGACCGCCTGGCGGCGTTGCAGTTGGAATCCACTGGCGCCCTCGTGGTCACGGAAGGGCTCGTCACGAGCGTGCAGATGACGCGTTATCCGACCGACGTGAGCCAATTCCTCACCTACCGCATCAGCATGACGATGCAGTATCGCGACAATAGCTACACCATCCCGCTGCTGAAGAATAACAAACTGGCTGGTCTGCTGCTGCGTTACGATCCGCGCTCCCAAGTCCTCGACGCCATTCCGGCGCCCATCATCACGCATTTCCTGAAAGAGGCGGACGCGAATGACTATCGCGGATTCCCTTCCGCTGGATTCAGCTTCTTTCCCACCCGCGATCCGCAATTGCGCAAATACGCCGGGCAAACGGGCAAAGGCGGCGGTGTTTACGTGACCAGCCTGGAGCCCGACATGCCGGCGGCGAAAGCTGGCATGCAGGTCGGCGACATCGTGGTCGCAGTGGGCGACAACGAGATCGATCAGAACGGCAATTACGTGGACCCGCTCTACGGCAAAGTCGAATTCACCAACCTGATCACGAGCCGCAATTTCGTCGGCGATAAACTGCCGATCAAAGTGCAGCGCGCCGGAAAGCCGATGCAACTCGATCTCGTGCTCGAGCATCGCGCGGCGAAGGATTACGTCATTCCGCCCTACGATTTGGATCAAGCCCCGACCTACTACGTTCTCGGCGGCCTGATTTTTCAGGAGCTCTCACGCCAATTCTTAAAGGAATGGGGCGGCAATTGGGTCAAGGACGCGCCGCAAAGGTTCGTCTACTTCGATCACTTCCAATCGGAGCTTTTCCCGGAAGGAAACCGCCGCGTCGTAATCCTCACGCAAGTTCTTCCGGCGAATAGCACGATCGGTTACGACGACGTTGCCTATCTCACAGTGCAAAAGGTGAACGGCAAAGAAATCAAATCGTTGCAAGACTTGGCCGAAGCCGTCAAACAGCCGCTCAACGGATTCATCCTGGTCGAGACCGAGGAAGATCCGAAGCAGATCGTGCTCGACGCCGCGCAGGTGGCGGAAGAAGCGTCGGCCTTGCAGAAAAATTACGGCCTTCCCTCGCTTCAGCGGCTGGAATAGTGGCGGGAGGAGAATGACGAAGTCCGAAACAATGACGAAGCCCGAATGACGAAGCGGCGCCCTTCGAACTTCGTCATTCGTCATTGATTCGGGCTTCGTCATTCTGGTTTCGTCATTTCCTCCTGACCCAATGAAACTGCGGAGGAACCTTTTTCCTTCAGCGCGAGGTTGCTCAGGAAGCTGTCGACCTCTTCTTCGTAAGTGCGGAACGGATCGCCCATGACGATGAAATCCTGGCCTTCCGTCGCGATGGAATCCCAATTGATCACGTAGGGCTGCTGTTTGTTCTTCTGGAACCAATCCACCGCTCGCGCGCGACCGGCGGCTCGCGTGTCGGGCGGCGGCGAATGCATCGCGTCCGGTCGCCCCACGCTCTGGTTCCATTCGCCGATGCGCTTGGCGCCTTGCACGCCAAAGAAAAGCCCCTTCTCCGGATCGATGTTGTGATATTCGAGATCCAGGCTCTGCAGCCACGGATCGTCCCAGCCGAGGTCCTCTGATTTCATGAAGGCCTCGAGAAGCCACTTTTTGGTGATCCAATCCACGCCACCGATGAGCGCTTCCGGCCGGTTTTTTAGCGCCTCGAGAGTGAAGCTCCAACTCTCCAAAATCCAATCCGCCTCCTCGCTGCTACCGGCCAAATGTTTCCGCGCCAACTCGCAGAACTCCCACTGCAGATCGAGGCTCCCGATGGTCTCGCCGCTTTCCAATTCCACCATCCAGCTCTGCGTCTGATCGCGTGAAATATCACGCGTGCTTTGCACCGCATCGCGCAGACTAAAATCGCGCTCCAGCAGCCGCTTCTCGAGCAGCCAAAGAATGCACGCTGTTGTCCCGATTTTCAGCGCCGTGGCGAACGGGCTCATATTCGAATCGCCGATCAAAAGATGAAGGCGGCGATACTTCCGGTAATCGGCCAGCGGTTCGTCCCGCGCATTGATGATCGCGCGATTGAATTGCACCCATTGGTAGATGTCGTTCACGATGTGATCGGCACGCTGGCTGATCTGGAAATCGACCGGCGCATCGGTCGGCGACGGCTCCATCTCGAAGGCGAGCGGGTTTGCGTGGCCCACTCGACCGGCACCGGTGAAAATCTGCCGCGTCGCCAAAAATGCGAGGAGCGTCCCCAGAACCCGCGGCGTGAATTGCGCGTCGCGGCGCATCAGATAATTTTCGTGGCAACCGAAGGTGGCGCCCGTGTGGTGATCGACGTTGTTCTTGATGAACGACACGCGATCCGACACGCCCAATCCGTTCAGGCCAGACTGCAGCAACGCATCACCGGCGAGATCGTAAGCAACGATGTCCCTTAAACTCAAACATTCCGGCGAGGCATATTCGATGTGCCCCATGTCCAAGTAGACACGGCCGCCATTCCGCAAGAAACCTCCATTCCCCGGCGGCTCCTCGTAGTCGCGGTAATGAAGATCCAGCACGCCGGCCTCCCCTTTTTGAAAAACAAAATTCCGCACCCGCGCTGGCCATCCCTCCGACCCAGCGGTGACTCCGTCTCCGTGAACGAGACATCCGTATTCCGTTTCGATCCCGACGATCCGATCCACGCCTCACGATGCGGTGCCCGCCACCGGGCGACAAGCCGCGACATTGGCCTCCTCATAGGTATTTAAGGTCGCACGGTTGTCAGTTGACCGGTTGATCCTTCGGCCCGAGGGCGGGCCGGCTCCAACGCGATCAGTTCCCACGCGATGGCGAGGATGGAGCCGGCGCGCCCTCGCGCCGAAGGATCATTGGCGATCACCAAGCACAACCTCCGCAGGCGAAACTTGAACCGTGGCGAAAAATCCTCGAACTTATCGCGCATGAACGCCTTCCTGGTCAGAAGCCCGTCCATGAAAGTCGGCGGCATCGTCTATTTCGGACGCATGATCGACAAGATCCGCGAGCATGCCGAAAACAAACTGCCGGCCGAATATCAGCCGAATTTAGGGCAAGGCTTCGACGCGAACTGTCTCGCGTTTCTACGCGTGGACTACGCTTCGCTGGTCGATCGGGTGAAGGCCGGAGGCTCCGACGACGAGATCCTCCAGTGGTGCTTCGAGCACGGACGGAAACCAGAAGCCGATGAGATCGCGGTCTGGAATGAATTCATGCGCAAACGTGGATGGAACGACGACGTGACCGAATTTCTGGTCCGCCGAAAGAAAGAAATTGGAATGGCCGGGCGCTCCGAAATCGAAACGATGTTCCAATTCATCGACGTCGATGAGGGCCGACCGCTCCCGACTTCGCTCCGGGGCGAGCAGAGCGTGTAAACATTCCCGCGTTATCTGTTCGCCGGCATCCCGATGGGATTCGGCGGCGGCGGCGGCTGCGTCCGGTAATCAATTACCTTCCAGACCACAAACACCGTAACCAAAACGATGATCGCGGCGATGAGCCCATCCCGAAAGGAGGGACCCTCATCACTGCCCGTCATCTCTTATTCCGAAAGGGTATCGATCCGCTCCGCGAGCCCGAAGTCGAGATCGGTCAATCCGCCCTTGCTGTGGGTGGAGAGAACCAGCCGCACTTTGTTATACCGAATATCTATGTCCGGATGATGCTCCTCATCCTCCGAGACTTCCGCAACGGAATTGACGAAATCAATCGATTCCGTGAAATCATCGAATTCGAAGGTGCGCTCGATGTGTTTCTTCTCGAGTTCCCATTCCGGAATCTTTTTCAGGCGGTTCTTCAGGTCGTCCGCTTTGATCAGGTCAGCCATAACGGGGGAACGAGTAACACCCCAAATTCCTTTTGCAACGGTGATTCCACAGGTTTTTTCGGCCGTAATCAGCGGCCTGCTTCCGACCAGCTTTGCGGCCGGAGAAAGAGCCGTGAAGATGCCGAACTCTGCGCGAAAAATGGGCCGCGTCGTCTATTTGACGCCTGCACCTTCATCCGCTAATTACACGTCCGATCAGCACCCGTAGCTCAACTGGATAGAGCATCTGACTACGGATCAGAAGGTTTGAAGTTCGAATCTTCACGGGTGCGCTCCCTCGGGGCGCGGGGCCGCTTTCAGGGCAATGGTCTAACGAGCGCCGCCGCTGATTCGCACACTCGCGTCCTGCTTCTCCAGGGAGTCGGCGAGCGTGGGGCCGCCGCGCTTTTGCAGCTCGGCTTGGGTGTAAGAACGTTTATCGATCGACGCCCCCTGGCGCGGATCGTTCGGCGGGGTGCTGGCAGTGGGCTGAGCAGTCGTGCATCCCGAGACCAGAATCAGTCCGAGAGCCAGCAGCGGTAGAACAATCAATTTTGTTTTCATAACATTTTGTGTATTCGCTCCGGACAAGGGTCGCGGATGCTAACCGTTCCGGACGTAAATAATGTGGACCGCGCCGCGGAATTCGCCAACTGCTGAATTCCGGCCCAACTTACGCGCCCGCCGATGTCCCGCTTCCGCCTTTTCGATCTCAACGACGCCCAACAAAGCGCGGTGACGACGACAGAAGGCCCGCTCCTCATTCTCGCCGGAGCCGGCACCGGCAAGACTCGAGTCATCACCGCGCGTGTCGCCTATTTGATCGCGCAGGATGTCGATCCGGCGCACCTCCTGGCGGTCACGTTTACGAACAAGGCCGCGGCTGAAATGCGCGAGCGTCTCGCGAAAATGATCGCGCCCGAGGCGGCCAAGAAGGTCACGATGTCGACCTTCCACGCGCTTTGCCTGCGCATCCTGCGCGCGGGAATCGATCGCCTCGGTTACAAAAACAATTTTAGCATTTACGATGAAGGCGATCAGCTCGGATTGATCAAAAAGATCATCACCCGGACGGCGGCAAAGGACGAAAAGCTCGATCCAAATGTGGCCAAGGCCGCCATCAGCAAGGCCAAGAATAATGGCTGGGCGCCGCCGACCGACGACGAGACGCTGCTTGGTGCTGTCTTCAGACGTTACCGGGATGACTTGAAAACCGCCAACGCGGTTGACTTTGACGACCTGCTTCTCCTGACGGTGCAATTGCTCAATGAGCATCCCGATGTGCGCCAGCGTTGGCAGGAGCGTTTCCGCTATCTCATGATCGATGAGTTTCAGGATACGAATCGCCTCCAGCTCGAACTCGTTAGACTGCTCGCGGATGAGCGCCGCAACGTCGCCGTCGTCGGCGATGACGATCAATCCATCTACGGCTGGCGCGGCGCGGAGGTGGCAAACATCCTCGAATTCGAGCATCACTTCCCGAATCCCGCGGTGGTGAAGCTGGAGCAAAACTACCGGAGCACGAACGCGATCCTCGGCACCGCGAATTCGCTCATAAAACACAACCCGCGCCGCCGTCCCAAGCGCCTCTGGAGCGCCAGCGGTGACGGCGCAAAGGTTCGACTGGTCGAATCGCCTAACGACCGCGAGGAAGGCCAATTTGTGACCGAAGAAATTCAGCGCCGCAATCTCGATACGGGTGAGGTGTGGGAAAGTTTCGCGGTGCTGTTTCGGATGAACGCGCAATCGCGCGTCCTCGAAGAAAATCTCCGGCGCCTGCAAATCCCCTATCGAATCGTCGGCGGGAAAAGCTTCTTCGATCGTCGCGAAGTGAAAGACCTGATCGCCTACATGAGCGTGCTCGTAAACCCCGGCGATGACGCCAATTTACTCCGCATTATCAACACCCCCGCGCGCGGCATCAGCGCGGCCACGATCGATCGCGCTTTGCAATGGAGCATGCACCAGCGCTGCAGTCTGTGGGAAGCGCTCCACTCCCCCGCTCTGCTGGCCGATTACAGCGCCCGGACTGTTGCGAGCATCCAGGCGTTCGTCGAGTTGGTGGACGAATACGAAACCAAACTGCTGGAGCCGCTCTCCGACCCGGCTGGCATTGTCGCGAAACTCATCCAGGAAGTCGGCTACCCCGCCGAGCTGCGGCGCAGTTGTAAATCGACCGAGGAAGCGGACGCGCGCGAAAGCAACATGCACGATATGCTGCGCGATCTGACGCATTTCGTCGGTCGCTCCACGAAAGGCGTCCGCGGTTTTCTGGATGAGATCGTGCTCGACCAGGAACGCGAAGAAGAAAAACAGGAAGACATCGAAACGAAACGCGGCGTCACTTTGATCACGATGCACGCGGCCAAGGGTCTCGAGTTCGATCACGTCTATCTCATCGGCCTGGAAGAAGGAATTCTGCCGCACGATCGTTCGAAGACCGAAGGCACGATCGACGAAGAACGGCGTCTGCTTTACGTCGGCATCACGCGGGCGCGGAAGACGCTCACGCTCAGTCATTGCCGAAATCGGATGAAATTCGGAAGCGTCAGCTCCTGCCAGCCGAGCTCGTTTATCAAGGAACTGGCGGACGAATTCCTGGAGCGGATCGATCTGCAAAGATTGCTCAACACGCCGGTGGCGGAGACGACTGGCAAGAGCCGCTTCGCGCAGATGCGGGCCGCGATCGAAGGGTAAGACTCACAAGGCCGGCTCGAAGCGCGGGCGAATCTGCGCGAATTTTTTCTTTCCGATTCCTTTCAAGTGCCGCAATTCTTCCGCGCTTTTGAAGGGGCGCGCATCGATAATCCGTTGCGCCAGCACCTTGCCGATTCCCGGCAGCCTAACAAGTTCTACCATCGAAGCCGTATTAGGATCGAGCAGATCGGAAGCTTTCTCGGCAGGAGGCGCCGCGATCGACCGTTTCGCTTTTAGCGTGGCCGCCGGCACGAGGTTCGTCGCGGCGGGCGCGGGAACCGGCGTCGCCAGAGCTTTTTCCGGATGGAAAAAGGCGTCGAACGAGTCCATCGGCTTCTTCCCTGCCGCTGAAGCCACCCGCGCATTCATCCGACCGGTCGCCACGCCCCATCCACCGATCTTGAGCCGTTTTGCTTCCGCTTCGAGTCGCCGAAGATTCGCCTTCATCTCTTTCGGCGAAAGACTCTCGCTCGCCCGGGGCGCGACGCCATGCACGCGCGCCAATCCATTCGCCACCAGCATTTCTCCCAGATCGCCCTCGCTTGTTTGCACGAAGGCGTAGAAGCGCGGCGAATTGCTCCGGCCCATCGCGTTCTGTTTCGAGGTGCGGACAGAGAACGGCTTGGATAATTTTTCGCCCGCAAACTTCGCCGCCTCCTCGCCCAACTGCACACTCTGCGCGGGCGTGATTCCGAAATACTTCCCCTGCTCTGCCACGCGCTCCGGAAAGCCGGCATCGCTTTCCGGAGCGTCCACCAGATAGAGCCGCAGGATGTATTCCTTGCCGGCTGCTTTCACATGAAAGCTGTCGCCATCGTTGGAATCATTTTCTTCCAACTGGCAATTCTTCCACTCCAGCCACGGTCCGCGGGCGGAAGCGATCGGACAGGCAAGAAGCGTCAGCGCGAGGACGGCCATCCTGACTCCACGGCCAGGAACCGACCTCCGCCACACCTCGTGCAAAAAAACGAAGTCCATTCTTAGCATTGCCAAGCGATGGGCGGAAGAGAGAGCCTTCCGCTCAATCAACGGTTTCGAACTGGCTCATGGAACGAAACACTTCGTAGCGCTCGTCGATCTCTTCCTTCGTTAAAGTACGCAGCCGCTCAAGACTGAAGGCCTCGACATTGAAGCTGGCCAGGACGCTGCCGTAGATCATCGCGCGCCGGAAAGCGGCGAAGTTCAGCTCTCCGCCTTTCGCCGCGAGGTAGCCTGCCATTCCGCCAGCGAAGGTGTCCCCTGCCCCGGTCGGATCGTGAATATCTTCGAGCGGATAAGCGCCGCAGCTAAAGAATTCGTTCTCGCCAAAGAGCAATGCGCCGTGCTCGCCTTTCTTAATCGCGACGTATTTCGGACCCATCGCGCGAATGCGTTTCCCGGCTTTGATCAGGCTCGTCTCCTTTGTCATCTCGCGCGCTTCGCTATCGTTCAGGATGAGCAAATCCACCCGCGGCAGGAGCGCGTCGAGATCGGGGCGGGCGATATTAATCCAGAGATCCATGGTGTCGGCGACGACAAAGCGCGGCTTCTCCATTTGATCCAAGACATGCGACTGCAAGGCGGGCGCGATATTCGCCAGCAGGACGAATTCTGTCGTCTTGAAAGAAGCCGGCAATTCTGGGCGAAAATGCTCGAAAACATTCAGCTCCACCGAGCGCGTCTCGCGCGTGTTCATGTCCCACATGTATTCGCCGGACCAGCGGAAAGTTTTCCCTTCCACCCTTTGCACGCCGGCCGCATCGATCTGGCGCGATTTCCAAAACTCGAACTCCGACTCCGGAAAATCATCGCCGACCACGCCAACCAGATTGACCGGCGAAAAAAAGCTCGCGCCCAAAGCGGCATAAGAAGCCGAACCGCCGAGCTGATCGGCATGTTCCTCCACGGGAGTTTTGACGGTGTCGAGTGCGATGGAGCCAACGATGAGAACGGACATGCGGTGTTATTTCGGATTGCGGATTTCGGATTGCGGATGGAGAAGCGTTTTCGCGGCGCGCGCATACTCTGCGATATCCGGGGCTTGCAGCAACCCCGAGACGATCACCACCCGTCGCGCGCCCGCCGCGATCACGGCTGGCAGGTTTTCCAATTTGATTCCGCCGATGCAAAAAATCGGGACCGAAACCGCGGCATGCACCGCGCGAATTTCGTCCATTCCGATCGCTGAATAATCCGGCTTCGTCGGCGTGGGAAACAGCGGACCCCAGCCGATGTAATCCGCGCCTTCCTCTGCCGCGCTCCGCGCCTGATCCAGACTGTGCGTTGATTTTCCCACAATGCATTTCTCCCCCGCCACGGCGCGGACTTCAGCGACGGAACGATCGTCCTGCCCGACATGGACTCCCTCTGCGCCGACCGCGCGCGCGATTTCGGCGTGATCATTAATGATCAGCGGAATGCCGGCCGCAGTCGTTAGGGAGTGAATCTCACGCGCGGCCGCCGAAATTTCAGCGGGGACGAAATCCTTCGCGCGCAGCTGCAGAAGGTCCACGCCTCCAGCGATCATCTCTCGCGCGATCCGCTGCACCTCGCGGGGCATGACGTAGCCGAGATCGAGGATGCCGTAGAGGCGACAGGAGTTGAGATCGAGCACGCACGTGAGTTTACAGAGAGCGGCTCCGCGCGAAAGCAGATCGAAAAAGCCGGTTTCACCATTACGTGGCGGCATTCCAGAAGCATCCTTGAAAAAAATTTACACGTATCAAATGAGCCGAACACGATAAGGACGTATCACTCCGTCGATCTCTCCTCGAACACATGAAAAAAAAATCTCCCTCTCCCTCCGGTCTCTTCATCACCCGAGTCGTCCTCGCTGTCGCTCTCTGCGCCATCGGCATCTCGTTCGGCTGGCTCAGCTTCGCCGCCACTCCCCCCAGCGGCACGATCACTGATACCTCAGGCCCCCTCACTTATACTGCCGGTCCCTTCACCCAGCCCAACCAGTCCCCGGTCGGCCTCGGCCAATTGGATCAAGGCCCACGCTGCGACAACAACCTGTTCCCTTGCGACAGTTACGCGCTGACCGTCACCGTCCCAGCCGGTTATGCGACTACGAATCCGAATGCCGCGGTGAAAGTCACGATGACTTGGAATGATACCGGGTCCGGCATGTCTGACTACGACCTTTACGTCTACCAAGGCGCCGTTACCACTCTCAACGGCAACATGCCGGCCGACTATCAATCAGCCAGCGGCGCCAACCCCGAAGTCTCCACTATCAGCCCGTTGGCCAATGATGGCGCGCCCCATGTTTACACGATCAAGATCGTCCCCTACACGCCGAGCGGCGAAATCGTCACCGTGCGCATCGAATTGCTTCCGGGCTCTGGCACGGGCGGCACTCCTGGCTTTGGCGGAGCTGATTCCACCGCACCCGGCAAGCCTCGCTTTCAGGTTTTCGTTCCACCAGTCGGTACCTCCGCAGAATCCGGGAGCGGTGAGTTCAATATCGGCTTCAATCCGCAGACCGGCCGGATCATGACCATGAACTCCGGCCCCATCTGGCGCCTGACTCCGGGCGAAGTGCAGACCCCCGCCCTTCCCGAATGCTGCAACGCTTTCTGGGAAGACAAGTCCTCCACCGTGACCGATATCGGCCTCGATCCCATTCTCTTCACCGATCAAAAGAGCGGTCGCACCTTTGCCTCGAATTCCACCGTCGGCGCGAATGCTGTCTACGCCTTCTCGGATGACGATGGTGATACTTACGTTCCGTTCGCCGTGGCTGGACCGAACGGTGGCGCAGATCACCAGACGATCGGCACCGGCCCTTACCCTCTCGTCAACGGCCTGCCCAACCCGCTCATCACGCCGCTCAATCAAGGCGAGGCCGTTTACTATTGCTCGCAGGACATCGTCGGGCCGGCCAGTTGCTATCGGAGCGACACGCTCGGTTCCAGCTACGGTAATCCCACCGTCGCTTACAATGGCCAGGGCGCAGGCGTCCCCGGCGGCACTTGTGGCGGATTGCACGGGCACCTCCATGTCGCGCCCGATGGCACCGCATGGCTGCCGGTAAAAGATTGCAGCGGTCTGCAAGGCGGCGTCTTCACCACCGACATGGGCACCACTTGGGTCACCTTCCAGGCCCCGAATGCCATTTCTCAACCCAACGGCGCCGACCCCAGCATCGCCATCGACGCGAATAACACCGTCTACTACTCCTACGTAAACAACGAGCCCGTTGCCTCCGGCCAGCCGCCGGAAGGCCATGCTCGTGTCCAGGTCGGCCATC
The DNA here is from genome assembly GCA_038258815.1 of Chthoniobacterales bacterium. Lineage (GTDB taxonomy): Bacteria > Verrucomicrobiota > Verrucomicrobiia > Chthoniobacterales > UBA10450 > JACCTI01. The sequence goes on from JBBSPM010000020.1 coordinate 30,588, forward strand.
GCAATCCCGATAACACCGTCACCTGGACGAATGATTTCGACCTCGGCGCCACCCACGGCATCGTCAACGCGGCGCACGTCGAAGCCATCGGCGGCAGCGCTGGACGTGCGGCCATCGGCTTCTTCGGCACGGATCGCACCGGTGATTATCAGGCCCTTAGCTTCCCCGGGAAATGGTATGCCTTCATCGCCACCACTTATGATGGCGGCGTCACCTGGACCACGGTCAACGCCACCCCGAACGATCCCGTGCAAAGCCTGACCGGCATCTGGCAACAGGGCGGCGGCGCGCAGGACCGCAACCTTCTCGATTTCAACGAAATCACGCTCGATGACAAAGGGCGTGTCCTCTACGGCTACAGCGACGGCTGCGTCACCCCCGCCTGCATTGCCGGGACCGCGTCTAACGACTTCACCGGCCACATGCGCGTCGCGCGTCAATTCGGCGGCAAGACGATCCTCGCCAGCTACGACAATATGACGGACACCACCGTCGCGCTCGCACCGAAGCCAGCCTGCCTCTCCGGCACGCGCGATACCGCCGCCTCCCATCTCACCTGGAAAACTCCGGATAATGGCGGCTCCGATATCGTGAACTATCTCATCTTCCGCGGCCTCACTGCCGGTAGCGAAATACAGATCGGACAGACCGGCATTCCAAAGAACTCCTTCAACGACACCACCGCTGATCCGGCCGTGGTGCATTACTTCTACCAAGTGAAAGCGGTCAATACCTCCGCGACTCCCGTCGGCGCATTCAGCAATGAGATCGATCTCGTCGTCGCCGCCATTCCACCACTGCAGACGCCGTGCAGCCTTCCCGGCCTCACGCTCTTGAACGACGCCACCAACGACGAACTCGACATGCTCCCTGGCCACGATGCGCAAAGCCTCTCGTTAGGCGAACCCATCGCCTACGCCTCCAGCAAAATCGTTTTCACCTTGAAAATGCAGAGCCTCACCACCGTGCCGCCCTCGACGAGATGGCCGGTAAAATTTGATGTGGGCGCCACCAATTACACCGTGCGCATGACGAACGATCCGCAAGACGGTGCCACCGGCACCCCGATCTTCCAAGTCGGCCCGTCCGCGGGACCATTCGTCGCGGCGGATCCGGCGAGCACTTTCGCGCCCGATGGCACTATCACCATCGTCGTGCCTCGGAGCGCCATTGGGAACCCAGCGGTCGGCGCGATGCTGACCAACTTCATCACTCGCATCACCGCCGGCGCCACCCTCACTCCGGACAATATGCCCGACAGTCTGACGCCCACCGGTTCCTACACCGTCGTTGGGAATTCGTTCTGCGCGCCGAACACCGCGCCCCTCGCCTCGCTCGTAGCCTACGCCCATGGCACCACGAACCCACCGATGGGCGATCCGCCCTTCACCGTGGACTTCGACGCCTCCGCTTCTTCGGATGCCGATCCGGGTGATACCGTCGCGTCATACACATTCGACTTCGGTGACGGCTCCGCGCCGGTCACGCAGTCCACCCCGACCATTCAGCACACTTACACCACCAATGGTGACTTCACTGCCATCCTCAAAGTGACCGACTCCCGCGGCCTCATCAGCAGCAACACCGGACTCTTCAACATCGAGGTTGAGTTGCCCGTCGACCGCGTCGCCTCACGCAAGGCGCACGGCGGCGGCGCCGGCAGTCCGTTCGAAGTCGTTCTCTACGACCTCAGTGTTCATCCAGATGGCGCCAGCGATATCGAGTGCCGCCTCCCTGCGGCGGAGAACGATTACACCATCGTTTACACTCTCGGCTCGCAGTATACCGTCAGCAGCCCAGCCACCACCGTCACGCTCGATGGCGCCAGCACTTTCGTCGCAAGCCACGCTCCCGGTCCCGGTGCGAATCAATACACCATCCACCTCGCCCCCGGCGCTCCGAACGGCAGAGCGCACCTCATCGCCTTCGATGGCCTCCCCGTGCATAATAACGATGCCGGAGCGCCCAACGGAGGAAACGCCACGCTCAAGAACGCCGTCCACAGCTTCAAGCTCCTCGTCGGCGACACCACGAATAATGCCATGACCAACGGGAGCGACGTAAGCCAGGTAAAAACGCAATCAGGCCAGGCCGCCACCACCGCGAACTTCCGCCTTGATGTGAACGCGAACGGCGCCATCAACAGCTCCGATGTCGGCACGGTGAAAGCTCTGTCCGGCACGCAGATTATGGCCCCCGAGCCGGCGCCGACCAAAACAGCCGCTACTGCTCGGAAAAGGAAGTAGCTCAACATTGCCAGGGAGCCCGAGGCAGCGCGCGATCCAAAACCGCGTCGCTGCGTCGGGCTCGGCAACTTCCTTAGGCTTCCTCTAGCATTTTCGCGATGTAGCCGCCCCGCTGTGTCGGGGCGTCCGCAAGTCCGCTGGCTCGTTAGACTTGGTTGAGCGAGGCGGCAATCGCGGCTCAGACGATCCAGCCCGTTCCCGCGTATTCCATGTAAGTCGCGGTTGCCTGCGCAATCTCGCGGCCGAAATACCGCTCCACCACACGCAGCGCCAGATCGGTTCCGCTCGTTAGGCCACCCGCAGTGGATATTTTTTCGTTCTCCACGAATCGCACGCCGCGTTTCACGGTGATGTCGGGATATTCGCTCTCCAGTTTGTCGAGAAAGTCATGATGCGTGGTCGCCGCTTTGCCGGCCAGCAAGCCGGCCTTGGCCAGCTTGAACGCCCCCGTGCAGACGGACATCGTGACATCGGTCTTCGGGGCGACCTCGCGCAGCCAGTCGATCATCGCGTCCGAACCTTTCTGCGCGGGAATGACCACTACTTTCACCTCAGGCACATTGGTGAACGTGTAGTCCGGCACGAGTCTCAATCCGCTGCCGGAGGAAACGGTCGCCGCACTTTCCGCGACTGTGAACAAATGGAATGGAGGTTCCATCGCGTCGGGGACATTTACGCTCTCGAAGACACCCCACGGACCGGAGAAATCGATCACGTTCAGACCTTCCGAAATCAGAATCGCGACCGGAATACTTCCGGATGAGGGGCGCTGAAGTTTCGTGCTCTTAGTCACCAGTCCCTTCACCGGTGAATCATTTGGATGGTCGGCGCCGAGCAGGATGCGCGGAATCGAAATGCCGGCCGCGATCACGCCGGTTGCGGTGAGGAACTTTCGCCTGTTCATAGGATTTGATTAGTTGGCACGGAGCGCGTTGATCGGGTCCACTCTCGTCGCGCGCCGGGCCGGGATAACGCACGCCACGATGGCTACGAGGAGGAGTAATAAGGTGACCGCTATGAATGTGAGTGGGTCGTTCGGCGACGCGCCTGCGACCAGCCCTTTCATCAGCCGAACGAGAAATAGCGCGGCGACGGTGCCAGCGGCCAAGCCGAGCAGGACGAGCGTAAGTCCCTGCCGCAGAACCATCCTCATCACCTCTGCGCGACTCGCTCCGAGTGCCATGCGAATGCCGATTTCCTGCGTGCGCTGACTGACCGAGAAAGCCAAAACGCCGCCAATGCCCGCCGCGGTAATCGCCAGCGCCAGCAGCGCGAACAAGCCGAGCAAAGTCGCGATCAGTCGCGGTGAGGCCAGCGCCTTGGTCCGCACCTGCTCGAGAGTTTCGATGCGCGTGATGGGCTGTTGCGGGTCGACTCGGCGAATCGCTTCGCGCAACGATTGCGTGAGAGCCCCGGGCGCGGCTTTTGTCCGCACCACGATAGCCCCCGCCGTCAACGGGTTGCCGTTGCGGAGCGCGAGATGGATTTCATCCACCGGGGGTGAGTCATACTGCTGGCGCGCGTTGGCCACCACGCCGACGATCGTGATCCAGTTCTGCCCGTTATCGAAACTGAACCGCTGCCCCACCGCATCTTTCGACGGCCAAACCCGGCTGGCGAGAGATTGGTTCACGATGGCGACGCCGGGAGCATTCATGGTGTCGTGTTCGTTAAAGGAACGCCCGCGCAGCAGCGGCTGCCCCACCGTCTTGAAGTAGTCCTCGCTGCTCACCTGTGCGTTGGCTGCGATTGAAGTCGAATCACTCGACATCCCTTCAATGATGAAAGTGCTGGGGTGATTCGCCAGTTGGTTTAACGGCACGCCGCCCACCACGGCGACTGATTCAACTCCGGGCAGACGAGCAATTTCGCTCACGCTGCGATCCCAAAAATCGAGGCGTTTCTCTCCTGTGTTGTAGCGTCCAAAATTCAAACTAATGCTGGCTGAGAGCACCCGCTTCGTTTCCACGCCGGGATCGACTTGCTGGAGTTGGAACAGACTGCGCGCAGCCATTGCAGCGCCGACCAACAACGGCACTGAAATCGCCACTTGTCCGACAATCAGCAGACCACGCAAGCGTCCGCCGTGCGCGCCAGTGCCACGCGCTCCGTCTTTCAGGCTGCCAAAGAGCGCGCCGCTCCCCGGCAATCCCGGCCACGAACCCACGAGCAGGCCGGTGATTAGCGACACCGCCGCAGTGAAGAGCAACACCGGTGGGCTGATCCCGATCTCGTTGGCGCGCGGAAGGAAAGTCGCGGCGTAAGCGGTTAGCGCACCGAGTCCCCAAGCCGCCAGGGCCAAGCCCGCGACCCCGCCCAACGCCGCAAGAATCACATTCTCTGTGATCAATTGCTGCAGGATGCGCCCTCGCGTTGCACCCAGCGCAGTCCGTAGCGCGAGTTCATGCTCGCGTAGAACGAGACGCGAAAGCGCGAGGTTCGCGACATTGGCGCACGCGATCAAAAGGACGAACGCGGAGGTGGCCAGGAGAATGAAAAGCGGAGTGCGCGCTGGACCGGTGAAGGCGCGAGCGATGCCTTCCATCCGCACCGAGTATCCATCTGCGGTCGGATAATCGGCCGGATATTCCCTCGCCAGTTCGGCGCCGATACGCTGCGCATCCGCCAGGGCTTGCGCCGGCGTCACGCCATCTCTTAGCCGAGCAAAGACATGGCTGATAATCCGCCCGCCGCGACTCGTCAGCACGCTCTCCCGCCCACGAAACGGACACGCGGCCGCAGGCATGAAGACTTGATCTTCATTCGGAAACGCCGGGAGCGGTGGCAGCACGCCCACCACCGTGTGCGGCTTCTCGTTCATCTGAAAAACTTTCCCGACGACGTTTGGATCGCCCGCAAAACTCTTCTTCCAGAAGTCGTAGCTCAAGACCAGCACCGGCGCTGCGCCCGGCATTTCTTCGCCCGGGAGAAACGTGCGGCCGAGCAGCGGCTTCACTCCCAGCGTGTCGAAGAAATTATCCGAAACCACGGCAGTCTGGACGCGCTCAGGCTCGGGCCGACCCAGCAGGATGAACCACATCGAGTGGTACTCCGACATCGCAGCGAAAGCGCGATTGCGTTCACGGAAATCCGTCAGGTCGAGAACGGAGAAGCCAATGGAATCGTCGCCCGTCCGCGGCGTCGCTTGATGGAGAATGACCAGCCGATCCGGCTCGTGATACGGCAACGGGCGCATCAGCACGCCGTCCATCACGGAAAAGATGGCCGTATTCGCACCGATCCCGAGCGCCAGAGTCAATATGACCACGGCGGCATAACCGGGATTGCGGCCCAAACCGCGCAAGCCGTAGGCGAGATCCTGTCGCAACCGTTCGACAAAGGTGAAGATGGGATTGCTCATGACTTGGTTTTCCTGCTGACGGTCTGGTTCCGTTGCGATGACTCGTTAGGGGAGCGCTCCGACGGCAGGCCGAAACTGCGGCGATACTTGCTCGGCGTCACCCGGAAGCGCCGCTCAAACGCGCGCCGAAAGGAATCCGCGCCTTTGAAGCCGACCGATTCCGCGACGCTCGCGATCGATGGATCACCCACCGAAAGACGACGCCGCGCCTCGTTGAGACGCAAGGTCTCGACAAAGATGGCGGGCGACGAACCGAAGCGTTCCTTGAAGCGGCGGTAGAACTGCCGCGGCGAAAGGGATGCGCGCCGCGCCAGCGCTTCCACCGACATCTCAGCCGTGGGATTATTCGTCATCCACGCCACGAGCTGCGCAAAGCGATCACTGGCCGCGGTCTGAAATTGCAAAGGCTCGGAATACTGATCCTGACCGCCAGAGCGCTGCAGATAGACGACCATTTCGCGGGCGACCGCCAGCGCCGTCTTCGATCCGAAATCCTCCTCGATCAACGCCAACGCGAGGTCGATTCCGGCCGTCACGCCCGCCGAAGTATGGAACTTGCCGTCTTTCACGAACAACGAGTTCGGCTCCATCCGCAGCTTCGGAAACTTCGCCGCGACCGCGCTGGCGAAGCGCCAGTGCGTTGAAACGCGACGTCCATCAAGCAGACCCGTAGGCGCCAGGCCGTAAATCCCCGTGCAAACCGAAGCCACCCGACGCGTTTCCGGCGCCCGCTTCGTCACCCATGCCGCGACCTTGCGATTGATCTCCGGCTGGCGGAGTCCGCGGCCGCCCGGAACGATGAGTGTGTCGAGTTTGGGAGCAGTCGCGAGCGTGCAGGAAGGCTGAAAAACGATGCCGGACTCCGCTACAAACGGACGCTTCGTTAGACCAATAATCGAAACTTCATAGCAGCGCCGCAGGTCTTTCTTTCCCTGATCCTGCTCCGCAAAAGAAAACGCATCCGCCGGTCCAACGATATCAAGAGCGTTAACCTGATCATAGCCAACAAACCCAACGCGAAGAGGTGCCATCGGCCGGAGAATAGCCGACAAATGGCAGCGGCAGAATGACGAAGATACGACATATCGCGACATCGCGTGATGGCGGCGCACCGTCACCGCCGGGGAGCGCTTCGTTCAGGCTGCGACAACGCCGCGCTTACCGACTGCTTCAAGGCGTGAGCGCCGACTGTGACAATTTCTGCACGTATGCGCGGACCGGACCCTCTTCTCCCTCGATGCCGTCGGTCGAGAGCAAAATGCCAAGATTCCCACTCTGCCCCGCACTCTGCCCCCTAATTTCCGTTATCAGTCGGGCTGGGTTGCGGAGGCGAATCCGAGCCACCGCTGCACGGCGGCTTCGACTTGCGCGAGTTTGTCGACCGGCAGACGGGCGAGAAAGCGCATGAGCTTGGCGACGGGGACGGTGCCGAGGTTTTGCGCGTCGAAGACGCCGGGTAAAAAGTGCGCCGCCCGGTGCTCGATCTCGAAGCGTCCGCCGCGGATTTGGGTGGTGCGTGCGACGTAGGTGACGACAGCTTTTTCGTCGTCGTGGAAGGCCACACTCAGGATCAGGCACGGGCGCGGCTTGGCGATCATCCCGAGATCGACCATCAAGTTCTCACCGCGGGTTACTGACCCGCCATTGTTTGCCGGCGTTCTCGCCTTCGCCTTCGTCGAGTTGCTGGAAGATGGTTTCGCTGGCGCTGAGCATGGCACGGCGCTCGTCCAGCCACGCGGCGACGGCGAGCATCTGCTGGGTGGGCAGTTGTTCGAGGGCGGTTTCTATCTCGGCGACGGTGCTCATGGCGGGAGTCTATCGCCGCCGGCGCTTTTCGACAACAGCGCTGGCGCGCTCGGCGGGGTGGCAACTCGTGAACGGGGGAAAATTCACGCCCGCAGCCCGCCCCCTGAGTCGACAGCAAAATTTTCTGAATCTTGAAGCGAGTGGAGATGATCGACGCTCACTCAGCCGTGGCCACACCCCGGCCCATGCCCATCAATCCCAAGCCGAATACAAAATTCCCTAAAATACCCATCCCAGTGAAAACAATCCCGCGGCCGAGGCGAAACCAACATTCATGAACGCGTTCTTATCCAGAGTGGCGAGGCCTCCGGGGATGCTCTGGGCCACAGCCCGCAAGACGAACGAGACAGCAGCACGACCGTCCCGGTTTGAGCAACAGGCCCCAGAAGATGCGCGACCCAAAAACCCCACATTCCCGTTCCTACGCGGTTGACGGCACTCGTCAGCGCGTTGTTTCATTTGAGGCGGCCTTGCCGTAGAATGCGCCGGTGAAGGCGACCAAGACAGCAAACGTCCAGGAGCGAAATGAGGTGAAGCGGCAGTGGAAAGAGCTGCCGGGCAACCGCTATTCGCCAGCGGAACTAAAGCGGCTCCGGGCGCTGAAGATTGTGATGGAGCGGCCCCCGGTTCGTCCTGTGCTGGAAGTATGAAGGAAGAGGCTTTACCCCGGGGTGAGGTCGATTGGCCGGCGGTGGTGCGGGTGTTGCGCGAAATCAGCCGGCGCTCGGAGGAGTTCCTGATGGACAATGCGCTCATCGGAGGAGCGGCCTGCGCTTTTTATCGAGTCAAACTCGACCAGGAAGGCGACCCAGACTTTCGCTCTCCTCCTGCCAGCGAGCGCGAGGAGCAAATCTGGCTGAGTCGCGATATCGATTTCATCGGGCAGCGGCTGGATGAATACGGCGCGGCGCTCGGCCTCGAGGCCAGGGGAAATCCTCCGCGTTTCTACGTGGACGGGGTCTGGATCGACAGTCCTGAGATCGGAGTTTCGCTCGATCCAAGGCGCTGCCTCCGCGATGCCATCGTCTCGTCGGTGGAGGTAGAGGGAGAGAAGGTCACGTTTAACACGGCCGATCCGATTACTCTTTACCGGGAGAAAATGGCCTTGCTGGAGCAGAAGGAGAAGAGGCCGCAAGATTCACTTCACGCCGGAGTGCTGAAAGAGTTCTTGTCTCTCGATCTGGTGAAACGGCTGGAGCGTGGGGTATTGGGTGCAGCCGGGGCGAAACAGTGGCGAGATGATGCCCGCGAGATCAAAGAGATCGACCCGACTTTCCACTTGGACGCTCGGTATCGACGGAGGGTGCATGCGGCTTTGGTAAGGTTTGAATCGGGCCAGCCAAAAGCGGTGCGGGCGTACGTGGATCATCATGTGCCGGTGCCAGATGCCCTCAAACAACTTCCTCGCCGACCGCGACCTGACCGAGCCGGAGAAGTGTCTTAACCAACTCGCCTTCGCCGCAGACAATCATTTCGGGAAAACGCTTGAACCATCGCCCCGACGGGACTTCCGGGGCGGTTTCCAGCCAGTTCGCGAAGAGTTCAAGCTGCAGAATGGAAATTTCCCGCTCCTCCACGCGGATCCAGAGATGTTCCAAAACAGCCCTCGGCACACCGCGCCGGCGAATCCTAGGCATCCGTCTTGCCGCCGTAAAATCCGCGCGTCATTTCCTCGCGAATTTTGAGTTTCTCGATCGGATCCGACGCATCGATCATCTGTTGCGCGAGCGCTCCCAACTCTTTCCCGCTCAACCTGCGTTCGGCGTCCAATCGATAGGCAAATCGGATCACTTCCGCCTGTTCGCTCGGGGTCAACTGCCGGATTTCTTCGATCACGTCATTCGCGCTCACGCGGTCAAGGTAAGCGCAAACCGCCTCCCAGTTCAATCTCGCCCCGATTTCAGGCCCGCCCGAGCCAGATGCCAGCATTCAACTGATGACTTCCTCGAGGATTCAATTGATTCTTCAATCCCGATGCTTGCCGGAAAATGCCGAGATTACGGGACCGACCCTCAGATCGGCCGTTCGGTCAGAATGCGGCAAAGCCGCGCTGACCTTGGCTCCAAGGCGTGGTCGGCCGACTTTGGGCGACGGCGCCGAATGCGGGGAGTTCACTCGGGAATTCTGCACATATGCACGGACTGACACCTTTTCGGCCCTTCATCTGATCGCTCCCCCCATCTGATCGCTCCCCCCATCTGATCGCTCCTGCGACCCCATCCGATCGCTCCGCAGTTTCACGACTCGTGGTGATTATGTCGATGCTTCTTAAGCTGCTCGCGGGCGTCAAGGTATCTGATCAGGATGATAATACCGCCACCACCGAAGAAAATCAGTCCTAACCAAGCGGTCCCAGCTTCGTTGTTCCCCATGAGGAACAAACTGGCTAGGACGAACAGACCACAGCCAACCATGCCGAGCTGAAACTTCGATAATGCTTCTTCGAGATGTTTTACCTCCGTTTGCGAGGCCATGCGTGTCCCTTCGTTCCGCTGTTCCTCAGCCCGATACCGCACAGCGGCATGTTCCTCGAAAACCGCCCTCTGGATCGCGCTGACCTGATTATTGCCGAGCTGGCTCTCGCCGACAGCGACTAATTCCGATACCGTAGTGATCGTCTGGCTGCAGTAATCCTTCCAGTCGAGTTCGGAAAACCACGAATGATGAAGCTCGATTTCGGCGACTTTATCAAGGAGGAGAAGCGATTCGTAGTACGCTTGTTCCGGCCGTTCTGCGTAATTCGTAGACGCCAATGTTGCAGCCTGGTTGATTTCGTACAGGATGTTTTTTCGGTGGTCCTGTCGGACTTCCGCTTCGCGCCGATGCTCTTCCAAGGCGAGACCCTGCTCTGCGAGCGCCTGAGTCCTTGCGTGCTGCTGAATCAGCGCGTTTCGCTGGCCGATGGCAACTAGATGCCCACTAAAATCAACGAAGCCCTGATTGCGTTCGAACCAACTGTTCGAGCTCATGTTGCTCCTAGCGCGCCCTCTTCGTGCTGCACCAAGCCTCGATAATTGGGCGCTTCTCAGCGGTAATCTCGGACGCCCTGCGTAGAATCCCGCAAATTTCAGCTTGGTTCCTGCCTGTCAGCGCTGCGGCCAATTCGTCCGAGATTTGAATTTGCTCCTCGGCAGTAGCGATAGAAAAAATGCCGTCGCTTTCAATCACTCGAATATCATCGTTGTTCATCAGAATATCCGTGTTCAGGCCTAACGACCCCAAGCCCAGCGACCGCGGAGGCTGGCGCAGCCGTGCGCGGGCGCCGGCGGCCTGGGGCGAAGGCGGCGGGAAGCATGGCTGTGACACCCGGAGCGGTTCGCTGCACATGGTTAGGCCCGGCGTTTCACGATTCGTTCATCGGGTGAGATGTCTTTTGAAAGGCTACGAAGCTCAGAAACTGGAAACGAAAGTAAGACGACTCCGATTCCCTTCCGTTTGCTGTAGCGGTCGTAAATCACCTTGCCGGGTCCGTTGAAGACTTCTTCGTGGCGTCCGTCAGGATAAAGCTTCAATCCGAGATAGTAATCGGGAACCGTCTTGAAGGTAAGTGAGTCCTTGAATGTCGCTTTGATTTGGACGTTGCGCCCGTCAAGAGTTGTGGCGTCGTGAATGGGCTGGGAGACATCGTGGAACACGAGGTCATACTCTAATGCCGCGATAACCTCGCCGACATCGCCTACCAAACGTCCATCAATGGTAAACGCGCGGTTCGGGAACGCTGCTTTGAGTCGCTCGATCGCCTCGAAGATGCTTTTGAGGGCGTCCTTAATTGCGTGTTGGCTCATCGTACAGGGCCTAACAGATATTATACGAAACAGATGGCGTGGCGACTCTATTCGTGCAAGCGCGTGGGCGTGGGCTTGATCTCGAAGTGATCCGAGTTCATGACTCGTTCGACGAAGCCGGTGTCGTAGTTGCCGGCGCGGAAATCGGCGTTGCGCATCATGGCGCTGTGGAAGGGGACGGTGGTTTTGATCCCGGTGACGTAATACTCGTCGAGCGCGCGGCGCATGCGGTCGATACACGCTTCGCGCGTGGCGGCGACGGTGATGAGCTTGGCGATCATGGAATCGTAATACGGCGGGACGACGTAACCGGTGTAGGCGTGGGAATCGATGCGCACGCCTCGCCCGCCGGGGGCGTAGTAGAAGGCGATCTTTCCGGGGGAGGGCTGGAAGTTTTTTTCCGGGTCTTCGGCGTTGATGCGGCACTGGATGGCGTGCGAGCGCGGGACAGCATTAGCGACGTGCGGTGAGAGGTGATGGCCAGCGGCGATCTTAATTTGTTCTTTGACGAGATCGCAGCCGTAAACTTCTTCGGTGATGGTGTGCTCGACCTGGATGCGAGTGTTCATCTCGATGAAGTAGTAGTGCCCCGCGCTATCGACGAGGAACTCCATCGTACCGGCGTTTTCGTAGCCGACGGATTGCGCGAGCTTGACAGCAGCGGCGCCCATCTTTTTGCGCATGGCCGGGGTAAGGAGAGGCGAAGGGCATTCCTCGATCACCTTCTGGTTGCGACGCTGGATGGAGCAATCGCGTTCGCCGAGGTGGACCGTCTTGCCGTAGCTATCGGCGATGATTTGAAACTCGATGTGGCGCGGATTGACGATGAGTTTCTCGATGTAAACGTCGCCGTTGCCGAAGGCTTTTTCAGCCTCGGTTTTGGCGGCGTGAAACATCGGGATGAGGCTGGCCTCGTTATGCGAGGCGCGCATGCCGCGGCCGCCGCCGCCGGCGACGGCTTTGATCATGACGGGGAAGCCGATCTTCTCCGCGACTTTCATCGCTTCGTCTTCGGTCTCGACGATGCCATCGCTGCCGGGCGTGACGGAGACGCCGGCTTTGCGGGCGGAGGCGCGGGCGGAATTTTTATCGCCCATGGCGCGCATGGCGGCGGGCGATGGGCCGATGAATTTGATCTGGCAACTGGCGCAGACTTCGGCGAAGTGGGCGTTCTCGGCTAGGAAGCCGTAGCCGGGATGGATGGCATCGACGTCGCCGACTTCGGCGGCGCTCATGATGCGATCGATCTTAAGATAGCTCTCAGAGCTGGGCGGAGCGCCGATGCAGATCGCTTCGTCGGCTAACTGAACGTGGAGGGAATCGACATCCGCTTCCGAGTAAACGGCGAGAGTGCGGACTCCCAGTTCCTTGCAGGCGCGGATGACGCGGAGGGCAATTTCGCCGCGATTTGCGATGAGGATTTTCTCGAACATAAAGCGCTTCCCGGCTTGCTGGAAATTACGCAAGCGGAGGCCTGGCGCTACTTTACCCGGAAGAGCACCTGCCCGAATTGCACCGGCTTGCCGTTTTCCGCCACCACTTCGACGATCTCACCGCTGACCTCGGCTTTGATTTCGTTCATGACTTTCATGGCCTCGATGATGCAGACGACGCTTTCTTCGGTGACGGACTTTCCGATGTCGGTAAAAGAGGGCGATTCCGGCGAGGCGGCGCGGTAAAAGGTGCCGACCATGGGGGAAACGACGTCGCGTAAATTAGCGCCGGAGGGAGCAGCGGGAGCCGGTGCCGACGCGGCGGCCGTTCCAGCAGGAGCGGGCGCGAACGAAGCCGGAGCGGGCACGAAGGAAGTCTGTTCGCCGGCACCTTTTTGCAGCTTCAATTTGAAACCGTCTTTCTCCATTTCGAAAACGGAGAGGTCGTTCCGCTTCATCAGATCGATGATGGCTTTGATGTCTTTGAGTTCCATCGATTTTTATCCCCGGGTGCCGGGCGTTTAGGTAAAGCGGTTTTGCCGGACAGGTCAAGCACGCGAATCGCGGTCGTTTTCGCCTCGCGGCTGGCCGGGTCTAACGATTCGGCGTGACGGCTGCAAAAGGCTGCGGCAGCATGCCGCGATGAATTTTGCGAGATGGCTCCGTTTCCTGGCGATCGCTCCCCTACTCCCGCTCCTGGCCGCGGCGGTGCCCGCGCAAAGTCCCACCATTTCGCCGGCCGACATGCCGGAGGCGGAGTTCCAGAGTCTGGTGACGAAGACGAATCTCTACGTGAAGGCGCTGAACTCCGTGGCTGGGGCGCAGCGCAGCTACGATCGCTACGCGTCGTGGGTGAATGTGAAGAAGGGGCCGACCGGGAAGGAGCGCTATATCACCTACGGGCTTTACGATATCAGCAAGTCGTCCGTGGATGATGTGACGACGGCGGCAAAAAAGGGGCCGGGCATGTCGCCGCCATTGCCAGAGCTGGATGCGATCATCGCGCGAATGGCGGAGTCGTGTGCCGCGCTGGAGCCGATTGTGAAGAAGGCCTCGGATTATTACGAACAAGAGGATTACCGCGATGATGACGCGAAGGGAGCGAAGGAATTTCACGCCAGCATGATGCCGCTCTTCGAGGCGACTTTCCGCGCGGAAGCGGAGCTGCGGCATGGGCTGGACGAGCTCAAGACGCAGGTCGATCAGCGCCAGCTCGCGATGCTGGAGAAGGCGAAGGGGAAGAATTACGAATGGCATCTCCGCAATTTCATGATCGCGGCGAAGGCGTTGATCAATCTGCTGCCGGAGAGCGCGGACTCGCCGGCGATTGACAAGGAGGCTTACCAGAAGCGCTATTCGAATCTGGAGACGGCTTACAACGGCTTCGTGGCGTTCGGCGAGGAGAAGCCGGAGGAAGTGAAGAAGGTGCTGATGGCGAGTTTCGTGGAATCGACCATGAAAGACTTTTTCGGCGCGAGCAAGTTCCTGCGTCGAACGCTGGAAACAAGCAAACGCGATCGCCAGGAATACGTGGAACGAATCGGCGATGTGGCGAAGAAGTATAACGAGTTGATCCAGCGGACGAACACGATGCGGTAGCGGGCGCGCACGAACGGCGTTGCCGGCCGGGCCGTCATCCCGAGCCGCGGAGACGGTCGAGGGATCTCGCAACGGGTCTGGCGTGTCCGAAGGTGATCACGCTCTCGCTACAAATGGCGGCTTCCTTTTGGCAGCGTGTCCGTTGGTGCGTCGGGGAGATCCTTCGACCGTCTTCGCGGCTCAGGATGACGCGCGGGTGAAGGTGGGCGCGAGGGTTCCGACCGTCAGCTTTCGGCGACGACTTTTCCGTCCCGCATTTCGATCCGACGCGAGGCGGTCCGCGCGACTTCTTTGCTGTGGGTGACGACGATCAGTGTGGCCAGCCGATCTGTTCCGATTCTCGTCAAAACACGGATGACCATCTCAGCGGATTTCGAATCAAGATTGCCAGTCGGCTCATCCGCGATGAGAAGCGAGGGCCGATGCACCAACGCGCGCGCAATAGCGGTGCGTTGTTGTTCGCCGCCGCTGAGTTGATGCGCAAAATGCCCCTCGCGCTCCCGCATTTCCATCAGCACGAGTAAATCCCGCGCACGCTCTTCCGCTTCCGCGTAAGCGACGCCCTGCAAGAGCAGCGGGAAGCTGACGTTCTCCAGCACGCTCATGGTGGGCAGGAGATTGAAGAATTGAAAAACCAAGCCGAGCCGACGCCGACGATATTCGGTGAGATCTGTGTCGGTCGCGTTTTGCAACGCGAGGCCGTCCACTTCGATCTCGCCGCTGGTGGGCGTGTCGAGACCTGCGAGCAAATGCATCAGCGTGCTCTTGCCGCAGCCGCTCGGTCCGGTCACCGCCACGAATTCGCCGTCAGCGATCTCGAGCGAGACGTCGTCCACCGCATGCACGGTGCGGTCGCCGCTCGTATAATGGCGGCAAATGTTGCGGAGCGAGATCAAGCCTGCCCTATCCGCCAGCGGCATAGCGCACGCAAATCCCGTGCTCGATTTCCAGATCGTGACGGAAACGGCCGACTACGCAGTGGTGAACAAGCCGCCGTTTCTGCTGGTGCATCCCACGAAGCCGGGCGGGCCGCGCACGCTTTGGGATGAGTTGCGCGAACTCTTCGCCTTTGAACTGGCGAACGGGGGCCAGGTGTCCATCGTCAACCGGTTGGACCGGGAGACGAGCGGGCTGGTGTTGGTGGCGAAGACGGCGGCGGCGGCACGGCAGTTTGGTCTGGCGATGCAAAACGGACTCTTCGCGAAGGAATATCTCGCGATTGTGTGGGGCTGGCCGGAATGGGAGACGCGTGTCGTCGATGCGCCGCTTCTTCGGCAAGGCACGCAGACCGCGTCGGCGATTCATCTGAAACAGATGATTCATCCGGCGGGTTTGCCGGCGCAGACGGAGTTCCGGGTGGAGCGGCGCTTCCGGCGCGAAACGACGGCCGGCTCGGAGTTTTCTCTCGTGCGCGCGCTTCCGCTGACGGGACGGACCCACCAAATTCGCGTTCACCTTGCCTCGCTCGGGCATCCAATCATCGGCGACAAGATTTACGGCCCTAACGAGCAGTGGTATCTGCACTTCATCGAGACCGGCTGGACCAGCGAGCTGGAAAACGCGCTACTCCTCCCGCGGCATGCGCTGCATTCCGCCCGCCTCAGCCTGGAGGGCGTGGGGGACTGGAAATGCGATATGGCGGCCGATTTGCGTTCGTGGCTCCAATCAGATCCGGCCCAGAGAGAAACGTTGCTCGGCGAGGGGTGAAGTCTGCATGGAAGGTTCAGCCAAAGAAACAACCGTTGGAATCCTCCTCAATAACCTGGAGAGCTTCTGCCAGTGAAGACACCTCGGGGAATGGCGTGTAGCGGTGCCATTTGCCGTCCGCCCGCTTCCAGAAAATTCGCCACACCCGCAGGCGGGGCAGGTGCTGCACCTTGGAGATCGATTCCTCTATGTATTCTTCCGGGCGATTGAACGCGGGGCGCACGATGAAGAGTTCAATGGTCCGTCCCGTGATTCGCTGGCCTTCGCGCACCTGGCCGCGCAGGTGAACCGGCGGGCGGCACCGGGTCCAGAAGGATTCCTCCAACACTTTCAGGTGCTCGGCGATTTCACTGTCGGTGAAGGGCATGGCAGGAAAAGCGGTGTTTCAGGCGGTGGTGAGATCGGCGACGGCGGCGGCGAGGAGGGCGGTGGCGAGCTGGGTTTCCAACGCGTCCACCAAGGCCATCAGTTCGTCCACTAGCACAGCTCAAGGCCTCGAAAGAGCAGAAAGCCCGTGCGTGGGTGCCAAAATTCTGAGGCGACGTGTTCACTGCAGGGTGAACGATGTCTTCAGCGGCAGACGCACGCGCCGCTGGTTGTCTGTCAGCGTCACACGGATTGTCCACTTGCCAGGAAGGTCCTTGTCCTCGCCCACATATTTAACGACTGGAGCCGCAAGGCGGATGTTGTGAGGATCGCCTTGAAGCTTGCCACGGAAGCAAACGACGTTCTTCTCGTTGATGGAAAAACTGCCGTCTGGCCGGATTGATTGCAGCTCGCACGTCACATCGGCACTTCCGTTTGCGTCCACGGCAGGATTCACAAACAGAATCAGGATGGTGAGATTCTGACCCTTCTTGACCCGATCGCTAGTTTTAAACCGGGGAATTGTGGTTGGCGAAGTTTGCCATTTCTGCTCCCAATCCGCGTCCGGAGTCACGACAAGCCAGCCTCCAAAGTCTTGCTTCGTCTTTCGGAACTCAGTCTCCGGGGCGGGCTTCCCAGTTTCATCTTTCCAGGAATTGTCTGCTGCGTGAGCGAGGCCACAGAGCAGGAACAACGAAACACACGCCAAGAGGCAGCGCGCGCGCGTCGCTCGGATATGAGATGGGATTTGCATCATAATTCAGCGCTTCACGAACGAATCAAGATGGCGGCGGGCAGGCTCAAGAGTGGTTGCACGTCCGCTTGCTTTAGCAACGCGCGCCGGATGGTTTGCCTTCCGGCTTTCCCGGTCGGCTCTCCGACGATCAGGCGAGTAGTGCTGCAAATTTCGCCTGATTTGCGGCCGCGTGTGCCTTCAAAAGATTAAGTATTTGCTGGTGATCCGTCGAAAAAATCCTTTTGGCCGTCCAGTCAACTGGCGACATCCCCGGCGGCGGATGAGCAAAGGCTTTGGTAAAGATGATCGATGTTGCATCGTCGAGCTTGATCGTTTCGGGGTCGGGCTTGGGCGGATTCCAGTACGCCTTAGGATCGAAGAAGATCATGGGAGTAAATTTATTCGTCTCTAAGACATAAAAATTCTCTTCCACATCTTGGAATATTTCCCGGACCGTTCCGCCTTTACCGCGACCGTAAACGATCCCCGCCCTGGTTTCGCGCACGAGGCTTGCCTCTCTGATACTGTTTTGGAAATAAGCGGCATATGCGGTAGCGAATGGCATCACCGGTTCTTCGCCATATTCCCAAGTAGACACGGCGAGGCTTTCTCCTGGTCTGCCCGGGTAACTCGTCATGATCTTGTCGGCCGCCACGTACCAATCGAACAAAGCTCGGCTGTAAACTGGGTCGCCTGGTTTGTTCCGCGTTCCGTCGTCATTTAGAAGCTTCAGGCCGTTGGTCCCCTTGGGAACTTTAGGTGGATTTGTCGCTGCTAACGCCTTCAGCGAATTCTCAAAATCGGCGTCGCTGGCGTTTGCAAAGAATGCGCCCACATGAGCTGCCTCCATGATGCCTGGCCCCCCGCCGCTGACGACAAGAAACCCATCTCTGGTGATCAAACGAGCGAGCCGGGCGATTTCCTGATATGGCTCTTCAGCCCTGCTTTCAGAGTGTCCGCCCATGAACCCGACGGGGTGTTTTCCAATTTTCTGCAGGTACCGATAAACTGCCTCCGAGATGTGTGCATCATGAAGCGAAACCTTCTTGATTCGCGACAGATTCTTGGCTGCGCTCTTAATGGGATAGTAGCCCTGGAATTGTCTAAAGGATAAAGTCCGTAGGATTGATCCCGGTTTTTTCGGGTCGAAGCCAGCCGTCAGATCGGCGAGAGTGTAAAGGTCCGGCGGAGCAGGTTTGATCGATGGCATAGTTTGCGCTTCTTATTTGCCGGTAGTGTGAGCATTCCTGATTGCGAAACAAGTCATTTGTTAGGCTGAATTCAGCCCTTCGC
The DNA here is from genome assembly GCA_038258815.1 of Chthoniobacterales bacterium. Lineage (GTDB taxonomy): Bacteria > Verrucomicrobiota > Verrucomicrobiia > Chthoniobacterales > UBA10450 > JACCTI01. The sequence goes on from JBBSPM010000020.1 coordinate 48,920, forward strand.
CAAGCGTATCGCTGCCTGTCTCTCGCAACGGTCCTAGCGCCCTAACAGCTGCGCGGCGTGAACGAACAGCCGTACCCCATATCTCAAGGCATCGGGATGGATGGTGAATTTGTTCGTGTGAACAGATTCGTTTCCGAGACCGTCCTTTTGGATGCCGAGAGAGAAATAGAGACACGGCACTACCGGCGTGTAATAGGCGAAGTCCTCAGAGAACATTCCTCTCTCACCTGTGCTCAATGCCTCTTCGCCTAACCGTTTTGCCAGGAGCGGCACCAGGCTGCAGTAGAGGGCGGAATCATTTAACGTGGGCGGAGGCCCGTTGTGAAGATCGACCGTGGCCGACAATCCGCGTTCCGCGGCTGATCCTGTGATCGTTCGCATGAATAGTGTCCGAATTGATTCCTTGCCGGCGATTTGATCGTCCAGCGCATCAAAACTTCGGATTGTTCCTCGAAATTGTGCTGAGGGCGGCAAGACGTTGAGCGCGGTGGTTTCACCGCTGTTCAGGTAAGTTACACTGATAACACATGGGTGCCGGAGGACATCGAGAGATCTCGCCGGAAGCCGGACGATCTCAGTCACCATGGCCGTGGCTCCCGTTAAAACGTCGTCCGTCTCGTGCGGAGTAGCGGCATGTCCTCCCCTGCCTTTCACATCAACGGTAAAATAGCTACTGCCGGCCAGCACCGCTCCTGGGCTAATCTGAAACTTTCCGACCGGTAAACCGGGCGCGGAATGTTGCGCCACCATAGTGGTGACATTCAGGTTGCTGAGGATCTTGTCCCGTACTACGTCGTCGGCTCCGCCCGCTGTTTCTTCAGCGGGCTGAAACAAGAAAACGACACGGCCCGAGAACAGATCGAGATGCTTTTTGATGACTTCCGCGGCACCGAGCAGGATCGCTGCGTGGGCATCGTGTCCGCAGCTGTGCATGCAGTCAGGTATGGTAGAGGCGAAAGGCAGGCCGGTGGCCTCCGTCCCCGGCCTCGCATCCAGCTCTGCGCGCAGGGCCACGGTTTTGCCGGGACGTCCAGTGTCGATCAGGCCAACGACGGCCGTCGGAAGAGACGGGACATCGACGAATTGCGTTATGCCGAGCTGTTCCAGTCTGGCACGAACTAGTTTGCTAGTGATGAATTCTTTTTTGCCTAGCTCCGGCTGCTGATGGATTCGATGATACGAATCTTCTACGCTCGGTGCTACCGCGGCGGCGGCTTGATCTAGAACGACTGCGGTATCGTTTTCATTTTGCTGCGCACTGATGCATGCGGCGAAGGCGCAACTGCAAAGGGTGATCGCGCGAGCGCAGAAGGCGCGGCGACCGGTGCGGCCGGAAAAGGGCGGTCGACCTTTTTTGGGCTTCGGCATCATTCGCCGTGCTTCGCGGCGAGCGCGCCCTTGGTCACGACTAGCAGATCGAACTGAGGAATTGGTTCTGCGTTTCGCTATAGAGATCGGAAACTTCCGTAATTTCCGGTCGAATTCACTCAGTGGCGTTGGAATCATATAGGTATCAACGGCTCGGGTTCGGCGACGCGCATGATCACGGCCCCGCCGCAGCGAACGGGAGAAGCGCGTGATACATCGGATGTCGCGCCGCAACGCTGCACTCAAAGAACCTGTCAACCTGAGGGCGGAGTTTTGCCGAGGCCACGCCGAGTTCATTAAGCAGTGCGAGGTTCATCTTCGTAACGTAGAAGCCTACGACAATCGAGATATCCGGCCTGTCGAAGTCCAGATCGTCCGAACTGATATTCCAATGGAAGATGCTCCCAAAATCCCCTTCGGTGAGAAAGGTAAAGAGATCGTCAAAAGGCCAATACGTATTGCGGTATTGCATGTCGTTTCGTTGCTTGGCGAAATGCTTGTCTTCGACCACTTTTAACTTGTCGACGGCTTCCTTGGGCCAAGGCGCGTCAACCGTTATGGCAAGAATTCGCTGAAAAAGCAGCCACACCGCTCTATGATCGAAGCGGGAAGAAACATACGAAAAACGGGCCTCGGTGTAATCCTCCGCTTCCTTCACGGGGTCCGGGAAGATATCGACTACCAATGTTCTGCCGTTTATCTCGACGAACCCAATACCGCACAGCGCGAGGAGCGCCTTGCTTGCAAAAAAGCTCGCTTGATATGCACTGCTTAGAGACCAGCTCCGATTGCCCTTGTGCGCATCCGACTCCGCGCAGCCTAGAACGTGAAAGGCTTTTTCAGCCAACCGCAAACCCTCCGAAAAAAGCGACTCCCTTATACCGGGGACTTCTTCGCGTTTTGGGGTTAGGCCGGAATAGACTTGGGGGCGTCTCATCTGCTCGAACTTCGCAAAAGCGGCGGCCTCCGCTTTCTCGTCGAGGGAGCCTTTTTTGGGGCGCGCTGCAATCTGCTTATCTTGGAACGCTCGTAATGACTTCTGCAAATTTTCCTCCGCCGCCCTCCGCTCACTAAGAAGCGCCGCGGCGATTGGCTCTAAAGCGGGAATGTCTTCAAGCCCGGTGCCAATGTTCAAATCGACAAGTGCTAACGTGCTCATCCAACTAGCGCGCATCTTTCCCCAACTGCGCCGCTTAAGCTGGCCAATCGCTCGGTCGAGATCGCTCATCCTATAACGGCAGATCGAAGCCTCCAGCAGCGTTGCCGTCACCGGTTCGTTCGAGAAGCTTTTCCACCAGATCATCGCCCGCCAGCTTCTCTGCCTCACTACCGGTTCCGATTCCCTTCCAATTCTCGAAATCGAAGTCGTCGATCCGCTTGAAGGTATTCACCAAATCCTCAACTCGGAATCCCTGATACTCTTTCAGGCAGACATCAAATATCGTCGGAAGCGCGAGGATCATCGCGCCAAATCCGAGGGTCTGAAAGAGCACGGACACTCCTTCTTTTGGATTGTATACGTCGGGAAAGACGTGTGAGAGCGCCTTGTAATAGTTTTTCAAAAGGCCAACCTGAAACGGTAATGAATAAAGAGCGAGTTTGCCTTTCGGCCTGGCGATCAAAGGCGCCACTCGACGCGCAAAATTGACCAGCGATACTTCCCCTGGTTTGGGACTTCCGAGCATCGCTATCTTGCCAAAGAATGGTGAATCTTCGTCCTTGCGAAGTTGCGTCGCGATATCAGCACTGCGCTCTTTGGCCAATTCCGCGTCGGTTTTGTCCGGCAGATGCTTTAGCAAATCGATGTAAAGCGATGCAGGGACGCTCCTCGCCTCACGATTTATTTTAACGAACTGTGTGATTTGTTCCTTCTCGCCGAGCCCTAGGAATGCCACGACCGAAACTTGCATGTCGACTCCGGAAGCGCGAATGCCCGCTAGCCGATGTTGACCATCGATGACCCACCCGGCTTCCGCCGAGTTTGGGACGGTGATTTTGTCTTTTTCCTTATTGAATTTGCCCTCATCGAACGTCACGAGGACACTTGTGGGGAGGCAGTTGCCTTTCTGCACGTATCTTGATATTGCACCGACTCGGCCTTCGGAGAGGACTCGTTGATATCCCTTATCCTTGTCATGGTCTCGCTTGTTGATTGTGACGATTTTCCACAATTCTGCCGCGCTAATCGAGAAAACCGCCAATGTGTATTTACCCTGAGTTACAGAGATACAATCGAAGGAAAGAGTTTTCGGAGTCCGCGGCGGTTCAACGATCTCCTTCGCTGGATTTGCTGTTGCTGGATTTTCCTTTGCGGGGATTTTTGCGGGACTGGATTTTTTAGGCATAAACGAGGCGTTGTAGTTTAAGCGATACCGGCTTTTAAGGCGATATCGTTGGGAGTCGGATCGGGTCGCTTCCAACCGTTTGGAAGCGCGGTTAAAGCCGTGTTCGGAGCGGGTTCGTAGATCGGCTTGTCGTCCTCCCGGTAAGAGAGGGTGCCCTCTGCAGCTCCAAGAATCCTTTTTTCCGCGATCTTGTGATACGCGCGGTCGCGTTCAGCGCCTACAAAATGACGCCCGCAAAGCGCTGCTGCCGCGCCTGTCGTGCCCGAGCCTGCATAAGGATCCAACACCAGATCTCCTTTCGTCGTTAGGGCTTTGATGACGCGGTTTGCGAGCGCGATCGGAAACTGGCATGGATGATCCGTTTTTTCTGGATGACGCGCTTTGACGTTGGGGTACTCCCACACGTCTGATGGGTTCTTACCCAATGGATTCCCACTGAGTTTGCCCTTGTTCTTTCCTTTGTATCCTTTTTTCCCGGGATATTTTTGACGAACACGGACGGCATCAAGATCGAACTCGTAGTCGTCGCCCTTGGTGAACCACAGCAGAGTCTCATGACGGCCGCAAAAACGGTTCGAGTCATGGAGGCCATGTCCGAACGTCCAAATAATACGATTCCGGAGCCGAACGTCCTTAAACTCGCTCAAGATCGAAAAGACCACGAAATCGAGCGGCGTTACGACGCCCTTGCTCACGTGGTAACCGACCTGCCAGCAGATGCTTCCTCCTGGTTTTGTCACGCGAACGATCTCAGGCAGGATGGTTTTGTGATCCTCCACGAAATCCTCAGCCTTCGTCTTGTCCTCGTACGACTTTCCAATGCAGTAGGGCGGCGAGCTAAGGGTGAGCGAAACCGAATTGTCCGGGAGGCTCGCCAGCAGATCGGCACAGTCGCCCTTAAACAACGTGAAGGCGCGACGAGGTTGCCATGTTGGGTAGATGGTCATTAATGAAGGAAGCACGCAAACAGTGAAGATCTAGAAGATTGAACGCAAGATTGGACTGGTTCTTCCGCGGATCGCTTACGTGATGTCATGCCTTGTGCGAAGTCGGGGCCGAAAAAGTGCCGCGCAGCAGAGGATTCGGCGTGCCGTCGGCGGTGCGGATCTGATCCTTCACCACGATTGAGCGATCGAGTCCTTCGCGGCGAAAGCGAGGTCGTCGTCGTTGTTCCAACGGAGCTTGCGGGTCTTCTTTTCGCGGCGATCGACGTAGAGATCTTTCTCGATCGTGCCGCCCTGCTCTGTGGCCTGGGTTTTGATGCGGTAAACGTCGTAGCCAACATTGACGCCATCGGCGGCGGCGAGCTCGTGCGGATATTCGCTGACGAGGTTCTTATTAAAGAAGCCGATGGCTTGTTTGCCCGGCGTGGCGGTGAGGCCGATGAGGAAGGCGTCGACGTATTCGAGGACCTGTCGCCAGAGGTTGTAGATGGAGCGATGGCATTCATCGGCGATGATGAAGTCGAAGGTCTCGATGGGAATGGCGGGGTTGTAGGCGACTTCGAGGGTGCGGGATGGCGAAAGCGAAGAAGCAACGGGCGAGACGCCGCGTTGGCCCCACAGGCTGGAAGCCTGTGCTACGGGGGGAGCCGGCGCTGCGCTGGAGGACGCGATCGCCGATGCGATCTCGAAGCCGGATTTCTCGTCGATGTCTTCGTTCAGCTCTTCGCCGCGGAGTATGGCGTAAAGGCGCTGGATAGTGCAGATGGTGACGCGCGCGACCGGGTCGAGATGGTTCGAGGTGAGGTGCTGGACGTTGTAGAGCTCGGTGAACTTGCGGCCGGTGTCCGGGGTGACGAATTGATGGAATTGAAAGCCCGGCCGTTGCTTCGCATCCGTTACGGCGGCGAGGGCCTGGCGGCCGAGATTGGCGCGGTCTACGAGAGCAGGCATGGAAGGCGGTTTTAGCGGGCGAAGCGGACGATGGGAAGAAAGAAGCGCTCCTCTGCGCCTTTGGTGGCACGGAACTGGCAGCAAACCGAGGCATGTTCGCTAAGAAAAAGAAGAAAACTCCCCTCCCCGCTGTCCGTCGTTTGGCGGGTCAATCGCTTCGGGAAGAGAAGGAGCGGTTGCTGGATGATCGGCTGATTCCTTTCTATTTCTCGGCGGCTTTCCTCTGGGTGCTGTGGGCGTTTGAGTATCTTCATGCCCAATGGAAGCTGCCATTACAGCCGACGGTCTTTCTCGGCTTGGCAATCGTCGCCACGGGCGTATGCGCAATTGTCTTTGGGCGCTTGTTCTATCAGTTCCGGCGGCTCAACCGCGGCGAACTGGGCGAGCTAAAGGTGGCAGAAGTGCTGGAGGAGTTGCGGCCGATCGGCTATCGCGCCTTTCACGACATCGTGCGCGATGGGTTCAATATCGATCATGTGCTGGTGGGGCCGGCGGGCGTGTTCGCGATCGAGACGAAGTTCCGGAGCGGGCGCGGTGAGATCACTTTTCGCAATGGCGAAGGAATCTTCGTGGACGGACGACCGGAAGAGAAGGATTCGCTGAAGCAGGCGCGCGGGAATGCGGCCGAGATTCGCAAGCTGATCAAGGAGAACTGTTCACTCGACCAATATGTTGGGGCCGTGGTGGTCTTTGTGGGTGATTGGCGAGTCAGGAACGAGTGGAGGCACACGGATGCGCGGGTCTTTACCCCGGAGACGCTCTTGCGGCATATCGCGAATGAGCAACCGGTGCTGACGGGGCGCGAAATTGCGATGATCACGTCGCATCTGGAGCGCTCGGCGAAGGGAGCGTAGGGTCGGCGCACGGCGTGTGCCTGGTTAATTTTTACGGCTATTTGGGAATCGAGGGAAGCGGCTTAGCGCTTCTTTTTCAGAATCTTGAATTTGCCTTTGCCGTCGAACCTGGCGGTGAAACCGTTGACGCCGTCGCCGCTGGCTTCGCCGCGGAGGACACGCTCGACGCTCAATTCAAGGATCCCGGGCCGGACCCAGCGCACGGGCGCGATGTGTTCGTTCCGGACATCATCTTTGGTGGGGACGTTGAGTGCATCGGGCGGATGCGCGCGCTCCCATTTCCCGCTCTCGAGATGAAAGACGCTGGTGTAACCGATGCGCGGAAAGGAGCAGTAGAAGGCGCACCACCTCGAGTCGGAGGACCAGAGGAGTTTGAGTCTGTGGAAGTTATTTCCGCCGTTGGTGACGTCATCAGTGAGGTCACGCGCGATTTCTTTCCGGGGGAGCGAGACGATGGCGATGGCCTGAATGGCTTGGGAGGCGATTTCGTTCTCGGGCTCCGAAATGCTTTCGTTCATGGCGGCGTCGTAGCCGATGCGCAGGGCGTATTTGCCGTCGGGTGATTTGTTCTGGATTTTTTCGGCGAGCGCGGGCGTGGCCTCGGCGGTGAGAGCTGGCGTGGGGCTGGGGTCGGGAGCAGCGAGAAGGAGACACGGAAGAAGTATGAAGGTGGAAGGAAGAAGGAATTTCAAGGGGGGCGTGGGGAAATGCGGATTGCGAAGTGCGGAATGCCCGCCACGGCGGGTAAACTCCATGCGGAAGGCGGATTTCGGAACTGCAAAGGCGGGAGGTAAAGTTCGCGAAGGGGGGCGCCTTCACCAGCACGCGGGTCGCGTGCGTTACCCGGCGGCCTTGAAACGCGCGGCGAAGTCCGGGGCCCGAAGTTGTTCCTCCAGAAAGCGATCGAAACTCATCGGAATCATTTCCATGCCTGAACCTTGAGCCCTTTGACGCGTTTAAATTCGCGGACATTGGCCGTGACCAGGGTGGCTTCAAGGCTGCGGGCATGAGCGGCAATGAGTAGGTCGAGCGGACCGAGCGTGGTGCCGGCGGCTTCAAGTGCTGCCCGGATTTCGGCGTAATGCAGAGCGGCTTCCAAAGTGAAATCGGCGATCCAGAAAAGCGCTAGGAAGGCTTCGAGTCGCCCGGCCTGCTGAGGATGCGTGCGGAGGTTCTTCTTTACTCCAGTCCAGAGCTCCGCCGCGACGATGACCGGGATGCCGGTGAGCGCCGGGTCGGGCAACTTGTCGAGACCGGCTCCGCTCTGCAGGACGGGGATGCACGCGCTGGAATCGAGCATGAACGATGGCCGCATCGTCGTGCTGGCTACCATTCGAGAATGGGACGCTCGTGTTTCTTCGGACGTAGTGGCGGGTCACGAAAGCCCGTCGCATCCGGAAACTTTTCTGCGAGGTAGCGCGCGATCTCGGCGAAGGTCCGAAACTTCGGCACAGGAACGGGCTTGAGGACGACCCCGTTGCCGTGCTTCTCAATGAGCACTTCGGAACCTTCGAAGCGAAAGGCTTTGGGAAGGCGCACGGCCTGGCTGCCGCCGTGCTGAAAAAGCTTTGCTGTCATTGTCTCTACAGAATGTAGCTACGGCAGAGGGAGTGAAAGGCAGATCGCGGGCGGCGCAGGCGCCGGGTTTCTGGTTATTTGTGAATGGTTGGTAGGAGAAACGCGGAATGCCCGCCACGGCGGGTAAACTCCATGCGGAAGGCGGATTTCGGAACTGAAAAGCAAGGAGGTAAAGTTCGCGAAGGCGGATCGCCTTCACCAGCACGCGGGACGCGTGCGCTACCCAGGCGAGGACCTTCGAACGTCGAACGGGTGGGCGCGGCGCCCTCGGCCTACACCGGCCGGTCCGGAGCGGCGGGGCTGTCCGTCTCGAGGCCGGGCGGGTTCGCGGCGACGGTGTCGCGCGGGGCGGCGGTGGGGCGGGGTTGAGCGGCGGAATTGATTTCGCCGGTGAAGTCGTCTTTCGCTTTCTGGAATTCTTTCATGGCCTGGCCCATGCCGCGGGCCAGCTCGGGCAGTTTCTTGGCGCCGAAGAGGACCAGGACCAGCATGAGGATGATGATCAGATCGGGCCCGGCCAGATTCGAGAAGAAGGCGAGGAGGTTCATACGTGAATAGAAACGTGCGACCGGCGGGGAAGGATGCAACGGAAAATGCGGAAGGCGGATTTCGGATCAAAACGCGACCGGGCGCGCGGAAACATCTGTAGCCACGTCACGGTGTTGAGGTGTCGTTGGAGGACGCCTCAACGCAGTGAGGCGGCTACATCTAGCTACATCTGCGTCCGATTTCGACCCAGCGCCGAATCTAATTTCTCTGGATTTCTGGGTTCCTGCTTTACTCTGCGGATTCCAGCGGACCGAAAGGCGGCCCACATTTTTCATTCAACCCCAAAGGAAGAAATCTTATGTCTGACGAATCTACTGAGGCGAAATGCCCGTTTAATCACTCGGCCGGGAGCGCGCCGAAATCGATCCAGGATTGGTGGCCGAATCGGCTGAAGGTGGAGCTGCTGAGCCAGCATTCCGCGAAATCGGACCCGATGGGCGGGGAGTTCGACTACGCGAAGGAATTCAAAAGCCTCGACCTCGCGGCGGTGAAGAAGGACCTGGCCGCGCTCATGACCGATTCGCAGGATTGGTGGCCGGCGGATTTCGGACATTACGGCGGTCTTTTCATCCGGATGGCGTGGCATAGCGCGGGCACTTATCGCACCGGGGACGGACGCGGCGGCGCGGGGCGCGGGCAGCAGCGGTTTGCGCCGCTGAATAGCTGGCCAGATAACGTGAGCCTGGATAAGGCGCGCCGGCTTCTGTGGCCGATCAAGCAGAAGTATGGCCGCAAGATTTCGTGGGCGGATTTGTATGTCCTGACCGGCAATGTGGCGCTGGAGACGATGGGCTTTAAGACGTTCGGGTTTGCCGGCGGACGCGAGGACACGTGGGAGCCGGACCAGGATATCTACTGGGGTAGTGAGCGGACCTGGCTGGGAGGCGACATTCGTTACGGGCACGGGTCGGAGGGCGTGGAGAAAGCCGGCGGCGTGCTGGTGTCGGATGACGACGCGGATGGCGACGTCCACACGCGCGACCTCGAGAATCCGCTGGCTGCGGTCCAGATGGGGCTGATTTACGTGAACCCCGAGGGGCCGGACGGCAATCCCGATCCGCTTCTTTCCGCGATCGATATCCGGGAGACGTTCAAACGCATGGCGATGAACGACGAGGAAACGGTGGCGTTGATTGCGGGCGGTCACACTTTCGGCAAAGCGCACGGGGCGGCGGAGTCGACCCACGTGGCGGACGAGCCGGAGGGGGCGGGCTTGGAGGCCCAAGGCATCGGTTGGAAGAACAGCTTCGGCACGGGCAAAGGCGCGGACGCAATCACGAGCGGCCTGGAGGTGACCTGGACGAGCGCGCCTACCCAGTGGGACAATGGTTATTTCGAGAACCTCTTCAATTATGAATGGGAACTAACGAAGAGCCCGGGCGGCGCGCACCAGTGGAAGCCGAAGGATGGCGCGGGCGAAGGCACCGTGCCGCACGCGCACGATCCGTCGAAGAAGATCGCGCCTTCTATGTTGACCACCGACCTCGCGCTGCGGTTCGACCCGGTTTACGAGAAGATTTCTCGGCGTTACCTGGAGAACCCGGCGGAGTTTGCCGACGCGTTTGCGCGCGCCTGGTTCAAGCTAACGCATCGCGACATGGGGCCGCGGGCCCGCTATCTCGGACCGGAGGTGCCGGCGGAGGACTTGCTTTGGCAGGACCCGATCCCGGCGGTCGATCACCCGTTGATCGACGACGAGGACATCGCCGCGCTGAAGAGCAAAATCCTCGCGACTGGGCTGACGGTGTCGCAGCTCGTCTCGACGGCGTGGGCTTCGGCCTCGACCTTCCGTGGCTCCGATAAGCGCGGCGGCGCGAACGGCGCGCGCGTTCGTTTGGCGCCGCAGAAGGAGTGGGCCGTGAATCAACCGGCCCAGCTCGCGAAGGTGTTGCAGACGCTGGAAGGAATTCAGAAGGACTTCAACGGCGCGGCGACTGGCGGGAAGAAAGTCTCGCTCGCCGATCTCATCGTGCTGGCCGGTGGCGCCGGCGTGGAGCGGGCGGCCAAGAATGCCGGGCACGAGGTCACGGTGCCGTTTACGCCTGGCCGGATGGATGCGTCGCAGGAGCAGACGGACGTGGAAGCCTTCGAACCGCTCGAGCCGCTCGCCGATGGCTTCCGTAATTTCGTCAAAGCCAAATACCCGATCCCGGCGGAAGCGTTACTGATCGACAGGGCGCAACTGCTCAATCTCACGGCGCCCGAAATGACGGCGCTCGTCGGCGGCATGCGCGTCCTGAACACGAACGTCGGCGGAACCAAGCACGGCGTCTTCACGGAGCGCCCGGAAGCCCTAACGAATGATTTCTTCGTCAATCTCCTGACCATGGCGACGGAATGGAAGTCGGTCGCGGACGACGCGTCCGAGTTCGAAGGAGTCGATCGCCAGACCGGCAAACGGAAGTGGACCGGCACGCGCTACGATTTGGTCTTCGGTTCGAACTCAGTGCTCCGCGCCCTCGCGGAGGTCTATGCCAGTGCAGACGCGGAGAAGAAGTTTGTGCACGATTTCGTGGCGGCCTGGGTAAAGGTGATGAACCTGGATCGGTTTGACCTGGTGGCTGTTGGTTGATGTCGCAATTTCCGCCTTCAAGCACTCGATCGCTCAGTTCGGTGCAGACTTCGCGCGCGTTCGTTTATATGGTGCGCCATGAATTTGCCGGGGCCGCAGCATCTTGGTTACGCGTATCTGATTTCTGAGGTGCTGCTGACGGTGACGCGACGGTCGCGCGGCGACGGGGCGCGGCAGGACAAGAGCACGCTGGGCGTGCTTTGGGTGGTGATTATTCTCAGCGTGGTGACAGGGGTGTTCGTGGCGGCGCGGGTGCCGGCGGGAGCGCTGCCGAATCGCGACCTGTGGCGGCTGTTAGGGCTCATCGTTTTCGTGGTGGGGATCGCGTTTCGCTGGTGGGCGATCGTGGTCCTGGGACGGTTCTTTACGGTGGATGTGCAGATCGCGCGGGATCATGAATTAGTGGAACGCGGGCCATTTCGGCTGGTGCGGCATCCGTCATATACCGGTGTGCTCCTCGGCTTTCTCGGGTTCGGGTTTTCGCTCGCGAACTGGTTGGCGCTGCTGGTGTTGATGGTGCCGATTTTCGTGGCGCTGCGCCGAAGGATGCAAGTCGAGGAGGAGGCGCTCTCGGAGGCGCTGGGGGAGAAATACACCAGCTATATGCGGCGGACAAAACGGCTGGTGCCGGGAATCTATTGATGGGGAAACGAAGTCGCTCAATGCGACGACGGAAACGTTCAGCCCTCCTACGCAAGGCTACAGCGGGGCAGGCTGTCCAAGGTCAATGTTTCAAATAGGAGGCGGGCGATCGGGAATGATCCATGCCCGTGAGCCGGTGCGGGGATTTTCGAAAAATTTCGATGGGCACCGCACCTTGAACGCGCCCTCAACCCGGACGAATCAAATCGACGGCGTGCCGCCGCTACCTTATATCACCCCTTTCTTCGGACGTTCTTGCCATGCACAAATCCCCTCTCCTCGGTTGTTTGATTCTCATTTTGGCAATCGCCTCCGCGCCTGCCCAGGTGCTGAGACCGAACGAAAACGCGCTGGAGGCGATGGAGAAATACGAGGACGCGCCCGCGCTGGTCTGGCGCACGGGCGAATCGCCACGCATGGTTTCCCAGTTCGGTCCGTTTACGAGCTATCAGGTCAATGTCAGCGCGAACGGCTTGAACATCACCGGCGATGCCGGGAACGAGCCCAGCATCTGCGTGGACCCGACGAATCCCGCGAAGATGGCGATCGGCTGGCGCCAGTTTAACAGTGTGTCGTCCAACTTCCGACAATCCGGCTGGGGCTACTCGAGCAATGGCGGGGTGAACTGGACCTTCCCCGGCGTTCTGGAAAACAATGTCTTCCGCAGCGATCCCGTGCTCGCCGCTGATGAGACCGGCCGTTTCTTTTATCTGAGCCTGATCCAGTCGTTCTTCGACGACATGTGGCGCTCACTCGATGGCGGGATGTCCTGGCTGCGCCTCGCCTCCGCCACGGGCGGCGATAAGCAGTGGTTCACCATCGATAACACCAACAGCACCGGCCACGGTTTCCAGTATCAGAACTGGAGCACCGGCGGGAATAACTATCAGGGCCGGCAATTCAGCCGCTCCACCGATGGCGGGTTCACTTGGATCGATCCGATCAACATCCCGAACTCGCCCGCCTGGGGCACGCCGGATGTGGACTCGAATGGCATCCTTTTCATCGGCGGCGTCAATTTGAACACCAGCCAGATCTGGTGCATTCGCTCGAGCAACGCGAGGAACGGAGCCGTCACACCCACCTTCGACCAGAGCACAGCGGTTAACTTGGGCGGCACGATCACGATCAGCGATCCGATCAATCCCGTCGGCCTCATCGGCCAAATCTTCCTCGCCGCGGATCGCTCCGGCACGAGCACGAACAATAACATCTACATGCTGGCCGGTGTGCGGCCGACCGGCTTCACCACCGGGAGCGACGTCATGTTTGTGCGGAGCACGAATGGCGGGCAAACCTTCAGCGCGCCGCGCCGGATCAATGACGATCCCATCAACCACGCCAAGCATCATTGGATGAGCACCCTCGCCGTCGCGCCGAATGGCCGCATCGACGTCGTCTGGCTAGATACGCGCAATGCCGCCAACAACACCGACTCCCAGCTTTACTACTCCTACAGCTTCGATGGCGGGAACACGTGGGCGCCCAACGTGCCGGTGAGCAATTCCTTCAACCCCTTAATCGGTTACCCGAACCAGAACAAGATGGGCGACTACATGACCATGGTGTCGGATAACGGCGGCGGAAACGTCGCCTATTGCGCCACCTTCAATCAGGAGGAAGACGTCTACTTCGTCCGCGTGTTTCCCATCGCGCCGACCGCGCAAAGCGCCGTCTCGCGCAAGACGCATACCGGCGCAGGAGCATTCGATCTTCCCCTGCCCCTCTCCGGCAATGTCGGCATCGAGTCACGGAACGGCCCGAACCATCAGGTCATCGTCAACTTTGCGACGCCGGTCACCGCCGGGAGCGCCTCCGTTACTGCTGGCAGCGGTAGCGTCAGCAACTTCAGCGTCAGCGGTGCCCAAGTCACCGCGGACCTCGCCGGCGTCGCGAATGGCCAGGTCGTCACCGTCACCCTCGGGAACGTGAACGACGGCGTTCATCTCGGGAACGTCAGCGTCCCGCTCGGCGTCCTCGCAGGCGACGTTACCGGCGACGGCAGCACTAATGGCTCCGACATCAGCCAGACCAAAGCTTTGGTGGGCGAGACCACGATGCAGTCGAATTTCCGCGCCGACGTGAATTTGAGCGGAGCGATCAACGCGACCGATGTCTCCTCCGTCAAAGCCAGCGTCGGCGGTTCATTACCCGGCAAGCCCGCGCCGTAGGTTCGGCGCTTGAATCACCAGCGCCGCACCGCGTTTGGCCGTGCGCAGGTTAGAATTCGGAAGTAGAACCTAAGACCACGTTACCGCTCCGGGTCGTCACCGTAGATATCCATCGCTGGCCGGTTCCGGTCCTCGGCAAACGATAGGCGCACGCCTGTAGCCGCCTCGCGCGTCGAGGCGTTTTGAGAACACGTCGACCCAGCGACGTGGCTACAAATGCCTGAGACGCATGACGCTCCGCTCGGCGGAGGGCGGGCCGGCTCCAGAAGAGGTTTTTTGTTGCCACGATTCGCTTGAAGTGTTCAACTGAACGTATGCGACACGTTCGGCGGATTTGGGCTCTGTTTTTGCGGCGGAGCGGACCACGGGAATATCAACTGGAGCTGCCGCTTTCGGCAGTCGGAGGTCAGAGGCCGGAAGCCAAAGATCAGAAGGTCAGACGCCCTGTAGCCGCCTCACTGCGTTGAGACGCTCCCCCAGAAAACACGGCAACAGAGTGCCGTGGGTACATCAATTTGCAGTGAACCCACGCTAATATGTACGACGAAGAAGCGCTAAAACCGATCCGAGCCCAGCTCGAGAGCGCTCGCGACCAGCTCGACCGCGCCCTGGCGCGCTTGAAATCGTTTGATGAAGTGCGCTTCCTGCGCTGGCGCTGCACCGACTGCGGCTACATCAAACACTTCACCCGCCCCATGCCCGCCGAGGTCGCCCCACCCTGCCCGAAGTGCGACAGCAAATCTTTCGTCGCCGTATAAAGGGGGCGGGTAAACCGCCCATTCCCGGAGCGTATTCGAACGCCACCGCCCGCCGGGGGGAGCTTTTTTGCTCACGACTTACTCGGTGGACAATTTCTGTGAGGAAAGGTCAGGCACGTCGGCAAAGAACGTGTTTTTTTTCTCGGCCACGGGAGAACTCGCTCCGGTCCCAGAGTCTTTTTTAATGAATGACTGGTTTGAACCGGTCAGGAAGTGCTGGAAATCTATCGCCGCGCGGGCATGTTCGGCCTTCTCCTCGATTTCCTTAAGCGACGGATTTTTCTCCTTGACCCAACTCTCAACACTCCGCACCTGAGCAGGTGGAAAGTAAACCGTTTCGACGACAGATTGCGCTATAGCAACCTGCTCGTCACTCGTAAGCTCTCGCCCCTTTAGATCGGCTACGAATTTTGAAACATCATCACTCGTCATTGCGCGGTCGGTCACGAAGGGTCGTGCGACGGCTTCTGCCTCAAGTGGCGTCAAGGGTCGCGTCTTGAGCTTATCGATGATGTTTCTTTGAACGGCGGGATCAACAACCAGGTTTCGCTTACATGAGGCGGGCATTGTGGAATTAAACTTTTTCCAACGCGGTCCACCTGCCCAGACTGCGTAGAACATGGTTTTGGCCTGTAACATGCCCACGCCACTGCATCTCATCGCCTCGTAAAACATGTGGTGAGCGGCACGCCAATCAGCCGTCTGCGCACAGCAGGCGGCGTCGTGGACAACCGCGGCCTCGCGATACAATCCTTCGAACGGACCGCCGATAGTGCTCCAAAACGGCTTGGGGATCGAGGCACCGTCATAAAGCAGCCCGGTCGGTGCGGTCCAGACTCGACTCTTACCGTCCGTGTAGTCGAACTTGCTTTCCAGGACAAATCGCCGTCCATCAGGCGGGACTAGGTCCTGTAATCGAAGCGGCCGATCTGGGAAGGAACCCCATTGAGCTTTAGCATTACTGGCGGATGGGAGCGAAATCGACGCGGCGACAATTGTAATTAATGCTCGGTGCATTCAAGAGTTTCTCCCATCCGGGGCCGCCAAGTGCAAGCCTTATCACTACACAAGACAGACTGAATCTATCGCTTACCTAGGCGACGGCGCGGCCCGCGCTGATAAGCGATGAAGTGCGTGCGCTGCCTGCGCTGGCGCTGCACCCACTGCGGCTACATCAAACACTTACCGTCCCATGCCCGCCGAAGTCGCCCCACCCTGCCCGAAGTGCGACGGCAAATCTTTCGTCGCCGTTTAAGGCGGCGCTCTGGGTAGCGCGGGCGACTCGCCTGCTGGTCATGGCGACCCGCCATGACGAACTTTTTCTGCCCTGGCGCGATTTCGCCAAGCCAGCGCGAAGGCGGGTCGCCTTCGCCGACACGCGAGGTCGCGTGCGCTCCCCGGAATCCTCTTTCCAGCGTCGCGACGACAAGCGGCATTGCACCAGAACAGACCGCATTTCCGGCGGCAGGAGGGAAGCCCGCCTGGCAGGCTCCTCCCCCTGGATCCGCGCCGCGACGCCATCGCCGAAGAGCATTCCATTCGGAACGACGACGGCCACGCGGCCCGCTTTAGGCGCGCGCCCAATCTTGCGCATGATGAGCTGAAGAAAGAGCAGCGCAGTTTCCGCCGTCTGCTTGGCGCTCCGGAAATTCCCCAGGGATGCCGCGCTCCTCCTCGACGCCGGAAGGCGGATTAGTGAGGATAATATCCACCCGATCGCGCTCTCCGATCTCTGCGATCTTCACGGCGAGCGAGTTGCCGGGGTTAATCTGCGGCGACTCCATGCCGGGGCGGGGATCACGATTTAAAGCAGCTTGAGCAGCACCCGAGCCGTTTCTGTGATCGCGCCCTTTGCCTCACTGCGCCACAGTGGAGGCGTGGCCGAAGGCTCTGTTCCTCATCAACGCCGGCCGCGTTACCGTGGAAAGAATCCGCGGCGTTTCGAGGAGAAATACAAGGAGCGCGATCCCGAGCGATATAGTGAGACCGTCGCGAAGGTTTTGGCCGCTGGCCGCACGCCAGCCGGCATGCACCGGCCGATTATGGTGGAGGAGGTGCTGGAGGTCCTGGCGCCGCAGGCTGGTGAGGTGGCCGTCGATTGCACTTTGGGTCACGGCGGGCATGCGGAGGAACTGCTGAAAAGGCTGCAGCCCGGTGGCCACTTGTTAGGCCTCGATACCGATCCGGTGGAGTTGCCAAAAACGGAAGCGCGGCTGCGAGCGCTCGGTTTCGGACCGGAAAACTTCTCCGCCTATCGCAGCAATTTCGCCGGTCTACCGCAAGTGCTCGTGCGCGCCGCGCTGCCGGGCGCCGACGTGATCCTGGCGGACCTGGGCGTTTCCTCGATGCAGCTCGACGATCCCGCGCGAGGCTTTTCCTTCAAGGTGGAAGGTCCGCTCGATCTGCGGATGAATCCCGGCCGCGGACAGCCGGCTTCCGTTCTGGTGCAGAATGCCAGCCCGAGTGTGCTGGAAGAATTGATGGCGAGGAACTCCGACGAACCGCACGCGCACGGGCTGGCGGCGGTGATGGCGGGGAAGGATTTCGCCAGCACGGTCGCATTGGCGGCGGCCATCCGCGCTGCTTTGCCGCGAGCGAAGGAAGAGGAGCGAGAACTCTCGGTCCGTCGCGTCTTCCAAGCACTGCGCATCGCGGTGAACGATGAGTTCACCGCGCTGGACGCACTTCTTCGCGTGCTGCCGAGTTGCCTGAAACCGGGCGGCCGCGTGGCCATCCTCACTTTTCACTCGGGTGAAGATCGACGGGTGAAGAAAGCGTTTCAGACGAGCTTGCGCGATGGACATTACGACACGATCGCGGAGAACGTGATCCGTCCTACTCCGGCCGAGCGCCATGCGAACCCGCGCTCCACCTCCGCCAAACTGCGTTGGGCGCGGAGGAGTGCCGCGTGAAGCTGGCGCAGAACCAAGTGTGGAAGCAGGGCGACGAGTATCTTCGAATCGTGTCGCTGGAGCGGCGCGAGGTGCGCTATAAAGCGATCACGAATTTGCTCGCCGGCACGGGCGAACATCATCACGTGAGCAAGAAGGAGTTCTGTCGGCTAATCAAGGATGCGACTCTGCTCATGCCAGCGGAAGTGCGCGCGATCTGGCTGCAGCCTTAGCTTAGCTACTGATCCGCTTTCAATTATGCGAGCAAACGCTGTTGCGACTGCGGCACGCTTTGCAGCGTGGGTGCCATCATGGCTGACTCTCCGCTGGAAAGACGCTGCCGGTCTCGGGGATCCTTCGGCCCGAGGGCGGGCCGGCTCCACGTTGGAGTCGGCGCGCCCTCGCGCCGAAGTCTGAACGGACTAGCTGAATACGACAGAGTCTATTACCCCCGCGCCGATTTCCAGCGGCTCGACCCCTCTCCGGAAGAGCCGCGCGCCGTTCGCACCTTGCAGACGGCACGAACCGCCCTCGATCCGGAGCATCGCGCCTTCGCGCAGACCGATGACTGCAGTTTCGTTTTCCTCCAGGAATTGCAAGATGCGTTCTGCGCGCGTTTCGCCCATGTGGGTGGAGCCGGGGATGGGATCGAGGTAGTGCGGATTGATCTGGCACGGGATCAAGCCGAGCGCTTCGAACGATGGCGGCTCGACGATCGGCATATCGTTCGTGGTCCGAATGGTGGGCGCGGCGACATTCGAACCCGCGCTGGAACCCATGTAAGGCATCCCTTCCAAGACGCGGTCGCGAATTGGCCCTAACAAGTCGAGATCATAAAGCGCGGCGAGGAGGCGAAAGGTGTTTCCGCCGCCGATGAAGATGGCTTCCGCCTGCGCCACGGCCTGCCGTGGATTGGTCGCATCGTGGATCGATTCCAATCCAACCCCAAAGCCGGCGAAACGCGCGCGCACCCTCTCCGCATAAGCGGCTCGATCCTGCAGCGCGAACGGAACGAAAAGAACTCGTCCGATGCCCTGCAGAAAATCGCGCACCTCTTTCTCGGCGTAGTCCAGATAGCCGGCACCGAAAACGGTCGAAGTGCTGAGAAGTAGAAGACGTCGGGAATCCATTATTAATTGTTGTTGCCCGCCCGGAAGCGGCGCAACGAAAGGAAGTCGATTTTGTGACGCGTGCCACCACTGAGCGCCAATTCGGCTGCAATCTCGCCGACGACGGGCGCAAACTTGAAGCCATGTCCAGAGAAGCCGCCACAGACGATGAGGTTGGGATGCTGCGGCGTGCGATCGATCACGAAGTGCTCGTCTGGGCTCAGGCTATACATGCAAACGGAGGCATCCCGTAAGCTCCCTGCAGCGCCCGGCATCCATGCCTCCAGCGAGCGGATGACCGGTGCGACGTCGCGCGCTTCATCGATTATCCGATCCAGATCCTGCGGTTTCGTTTCGACCCCAAAACCATGGAAAGCTGCCTTCACGCCGTGACCGAAATCGGGGAACCCATAAAGCGGTGCGGGCAAGCCGCGGCGATCCACCAGGAAGGCGGGAAACCCCGGAAAACGGTAGGCGGCGTTGGCGGAATTAAACCACACCTGCACATTGCGTTGGATTACGATAGGGACTCCGAGCGACTGCAGCGTTTCCGCAAACCACGGGCCGAGGGCCAGGACGAGCGTCCGGGTGGCGATGCGGCCGCCGTCGCTGAGGAAAACGTCGAAGCCGTGGTTCGCCGGCTCCCACCGCGACATGACCACGCCAAACTCGGTCGTAGCGCCGTGGGCACGCGCGACCTTGAGATGTGCGTTCACCGCACCTTCCGGATCCAGCACGCCTGCGTCTCCTTCAAAGAGAGCGATTTCCTCCGGCAGAATTTTTGCCGTGGGGTAACGCTTCTGCACTTCCGCTCTGCTCCAGACCGAAAGCGGCAGATCATGCTCCTGCGACGCACGTTTCGTTCCGGCAATGATCGAGCTGGTCTCCTCCCCCACGGTTAAGACACCTGTCGTTTGGAAAATCTTCGCGTCGGCAGACTGCTCCAGTTCACGCCAAAGTTCGTAAGACCGCCGCAAGAGCGGGACATAGTCCGAATTCTCGAAATACGATTTCCGAATCATGCGGGACCGACCATGCGACGAACCCAGATTATGCGCAGCCTGGTATTGTTCGATCCCGATCACGCCCGCCCCACGCGCGGCGGCTTGCGCCAGGATCGCGCTCCCCATTCCCCCCAAGCCCACCACCGCGACATCGTATCTCATGAATCCGATGCGACCCTACTCCAGCTCCGCGCTCCACACCGTGCTGGTATATTTTCCTTCCCGATAGGTCACCTGAACGCGATCGCCTTCCTTCAATCCTTCCCAGCGTGCTTTCGGGATGTCCACGTCCATCTTCCTTAAGTCGTAGACCATTTCCACGTGTGCGATCCATCTCTCGGCGATCGTCACAGGCGTCGGCGACACCGTCGGTGCGGGCGATTCCGCCTCGTTAGGCGTGACCTCAATCTGCGCCGCCGGGAAGTATTCTTTCCCAATCACGATGGCGTCTCCGCTCTTTTTGCGGCAACCCGTCAGCGCGAGAAGGGCCACTCCGGCGGCCAGTTGTAAGAAGATGCAAAACCAGCGCGACACGTGGCGGTTAGCGGCAGGCATTCGTCGAACCAGACGCGGCGAATACGGTCCGTCAAGCATCTCGATATTTCGTCTTCGTTCCGTGGCCATCCGCATCCCCACCCCGATCGCTCAGATTTGAAGAGCGAAGGCTCGACGACCGCTTTTCTCCCGGCGATGATGGCAGCGATGGATTACGAGATACGCCCTCTCACTGCGGATGACGAATCCGTGATCTGGGAGATGCTCTACCTCGCACTGCAAGGTTCGGATAGCACGATGCCGCCTCCGGAAATCGTGAAACAGCCGGAGTACGCACGCTACGCGGAGGGCTGGGGCCGCGACGGCGATCGCGGTTTTCTCGCGCTCGACAAACGCGATCACGGATCGCTCGGAGCGGTCTGGTTTCGGCCGCCGCAGACCGGCGCCACGCCGGAGCTGGCCTTCGCCGTCCGCCCAGGGCATCGCAAACGCGGGATCGGCGCCGCCCTGCTCACGCAGTGGGTCCGCGCAAACCCAGAGCAGGAGGAAATTTCACTCCGGGTGGGCCCCACGCATCCCGCGGTGCGTCTTTACGAGCGGTTCGGCTTCCGCGTGGTCGAGCAGGGTGAAACCTCCGTCACGATGCGGCGCGAAGGTTAAGAGACGCGTCTTTTCCCGACCGCCGCACGCTACAAGCCGAATGTTTCTGCTTCCCATCACCTCAGGATAACGAACCTATAAAAAACTCATTCATCACTAAGAATTCGGCCTTCATTTTCGGCCTGCTGGCCATCTGCTTCACGCTCGCCAGTCAGGGACGCGCAGCGGAGGAAAAGGCGGCGTCCGAGGGAACGGAGGCAGGCGCCCAAAGCTTACTGGCGGAATTCGTCAACCCGGGAGCCAACCTCGCGGCGTTGACCAAGGAACTTCGACCGACGACCGCCGATTACGCCGCTGTCTTCGAGCCGGACACCGCCGCAAAAGTCGCCGCGCTCTACGACCCGGTCTGGGAATCGGGCAAACTCGTGGTGGCACCGAAAACAGGGCAAACCGTCGTCAAAGTGACCTCGACCACGAGCGACGCAATGAAGACTTGGAGCGGAACGGCGGTCGCGGAGTTTCCCGGCGGCTGGAAAAAAATCGCGGTCGGAATTAGACCCGGGATCACTATCTATCGCTTCAAGTTTCTCGATCCGGGCAAGGATGCCGGCATGACTTGGGACGGCTTGATCTACGTGAACGGCAACTGGCGCATCTTCCCGAAAGCCTGGCGCGCGATGGCGGAATAGTCGCGCGCGCGAGCAGCGCCATTCAGTCGATCTCCTTAAATCGCTCGCAAATCGGCGACGAGCTGCATGGTGCGGGAGCGGACTGTGAGACTTGGGAAAACGGCTGGCGATGATCCTTCGGCCCGAGGGCGGGCCGGCTCCACCGGTCGCCATGGAGCCGGCGCGCCCCCGCGCCGAAGGCTGAATTCCCAAACACTACCGGGCAAGGGCGCGCCGGCGCATTCGCGCTCGACATCCACTTCGACTTCGCTTGAGATCGTTTTTTCACACCCCGCGCTCGTCGTCCGATTCCGGACATTCCCCCCTCGAGTCGCAAACCCACTTAAGAGGAAAACACATGAAACATCTGCTCATCATTCTCCAGGCAACCATCGCCGCCGGGATCATCGCCGGAATTGCCGGCTGCGGCGTGGCCAAGAACACCAAGGTGGCCGAAGCCGAAGTCGAGCGTTTCCATCAGCATTGGAACAAGAACGAATTCCAGGCGGTTTACGACGAAGCCCACATGCAGTTCCGCTCCGCACAGCCGGCCGCGCAATTGCTCGCCACGCTCGAGCGGGTGAAGAAAAACTACGGCGATCTGAAGAGCGCGAGCAAGCGCAGTTGGGGTTTCAACTCGGACAAGGGGAACAACGATATCAGACTCTCCTACGATTCTGCCTACGAGCATGGCAGCGCAGTGGAGGAATTCCTCTACCGGATGACGGGCGATAAAGCGTTGCTTTTGAGCTACGACATCATGACGCCGGAGAACGCGGCGAAACGCGAGGAAGAGAAAAAAGCCGCGCGCGACGCAAAACGTGAGGCCGAAAAAGCAGAGCGCGACGCAAAGCGAGACGCGCGCAAGGCGGAAAAGAAGCCTTAGCAAAAATGCCTGCGCGCGGTGTGGGGTGAGGGCGTGCGGTGTTTTTTCGCAGCCGACGCGTCCGACCGTTTGCTCGAAGGCTTCGCCTTTATCGAAAGCTAGCGGCGCTGCTCAACCTCACCGTGGCTAATTTTGCGCGAAGGCCGCGCAGCGGCTCGCTTTTCGCACGACCTCCGCGGCTGGCTCCGCTCAGCACTTGTTTTCGACGCTGGGCAAAAACTCTTCGCGGACAATCTTGCCGTCTTTCACCGTATAGACGCCCACCTCCGACATCTGCCTGCGCTCTTGCGATGACCTGTCGGAGAAGTCCATCTCGTATTGCACCACGAAACGGTCGTGCGCGACGAATGGGCCGCTTACTTTGATTTCGTGCACTTCCATCGCGCCGACCCACCAATCCACCTTCCCGCGAATCCCTTCGAGACCACGCGTCTCCGTGGAGTCGCCGTCCCTCGAAAACGCTTCCACGCTCACGATGTCGTCTGCGTACAATTCGTCCACCGCTTTCATCCACTCCTGTTTGCGCGTTAAGTCGACTACCCTGTTCGCCACTTCTTCGGTGTTCATGACTCATTCTGGCCGAGAAACACCCCACCCCGCAAGGATCGGTATCGCGCTGCCATGAAACCCGCCCGCGTCCTGCTCTTCACTGCTCTGGCGATGATCGCATTCGCAGGTAATTCCCTGCTCTGCCGCGTCGCCCTCAAGCAGACGCAAATCGACGCCGCCAGTTTCACCTTCATTCGCATTTTTTCCGGCGCGGTTGTGCTGTGG
>JBBSPM010000021.1:0-69018 GCA_038258815.1 Chthoniobacterales bacterium
AAAAAATGGTTAATCCCAGAGGTGTCACGCCAAGGCGCGAAGGCGCAAAGATTTAAGATTTCATTGTCGGGGCATAGGAGCGCGGCTGGGCGGGGTGAGGGTCCGGTCAAAGGTTTGCTTTCCAAGCCCCTCTGCTCTTTGCGTCTTGGCGTCTTGGCGTGAAAAAATTAATGCGAGAGGTGTCACGCAAAGGCGCGAAGGCGCAAAGACGATGACCCGGTGTTCGCCTCTGGTCGTAGGCTCCAGCATTGCGGACCCAACTTTAAGCACACCCGGCGCTGTCGCTCTCCCGCTGGAGCGTCGGCGATTTTTGGTGGAACGTTCGCGTCGTCGAGTCCTCGCGGTGGTCGGACATTTCCGCGGAAGTATTTAGGATTGCGGAGCAGCGTCATCACCTCCTACTCTCCGCGACCGTGTTTTATCGCTTTGGCTTTTTCGTTCTCGCACTTCTATGGACTGCTTCCTCGGTCCGCGCCGCAGACCCCGCTCCCCCTGTCCGCTGGGTTGACCTCGCGGCAAACCTTGAGGTCACGGTGATGAATGGGCGGATCACTGTGTTTAAGGGATACACCGATGAGCGTGGCCGGTTCGAGACCACGCCGCTCGAGCCGGGCGTCTACATTTTCCAACTCCGCATCCCGCAGACCATCATCAACACGCCTGCCCGCTACACCTTGGTGCTTTCCGGCGCGCGCCCGCTGGGCGATGCGCTGGTCGGCCACGGCGTCGCGCTGGCCCTGAATGCGGAGGTGAGAAGGCCAGGTCCCGTGCGCGGCCACGTCAACGGACGACGCGTCCGGGTTGCGCCGGCTCCCGCCCTAGGAGCGCAAGGCGCAACGACGACTGCGGCGACAGGAAATTTGCCGGTCGTTGCCCGCACGGGGACAACGCCCCTACGGCGCACTTCCAGCGCCACGATCGCAACACCGACAGCGTCAACGCCAATGCGCGCGGCCGTCGTCTCGACACCTTCCGCAGCCTCGCCGGCGACGCCAAGTCTGATTCCTCGTCCCGCTAATTCCCAGCCGCGGCTCGTGAATGGTCGGCGGTATGTCTGGGTGTCGAACGGGCCGGACAGTAACCTGGGATCCTGGGTGCCCGACAACACCGGCGCGCCAGTCTCCAAGGCCGCCGGAGGGAACGTTCCCTCCGCGCGGTCAGTGCGTCCGCCCAGCGCCAGCCCGACACCGCGGCGTTACTGATCGGCAGGAAGCCGGCGGAAGCTGGTTCTTTCTCCGTGCCGGATGATTTGCTTTTTGTTCGACGCTGCGCGCGCGTGGATGCAGAAAGACGATCATCCTCTCCCTCCGCACCCAGTGCCCCCGAAAACCATGTCCGAGATCGGTCGCGCGCTGCGGCTCCGCGGCGCGAATGCGCGGATCGTGTCGAGTGGAACGATCCGAGTGGGTGATGACGTGAGCAAAGTGTGATGACGGCGGTTTCGTCAACAGCCTTGCCCCCAGACGCGAAAATCGACACGATGGCAACCTCAGCTGCGGTTATCTCTATGAAACCATCCTCTTTGATTGCATCGCGTTTTTTCTTTATTGCCTCACTCCTGGTCACCGCGTTGGGAGGTCTGCCGCGCAGCAGCTACGGATCCTCGATCGGGGTGAACTTCGGCGCGACGAGTTTCGGCACGCTCACTTCTTCGGACGTGGCGGGTTTGCCGGCATTTGCGCAGGCCAATTACAACAACGTCTCCGCCGCGGCGACCGGTCTATCGCTGGTGGATGATGCCGGCCTCGCGACAGGAGTGACGCTGACGACGACCGGAGCGAATTCGTTTTCCGTCTTCACCGGCAACCCGGTCTCGGGGCCGGACGAGATCCTGTATAACACCCGCGCCAATTCCACCGGCACGTCGTGGTCCTTCACCCTCTCCGGAATCACTTATGCCAATTATGCGATCATTGTTTACGATCTGCAGTTCGCGACCGGCGCGGTGATCGGGGTAGGCATTGGCGGCACCACTTATTATTCGAGCAGTCCGGCCTATAACGGGCCCGGTTACATCGATAATAATGCGGCGACGCCCTTCACCTACACTCAAGCGACCAGCATCGATCCGCTCAATCCCACTCCTTTGAGCGATTATGTGCTCTTCACCGGCCTGAGCGGATCGTCGGTGACGGTGAACATCACCGGCGGAGCCAACGCCACCCGCATCAGCGGTTTCCAGATTGTGCAGATCGTGCCGGAGCCGTCGACCTGGGCAATGCTCTCGTTAGGCGGAATCGCGATGCTGGTGGGGGTGCGTCGTTCGTACCGCAACGCCCAGACGTGAAGGCCCGCCAATCCCCGCTCGGGGAGAGCCGCTACTGCTGCGTTGTCACCGGCGTCGACATCGGAAATTCCGTCGCCACCATCAATCCCGCCGTCGCAGACCTCCACTCCGCCTGCGTCCGCCGAGGAATTCGCTACCCTCACCAAACCGGTCACGCTGAAATTCCCTACGGCCAGACCACCCTCGCGCCCTGAATGAAATTGCCGGTCGGCTCCCGCGATCCGACCGGACTGCGCGTGCGCTATGTGGATCAGCTCTACACGATCCCGCTTACTGCACCTACCTGTGATGAAACAGCACTCGCGTGGTAAAATAGTTAGATTATGAGACTGACCCCTATGCCTCCTTCACGCTTGTTGATTACATTTGAGCGATCACACGCTTCATCCGCCTGCCCAGCGGCTCATCACTTGGGTTCTTACGCATGTCCTCCATGACATGGGACACCATTGCCGACCAGTCGGAATTGCGGGTGCCTCCCACTGTGCCGTTGATATTCCTGCGATAGCGAGAGAATCGCCACTCCGTTGGTAATTTAACGTGATCGTTAACAAGATGTAGGAACCCTTCGTTCGCGTTTCGGCTGGGAATGCGGCGGACGACATCCTGGATCGGCTTTCTGAGCGGACCGTACTTCTGCACCAGTTGCTCTACGCGCGGATGCAGTCGCGGATCATCAAAGTATATACACTGCTCGGCTGATTGTATTTGAAGGGAATTCAACAACTCGACATCAGACGATTCGACGTCGACAACGCGCTGTTTGCGTCCTCCGATTTTGTAGACTTTAGGATCATAAATGAGAATGCATGTCGTCGGGCTGATTGGGAGTATAAGTTGGAACCCACTTCGACTGTAGCCGGCGAAGGAACGCTGCGGCGCCGTTCCGGCGCAAAACGGATTCAGCGCTACAACAGGGTTGTCGCTAGTGATCAGCTTATCATGTGCGCAGACCCGCAGAAGTTTCAGTTCGAGAGTCTGTGTCTCCAGCCAGCATGGAATGACTAGTGCCTTAATGTGCATTCCCGCAACTCCACCGAAATCAATCATAGCGTCGCTCCACCCGCCCGGCGGGACTGGCAACTTCCCAGTGGCTATTCCGTGCTTGATAAATTCTGACGCGATAATCTTCGGGAAAACCTTGGAAATCTCGATGCTTTTGCGCGTACGTGTGTGCAACGACACCGCCAAGAAGCGCAATGCGGCCGCCTCTTGCGCTGAGAAATCCACCTTCCGAAGCACCTCGTGCACCACTGGTGCGATCGTGTTTTCAACCTCGCCAAGAATTTCGTCAACGCCAGGTGAGTCATTGTAGAATCCCGCCTTCTGACATTGGCCGCGGATCGGTCCGGGCGGGATACTCCGGTACGGCTCGACTTTCGCTATCGCAATCAAGCACGAACCAGGAATACAGAAGTGCTGCAAATAGTGTCGCGGCAAATAGTGGTCGTTCTTCAAGAAACGCGATTAGCTAGACTAGCAGCAAGGAGGCCGGGTAAAGCGTAAATGGGTCAGTTTCAGAATTGCGCTGTCACCTGGTCGAAAGTTGTGAGGGTGGAGCCGGTTATGGAGCTGACCCTCGTTTTTTGCGCTAGAGATGCCACCGCGCGGTATACGCTTTGCAGATCGATTCGATCATCTGGGCGTAGTCCGATTCCACGTCGATGCCGAGGTTGTTGTCGAACGCGACTCTGGGCGGGCTCACGTTGTCGATGTGGACTGGGACGATGAGGACGAAATCGTAGCCCTGCACGTGAGTGTGCCCGGGCGGCCGGGTAGGAAGCATTCGGAACTTCGCCACGGTGCGGGCCGGGTCGTTCTCTTTGTTGTGACTGATCGCCCACGGGAATTCCTTCCAGAGCGACTGATCGCCACTCGAAAGCCGAGGGAAGACGGTTTTGGTAAACTCGGGCAGACGGGCTTGGTAGGACTTCTTTACCTGGTCGGGAATGTTTAGGACGTCGCGAGCGATGCCGACAAGGATCGTGGCGACGATTACCGCCTCCTGCTTGACGCCGTGGACGACTTTCAGCGTCTCGTTCAAGTCGTCGAAACGCGCATCACGATTGCGATGCGCCGTGATGACCGATTTATTCTCCACGCAGACGCGCAGGCGATGGATGTTTGGCTGGCCGAGTTCTTCCTGGGGTTCGCCGATGAAAAGGTCGATCTTGCGTTCACGCGCTCCGGGCGCCCGGACGTTTAACCAGTCCCGCACAATTCCCTTTTCCACGTCCGCACGCAGCGCGGCGCAATTACTTACGAGATCGGCGAAGAGACCAGTGCTTACGAGGTCGGAGTGCTCTTCCAGCCGATGGTTGTGATATCTGGAGCTGGCAATTCGCGCTATGACTTCATCGAACGGAGTGCTCATCGGGAGGAGGGTTGCAAGGTTCGGAACAAGCTTCCCGTGTCTTCGGAATCTGAGGCCGAGGCGGTCACGGCGAAAGAGAGGGGTAGGGGCAGACGCTTTAGCACAGAGCTTTGCAGCCTGAGGAAATCATTGGCGGCGCGCTGGCAATTGGCCTTCAACCACGCGGTAGCCGTGGGGCCGTTGAGGTAATCCTCCAATTCCTCGAGCTTCGATGAATCGTGCGGCACGAGGTAGTAAAGAGAATGGCGCGGGACGATCGAACCTGCGTGATCAGCCCAAAAATGGGGTTCCGCGGTGATATCTTTGCAAAGCAGTTTAGGGCGAAGGATATCGGGCAATGGAGCCGAATCGTGAAAGGCGTACCACGGCTTTCTGCGGGCACACGTGCGCATCTCTAGTCTCTCTCGCACTGGCCGGCGGGAGAGGTAATGGCCCAGGGCGTGGAGGGACTCCAGCGGGAGCAGGCGACCTTCTCGATCATAAGGGATCAGCATCGATTCACGAGACTTTAGCGCCGAGCCTTCCCGGGAAAGCTCGCGGCCGGCCAAGGTCGGGAAGGCGAAGGGAGCCAACCCCGGTTCCAAGCCGGTGGTCTTTTGCACGAAGACCGAATCCAAGCCAGTCGCAACCCCACAACTGATGCGCAGACAGACATCTTCGAGAGTCAGACCCGTGGCGACTTCATCCTTCGACTCTCCCCGGAGAAGTGGTTGCAGGGAAGAACCGTCCGTCGGGAAAATTAGCTTCCGTTGACGCCCGTCACGCAGAACCGCCGCCGTGAGTCCGCTCTTTGTGGCCGCTCCGTCGATCGTCGTAATCAAAGGGTAGGTGATCAGATGTCCGAAAGTCTCTTCGCTAACGAAGTCAAACTCTCGAACCTGTTTGGTCGCGAGAAGCAGTCGCAGTGGTGCGGCCGTATTCACATAGAGGAATTTCTCCGGCGTAATAAACACCAGCCGGCCGTCCGGGCGCAGGAGACGCAGCGCCTGCTCAAAAAATAAGAGGTATAAATCGAAGCGCCCTCTGGCCGTGAGGAAGCGTCGCCGAAAGTCTGCCTTCTCCGAGTCGGCGAGCGCGGTAATCGGAACGTAGGGCGGATTTCCGATTACGTAGTCGAATGCGCCGCTGCATTGTCCGAGGAAATCTCTTTCCAGGATTTCGACTTCGGGATTGTCGCGGAATCGCAAAGCGGCCTGGCGTCGACGACCGGGGTCGGTTTCGTATCCGACGATCCGCGGCACGGGCTGATTATTTCGTGCACACCAGCGGAGCACTCCCGCGATGAGGACTCCAGGGCCGCAACCCGGTTCGAGCAGCCAGCTGGTTGGTAGCGGCGGGTTCGCAGCGAAGAGCTTGGCGACCATCGCGTCAACGATCGCATTCGGGGTGGGAACAAAGCCGCGCATCAGTTGTTAAACGTTCGCCTTACTTTGCCGCGATCACATTTCTGGGTGGCCAACGAAGCTGTCCTTCGAGGGATTTCAGGGCGTCGATCATTGGGCATTAAGATTGTGGAAAATCACCTCAAACGCGACGCAATTTTATCTGCAAAGGCGGACGCTCGTGCGAGAGCTATGCCGCCCAGTGGTGTGCTACGAATCGAACGTCTGCACCCCGTGCGCTTTCAAGCGCTCCCGCACTTCGGCGAGGTGTTCGTGATTGCGGGTCTCGACCGTGCAGAGGACATGCACGGCGGAGACATCGGAGCCGGCGAAGGCGCGGTCATGCACAACTTGTTTGATGCTGGCTCCAGAGGAGGCGATTTGCGCGGTGAGATCGGCGAGGCCGCCTGGACGGTCGCTGATGACGGCGGTGAAACGGCAGAGGCGGCCGTCGGCCACAAGGCCGCGCTCGACCACGCGGCTGAGGACGTTGGGATCGATGTTCCCGCCGCAAAGCAGGATGACGACTTTTTTGCCGACTAATTCCGAGAGCTGGCCGGAGATGCAGGCGGCGAGGGGGGTGGCGGCGGCACCTTCGACGACGCCTTTCTCGAGTTCGACGATGCGCAAAATGGAGAGCGCGATTTGTTCTTCCGAAACCAGCACGCAACGATCGACCAGATTTTTGGCGATCTCGAAAGCGTTGTCGCCGACCTGCGGGATGGCGAGACCGTCGGCCAGGGTCGGCTGGGTGGTGATGCGGGTGGGCTCGCCAGTTTTGAGCGCGGCGGAAAAGCTGGCCACGCCCTTCGCTTCCACGGCGATGACTTTCGCTTCCGGCTTCAGTGTTTTCACGGCGAGCGCGACACCGGCCAACAAACCGCCGCCGCCCACCGGCACGATCACGGCGTCGAGATCGGGGACTTGCTCCACGATCTCGATCCCCATCGTGCCCTGGCCAGCGATGATGGCGGGATCGTCGTAGCCATCGATGTAGGCGAGACCGCGTTCCTTTGCGATCTCGTGGGCTTGGGCTTTGGCTTCGCCGAAATCCTTTCCGTGCATGATCACGGTGGCGCCGAGCTTCTGGCAATTACTCACCTTGATCAGCGGCGCGAATTTCGGCATCACGACGGTGGCCGGAATGCCGAGGAGTTTGCCCTGGTAAGCGAGGGCCTGGGCGTGATTGCCGGCGGAGGCCGCGATGACGCCGCGTTTCTTTTGTTCTTCGGGCAATTGCGCGAGCGCATTGGCGGCGCCGCGTTCCTTAAAACTTCCGGTGCGCTGCA
This sequence comes from Chthoniobacterales bacterium, assembly GCA_038258815.1. Classification (GTDB taxonomy): domain Bacteria; phylum Verrucomicrobiota; class Verrucomicrobiia; order Chthoniobacterales; family UBA10450; genus JACCTI01. The sequence goes on from JBBSPM010000021.1 coordinate 7,333, forward strand.
AGTTGTCGAGCTTGCAGTAAATCTCCATCCCGGTGAGCTCGCTCAACGGAATTGAGTGCGGACAAGGGGAATGGTAAACGGTGGCTTTGATCCGATCGCGCGCGGCCTCGATGTCCTGAAACGTAGTCACGCAGCTTGCATATACTGCGGGCGTCCGAGCGGCAAGCTTGGCGGTTGTTTGGTTTAGAGCGTGTCATTCACTCTAGCGAATCGCGCGCGCGCGGCGCGGTAGGGACGGCGCGCTGCGCTGTCCAAGAGGAAGTGGGTCGTCGGTGGACGTCCGGACGATCCAGCGCGGAAACCATGCGCATCGGACGCCGCAGCGCGGCGTCCCTACCAAGTGCATGACACGCTGTAGGAACGCGTTTACGAGATCGGGGTATCGAGCGCCTCGCGCACGGTCATGGCGAGTTAATCGGGATCGAATGGCTTGGGAAGGACGAAGATTCGCGGCAGCGTGTCCGCGTTTGCCGGAAAGCTCACGCGAGCGATCGGTCGCCATTTCGACTTTCCTCGACCTCGCCTCTGCGGCACGCTGATCTCGTGCGAACGGGCGCCTGCATTTTGGTTTGCTGCTTAAGCGTCGCCTGTCAGAAAAAATCTGGGCGCGAGGCGCCCGCGTTCACCATCATCGCTACGGACTCTGGGTTCGAGGCGGCCGATCGCATCGCGTCCGGAGTTCGACACGTCGTTTTCGAAAATCGCGGGTCGGTGATGCACGAGGCGATGCTGGTTAAGCTCCCGAAGGGGATGACCGCGAGTGACTACGCGGCGGAAGTGAAAAAGGGAAATCTCTTTCCGAAAGGAGGACAGGATTACTCCGGACCGGGTCTGACCTCGCCGGGGTATACCGCCGAGATGTGGCTGCGGGTGGATCCTGGCGAATACCTGCTCATCTGCTGGAATGGCAAGCATGCCCGCACCACGGCGCCGCGCGCGTTTACTGTTACCAGCGACCACGTCGACGATGAAGTGCCGCGAGAGGACGTGGTGCTCAAGCTGAGGGACTACAAATTTGAGCTGGAAGGAACGCTGCGGAAGGGCTCGCAGGTGATTCGGGTGGAAACGCCCGGCCCGAACATGCATGAATTTGATCTCTTTCGCCTGCACGACGGGAAAACAGTCGAAGATGTAAAATGGTGGCGGAAACAGGATAACCCTGCCTTGCCGGCGCCGGTCGAAGCCTTGGGTGGAGCGCTCGATAGTCACGATCTGAGTCGCGCGGTTTGGTTGAGGAAAGATCTTACGCCCGGACGTTACGTCCTGCATTGCGAGATGCCGGTTGAGACTAACGCCCCGGCTTCGAGTCCGGAGATTACCCATTCGGATCTCGGCATGGTGAAGGAAATCGAGATTACGAACTAGGACGTAAGTTTGGTGCCCCATCGGGTCCATCAACTCCCGCGAGTGGTAGATGTCGGTGCGAGAGATGCGATCGCATTCTGCGCACCCGTCGAGCTCAGGAGCACCAGAACGATTACGAAATTTTGGTGTCGAGCGCCTCGCGCACGGTGGTGGCGAGTTGCTCGGGATCGAAGGGCTTGGGGAGGAAGAATATTCCTTCGGCGCGCCGGTTCGTTGGCAGGCGTCCGGCTTCGAGGTAACCGGAGACGAAGACGACTTTGGTGTCGGGGCTGGATTGATGCAGCCAGGCGGCGAAGTCCTGCCCGCTCATCTGCGGCATCATCATGTCGGTGAGGAGAAGGTCGATCGTTTTTTCCTGCTCGAGCGCGATCAAGCGTTGCGCGTCTTCGCCATTAGCGGCTTCGAGCACTTCGTAGCCGAGCGCGCGCAGGACGCGGATGGAGATGTGACGGACGCTGATGTCGTCTTCGAGGACGAGAATGGTTTCGGTGCCGGTGGGCGATTTTGAGAGGCCGGGTTTGGTGTAGATTGGCGTGGGCGGCGCGGGGACTTTCGGGAAATAGAGGGTGACCATGGTGCCTTTGCCGAGCTGGCTCTCGATGCAGATGTGGCCGCCACTTTGCCGCACGATGCCGTAGGAGGTGGCAAGCCCGAGGCCGCTGCTGTGGCCATCGTCTTTGGTGGTGAAGAACGGTTCGAAGAGATGCGACTTCACTTCGTCGGACATGCCGGTGCCGTTGTCGGTTACGTTGATCAGCGCGTATTCGCCCGGCGGTAGTTTTTCGCCGGAACCGGCAGGTTGTTTGCCGTTTACCCGGAAAGTGCCGGTGGCGAGAGTGAGTCGGCCGCCCTCGGGCATGGCGTCGCGCGCGTTGACCGCGAGATTCACGATGATCTGGGTGAGTTCGTGCGGATCGACTTTGATGTGCGCCGGCTCTTTCGAGCGCTGCAGGTGGCACTCGACGGAAATGTTATCGCCCAACAAGCGCAGGAGCGATCGCTCCATGTTGGCGATGAGGCTGTTGACGTCGACGACGCGATTTTCCAGCGGATGGCGGCGACTGAAGGCGAGAAGCTGGCCGGTGAGAGCGCTGGCGCGTTTCGCCGCGGCGCGAATCTCGGTGATGTGTTGCGCGGTCTTGCCTTTGACCTCGCTCAGGAGCAGATCGCTGTAGCCGAGGATGGTGGTGAGGAAATTATTGAAGTCGTGCGCGACGCCGCCGGCCAGTTGGCCAAATGCCTCCATCTTTTGCGAGCGGACGAGCTGATCTCGCAACTGTATCCGCGCCGTGATGTCCATGAGCGATCCGACAAAACGGATGGCCTTGCCGTCTTCGTCGCGCTCAATCACCGCGCGCTCCAGGAGATTGACGTAACGATCGTTGGCGTGCCGGAAACGGTATTCGCCGCTCCAGAGCCGGGCGCCCGCGAGGGCTTCGCGAATGCTTTGCGCCGTGCGGGCGCGATCGTCGGGGTGAATACGGCGCTGCCAAAAGCCGAGGTCGGCTGTGGCGGCGCCGGGCTTGTAGCCGAGGAGCGTGTCGAGACCCTGTGGCCACGAGAGCGTGCCGGTTTTTACATCCCAATCCCGAACCGCGTCGTTGGTCGCCAGGGCGACGAGCGCAGAATGTTCCGCGCCCGGAGCCATCCCAGTTTGCGACGGCGCAGGAGCGTTTTCACGGAGGGAAACTCTGATGGGTTTTTCGTCATTTGGTATTTGGACCGGTTGGGTGCCAGGCTGAAATTCCGGAGCGATGCGCATGAGGTTTATCAGGTCACCAGCACCTGGACTTCTTTTAAGCTAGTAGCGTGCCCAATTTGACCGGCCGCTGAATCGATTCGGGGCGACAGGCGAGACGAAGGGAAGACGTTGGCGCGGGCCATTTTTTCTTGGTGGGAGGGCCTCTCGCGCACGCGATCTGCTATGAAAATGGGCATGGCATTGCCTGAACCGTCGAATGTCCTGACGCTGGAAGGCCCGATCGATCTGCACGTCTCGCCGCAAGTGGCAGCGGCACTCGACGCCATCCTGGAAAGCGAGCCGATCCGGGTGGTGGTGGATCTTTCCGCCGTGAACTACATCGATAGTTCGGGATTGGCCGTTCTGATTACGGGCGCGCAACAGGTGGAGGCGTATGGTGGCCGGTTGATGCTCGCCAATGTGCAGGAAGACGTTTCCTCGATTCTGGAAACGGCGCGAGTCAGCGAATTTTTCGTGGTCTTTCCGCACGTGGACGCTGCTTTGGCGGCGATCTAAGGCTGAGTATTTCGATCGCTCCTCGCGCGGGACGCGCGGTGCGGACGACGCAGAACCACGCGCCTCGGGCGTCTCAGGTTTTGGCCTTACCGCGGTGTGAAACGGGAGCTGCGGCTTGATGGAGCCGGCTCGCCCTCGGGCCGAAGGCTGTTGCCGCCGATTTTCCAAACTTCGGCGCGAGGGCGCGCCGTCTCCACGCTTGCCTTGGGTCTCGCGTTTGGGGAGGATGGTCAGCCATGGCGGAGCATTGGCTGGCGGACGACGCACAACGATTTTCGCGTCAGGCAGAGCGGTGTCGCTACAAGGTCCTTTGCACGCAGGCTATTGATCGAGCTTCACCACGAACGAGACCGTTCCCGTTCCACCAGGACTTAGCATGCCGACGAAAGTCCAACGCATCGCGCCAGCGACTGCCGGGTTGGGCGCGGTCAACACCACGCCGGTGAGATCGAGTGGCAATGGCCCGTTGCTCCCGTTGACGAATTTCGTGAACGCTGGCGTGGCATCGTAGATGATGACGTTGCGGAGCGCGTCGCTGGACACGTTCGTGTAGGTGATCGTGTAAGTGATGTTCTCGCCGGGCAGCGCGCTCGGTTTGTCGACTGTTTTGGCCAGGCGCAGGCCGGCCGTAGTCGGGTTCCCAACCGTGGTCACATCTTTCCGCGCGAGGGCGGCGGTCAGTGCCGGGCTGGCGCCGGTGTAGGTAAAATTCGCGTTGAGCGTCGCGATGTGATTGGCTCCGAAGGGCGCGGTCGTTGGGATCGCGACTTTCACCATTAGGAAGACGGATTCTCCGGAGGCGACGGTGAGCGGGCCGGTGATCGCCGGTTCGCCGGCGTCGAATTGGCCGTTGCCGTTGATGTCGCGGTAGAGCGTGGAGGTCCACCCGGCGAGTGGGGGTGTTGGCACATTCGCGGCGGAGAAGGCGACACTGCCCGCCGTTCCAGCCGTGAAAGTGTGCGGGTAGTAAATCGTGCTTCCCGGCAGACCGGCTTGCTGGCCATCGGTGCTGAGGGTGTTTGGCGGGACGTCACCGAAGTTGACGTTGGTGTATGTCGTGTTTGCCACCACGGAAAAGCTGATCGTATCGGTAGCGCGATTGTAAGTGCCGGCGGTGTTTCCGACCGTGGCGCCGGTGGAAGCAAAGCTGTTCGTTTCGGTAATCTTTAGCGCAGTGCCCGCGGCGATGGTGGAAGGCAAAGCCAGCGCGTAATCACCGGCGCCGTTCGTGGTCGCGGTGGAGTGCACGGTCGCGCCGGTCGCGTCCGTGAGTTTGAGCACGACACCCGCGATTCCCGCCTCGCCACCGTTGAGCGTGCCGTCGTTGGCAATCCCGCCGCCGACGCCGGTATCGGTAAAGACGCGGCCGCTCACGAGAATGCCGTGATAAAGCCCAAAATTCTGATTCGGCACTGGAATGCTGGCCACTGGAACGGGAGTGCGCACGCCGCCGGAGGATTCGGTCGCGGTCCAGCCCGGGGGTAAGGTCGACGTGACGTCGCTGAGCGTGTTGTTGTCGTCGAGAATGAGGGTGTAGTTGCCGGGACTGAGAGAATTTGTGGTGTATCCGCCGGTCACAGGGTCGACGACCGCAGCGGCGAGCGCGGGCCCGGTCGGCGTGGCGGTATCGATTATCTTCACGTAAAGCGTGAGACCAGTCCCCGCCTCGGCCGTGTCGCGGAAGAGATTCAGATTCGCGTCTTCGTAGACGAAGCCCGAGATCAGCCCGGTGGGTGGACCGGCCACGGTGAGATTGCCGCTGAACTCCGAGGTCGCGCCCGCGAGCGTGGCCGTGGCGGTGAGAACGGTGCCGACCGCGATCCCGCTGGGCGTGGGGATGGTAAAGGTGAAGCGATTGGTCGTATCGGCGCCTTGGTTGAGGCCATTGACCGGATTGGTGTAGGAGCCGGTGGTGTTGTCGGTGTCCTGAGCGGAACCTTCCGTCAGCGTGATTGTGTAGGTTTTTCCCTCGCCGAAATTCGAGGGATCAACGTCAGCGATGAAGAGTTCGATGGTGGCTCCGGGCGCGGCGAAGCCGTGCAAAATCAAATTGCCGCCCGTCGCCGTGGCATCGGAGATGATCGGAAAATTGAGGAGGCCATTGCCGCCGCTGTCGCCGTCGCCGGAGTCGTTAGGCGTGACGAAGGGCGCAGTCCCAGCCGTTTGATTCGCGCTGGCGCCGAGCAAGTCGATGCCGATCGCGCTGTTCTGGAAGATGGAATTTTTCGTGAGCGTGTTCTGCGCGCCGGTCGCGGGGATTAGGATGCCGGAGCCCGCGTTCGTCGTGACAATGTTGCGATCCACCGTGGTCGACGCCCCGAGCAAACGGATGCCAGCCGTGACGCCGCCTGAGCCGACGCCGTTGCCGGTCGCGGTGTTGTTGAGAACTGAACTCGCACCTGCGCCGTTGGCCACTTCGAGACCGGCGCCGGCATTGGCGGCGAACAGGTTGGCCTGAAATGTTCCGGCGCTGCCAGAGCTAACGCTGAAGCCAGCAAGCAGAGGATTGCCGAGACCATTGCCGCGGATTTCGTTGCCCTGGATTTGCGCGCCGGTCGAGCTGCCGCTCAAGGCGACGCCGTTGCCCGCGCTGAAGCCAATCGCGTTGTTCTGCACCGTGGCGGTGGCGCTGCCGACTACGCGCACGTTGTCGCCCGCAGACCGCGTGGTGGCGCCCGGATCAGCGAACGCGTTCGCCGCTGCGCCGATGACGTTTTGTTCCAGCACTGCGCCGGTGCCGCTCGCGCCAAGACGAATATTGGCCGACGTATCGCTATTCCCGGCGGAGCCGAAACCGAAGATGGCGAGGCGTCGAATCGCGGCACTCGCCGCTTGCACATCGAGGCCGACGTTGACGACTGCGGTGCTGCGCAAATTCTGAATCTCCAGCTCCGGATTGTTGATGGTGGCGAGAGCGACCGCACCGACGCCAACCGTCCCGCCGGTTCCGAGTGTTCCCGCGTTTGGGTCCACCACAGTAGTGCCGTTACTGTTGCTGTAAGCCTGGCCGTCGATGGTGGTGCTGGCGTCGTTGAGCGCGGGCAGCGCGACGGTCACGCCGATACGCCACCAAGTGCCGGCATTCGCGGCCACGGCGGGTGTGAAGCGCATTGCGTTGGCGCCGTTAATCGCGTTCGCGTTTTGCAGGAATTGGCGGAGCGAACCTTGCACGGTGCGATTCGCGGAAGTGTCGTCGTCCGTGCCATCACCCGCGCGGATGCTGGTAACGGCATTGAAGCTGAAACCGAAATCGACGCCGGCGACGTTGATGGTGGTGACATTCACGCGCGCGACGTGCTGATAAGCATTGTTCGCCGGGGTGGTGTCGGCCGTGTTGAAATTATCGGAGGCCGCGCCATTGCGTCCGCCGAAACGCGGACCGAGATCGAGCGCAACAGTGGACGGATCGTCGCCGTAGGTTTGCTCGGCCCAGACGTCGCCTGGCGTGAAACCAGCGCGCAAACCGGCAGTCGGCGTCACGCTTTTCGAATCGACGGTCACGAGATAATTGTTGCCCGACAAATCGGTCGAAACAGTGAAGCTGTAGGCGCCCGCGACATCCGTCACCGCTTCCGAGATGAGCGTGTCGCCCGCGTCCACGAGACCGTTATTATTCGCGTCCTGATAAAGACGGACGTTGACGTTCGGACGCACGACACCGTCGGCGAGGAGTCCGTCGCCGTTCACATCCTGAGAGATGATCCCGCCGATGGTTTTGATCGCGGCGGAGAAATCCTGGTTGCAGGCGGCGAACTTGGCGGTGGGATGAAAGAGCGTGTTCAGGATCATGCGCTGGCCATTGATCAAGGTAACGTCGCTTCCGCCCGCGCCGAAGTTGTGACCGCCGAGGTAGAAAACGAGCCCGCCTTCACCGTTGGAAAGCTTGGAAGCGGTGGCCGCGTATTTGTTCGTGTCGGTGCCGGAATTTTGCGCGTGGATGTGACCGTCGTTTTGGAAGACGGAGCCGGTCTTCAAGTTCCAATCCATCTCCGACCCACCCGGATTTGGATCCAGCACGCCGTCGAACTGGCTATAGGCGAGTGGCGCGTTCGGATAGGTGAGGACGGTGTTCACGTTCGCGATATCGTAGCCGAGCGTGGTCTGAAAATGGGTGGTGGTGATGTTCTCGTAGGTATCGATCGCTTTGCACTCGCAGAGCAGGTTCCCGCCCGCCTGGACGTATGCGAGCACCCCGGGGATGCCGGCGGTGGACGTGGTGTGCGGCTGAGTAAAGATGGTGTAACACGAGGACCCGAGGATTGTGGTATCGGCGACCACGAGGTAGTTCGGGATGCGCGCGAAATCGAGGAGAGCGGTATGGATGCTGGAATTGGTGGTGCTGATGCCGATTTGCGGTTTGAACTTCAGGTCGTAACGCACATCGGCTGTGGTGGCGGCGGTGGTTTCGTAAACGGCAACATTGTTGCCCGGATAGGAAGTGTTGAAGGCCGTGATCGCGGTCCGCGCGATGTTTGCGAAATCGCGGTGCACGATGAAGGGACCGGCTTTGAAGGAAAGTGGAGCTGCGGCCGCGGTGGTGGGGAAAATGCGTTTGGCGGTGCCGCTGAAATCGATCCCGTCTTTCACTTTGGTCGCCGAGATGGCCCACTTCAGCGGGATACCGGATTGAAGGAGTTTGTTCGCCAGTCCGTAGGCCTTGACGTTAAAGGGCGCGACGATGTTCTGGAGCGTGTTATCCATCGGGATCACGAGCGAGCCGGCGGGGATGGTCTCGAGGTGCGAAGGCGGATTCGGCAAATCGTCGGCCGGCGTATAGGTCACGGCGTTCGCGTTCGCGTGAAAAAAGACCGCGCCCGCGAGGAGGAGACTAACGAGACGCCGCTTCATTTCCCCTCCTTGCGCCGACTGAAGAGCGACTCGTCGAATTTCAAGCGCAAGGCGAGGTAGAATCCGCCGGAAGTGTATTGCTCCTGGGTCAGATCGTGATCGTCGAAGCCGCGGAAATTATAGCCGATCGCGGCGCGCAGATTGTCCACGATCGTGAACCCGATTTCGGGCCCGAGAGTGTATTGCACCGCGCCATTGCCATCGACCAGCGCGCTGGCGCTGAAGCCGAGATCGACGCGCTTCATCAGGTCGTAGATTACGCGCCCGCCGACGAGATGCGCGGAGGTGGCGTCGTTGTGATTAATGGAATCGTCGTAAGCGAGTTTGCCGGCGTAGTGTCCGCTCAATTGCCAATCGGCGCTGGGCTGGCAGTTCACGTCTAACGAGAGGATGTTGACGCGCCGTTGCACTTCGCCGGCGCCGGCTAATGCGAGGCCACCATTGAAGGTGCCCGGCGCGCCGTTCTCGGTCCGGAATTCATATTTGCCGAGCGCGTTCCAGACATCGGCGGTGGTTTGCCGCCAGGCGAATCCGCCTTGCACGCGGGCCTGCCGTTGATCGACGCCGTCGAGTCCTTTGTTCTCCGCGAGATAGAGGACAGAACGGCCGAGCGCGGTCCAGTTGTCGCTCAATTTGTAGGCGAGACCGAAAGTGTTGAGCAGGCTATCGACGGTGTCGCTCGAGCGTAGTTCTAGGCGGGCGGTGCCTTTCCAATCGGGGTTCGCGGTGTATTCCAGCGCGCCGGTCACGGCGGTGGATTTCGTGGTCGTGTTCGCGCCTTCCAGCGGATCGACGCGTTCGAAGCTGGTGCTTAAACGGAGGCCGTCCGCGAGCGTCCAGGCGTTGCGCAGGCCGACCGCGGTTTCGGCTTCGCGTCCGCTGAAGCCATCACGAGCGCGGTATTCGTTGAAGAGCGCGGCGTCTTTCGCGTAGGTGCTTTCCACGCCAAAAACGGTCGTGTTCTGGCGTTGCACGCTGTTCAACTCAAAGGGCCCGCCTAACGAGGAGATGAATTCGTGCCGAACGTAGATGCGCGTCTTCGCGTCCACCTGAAATTCGCCGCCGAGCGCGCCGAGGCGTTTGTCGGCATCCCAAAGATCCTGTTCGTATTCGCCGTAAACCCGGCCGGCGCCTTGCGTGTATGGGAGCGGCAGCGTCAGCTTCGTGCGCAGGCTGCGGACCTCGTTAGGCGTGGCGCCCGGCGTCTCCGCGGTGGAGGGGCTGGCGGGTGCGGTCGTCTCCTTGCTGTAGCGGCCGTCGAGTTCGAGACGAATGTCGCTGCCGAAAGTTTGCTCGATGCCGAGGAGGGCGCCGCGCCGGCTGCCGCCTTCCTGCGTTTCGGTATCGACTGCTTGAACGAGGACGCGGGTCTTCTTGCCGACTTGATAGGAAACTTGCGCGCCGCCTTCGGTGCGGCCGGCGGTGAGGATGGCGGAGGGGTTTTTGAAATTGGTATCGGCGCGACCCCAGAAGAGACGCGCGAAGATTTTCTCGGAGCTGTGGCGCAGCTCGATCCGGCCCGCGTTGCCATCACCGACGAGCGCGTCTTCCGAATGCGCGAATTCGCCAAAAAGGAGCGTCTTCCGGCCCAGATCGAAAACAGCGTTTCCGCTGTAGAGACCGTAATGGCCCAGCGGATTTTCATCGCGCGCAAAAGCGCCGCCGATCTGCGCGCGGGGATGCACTTTTACCTGCGCGTCGGCTCCGTAAACCCAGAAACGATCGCCGCCTTGATCGACCTCGTAGGTGACGCGGATGGAGATGGGATTGAGGTCCGCGTCGAGGCTCGGGATGGGCGCTTTGAAAAGGATCTGGCCGGTGAGCGGTTCGAATTCGTAATCGCTAAAACGGGTCAGGCTCACCGTCTTAATGATGAGGCCGGGATTATCGCGATCGCGGGTGATGATTTCGATTTTCTCGCTGTTGACGAGACCGTTCGAGGCCCGGAAACCGTAAGGTCCGCTGGTGCCATTGGCGCGGAGTTCTTCGATGCTCTGGCGGGTGTTGTCGTAACTGGCCCAGGCGTTCGCGCTGACGGTCTTGTTTTCGAAATGCTCGCGCACGCCGTTGAGGCTGCGGTTGTAATTGCCGAGCTGCTGGATGTCGTTAGGCGCCTGCGTCACGAAGTCGCCGTAGAGCAGGTAAGAGCGTTTGTGATCCACGCGGACGAAGAGCCGGCCGGTCGATTGCGCTTCGAAACCCTTGATCGAGGAGTCGCCGTAAACCGGGTAGAACTCGTCTGGTTGAATGTCGCGGAAGAGATGATCGCGCGTGTCTTTTTCCGAATCGTAAGCGGCGGTGAGCAGATAGCTGCCGAGCACTTTGCCCTTGAGGAAAAAGGCGGCTCGCCCGGCGGCGTGGCCATCATTTCCGGAGGTGGCGAAATCGTGCAGCTCGTTTTCGAAAGTGTCGCGTGAGCTGACCGGAAGGAGCGATCCACCGCTGAGGTGGTGGGTGTTGATCACACCTTCAATCACGCCTGCGGCGATGAGCGGCCGCAATTCCGGCAGGAAGGAAACGAGGGTGTCGCTCTCCATCAAACCGCTGGAGATGCGGACGTGGCTTTCGCCCGGTTCAACGGGCGCGGCGAGGGCGAACTCAGCGTGACCGCCTTCAATGAAAACCTGAGTGCCGGGTTCGCGCGGATTGAGATCAGGCGCGAGCCATTGGCCGAGTGAGGCTTCGAGGGTGAGCGCGGTGCGGGCAGTGACCGGCACGCCTTTGTCGTCGAGCAATTCCACCGCGATGCGCGCGGGAGTTTTGCCGTCCGCGGTGGCGTCGTCGGGAGTGTGGATGCTGATGCGGCCGAGTTTATCCGGCGCGATGACGGTGATGGATTTGGCGCCGCGGGGGTTGCCGTATTGATCCATCTGCACGACTTCCAGCGTGTTTTCGCCGGGACGTAATTGCACGCCGATAAACTCAATCGCTTCGATCCCTTCCGCGCTCATCGTGACTTTTTTGCCGACACGAGTCGCGGGAACCGGCACTCCGTTGACGCGCAGGATCACGCTGGCGCCGGCCACGCTTTTGACGCGCACGGCGGCTTGTGTGGCGGGGAGAGTATCGCGGTCTTTCAAGTCCACGAAGCCGAACGAGTCGGTGTTGCCGTTGGCGGTGAGCGCTTGTTCGAGCGTCACGCTGGGGAGCGGGATGGCGGGCGGGTTGAGCGGGTCGGTCGGCGTGGCGACGGAGGTGGGCGGCGCGCTGCCGAAACCGCGGAAGGAATTTGTGGGCAGAGCGCCGACTTCCGAACGAGCGCCGCCGAGCACGACGCTGTCGGCGGATTGGGTCCGATCCTGCGAGGTCGGCTGCACGGAGACGCCGGGATAAATCAGGCCGCTGGAGGGGAGGGAACGTCGATCGACCGCGAGCGTCTGCGTGCCGTTGCGGTCGAGATTATTGCGTAAATTAGCCGACACCTCGCCGGAGTCGTTCGCCTCGGTGGCAGCGATCATGCGGGTGACGTAGGCGATGATCTCCGGCGTGGCGTTTCCGATGGCGAAATTCACTTTGCGCAGCTCCGCGCCTTTCGCTTCCACGAAGACGCTGCCGCCATCGCCGGCGTTGCGGGTATTGAGCGGCTCGAGTTCGGCGTTCGGCGGGAGGGTAATGCGGTCGAGCTTCACCACATGGGTGCGCGGCGAGATGCCGTAGAAGGAATATTTTCCTTCGCCATCGGTGATGACGTAGCTGCCGTCTTCGAGGTAAAGACGGACGCCGGGCACGCCCGGTTCGCCGGCATCCTGCACGCGGTTTTTGTTCTGATCGACGAAGACTTTACCGATGATGACGCTGCGATTGGTGAAGACGCCGGCGCGCAATTCCACCAACGCGGTGGCGATGTTACTGAAGGAAAGCGGCCCGGCGGTGGAGCGGGCTTGGGCGCGGTTAACGCCATCGCCGTGCGAAGCGTCCACGCCAATGCGAACGCGGTAAGTGAGAGTGAGGGTCTTGCCCGGATCGACTCGTCCGATCGAGAGAGTGATGAGGGGTCCGACGCCTTCCGTCGGGTCTGGAATGACGACGCCGTTCAGCCGTGCGGAACCTTTTTGGAAGGAGAATCCGAAAGGCAGACGATCTTCCACCAGCGCGTCCGGCACCGCATTGGGCGAGACGTTTTTGATCGCGACCGTGTAATCCACGAAGTCGCCGATTTCCGCGATCGAACGCGAGGCGTTTTTCTGAACGAAGAGGACGCCCGCGGGCGGGTCGTCGGGCAGCATCGCGCGGACGACGTTGGTGTTGAGCGTGACCGCGCCGGCAGTCCCATCGAAGGAAACCGCCGCGGTGTTGACCACGTCGTCCGCTCGCGCGCTGGCTAGCGCACACACTCCCGCCAGCACCAGAACGCGGAACAGGCTCGGGAGATAAGCGAGTCCGGTCTGGTGCATGCGGGAGTCATGAAAGTGGCGCTGATGAGCCAAATTTTACTGGTCGATCTTGACGCCGAAGGTGATGACTGCCTGCTCGGCTGGGTTCAGGGTGCCGACGTTGAATTGCATGGAACCGGCAGCCCCGTCCGCGGGGATCGGGCCGACGCTGGGGGCCGAGCCGCCATTGACGGCCGCCGGGCCAGTGATCGTGTAAGCGGTGAACGCTGGCGTGGAATCGTAGACCTTCACGTTATCGACCGGAGCGGAGCCGTTATTCCGCACCGTGATGCGGTAACGCAAAGCCTTGCCGGGCAAAGCGCCGGTGCTGAGATCGGCCACGCTGTAGGAAGTATCGGGAGCGCCATCGAGGTTGGCGTCGAGCGCTTGTTCCTTCAGGATCTGGAGATCGCTGGCGACGACGACCGCGGAATCGGTCGCATTCGCCACCGCCGGCACTGGCGTGGTGTAGGTGCCATTCGCGGTGGTGGCGGAGATGATGATGGAATCGGTCTGACCCGCGGGCGCACCGGCGGGGGCGGTCACTTTGACGAGGATGCGGACGCTCTCACCGGGCTCGAGGCCGGCGGCGGAGTTGCTGACGAAGCTGAGGTCGGAGACTGGGTTTTCACTCGGATCGATGACGCCGTTGTTATTCGCGTCGTAATACAAGACGGAGGTCCAGCCGGGCAGGGCGTTGTTGGCGGCGAGCGCGACACTGCTGAGCGTGCCATCGCCTTCGAGGACGTTGCCGACGTTGGCGACCGTGTGACTGAAGACCACGGTGCCGGCGGCTACGACCTGGCCGGAATTATTCGGCGTAATCGAGAGGCGGCGCATGGCCGAGACGTCGATCTGATCGTGGATGCGATCGAGCGAAGTCGAGGTGGGCGAAAGCGCGCGAAAATAAACCGCGACCGATCCCGGGGTGCTGCCGGAGGGGATGCTGATGTCGGCGTTGATCTGCTTGTTGCCGCCCGCTGGAATCGCGCCGGTGTTGGTCAGGACAGTGCCATTGATATCGGTGAAGACGACGCTCCAGCCTGTGGGCAAGCCGGTCGAGAAGTCTGCCAGCGTGCTGGCGGAGAGCGCGTAGGTGTCCGCCGAGGTGCCGGTGTTGTTAATGAAGAGGACAAAGCGGGTCTGGGTGCCGCTGGCGGCGGGATTGGTCACGATGGGGGAGGCTTCGGGTCCGACGCCCAAGCCGTCTCCGGCATTCGCACCACCGGCGATGGAGCGGGTGTTGGTGACGTCCACCGTGCTAGCCGTGACACTGGTGACGATGTCGTTTCCGTTGGCGCTGGTGGCGCTGTTCACCCGCGAGGTGGCGATAACATTGACGGTATAATTCACGCCAACGCCAAACGAACCAGGAGGCAGAATGGCGTGGACGACGAGCGAGTAGGTGCCGTTGACGGCGAGGGTGCCGACGTCAGGCGTGCTGTTGCCGTTCGTGTCGACGAGCGGGGTGACGCCGTCGGTCTTGAAGAGTTGGAAAGTCGTCCCGGCTGGGAACGAGGTGTTCGAGAGCGTGATGTCGAAGCTATCCGGGCCGTTGCCGGTGTTGGTCACGACGTTGGTGAACGAGACCGTGCTGCCTTGCACGGCATTGGCGACGGTGTCGGAGGTGATCGTGACGGCGGCGCCTTGCACGACGCGGAAGGTGGCGGTGTTCGTCGGGTTGGTGCCGGTGGGCGTTCCGGTGCCGGGATCGTAGCTGTAGTTCGCGGTGTTCTGGATCACGCCGGCCGGTTGCGCGGCAGGAATCGTGACCTGGAAGGTGACGGTGCGGCTTTCGCCCGGTTGGACGCGGGAGACGATGGCGGTGACGCGATTCGCCGCAGTTTGGCCGAAGTCATAAGTGATGGTGTTCGGGGCGGTGCCTTGGGCGCCATCGGCGGCGTCGGTGAGGACAACGCCCGGGCCGGTGATGCTCCAACGCGCGCTGGCGGGGACGTAGGTCATGCCCGCCGGGATCACGTCCGTGAGGGTCAGGTTGGTCGCGGTGTTATTGCCGGTGTTCGTGTAGGTGAGGGTGAAGGTGTATGGACCGCTGCCCGCGGTGCCGCTGGCGGCGCTGACGGCTTTGGTGACGTTGATGACCGCGTCGGAGGTGACCGTGGTGGTGTCGATGTTGGTCTGAACTGGAGCGGGCGTGCCGGTCGCAGTGCCGACGGCGGAGACCGTGAGGGCCGCGGTTTGCAGGGCCGTCTGCGCGCTCGGAACGATGCCGGCGGCGACGAACTTGAAGGAGTCGCCAGAGGCCAAGGTGCCGGTGCTGGTGATCGGGGTGCTGTTATCTGGAATGCCGTCGCCGTTCACGTCGGCGTAAAGGACGAGACTCGAGAGGTCGAAATTGTCGCCGGAGTTGTTCGCGACCGAGAGGTTGAAGGTATCACTGCCGTTACCGGTATTAGTGAGCGTATGCGGAAAGACCACCTGACCGCCGGGCGCGGCGGGCTTGGCCTGGCCGTCGGTCGTGAGCGTGAAGCTCGCGACCTGTTGCACGATCGTGATGACGGTGTTCGAAGTGGCGGTGCGCTGGGTATTGCTCGCGTCCGTGTAGGTGGCGCTGGCCTGGTTACCGATGCTGGTGTTCGCGGGCGGAGCGACGGCGTAGGCGACACTGCCCACGATGGCGAGGGCAAGGAGCGCAAGGAGGATGCGGATGTTCTTAAGAAATCCGCGGGTGGTGTAGGAGAGCAGACGAGGCGTGTTCATTTGTTTTGTTTGTTGGGGAAATTATTTGGCGGGGGAGTTCACGAGGAGCTGAGCGCGGACGACGAAGGTGGCGGTTTTTTCGGGAGCGAGTTCCGGCAGGGTCCAGCGGAGAGCGCGGTATTCGGAAAGCGGGACGGGCTGTTTTTCCATCACGCCGGCATCGTTTTTCACTTCGTGCATGAGCGGCGCGGGGCTGAAATTTTTGCCGTCAGTGGTCGCCTGTTCGGCGGCCGGCTTGGCGCTATCGGCGACCAGTGTCATACCCTGCGGGATCGGCACGGTGGCCACGACGTTTTTGGCTTCGGCCTTGCCGTCGTTGCGATAGACGGCTTCGTATTGGATGACGTCGCCGGGAGCGGCTTTGTCAGCCTTGACGAAGGATTCCTTGCCGTCCGTCACGACGACCCGTTTGCCGGTGAGGTCCACCTTCACGTCCGGGGCTTGCGCGAAGAGGCTGGTGGCGAGGACGAGCGGCAAGAACGCGCCGGCGCAGCGGGCGAGTTGTGACCAGGGAGAGAACGGAGACTGACGCTTCATTCCTTTGGCCATAGCCGCTCCCGTGCCAACGTTTCCGGTACCTTTTAAAAACGGAACGCACGTAAACAGCTCTGATCGTGAGCAGAATCCGTTCGTTAGGCGAAGGGATGGGCCCGCGCCAAAGGAGGGGGCAGCCTGGCTGCCTGAGGGCCGCAATTTACCGGCCGAGGGAGGCGACGCGTTCCGTCTTATCGACGCGGAAGGACAGCTTCACGTAGCGTGCTTCCACGCCCACGGTCGAGACGTTGAAGAGCCGTTTTTGGCTGAAGGCGATGTTTCCCTCCACATCGACCCACTTCGGGCTCTGCACCGGCAGGCGATCGTTGGAGACGGAAATCTTCAGTCGACCGGCAGCGGTCGCGTTTTCATTTACAAAGGTGAACCGGTCGAGGAACGCCGCGTTGGAAAGTTTGATCACAAAAGTGGTTTCGCCTTCCTGGAGAGGGCAGGTGATCATGTCGTCGCCGACGAGAAGCGCGGGAGCGTTGGAAGTTGCGGCGGCAGCGGCGGGCACTTTGATGACGCGGCCGTCGGGCGTGGTGCATTCAATATTGGCAGTGGCAGCGGGCAACGGCTCGCCGACAGCGGCGAAAGCGGAGACGAAGAGCGCGGTGAAACTGAGAAAAAAGAAGCGTTTCATGCCGCTTGGAAAAGCTTAGAGCGCGCCAGACGACGCCTTTTTTTGCCTTCTTAAATGTATACGCTTGGATGGAATTCGATCCGCGTAATGATTTCAGATGCGCGAATGGGCCCGATTTCGCTTGCTGCCCTTTGCGGTGCCCGGTAAATCTGAACGCGTAAGAACAAGCAGAGTGTGTGTAATCAATCAATCCATACCGGAGGGATTTTGCCTCGGGAAGGGGACAATATGGAATCAATTCCGCATTGTTCCCGCTCTGGTATCAGTCCTGCTAACTCAACTACATTGTCCGATCATGAGCCGAAAATTCACGTCCTTTAGCCCCTCCGCCCCGGCGCGGAAATTTGGCTTGGCCCTCATTCTTCCTCTTCTGTTTGCGACCGCATTCGTCCACGCTCAGGATGCCATTCGCCCCTCGCTTGCTGGAGAAGCGGCTGCGGAATCACGCCGGCAATCGCTCGATCGCATCCCTTATAATCTGCTCGTTGGACCGATCCGCTTTCGCATGAGCGCGACGGCCGGGATTGAATACAACGACAACGTCAATTACGCGGAAGTGAACGAGCAGTCGGATTTCGTCTTTCGCCCGCAGGTGAATTTCAACGTCCTTTGGCCGGTCACGCAGCTCAACACCCTGCGTCTCGATCTCGGAATCGGCTACGCCTTTTACCTCGATCACTCGGAGTACAACACCAACGCGATCCTGCTCCAGCCGAACTCGCAACTCTCGTTCGACGTTTTCGTGAGCGATTTCCGGATCAACTTCCACGATCGTTTCTCGCTCGAACAGGATCCAATTGGCGAAGCTGGCCTCAGCAATGTGGCCGACTACGGACGCTTCCAGAATACCGCGGGCGTCTCCGTTTTGTGGGATTTGAACAAGGCCGTCGTCACCTTCGGCTACGACCATTACAACTTCATCGCCACGACTGACGACTTCGATTATCTGGATCGTCAGGCTGAGATCTTGATGGGCACGATCAGCGTCGCGGCGACCTCAACCACGGGCGTTGGCGTGGAAGGAAATTATGTCTTCACTCGCTACGACCGGGATCTCCTGAACGATTCGGACACGTTTAGCCTCGGCGCCTTCGTCGAGACGCAAATCACGGGTTACCTCAAACTGCGCATCGCCGGCGGCTACCAGAATATCAGTTCCGATGGGAACACGGTGACCTTTGGACCATTTCCTCCGGGCTTTCTCCCCGGCGGCGCCATCTTCCAGACCTTCGACGACTCGTCAAATCTGGACGATTATTACGTCAACCTACTGCTCTCACATCGGATCAACGCGTCCCTCACGCAGCGTCTCTCCGTGGGCCACGAATCGCAGCTCGGCGTGAATTCCAATTACATCAAATTGAACTACGTCCGCCACACTGCGACCTGGAACATTATCAATCGCACCCTGCTGGCGACCGAGTTCTTCTACGAAGACGGGGATGATTCCGGCGGTTTCATCAACGAGCATCTGCAACGCTACGGCGGTGCGCTCTCGCTCGGCTATCAATTGACCACCCACGTGACGCTGGGCGCTCGCTATCAATATACGCGGAAGGATTCGGACGTGCCTTTGCGTGATTACAAACAAAACCGCGTCTCGATCGACGGCACCTACAGCTTCTAACTTGGAGATTTTTGCAATTGCATGAGAACCTGGACCTGCATCTTCCTAGTCGTGGCATCTCTTTCGGGATCGCTGCTGCGGGCACAGGATGCCGCTTCTCTGCTGCGGGCGCAGGCGCAGGATAGCAGCACTCCGCCCATGATGGCCCCGCCGGCCGCGCGAGTGGTCGGGCCGGAACCATCCACCACGAGTACGGTCATGCTGACCAACTCGATGAACGTGCTCGACGACCAAAAACGTCTGGGCTCGAACGATTTCGTCAGCTTCCGCGTGGTGGAGGATCGGGATAACGAATCCCAGCGCCTGCGGGTAAACGATAACGGGCAGTTGGAAGTGCCATATGTCGGTTTGGTGCAGGCCTCGGGCAAGACCTCGAAGGAGCTCGCTTACTCCATCAAGGCGATGCTGGAGAAGGAATATTATTACCACGCCACGGTCATTATTGCGGTCGACCACGTGAGCGAAAAATCTCGCGGCAGAGTCTACATCACCGGCTCCGTCCGTGGGCCGGGTCCGCAGGAGATTCCGCCGGACGAATCCTACACCGTGAGCAAGGCGGTCATCCGCGCCGGGGGCTTCAGCGATTTTGCCGACAAGCGGAAGGTCCGGGTCACGCGCAAGAACGGTCAGGATTTTGTGGTTGATTTGAAAAACGTGATCGAGAGAGGCAAGAGCGAAGAAGACGCCGTCCTCCAGCCTGACGATCAGGTTTTCGTCCCGCAAAAGCTCATCAATTTCTAGTATGCAAACACCCACGCCCGATCGGCCCAGCGCAGCGGCCTGGACCACCTCGTTTGTTACCCGGCTGCACCGTTATCGCGCGTTGCTACGGCGGCGCTGGTGGGTGCTGCTTTTGACGGTTTGCCTGGGACTTTTTGTGCAGGCCTGGATGATTTATCAGGCGCCGCCGCAGTTCCTTTCCACCAGCAAAATGATGCTCGCGGGGAAGATGAATATCAGCCAGAGCGCCGTCTACAGTGAAGACAGCGTCAATTTCTACGGCACCCAGATTCAGCTCATGCAGAGCTCGGAGGTCAGCCGGAGCGCGGAATCCCTGGTGCGCTCGACTCATCCGGAATTGCAACCCTCGAAGGTCGTAATCAACGTCACGCAAAAGCCGCGCACCTCGATCTTCGACCTGCAGGCGATCGGCGCCACGCCCGATTACACCCAGGCGTATCTCGATGCCATGATGCAGAAGTATCTCGATTTCAAAAAAGGGATGCGAGAGGACCAGGGGAACACCGTGACGACGGCGATCACTGAGCAATTGATCCAGGTGGAGAAAGATCTCCGCGTGGGCGAAGAGGAGATGCTCGAATTTCAGAAGCAGAACAACATTGGTTTCATCCAGGAAGAGGGGAATAGCGCGGCGCAGTATCTCGTCCGTCTGAATCAAAACTACGCCTCGCTTAAGACCGAATACGAATTGCTCGAAAAGCTCGATCTTGACCAAAATCTCGACCGCGCGCCGATGTCGACCGGGGACCCGTCCGCTTCGCCCGGCGCCACCACCGAGAACACCCAGCCAGCACCGCAGGGGATGCCATTTTCTGATGTGGGACCGGAAGGCGATTACTTGAAGGCGAAGCAGTCCGTTCAATTGCTCAAAGCTGAGCGCGACACGCTGGCTCAGGACCTTCGCCCGAAGCACCCGAAGATCACCAAACTGAACGACGAGATCGCGAAGTACGAAAATCTAATCGTCTTATATCGCGCCGACGCGGTGGAGAAACTCGCCACGCGGCGCAACTCCATCGGTAAGCAGATGGAGAATCTCCTGGCCAATATCAAAGAGTGGGAGACGAAAGCGCTCGATCTTTCGCAGCGGCTCGCCCAATTCAATCGCCTCAAGGGCAAAGTCGACCGGCTCAAGCTCCTCTACGAGCGCCTGACGAATAACATCAAAGACATCGGCGTTTCCCAAGTCGTGGACGGCAACGATCAGGTCGCCATCATGGAAAACGCCACCATGCCTGTGTCGGTGCGGCCCGGTTTGATCAAAGGCCTGCTCATCGGATTGGCTTGTGGCATTCTCGCTGGCATTGGCATTCTGCTCCTGCTCGATCGGATCGACGATCGGATGGCTTCGTTTGGCGAATTCCAGAATCACTTTACCGAGAACGTGCTCGGCCAGATTCCGCGGGAGAAAACGAAAGGCCGGATCACTCTGCTGCAGCCGGATGATGCGAGGCACGTCTTTGCCGAATCCTATCGGAACATCCGCTCCTCCATTTTCTTCATGCCTTACGATGGTCCGCGGCCGAAGACATTCCTCATCACCAGCGCCGTGCCGAACGAAGGCAAGTCCACCATCTCCGCCAATCTCGCGATCACCTTCGCCCTTTCCGGCGCGAAGACTCTCCTCATCGACGGCGATCTTCGCCGTGGTGCGCAACGTGAAGCATTCGATCTCTCCTCGCAGATCGGTTTCTCTGAAGTCCTTAAGGGAGAAGTCGCCTGGCAGGAAGTGGTCGTGCCGACCGCTTACGAAAACCTTTTCGTTCTCCCACGCGGCCGCACCCTTTCGCAGCCCAGCGAACATCTCCTGCGCGATTCCACTGATCGGCTGCTGCAGGAAATCTACAATCACTACGACTACATCATCATCGACAGCTCGCCGGTTTTGGCGGCCGACGACACCACCAGTCTGGCGCCGAAGATCGACGCCACGATTTTCGTGGTCCGCCTCTCTTACACCTCCGCGCGCTTGACGAAAAAGTCGCTCGAGCTGCTCTACAATCGGCAGGTCAATGTGCCCGGCGTGATCCTGAACTACGTCGACACCTCGCTGCCGGAGTACTATTACTACCAGTATTCCGAGTACTACAACACGCCGCCACCGCCGGTGGAAGAGCGTCACGGAGTAGCGGCCCTGGGGAATCACGGGAACCACGTTTCCTAATTCTTCATGCACGCCGATTCGACCGCCTCGGTCTGACCGGGCGATGGCCGGTTTTCGTTTCCCTCGACGCCATCGGGAAGTATCAGTTCAGCCTTCGGCGCGAGGGCGCGCCGACTCCACGCTGCCCGACGCAATGGAGCCGGCCCGCCCTCGGGCCGAAGGATCACCGACATCATCTCACGACCCGATGACCACACCATCACGGCCGACGCTGCGCCAGAACCACGATATCCCACGGTCGCCCGATCCGGAGCGCGCGATCCAGCACGCCCGCCAGGACCACGAGAAACCGCGGCATCACGCTGCGCTCGCCTTTTCCGAGGGTCTCAAATTGCCAACGCCAGACGACGAGAAGCGCGCGCATGATCCAGTGAAAGCAGAACGTTTGCCGCAGAATTTTGAAGCCGTGCCTTTCGAGTTTCGTGCGCATTTCGTCCGACGTGTAGCCCTCTCGCGCATGAGCGGGATCGTCGGGAGCCGGCGGCGTCGGGGTCGTGATCAGGAGCAATCCACCAGGCGCAAGCACGCGGCTGAGTTCGGAGAATCCCTTTTCGTCGTCCGGCACGTGCTCCATCACTTCGGTGCAAAGGCAGGATTCGAAACTCTGGTCCGCGAAGGGCAGGTCTGTCATGGAGCCGACACAGTCGGCATGCCGGTCGTTTCCGAACCGCGTGGCGATGTCAGGCCGCTCCAGGTCCATATGGGCGATGTGCGTCACCTTGGGAAACGCGTCCAGGAAGTCCGCGTAGAGACCCTCGCCAGAGCCGGCGTTCAAGCATGAACCTTCAAATTCGTGTTCGGCGAGAACGCTGCGTAAGGCCGTCAATTGCACGAGGAAGCGAGCCTCATCCGGCCAGCCACCTCGAAGCCAACTGGCTCCGGGAATTCGTCGCAGAAAAGCCCTATTCACCCGCGCACTGTAGGGAATCGCGGTGCCATCGTCACCTGCGCGTTCCGGTTTCGCCCATAAACGCCCCGTCTGAGCGCATATCTGGCGTTAGGCTTGCTTCGCCATGGCCATACAATTACTTCCGGCCGCTGATTCCACGCTTTCCGAGGTGCAGCTTTCGAAAATTGAGTTAACTGCAACTTCAGATGATGTCCTTCTCGCCCGTTCTCGTCTTTGCCCCGAGCATTCGTCCTTCGTCTTTTGCTAGGGCTGAGCTGCGCTGCGGAATAGCGTGCCGCGCCGGGAGATCCGGATGTTAAATTTCGGCTATCATTTCGCGCGGACGCAGGCAGCGGCCGTGCGCGCCGCCTTCTCTGCGGCTTTGCCTTATCTGCCCGCCCCGGTCGTCCGGAATGGCGAACCGCTGCCTTTCGAAGTTTACACATATTCCGGCGAAGCCGCGCTGCCTGAGCAGATCGCGTCCATTCGCTCGCTCCTGCGCCATGCTGGCCAGCCGAAAAAGATCACGATCGTCTCCGATGGCACGCACCGTCCGCGTAGTTTGGAACTGTTGCGACGTCTCGATCCACACCTCGTGATTGCGCAACCGAGCGATTATTTTCCGCGGGACCTTCCGTCTCGTTTGCACGCCTATCTCACCGGGCATCCCACGGGGAAACAGCTCGCGTTGATGATGGCGCTTCCGCTGGATGGGCCCGCGCTGTATCTCGATTCGGACGTGCTTTTCTTCCCGGGCGCTCACGCTCTTACGGTCGAACTTTTCGCTGGCGCAGGGCCGGCAGCGTTCCTCACGGATTGCCAGCTTTCCGCGGACGAACGGATCTTCCGTGACCCCGCGGAACGCGCTAATCCGGTCAACGCCGGGTTTGTATTTTGGCGCGAGAAGTTGGATTGGACTGCCAGTCTAGAGCGGTTTCTGCAGTTGCCGGGAGAACCAACCTTTTTTACCAACCAGACCCTGACCCATCTGGCCATGCACACGAATGGGGCCCAACCGTTGGATCCCAGGAAATTCCTCCTCCAGCTCGACGACCAATTCTCGTATCGCGACTTCCACCAGGATCCGGAGCGCATCATGCGGCATTATGTGAATCCCGTGCGCCACAAGTTTTGGACGGCCCTTGGCTCCTAGCCAGCGAAATGGAAAAGCCGCTTTGTATTCTGGTGGTCGTCAATCTGCAGTGGGATCCGCGTCTCGGCGCCACCCGGGTTTGGATGGAGCTGGCAGACCAGTGGCGCGCTGCTGGTCACACGGTGGAGAAATTCTGCCTGACGGACGCGTATCCGGTCGAATGCTCTTCCCGGCCGCTCTTTGCCCTTCGGCAGGTTCTTTTCGCATACAAGGCGGCTGCGTTTGTAAAGGCGAACGCGCACAAGTTTGACGTCATCGATGCTCTCATCGGCACGCTCCCTTTCTCGAAGCGTCGACTGGGGTTTCATGGCCTTTTGGTCGCACGTTCCGTCGGCCTTTATCTCCTTTACGAGCGTTTCGAACAACGGATGGCGGGGCAGAGGCCGCCCTCCGCGCGCGGCACCTTGCTCGGTCGCATATTTTACCGGCTGGTGCGGCGCCGCGTTTTACGCGATTCGGATCGGGCGGTCCGCCAGGCCGATTTGATCAACGTGCCTAACGAGGAAGAAGCCACCTGTTTGCGTGCAGAAAAAAATCCGGCGCAGCGGATCGTGGTCCAGCCTTACGGCCTCACGCCAGACCGCGCGCGCGCTTTCGCGGCGGCAGCGATCCGGCCCGAGGTCCGGCTTTCTCAGCCGCTGGTTTCCTTCGTCGGCATGTGGAGCCCACGAAAGGGCGCGCACGACTGGGCGGCCATCATCCGGGCCGTTCGCACAGCAGTGCCGCAAACGCGTTTTCGCTTTCTCGGAACAATGGTCGAGGCGCAAGTGATCCGCGCCGCGCTGGGGGAGGCGGCGGAAAACGTCGAGTGCATCTCCGATTATCAACCCGAAGAATTGCCCGGCTTGCTCGCCGATTGCACGGTCGGAGCCTTTCCGAGTTATGTGGAGGGCTTCGGGCTCGCGGTCATTGAGCAGCTCGCGGCTGGCATTCCCACGGTGGCTTACGACACCGCTGGGCCGCGCGATATTCTGCAAAAGAAGCTTCCGCGGCTTTTGGTGCCGTGCGGGCAGGTCGCGGAGTTTGCGACGCGGCTCACCACCGTCTTGTCGCTTGATGAGCACGATTATCGCGCGCTCTCGCAAACGAGTATCCAAGCCGCGGACGATTTCTCCTGGCCGCGAATCGCCCACGATGCGATCGAGATTTACCGACGGCATTTGCGTGGCGGTGGGTTGACTGGGCCTTGAATCCGCAATCGTTAGACGAAACAAGCTGCCACCCTCATGTCGCCCACGTCCGTCCTCTTTCTCGCCCCGACCATACGTGCGGGTTCTGGAGGCGTGGCGGATTATTGTCTCCGCTTAAGCGATGCTCTGTCCGCGCAGGGGATCGTCTGCCACCTCGCGTCATGGAATGAATGCGATCGTGATGGAAACGAGGAAAGCGATCCGCGGGAGCGTCGATTGTTTCTGGAGAACGCGGCGGGAGCCGGTCCCCGCGCGAAGACGAAGCGTCTCCAGTCCTACTTGGTGGCGCATCAGGTTGAGTGGGTCAGCCTGCAATTCGTCAACTTTGGTTTCGCTCGACGAGGATTGATCCAGCAGCTCGGCGGAGTTCTGGCCGAGGCTTTCCACGGGCGACGCCTCCACGTTTTTCTGCACGAGTTGTGGGCGGGCGCGCATCGAGGCGCTCCTTGGCGCGAGCGGATTCTGGGTGGAATGCAGAAGCGCCAACTCCTGCGACTCCTCTCCACTCTTCAGCCGGAGGCGGTCTGGACCAGTATCGAACTCTATCGTTGGCAAATGGAGCGCGCCGGGATCAGCGCCGACGTGGTTCCAATTTTCGGCAGCATCCCTCTTTCGCGAGAGCGCGCGGACGAGTGGCTGCTGCGGCAACTTCCCGGAAACCCGCCAGCCAGCCAGCGGGGCGAGTATCTATTTGTGGGATTGTTTGGTTCGCTCGTAAAGGAGTGGCCGTTTCGAGAAGTGTTGCCGCACATTCTGCGACTCGCGCAGCACC
The DNA here is from genome assembly GCA_038258815.1 of Chthoniobacterales bacterium. GTDB lineage: Bacteria > Verrucomicrobiota > Verrucomicrobiia > Chthoniobacterales > UBA10450 > JACCTI01. The sequence goes on from JBBSPM010000021.1 coordinate 32,610, forward strand.
GGCGCGTGGTTTTCATTCTCTTCGGGAGGAATGGCGATCTCACTGCTTTCGGCGATTATGTGGATTCTCTCCCAGGGGCGGAGCTTTTGGTGTTGGGAGAACTGGGTGAAACCGTGATCGACCAAGTCATGAACAGTATGGATCTGGCGCTGGCCACCGCGCCTGCGGAGGGCATTTTTAAGAGCACGAGCGCGCTCGCTTTCCTCGAACGCGGTGTGCCAACGGTGGCTCTGCCGCGCGGCCTCGGGCCACGTTCTGTCTCAGTGATTTCGCCTCATCCCTCGCTCTTGCTATTGAACGATGAGCTGGAAAAAAATCTCGACGCGCTGGGAGCCACTCGTTCCCCGCAACCGCTTTTGCCGACGGTGGCGCAACGCTACCTGAATCTTCTCGTCGGGCCGCCGGCTGATGGAAATGAGCGCGCGCCAGCAAGTGATACTGTCACCACGAAACTATGAGCGAGGATTCCAAGCCAAACCGGATTTCCCCACTGCGTTTTCTCGCGCGGGTAATGATTAAGTTTTTGATGATCGATGGGCTTTACCTGCGGAAAAAATTGCTGCTCCAGTATGTCGTCCACGGTCCTGAGGATCGCCTCAGCATCGGACACGATGCCGACCCTAACGACACGATTTTCAACACCATGAGCGGTCGCATTCAGGTGGGGAACTACACGATTTTCGGCCACGGTTGCCAGGTTCTCACCGGCACTCACGCTCCCGACAGCTTCATGGCAGAGCGCAAGAAACATCCGACTGCCGGTCGCGATATTTTGATCGGGGACGGTGTCTGGGTCGGCTCCAACGCCATTGTTTTGGGCGGTGTGAAAATTGCCGATCATTGCGTGATCGCGGCCAGTGCGGTGGTGCGACGCGATTGCGTTGAAGCTGGAATCTACGCGGGCAATCCTGCGGTCATGGTTCGTCCTCTGGTCGCGCCGGGAACGGAGGCACCTAATTCATGAAAAAAGCCATCAAAGCTCTGGCGCAGAAAATTCTCCCGCCACCGCTCTACGCCCAGCTCACCGCGACTTCGGCGCGCCGCTATATCGAACAAGTCGAACGCGAACGCGGGCTGGATGTTTTGACCAAACGCTACGTGGCCGCCTGCGGACGCACGGTCGCGGGTGGCCCCTTCCAAGGCATGATCTATTCGCCGCTGGCCGATCATCGCCATGTGGGCGCGCGTCTACTCGGGACGTACGAACAAGAGATTGCCGGCGCGGTGGAGGAGTGTTGCCACAGGGACTATGAGCAGGTCATCGACGTCGGCTGTGCGGAGGGATACTATGCGGTGGGATTTTCGCGTCGGCTGCCCAAGGCACGCGTGACGGCATTCGACACCGATCCGTGGGCGCGCGGCGCTTGCCAGGATCTGGCGGTGCTGAACCAGGTGCAGGATCGCGTGAGCGTGCAGGGGTTTTGTTCCGCCGATCGGCTCCGATCGATGGTCGAGGATAACCGTGCGCTGGTGATTCTGGATTGCGAAGGATACGAGCAAGTGATGCTCAGTCCGGACGTCGTCAGCGCCTTGCGCCAGTGCGATCTGATTGTGGAACTGCACGATGCGCCGCCCACCGCGGACCATCCGCTGGTGGAACGCTTTCGCGCCACTCACGAAATCGGGCTAATCCCGAGTGTGCCACGCACCGTGGCGGATGCTCGCGATTGCGACCCGATCACGGTGGATGAGCAATTGCAGATGATGGACGAGATGCGGCACGCCTGGCAGGGATGGGCGATCATTCGGCCAAGGTGAATGAACCGACTTAAAGTCCTCATCGTCTCGCCTTGCCAGGGCGGCTATGGCGGGATTGAAGCGTTTGTTCTCGCGATCACGGAGGCGGCGCGGCGCGATCCGGAGATCGAGGTCCAGATTTGTTTGAAGCGAACCAAGGGAGCCAAGGTGCAGCCGGATCTGAAGACGATGTTAGGCCGCGAAGACGTTCTCTTTTGCGATCGGGCGGACATGGATTTGGTCAATGCGGTGCGCGGGGCGGATGTGGTCCATCTCCAAAACGCGTCGCCGGATGTTGTCTTTCTGGCCACGCTTTTTCGCAAGCCGCTCGCGCTCACGATTCACAATTACATGCCGCGGAAGATGAATGCGCATCGCATCCTCTGGCGCGTCGGCGCGAAGCTGGCGACGGAGCGTTGGTATAATTCGCAGTTCGTCTGGAACACGTGGGAGCCGGAGAAAAAGAGCCCGCGTAGCCGCAAAGTGCCGACGGTCTCGAAACTTCCCGGAGGCTGGACGCCGCCGGAGCAGCGCCGCGGGTTTGCCTTCATCGGACGTTGGATTGCGAATAAGGGAATCGACACGCTCGTCGACGCCTATACCATGGCGCAGCTCGATCGAGAACGATGGCCACTGGTGTTGATGGGAAACGGCCCGCTGCGCAAGCTGATCGAGTACGCCATTCAAAAACGCGGCGTCCAAGGAATCGAGGTGCTCGGTTTCATCGACGAAGCGACCAAGACGGAGCGAATGAAGAGTGCGCGCTGGATGGTGGTGCCGCCGAACACGAAAGAGGATTTCGGTCTGACCGCAGTGGAGGCGCGAAACCTTGGTGTGCCCTGTATCATCACGCGTGATGGCGGATTGCCGGAAGCGGGCGGGAAGCAGGCCCTCATCTGCGAGCCGAACGATCCTGCGGCACTGGCGAAGCTACTCGAGCAGGCAGCGGCGATGAGCGAGAGCGAATATCTAGAGCGCGCGAACCGCACGCGGGCGGAGCTGAAAGACGAGCTGGAGCCGATCGAGTTTTATGCGCAGAGCTATCGTCGGTTGGCCCGGCGCAACCCGTGAACGGTGCGAACAGCGATCTGGGGAGCGCACGCTTGCAGCGTGCTGGTCGTCGCATTCTGCGACGACGAACTTTCCTTGAACCGTTGCGAGACCGGCAAACGAACATCGTTCGAAAAAGTTCATTTCGGCAGAATGCCGCCGTAACGCAGCCTGCGGAGCGGGCGAGGCCGGGCTTTCCAACCAGCACGCCACAGGCCTGCGCTCCCCAGATATGATCCTCGCCGCGCATCCGTTTGGAAATGCTAATGTGCGCGCGGTCTTAGGCGCGGTTGAAGAAGCGCATTTGCTGGCGCGTTTTGTCACGACGGTCGGTTGTTCGGAGGGCTCGCCGCTTTTGTCCCTTCTCCCGGCGAATGCGCGTCGCCGTAGCTACAAACTGCCCGCCGCACGAATCAAAGCCTATCCGGCGCGCGAGATGATTCGATTGCTCGCAATCGCGCTGCGGATTCCGGTGCGACACGAACACGGCTGGGCCAGCATCGATCGAGTCTGGGCGGAGCTGGACGGCAAGGCGGCGCGCTACCTGTCCGCGCACAGACAGCGGGAGCAGATCGGGGCGGTCTACGCCTACGAAGACTGTGCGCTTCGCACCTTCACGGCGGCGCGGGCGCTGGGTGTGCGGCGCATCTACGATTTGCCGATCGCCTATTACGAAACCGCGCAACGGATTCTGCGCGAGGAAGCGGAGCGCTACCCGGATTGGGAGCCAACGCTTGGCGGGACGCGCGATTCGGAGGAAAAACTGGCGCGGAAAAAACGCGAACTCGAACTCGCGGAGCTGGTCATTTGCCCGAGCAATTTCGTGCTCGATTCGTTACCCGAGCAGATTCGTCAAGCAAAGCAGTGCCTCATGGTTCCCTTTGGCTCACCGGCGTCGAATGTGGATGGCGCGCCGTCGAAACCTTCCGGCCCGTTACGCGTTCTTTTTGCCGGAGCTTTGACTCAACGCAAAGGACTGGCCGATCTTTTTGCCGCGATGCGGTTGATCGACTCTGCCAACGTGGAGCTGGTCGTGATGGGCTCGCTCCTGCGGCCGCTGAGCTGGTATCGCGAGCAGTTCCCCGATTTTCGCTACGAACCGCCGCGACCCCATGATGAGGTGCTGCGCCTGATGCGCACTTGCGATGTCTTTGTGCTGCCGTCGCTGGTGGAAGGTCGGGCGCTCGTGCAGCAGGAAGCGATGGCCTCGGGATTGCCGCTCATCGCGACGCGCAACGCGGGTGGCGACGACCTGATCGAGGACGGCGAGACCGGCTTTTTGGTCCCGATTCGCTCCCCGGAAGCGTTGGCGGAAAAAATAAACTGGTGCGCCGGGCATCGTGAGCGCATTGGTGGCATGGGGATTGCAGCCCAGAGACGTGCGGCTCAACTAAGCTGGCGTGGTTATGGCGATACCATCCTCGCCGCCATTCAGGCCCTGACCGGCATATGAACGACGAGAAGCGCGAAAAAACCATTCAACACATCCGGTGGACCATCTGGCTCTACTTCGGGCTGCTTATAGCCGAGGGCATGCTGCGGAAATGGGTCTTGCCGCAACTGGCATCACCGCTTCTGCTCGTGCGCGATCCCGTCGTGCTGGTGGCCTATTTGCTCGCCTTCCGGGCTCGCATTTTCCCTTTCAATAGCTGGGTCATCTCCCTCGGTGTGATCGGCCTGCTGTCATTCGGAATCAGTTTTGTTCCGTTGTACGGCGTTTTTCCTAACTCACGCATTTTCCTCACCGCCGTCTACGGGATGCGCTGCGATTTTCTTCACCTCCCGTTTATCTTTCTTATGGCCACCGTTTTGCGCCGGGAAGACGTGGAAAAAGTCGGCTGGTGGACCCTCATCCTGATGGGACCGATCGCGGCCTTGATGGTCGCGCAGTTCCAATCGGAGCCCGATTCCTTCCTCAACCGCACCAGTAGTGGCGAAGGCGAGGCGATGCTGTCGGCCCTCGGAAAAGTGCGCACCTCTGGGCCGTTCTCGTTTGTCGTGGGCGTGGTTTATTATCTGGCGCTGGCCACGGGCTTTGTCCTCTGGGCCGCGTTAAAGCGTGGCGTTTACAAGAATTGGCTGCTTCTTTTCGCCGCGATCAGCATCGTGATCGGAGCTGCCGTTTCCGGCAGCCGCTCTGTCATCGGTGCCTGCGGCGTAGTCTTGGCTTCCCTCCTGCTTGTTTTAATCGTGCGCCCGTCGGCGGTGAATCGATTCGGGCAAACCCTTCTCGTGGTCCTGATCTTGGGCTTCGTCGTCACCAAAACGCCGATTTTCAAAGAAGGCGTTAAAGTCTTAAGCACCCGCTTCAATGACGTCGCCGACGCCGAGGACAACTCGGTCAGTGGGAGTATGATCACGCGTTTCTTCAGTGACTTTGAGGACGGCTTCTATGTCCTATCGAAGGCGCCCTTTCTTGGTTACGGGCTGGGCGTAGGCACGAACGGCGGCTCCAAACTCCTCATCGGCCAGAGCACGTTTTTGCTCTCGGAAACGGAATGGTCTCGCGTGTTTTTGGAAAGCGGGCCGGTCCTTGGTCTTGCCTTCATCGTCTGGAGATGTTGGCTCGCCATTCGCATCGGTTTCCTTTGCCTGGGTTCCGTCAGGCGTCAGCGTAATCTGCTTCCGCTCCTGCTTTTTAGCTCCGCCTTCCTGCCGATGGTGAACGGGCAATTTGGCCAGACTACGATCCTGGGCTTCGCCGTTTTCGTCACCGGCCTGGCGCTGGCCGCGCGAAAGGAGCCGATGCCGGAGGAGGGACCGCTGGACTCGGACGACCCCGAAGAGCCCTTGGAGATTCCGGGTCGGCCACGCGTGGCGCGGTGTTCGCCCTACGCCTTGCGTCTCCATGGATTTGACGCTGGGGACGAAGACAATTCGTCCAATGGGCACGACGACTCCAATGGTGCTGTTGATCGGTAACTACGCCGCTGATCAGCAGCAAAGTATGCAGCGCTTCAGCACTATGATGCTGCAAGGGCTGACTGCCGCTGGCGTTCGCGCCGAACTCATCCAGCCGGAACCTTGGCTGGGAAAATTTCGATTTGCTGGCGGCTTCGTCGCCAAATGGCTCGGCTATCTCGATAAGTTCGTTCTCTTCCCGCGTCGTCTCCGCGTCAAAATTCGCGACTGCCGCCCGGCGGTGATCCATATCTGCGATCACTCCAATGCCATGTATGTGGAGCAGGCGGAGGCGACGCCCGTCGTGGTGACCTGTCACGACTTGTTAGCCGTCCGGGGTGGCCTTGGCGAGGAAACCGACACGCCCGCCAGCGCCACCGGGCGCATCTTGCAGCGCTGGATTCTGCGGTCGCTGCAAAAAGCGAGCAGCATCGCGTGCGTTTCGGAAGCGACGCGGCGAGATCTCGATCGACTTGTTCCATCGTCGGAGGCGCGCGGCCAGGTCGAGATGATTCCGTTGGGATTGAGTTATCCATTCAGGCCGTTGCCGTCGGGCGAGACTGCGGCCCGCCTCAGCGTTATCGCGGGCTTGGAAATCGATCCGCCCTACCTGCTGCATGTCGGCTCCAATCTGCGGCGAAAAAATCGCGAAGGCGTCTTACGCATTTTTGCCCGAGCGCAGCACGACTGGCCCGGCCAGTTGGTTTTCGCGGGGGAATCGCTCAGCGCAGCCCTTCGCTCGCAGGCCGACGAGTTGGGAATCTCACATCGCATTATCGAGGTCCCTGTGCCGTCCGATGAATTGCTCGAAGCGCTTTATAACGGAGCGGGAGCTTTCTTGTTTCCTTCCCGTTTCGAAGGTTTCGGCTGGCCGATCATCGAAGCCCAAGCCTGCGGTTGCCCCGTGCTCTCCAGCGCCAGAGCGCCGATGGCGGAAGTGGTCGGCACGGGTGGCTTGCTCCGTGACCCGGAAGACAAGGAAGGCTTTGCGCAGGACTTGATCCGCCTTGCGGATAAAACGGCGCGTGCGCAATGGCGCGAAAAGGCCTTGGAAAACGCGGAGCGTTTCACGACTGCGCGTATGATTGCGGCCTACGAACAACTCTACCGTTCGGTTTCAACCGCGCGTCGATAGCGATTATGCAAGAACGCGGCTTCACACATCCATATTGGAGTGCGGCTCTGTTTTTCCTGGTCACGCTCTTCGGGAGTTCAGAGCCGTTTCTTAAACAACACTGTCTCGCTTTTTCCGGTCGTCTTCTAGCGCCAGTGCAGGTGGACTCGGACTGCTGGGTGTTTCCAGTCGCTCCGCCACCAACCGGCGCCCCCGCAGTGGCAAACCCTAACGACTCCATTTGCCTCGCGGGCACGCGCGACTTTTCGATCTCCGCAAAATCTCAACGTCCGATATCTTTCGCCCAGTGACAAAGTTGCTCATGTTTTTTTCGCTCCTCCTCCCCTGGGGGCTGCGCCGCCGGCTCCTGGTGTGGCGATTCGGCTACTCGATTCATCCCACCAGCCGGATCGGGCTGGCTTGGATTTGCCCCCGCCATCTGGTTCTCGAGGAAGGCGCGCGGATCGGACATTTTACCGTCTGCAAAAATATCGACCGGCTGCATCTCGGCGCGCACGCCATCATCGGTCCGTTGAACTGGATCACCGGCTACCCCAGCGGAGGCCAGAGCCGTCACTTTGCGCATCAACCGGACCGCGCTCCGGAATTGATCCTGGCACGCCATGCGGGGATTAGCAGCCGGCATTTCATCGATTGCACGGCGCGGGTGCGGATCGGAGCTTTTGCCACGATCGCCGGCTATCGCTCGCAATTTATTACGCACAGCATCGATCTCGCGGCTGGTCGTCAATCCTCCGAGCCGATCGAGATTGGCGAGTATTGTTTTGTCGGGACGGAGGTGGTGGTTTTGGGTGGCAGTCGTTTGCCGCATCACTCCGTGCTCGCGGCCAAGTCGCTCTTGAACAAACAATGGGAGGAGCCGTTTCATCTCTACGGCGGCGTGCCGGCGAAGTCGTTAAAGAAGCTGCCCGAGGAAATGGAATACTTTCGCCGTCAGGAAGGCTTCGTCTGGTGATACACGAGTTCTCTCGTCCTCAAATCGTATGTGCGGAATAGCCGTTCACTTCAACTCGTTAGGCCAGGCCGCACCTTTGGACCTGCGTTTGATCCAACATCGCGGTCCCGATTCCTCGGGCCAGTGGAGATCGGAAGATGGCCGTTTTTGGCTGGGTAATACGCGACTCGCAATCGTCGATCTTTCCCCGAGCGGCGCCCAGCCGATGCTGGATCCAGCGACGGGCAACGTCATCGTCATCAACGGCGAAGTCTACAATCACCGCGCAGTGCGCGAGCTCCTCGATCCGGAGGTGCAATGGCAGGGAACGAGCGACACCGAAACCGTTCTCCAAGCCTATGCCCGCTGGGGGCACGGCCTGCTCGATCGGATCAAAGGAATGTTCGCGTTCGCGATCTACGACGCCGCGCGACAGGAGATTTTCGTGGCCCGCGATCGGCTCGGGATCAAGCCGCTCTACTTTGTGCGCGACGCGGATGGCATGCGCTTCGCATCGGAAGTGAAGATGCTGACGGGCGATGGAAAACAATTTATCACCCCGCGCGCCATTTCCGGATATTTGGAGTGGGGCGCCTGTCCCGAAGACAACATTCTGTTTCCGGATGTCCACGTCGTGCCGGCTGGTCACGCTCTTACCTTGGGCCGTGATGAGGCGCTGAAACAGTGGCAGTATTGGCCGAGCGAGCGGGCGTTTCGTTCCTCCCCGAAGGATGCGCCAACGGAAGTCCGCCGCCTCCTGGAAACCGCAGTCGAAGAGCACCTCCTGGCCGATGTCCCGGTGGCGAGCTTTCTCAGCGGCGGGATCGATTCTTCAGTCGTGACTGCGCTGGCTGCACGTCACTTGGGCGGGCGCCTGCAAACCTTCGCGGTCGGTTTCGATGCCGCCGAGTTCGACGAGAGCGCGATCGCGGACGAGGTCGCACAGCGCTACGGCACCGATCACCATCGGATCGAACTCTCGGACGACGAAGTGATCCACTCTGTGACCGAAGCCGTTTCACGGCTCGATTTGCCGTCGTCCGATGCCATCAATTCCTACATCGTTTCCCGCGCGGTCGCGGCTCGCGGTGTGAAGGTGGCGCTCTCCGGGCTGGGGGGCGACGAACTCTTTGGCGGCTATCCCAGTTTCCGCGATGTCCCGCGGTTGAAACTGCTCGCGCCTCTCCCTCGGGCCGCGCAGAAATGGCTCGGTGCAGCTTTTAAATTAGGTGACCGCCTGGCCGATCTGCCGCGGACGCGGGATGCAACCGCGCTCGCGCTCTGGCGTCGTCGTTTCCTAACCGCCAATGCGATTCGCGATGCGGGCTTGCCCGTGGAAGCGAGCGTCGGTGAGCCGCCGCCCGATCTGCCGGATGATTTCGCCCGCATCAGTTGGGCCGAGTTGACGGGTTACATGCGGCGCATGTTGCTGCGCGATTCCGACCAGATGAGCATGGCCGTCTCGCTCGAAATGCGGGTGCCGTTTCTCGATCACGAGCTCGTGGAATATGTTCTCGGTCTGCCCGCGGCTGCGAAACAATGCGGCGCGCGGCCGAAAGGTTTGCTCATCGAAGCCTGCCGCGATCTGCTTCCGCTCTCGGTTTACGATCGCCCGAAACGCGGCTTCGTTTTACCGATGCGAGACTGGATGCGTGGTCCGCTGGCGTCGTTTGTCGAAGTCGGCTTACGCGAAACGGAGACGCGCGACTTGTTGCCACTGCCGTTCGTGCGGAAAATGCGCGACGCCTTCGCGCATGATCGGTTAAGTTGGACCCGGCTGTGGAGCCTCGTGGTTCTCGGTCATTTCGCGCAGCGCCACGATCTTTCGCGATCTCTGCATGAGGATACTCCGATCCACGCGCTCAATTAATCCCGCAATCGGCGGGCCGATCGAATCGATCAAGCAATCGTCCGCCGTCCTCACGGCGCGCGGACACACGGTTGAGATCATTTCGCTCGATGCGCCCGATGATCCCTGGGTGCTGGATTGCCCGGTGAAAGTCCACGCCCTCGGGCCGGGGAGCGGCCATTACGGATATGCCAGCGGCTTCGTGCCTTGGATCGCGCAACATCGGACGCAATACGATGTCGTTTTAGTGCAGGGCATCTGGCAATACAGCAGCTTCGGCGTCTGGCGCGCCCTGCACGGCACTTCGACCCCGTATTTCGTTTTCCCGCACGGCATGCTGGACCCTTGGTTTAAGCGCACTTATCCGCTCAAGCATTGGAAGAAGCTGCTCTACTGGCGATGGGCGGAATATCGAGTGCTGCGGGATGCGGTGGCGGTGCTTTTCACTTCCGAGGAAGAACGTCGTTTGGCGCGGGAATCTTTCGCTTCCTATCGATGCCGCGAGGAAGTGGTGAACTACGGAACCGCTGCGCCGACCGTGGATCTGGTGGAAGCGCGGGAACATTTTCTCGCGAGCTTTCCGCATCTGCGCGGCCGGCGCGTGCTCCTTTTCTTAAGTCGGGTGGCTGAAAAAAAAGGGTGTGATTTATTGCTGCGCGCATTCGCAGAGGTCCGTCGGCAAGGGGATAGCGACCTGCATCTCGTGCTGGCGGGACCGCCAGCAAGCGAGCGTTATTTGGCAGAGCTACAGAGCATCGCGCGCGAGACTTTGGGGGCGGATCTTGCGGGAACCGCGGTTACTTTTCCCGGCATGCTGACAGGCGCTTTGAAGTGGGGCGCGTTCAGCGCCGCGGAGGCGTTCGTTCTTCCATCGCATCAGGAAAATTTTGGTATCGCGGTGGTGGAAGCGATGGCTTGTGGCACGCCGGTTTTGATCTCGAATCAGGTCAACATCTGGCACCAGATCGTGACCGACGGCGCTGGCTACGCCGAGGACGATAATCTCTCCGGCACCACCCGGTTACTCGAGCGCTGGCTGCAGACCTCGCCGGAGGAAAAAGTGGCGATGCAGGAGAAGGCGCGCCTTTCTTTTGCGCGCTACTTCGGCGTCGAGAGCGCGGTCGATTCGTTAATCGAAAAACTGGAGGAAGCTCTGTTGCTGCGGCAGTCGTGCAGTGGGGAGAGATGATTTGCGGCGAGCCATCCCGTGCCGAGAGAGGAAAATGGTCGCAAAAATTGTTCCGTACGGAACATCTTCGCTGACCAAAAAACGGTGAGGAAAAATGCGTCGTCGAGCGTGGGCGTCGGCTCGCCGGCGAAGGTCGTCCTCGTCCAATCCGTGAAACGGGCAAGAAAGCTCGGACGGGGGTCTTCCTTCCGACACCCCGTGGCGGGATCCGGCCTCTCCTATTGCGATCCGGAGTTCGTCCCACCGAGGCTGGATTCACTTCGGGCTTTATTGTTGCGTCGCGCCTCCGGCGCCCCACCTAAAAGTTTAGGACAGGCTCTAATGCGATTGTTCTTTCGGTAAACGTGCCTCTACCATCCAATCGGTTGCATTCATGGAAGAGAAAAAGCTCGTTAAGCCCACGCAAACGCTGGCCCACGAATCGCCGTGGCCGCTGAGCAATCGCGTCAGGCGTCTGCTTTGGGAAACCGCCTGGGCTCTGCTTTGCAGTTGGACGCCCAAGCCACTCAATCCATGGCGCCTCTTTTGGTTGCGCGCGTTTGGCGCTAAAATTCATGGGACTCCGTTTGTGCATCAGCGCGCGCGCATCGCCATCCCCTGGCATCTCACGATGCACGATCGCTCGCTCCTCGGGGATCGCGCCAACGCCTACTCGCTCGGCCTGATTGAGATCGGCGCTCGCGCCACCGTCGGTCAGGAAGCCTATCTGAGCAGCGGCAGCCACGATTTTACTCATCCGGCGCTGCCCCTGGTCACCGCCAAGATCACGATCGGCGAAGACGCATTTCTCGGCGCGCGCGTTTTTGTGATGCCGGGCGTCACCGTGGGAGCGCGGAGCGTGATCGGCGCTTGTGCAGTGGTGACGCGGGATGTGCCGGAGAACGTTTTTGCCGCTGGAAATCCTTGTCGAGTCTTGCGTGATCGTTCCGCGGCGTCGTCGGAATGAAGTCGTCGATCAAGCTCCCGCGGTGGGCGAAGATTATTCTCCTCCTCGGGACGCTGGCAGTGCTGCTCGCTTTCGGCTGGGAGATCGGAAAGCTGGCTTGGATTGGCGCCGGTCGGGCCAAAGACAAAGCGGACGCGATGGTCCGGCCCGCCGTGCTCGAGCGTGATTACGATGCCGTGGTCGGAGCCAACACCGAGCAGGCGCTTCAGATCGAAGAGTACTTGACCGGCCTGCGTTTGGGACGCGAACGGCCGCTCGAAGACCTCGGGCTCGATTTTTCTTCCGTGCAAAACTATCGAGCGAGCCAAGCGAAATTGCGCTCTCTCGTGGCTTCCAGTTTGTCCTATCCACCTCCGGCGAAATTGACCGTCCCCGAAGCGCCAGTGCTGGTTCAGTTGGCCCAGGATGAGTTGGCAACCTACTACGAACTGAGGGTTCACGTTCTCGAGCGGGTGGAAGCGCGTGGGATTTTTATGATGCCTCGCGTAGCCTCCGGTCGGGTTCCTCTTGTCATCGCCGCGCACGGACGAGGAGGGCAGCCAGCGCGGACGAAGAACGGAAAACTAACCATCGTCGGGCGCTCCAATCGCGATCTCGCCCTCGGCGCTCTGCAAAGAGGTTACGCCGTTTGGGAGCCAATCTTTGTCTTCTACGCAGAAGGGCGGCCGGACGATTTGCGGACGCGGCTGGAAATGCGCGCGCGCGAAGTCGGCACCAGCTTGCCCGCGATTGAAATTGCCAAGGTATTGGGCGGCCTCGACGCGATTCTGAAGACGCAACCGATCGATCCAGATCGCGTCGCCATGGTCGGGCTGTCCTACGGTGGATTCTATACCTTATACACCACCGCGCTCGACGACCGGATCCGCGTGGCGGTGGTGGCTGCCTACTTCAACGATCGCGAGAATATCCTGGATACGACCGAGCCGTTTGGAATGCCGGACTGGCGATTTCCTAACAGCCTGAGCATTTTCCAAGACCACGTCCTGGTGGCTCTCGTTTGCCCGCGTCCGCTGCAAATCCAGGTTGGCGATCACGACCAGCTTTTTCCCATTGCCGGAGCGCGTCGGGCGCTGCCCTTGGCGAAAGCGAGTTACGAGCGTCTGAACCTCGGCCAGAGGTTTTCATTTATGGAATTCGTCGGCCGGCACGAGTTCAACGGGGAGCAGGCTTGGGCCTTTATTGGACGATGCTTCGAGAGCGAGACGCGCCCCCAGAAGAGCTCGCGTCGAGAGGAACGCTAACATCCTCGTGCGGAGCACGGCCTGAGGTCGCTCGCAGGCTCGGAAGCTGCTATTTCAAATCTTTCCGCTTTTTCCGACCCAATGTCCTTCTCCCGCGCTGCCCTCATCCCCGCAGCATTGCTCGACTGAAGTGCTAAACTTCTGCCCGTCCGTCATGAGTACGCCCGCCGAATTCGAAATCCACATCCGGCCTAACCAGAGCTGGCTGGGGATCGACCTGCCCGCCCTGTGGGAATTCCGCGATCTCCTGGTGCTGCTGGTGCGGCGCGATTTCGTGGCGCGTTATCAGCAAACCGCGCTCGGGCCAGCCTGGGCGGTGCTGCAACCGCTCGTCATGACTCTGGTCTTCACGCTCGTCTTCGGACGTTTTGCCGGCATCTCCACCGACGGCCTGCCGCCGACGCTTTTTTATCTCTGCGGATTGCTGGTTTGGAATTATCACGCGCAAACGCTGCAGCAAACCGGCACCACCTTTACCCTGAACGCGCAGCTCTTCGGGAAGGTCTATTTCCCGCGGCTGATCGTGCCGTTGTCGGTCGCGCTTTCGAACGTCATTGCCTTTGTCATTCAGGCGGGGCTCTTCGCCGGTTTCTGGATTTACTTCAAATGGTTTACCGGTGCGGGGGCGTCTTTCTCCGCCAACTTAGGCACTTTCCTGCTGCCTCTTATCCTTCTGCACGTGGCGATTCTGAGCGTGGGCGCTGGACTCCTGCTTTCTTCCTGCACGGCCAAGTATCGGGATCTGCAATATATGCTGCCGCTGGTGATTCAGGTCTGGCTTTACCTCACGCCGGTGATCTATCCGCTTTCGAAAGTGCCAGCGCGTTATCGTTGGGTGATGGAGGCGAATCCGATCGCCGCGCCCGTCGAGATGATGCGTTTTGTGCTGCTGGGCGAAGGCACGGTCTCGCTCGGTGGCTATCTCTACTCGTTAGGGGCGTCAGTCTTCCTGTTTCTGGCGGGAGTGATGTTGTTCCAACGCACCGAACGAACCTTTATCGACACCGTCTAATGAAGCGCGCGAGAAAAACCAACCCGAGCCGCGGCGCCGGATTCTCGCCTGAAAAGGCCAGGCCTCATTCCGCCGCACCTTCGGCGCTGTCCACCTTCCCAGTGTAATTTTCGTATGCCTCCCATCATCGAGCTTCACGGCATCTCGAAGAAGTATCGTCTCGGCCGCATCGGCGCGACCAGCATCCGGGATTCGCTCGAGCGTTCCTGGAACCGGCTGCGGCGTTCGAACGGAAACGATCCTGCGGCGCAGGGTGATTTCTGGGCCTTGCGCGATCTTTCCTTCACGATTGAGGCGGGTGAAATCGTAGGATTGATCGGGCAGAACGGCGCCGGGAAATCAACTTTGCTGAAGGTTCTCTCGCGCATTACCGAACCCACCCGCGGCGAGGCGATCATCCGCGGCCGAGCCGCTTCGCTCCTCGAAGTCGGCACCGGGTTTCATCCCGACCTTTCGGGGCGTGAGAATATTTTCCTCAACGGCGCCATGCTCGGCATGCGGACAAAGGAGATTCGCGCGAAGTTCGATGAGATCGTCGCCTTTTCGGAAGTGGAGGATTTCATCGACACGCCGGTGAAGCGCTACTCCAGCGGCATGTATGTGCGGCTCGCCTTTGCGGTCGCGGCGCATCTGGAGCCGGAAATTCTGCTCGTGGATGAGGTGCTGGCGGTGGGCGATGCTTCGTTTCAAAAGAAGTGCCTCGGAAAAATGGGCGACGTCGCGCGCCAGGGCCGCACCGTCCTTTTCGTCAGCCATAACATGGCGTCGATCATCGCGCTCTGTCAGCGGGCGATTCACTTGGATGCCGGCACCCTGGTCGCGGATGGTCCCACGCGGGAGATCGTGCGCAGTTACCTCGAATCGACCAGCTCGGAAGAGATCGTCGCCCTCGACCAGCGCGCCGATCGCAAGGGCGATGGCAGCGCAAGGATGCTCTCCTTCAAAATCGAAGGCATCGGCTCCGGCCATTTCGTCAGTTCGAGCAGCCGGATGCGATTTACGGTCGCTTACAAGAGCGACCGTCCGCTTAAGCACACCCGTTTTTTAGTCACGATCTATGACTACACGAACACGGGAATTTATCTTTTCGATAGCGACGCGGTGGGCGGAATTCCCGAGGAAATTCCAGCGGAAGGCGTGGTGACATGCACGACCGATCCGATCAATCTTACTCCCGGACGCTGCTACATTAATCTCGCTCTTTTTCGGGGCACGGCGCTGGCGGACCACATTGTGCAGGCGGCGTCCTTCGACGTGGAGGCGGACGAGTTCTACCAGACGGGCCGCGTGCCGCCTCGCGAATGGGTCTTGTGTTTGCTCCAGCACCAGTGGTCGATCGCGGAGGAGAAGGCTTTGTGAAGAAGATCATCCCACCGGAAGAGGTCAGCTTTCATCCGCTCTCGTTTCAGGACGAGGCGGGGCGACTTTTTCGATGGCGCGGCCAGCTCTATCGCGGCCTCGGCGCCGGCTCGAGTGTCTTTCTCGCGGAACTTTTCGAGAACGGGATCGTGCAGCAGTTGGTGGCCGCGGGGCTCCTCATCGACACAAATCTGACCGACCTTTCGCTGGACGGTTTCAGCTTGATCCTGAGTCATCGAATGTTGCCGCTGGTCTCGCATCCCTTCGAATGGTGCGCGGCCATGTTCAAAGCGGCGTCGCTTCTCGTTCTCGATCTCGCGCACGCGCTCGCGCGGCACGATCTGGTTCTGAAGGACGCGCATCCGTGGAATGTCCTGTTCGACGGCTGCCGTCCAGTCTGGATCGATTTCACTTCCATCGTGCCCCGAGAAGAAGCGGCCGAATGGCGCGCGGACACTGAGTTCTACGAAAACTGTGTTTACCCGCTGCTCCTCATGTCGCGGGGCCGCGAAAAACTGGCGCGACCGTTTATCGCAGAATACGAAGCGGTGCGGCCGGTTGATCTGGAGATGCTCGGCGGTTCACGATCGCTTCTGGGCGACATCGGGTCGGCTTTTCTCGGTTATCTTCCGGACGGAAAACGCCGCTTCCTGCGTGGCGGATTCCGGCGCGCCCGGGCCCTTTTCAAAACCAAGGAAGCGCGTCCGCCGACAGCCTCGCTGCTGGAACGGCTCGGGCAAATCAGGACGGAAGTCGAGGAGATCGCGGTGCCTTTCGAGGAAGCGCGCGCCGAGTCGCAATCCTTCGTGCCCGACCCCACGTGGAATGCGAAACAGCGCAGTGTGCACCAGATTCTGAGCCGGACGCGGCCCGGCACCCTGCTCGACATCGCGAGTGGCTCGGGCTGGTTCGCGCAGCTCGCGGCCCAGAGCGGCGCCCGCGTGGCGGCGATCGATCAAGACGCCGACGCGGTGGGGCGACTGTTCGCCAGCGCGCGTCGCCGCGATCTGTCGATCGTGCCGTTGGTCATGGATTTCACCCGGCCGACGGCGGCGCGCGGGCTGGCCAGCCATTCGCACATCGCGGCGACGGAGCGGTTGCGCTGCGAGATGGTGCTGATGCTGGGGTTTTTGCACGATGTCGTCTTTCGTTATCGGCGTCTCGGCCTGAACGAGATCTGCGATGGGCTTGCTCTTTTTTCCGCGCGCTGGCTGGTGGTGGAATTCATCCCCGGCGACGACCCGGAAGTGGGGCCGCTCTGGTCCCCCTGGTTCGCGGATTACACGCTCGAAAATTTTCAGAAATTGCTCGCCCGCCATTTCTCCAAGATCGAGGTCATGCCCTCGTTCCCAGGTTCTCGGGTCTTGCTCTTCTGTGAACGCTAGGAAATGCTGCCCGTGTCCGAAG
The DNA here is from genome assembly GCA_038258815.1 of Chthoniobacterales bacterium. Taxonomy (GTDB): domain Bacteria; phylum Verrucomicrobiota; class Verrucomicrobiia; order Chthoniobacterales; family UBA10450; genus JACCTI01. The sequence continues at coordinate 49,373 of JBBSPM010000021.1, forward strand.
CTATCGGCTCGGAAGCTGCTTTCGTGGCAGTGTCGGCCATTCTCTCGTTATGCTCCATTTCACTTCGCCCGCCTGGCAGCGCTTCTGGAAAGATAAAGTGCCAGCCTAATGGCTTTTTTAAGGGTGAGCGCGCCGCAGGAACATCACTTCGAGATTCACATCCGGCCGAACCAAAGCTGGCTGGGGATGGACTGGCGTGCGCTCTGGGAATTCCGGGATTTGCTGGGCCTTTTGGTCCGACGGGATTTCGTGGCGCGCTACCAGCAGACCGCGCTCGGACCGGCCTGGGCGGTGGTGCAGCCGCTCGTCATGACGTTGGTCTTCACCCTCGTCTTCGGGAAGTTTGCGGGGATCTCGACTGACGGTCTGCCGCCGACACTGTTTTATCTCTGCGGTTTGCTGGCGTGGAATTATCACGCGCAAACGCTGCAGCAAACCGGGGTCACTTTTACCCTCAATGCGCAGCTCTTCGGAAAAGTGTATTTCCCGCGCCTGATCGTGCCCCTCTCGGTCGCGCTCTCGAACGTGATTGCGTTCGTCATTCAGGCCGCGCTGTTCGCTGGCTTCTGGATTTACTTCAAAAGCTTCACTGCCGCGGGCGCTTCCTTTTCGGCCAATCTCGGCGTGCTGTTGTTGCCATTCATTCTGCTTCACGTGGCAATCCTCAGCGTCGGCGCGGGGCTGCTCCTTTCTTCCTGCACCGCAAAGTATCGTGACCTCCAGCATGTGCTGCCGCTGGTGATTCAGGTTTGGCTTTATCTCACGCCGGTGATCTATCCGCTTTCGAAAGTGCCAGCGCGTTATCGTTGGATCATGGAGTCGAATCCGATCGCCGCGCCGGTGGAGATGATGCGCTACGTCCTGCTCGGCGAAGGCGCGGTCTCGCTCGGTGTTTACCTCTACTCGTTAGGGGCGTCCGTCTTTCTGTTTCTTGCCGGAGTGATGTTGTTCCAACGCACGGAGCGCACGTTTATCGACACCGTTTAATGAATCGCACGCAAAATAGGCGATCTGCCCTGGAGCCGCGGAGCCTCTCCTAAAGATATAACCGCTCATGTCTCCGATCATCGAGCTCCATAACATCTCGAAGAAATACCGGCTGGGCCGCATCGGCGCGACCAGCATCCGGGATTCGCTCGAGCGCATGTGGCGTTCGCGCTCGAATAATGAAGTGGCCGCGCCGCAGGGAGATTTCTGGGCTTTGCGCGATGTGAGTCTGGAGGTGCAGCGCGGGGAAGTGCTCGGCATCGTTGGCCATAACGGCGCCGGCAAGTCGACCCTCCTGAAAATTCTTTCGCGCATCACGGAGCCGACCAGTGGTTCGGCGCTTTTGCGTGGTCGGCCCGCGTCGCTTCTTGAAGTGGGCACCGGTTTTCACCCCGACCTCTCAGGGCGGGAAAACATTTTCCTCAATGGCGCCATGCTCGGGATGCGGACGAAGGAGATCAAAGCGAAGTTCGATGAGATCGTCGCTTTCTCCGAGGTGGAGGACTTCATCGACACTCCGGTGAAACGTTATTCGAGCGGCATGTACGTCCGCCTCGCCTTCGCGGTCGCAGCGCATTTGGAACCCGACATCCTTCTGGTCGATGAGGTGCTCGCGGTCGGCGACAGCGCTTTCCAAAAAAAATGTCTGGGAAAGATGGACAAGGTTTCGAAGGACGGCCGCACGGTACTGCTCGTTAGCCATAATCTCGCGTCCATCCAGTCGCTTTGCCACCGTGCGCTCTGGATGGATGGCGGCCAGCTTAAGGCGGATGGCCCGCCGAGCGAAGTGGTGCGCGACTATCTGCGCGCGGCCATGACCGACGACATCCGCACGCTCGACGAACGCGCCGACCGGCATGGCGATGGCAGTGCGCGAATGACCAGCATCAAGATCGAAAACGCAGATGCCGGCGCGGCCATTCGTTCCTCCAGCCGGCTGAAGATCACCATCGCCTACCGTTCGACCAAGCCGCTCCAGAAAGCCCGCTTTGTCGTCTCCGTTTACGATTTCTCCGACGCGGGCATTTTCGTTTTTGATAGCGACGCCGCGGGAGGATTGCCGGAACACCTCCCCGCGGAGGGAAGCGTGACTTGCGTGACGGCTCCGATCAATCTCACGCCCGGACGTTGTTTCGTGAACCTGCGTCTTTCGAAAGGCGGCGCGGACGCGGACTATCTGGCGCAGGCCACGATCTTCGATGTGGAGGCGGACGATTTCCACGGCTCTGGAAAAATCCCGGATCGGAATTGGGTGCTCTGCCTGTTAAAGAACGAGTGGTTTCCGGCGGGGGAGAAACCATGAGCCTTTCTTCGTTAGGCAAAATCGAGTTTCATCCCACGTCTTTTTGCGATGGGAACGGCCGCCTCTTTTGGTCGGAGGGCGAACTTTGTCGCGGCATTCCGGCGAAGTGCGCGGAATTCACGCGCCGGATTTTCGCGGAGGGTATCGTCGACGCGCTGAGCGCGCAGAAGTTGATTCCACGCACTACGCTCACGGAAGCGGCGCTCCCAGATTATCCGATCGTTCTGCGCCATGAGCGCGTTCCTTTTGTCTCCTACGCCTACGAGTGGAGTCCCTCGATGTTGCGCGACGCCGCGCTTTTCTCGATCCGGTTGCTGCGCGAACTGGCGGGTCGCGGACTCACCCTGACGGATGTGGCGCCCTGGAATATTCTTTTCGCGGGCTGCGCGCCCATCTGGATCGATTTCAGTTCGATCGTGGATGCGCGCGAAGAGCAGGGGCGCATCGCGCACGATCTGGAAAGTTATTATCTCCGTTCGCTCGAACTTTACACGCAAGGACACGGCCATCTGGCCCGCCTCCTCCTGACCGATTACGAGCATGGCCCGATTTCGGACAGCTTTAATGTTGTCTCCGGCCGAAGCCAGGGAGCGAACCCGTCCGGGGTAGTGGGAAAAATCTGGCGGCGCGGACGCGCGATGATTTCACCCGATCAGCTCACGCAAATGGAAAGCCGGATGGCAGGATTCCGTTTTGCGGGTGGGAAGCCAGCGCGCCACGAGACTGCCCCTTCCAAGATCGAAGAGTTCCTCGCCGCCAGAAGACCAGCGTCCGTCCTCTTCGCGGGCGATTTCGGCGACGGGTTGGCCGTCGCGGTGGCGCGTGGCGGCGGGCACGTGGTGGCGATTGATCGCGATGAAGCGCGGGTCGATGGCGTTTACGAAAGGGCACGCGCCGCTGGCGTCGATATTTTGCCGCTCGTGGTGGATCTCCGCTACCCCTCGGCTGGCCATGGAGTGGAGAATAACGTGCTCGCGCCGGCGCTCGCTCGCTTGCGCAGCGAAACGGTGGTCGCGCTCGGGCTCATCCCTGCACTGGTCTTCGAGCAGCGTCTTCGCTTCGAGCAGATCGCCGGGACTTTCGAGCGGCTGGCCGAGAAAACTTTGCTGGTGGATTTCCCGGAAATTGATAATCCCGCGATCGTGGAGCATCTGCGCGATCCATATTTTCATTGGTTCAGCCGGGAGAATTTTGTGCAATCCCTCCGGGCGCACTTCGCCTCCGTGCGAACCGAAGCGCGGCTCCTGATCTGCGAGAAAAATTCCACATGAACAAGATCGTGAAATCGGCCGCGCAAGCGCTCCTCCCGAGTGCGTTTTTGGCGAAACTGCGCCACGCGCGCCACCAGCGCCGTTTTGGTCCGAAGCCGATCCGCTTCGGCGATCTGCGCACCACGCAACCGATCTCGCGCGACTTTGGTTATCACCGCGGCGAACCGATCGATCGCTATTTCATGCACAAGTTTCTTGCCCAAAACAGCGACGCCATTCGCGGCCGCGTACTCGAGATCGGCGATCGCGAATATACGGTGCGTTTCGGCGGCGAGCAGGTCACGCAATCCGATGTCCTCCACGCCGTGGCGGGGAATCCGGAGGCGACACTGGTGGGCGATTTCGAGACGGGCGCGGGCGTGCCGGAGGGCGTTTTCGATTGCCTCATTCTCACGCAAACGATTCATGTCATTTACCGCTTTCAAGACGCGTTGGGGACCGCGTATCGCGCGCTCAAACCCGGTGGCGTGCTCCTGGCAACCTTCCCCAGCATCAGTCAGGTGAGCATGTACGACGTAGAACGGGGCTGGGGCGATTACTGGCGTTTCACGAGCCTGGCGGTGAAGCGGATGCTGGGAGAATTATTCCCGGAAGAGAATGTGAAGCTGGGAACCCACGGCAACGTCCTGACGGCCGCTTCCTTCCTTTTTGGACTTTCGAGCCCGGAGCTGACGGAGGCCGAGCTGGACGAAGTGGACCCGGAATTCGTGATGCTGGTGACGGCACGCGCGCAGAAGCCGATGTGAAGCGACCCTCCGCATGATCTCCGTCATCACGATTTTCCTCAACGGCGACCGCTTCATGGCCGAGGCGATCGAGAGCGTGCTGGCGCAGACGTATGAGGATTGGGAACTCATTCTGGTGGACGACGGATCGACCGATCGCGCGACGGCGATTGCGCAGGATTTCGCGGCGCGTTATCCGGAGAAGATTCGTTACTTCGAGCATCCCGGACACGCCAATCTCGGCATGAGCGCCTCGCGCAATCTCGGGCTCAAACACGCGCGCGGTCAGAACATTTCCTACCTGGACGCGGACGACGTCTTGCGGCCGGACAAGCTGGCGGAGCAAGCGCGCTTATTGCTCGAACACCCGGAAGTGGCCTACGTTTATGGGCCGCTGGAATTGTGGCGCAGTTGGACGGGACGGCCCTCCGATGTGGATGAACTGCAGGACCTGGGCCTGATGGCCGATCGCGTGATCCAGCCGCCGGAACTTTTGAAACTGTTTCTCCAAAATGAAAAAAATATCCCGAGCGGCGTCTTCGTCCGCGCCGAGACATTCGAAAAAAAGGGAGGCTATGAGTCGGCCTTCACGGGGATGTATGAGGACCTCGTCATGCACGCGAAGATCTGTCTGTCGCAGCCCGTTTACGCCTCGTCGAAATCCTGGTATCGCTACCGTCAGCATCCCGATTCCTGCAACGCGCAGGCCTGGCGCACGGGCCGCGATCGGGAGACACGTTTCGCGTTTCTGCACTGGCTGGAAGGTTATCTGGTGGAGAACGGCGCGGGCGAAGGCGAAGTCTGGGAGATTCTGCAGGAACAGATTCGTTTGCTCCAGCCGACCGTGATGCAAAAGCTGCCCGAAGTTTTGTGGCAACAGGCGCGCCGTGTAAAGAGGCTGGCCAAGGAAACGATCAGAAAAACGCGCCGTGCGTTGGGCGTGCCGCCGGTTATCCTCTGTTATCACCGCGTTGTCTGCGCGGAGGCCGACCCGCATCTCCTGACGGTGACGCCGGAGAATTTCCGCGCCCAGCTCGAGTTTATCCGCAAGATCGGCCAGCCGATTTCGCTGGATGCGCTGAGCGCAGGATTGGCGATCGGCGCGCTGCCGACGGGTGGCGTGGTCCTCACCTTTGATGATGGCTATCTCGATAATCTCGAGCTGGCGCTGCCGATTTTGCGGGAGTTCGATATCCCGGCCACGATTTACATCGCCACTGGCCCTGTCGGAAGCGACCGCGAATTTTGGTGGGATGATCTGGAGCGATTGCTGCTCGGGCCGGGCACGCTTCCGCGGATCTTGCGCCTGGAGATCGATGGCCGGGCGCGCGAGTGGGATTTGGGCGAGGCGCCTAACGACACCGCGGCCAACGCCGCGTGGAGCGTGCTCGATCCCGGCGATTGGAGTGCGCGGCAGATGTTGTTTACGGATTTGCACGCCACGCTCCGGCCGCTGGCGGAAGCTCTGCAACAGAATGTGCTCGACCAACTGCGCGCGCTGACGGGCGGACCGGCCGCCGCCCGCCCATTTTACCGCTGCCTGAACGCCGCGGAATTGCAGACGCTGGCGGCCGAGCCGCTGATCACTCTCGGCGCGCATACCGTTACGCACTGCGATCTGGATTTCCGCACGGCGGACGAACAGGCGGCGGAGATCGACGGCAGCCGGCGCCAGTTGGAGACGATCATCGGGCGGCGGGTGGATCATTTTTCCTACCCCTACGGCTCCTTCAACGACGACTCGCGCGCGGTCTGCGCCCGGAGCGGATTCCGCTCGGCGGTTTCCTGCGTTGATGAGCCGGTGGAGACCCGCTTTTCCCGACATGCCCTGCCGCGTTTTCTGGTGCGGAATTGGGATGGCCCCGAATTCGAGGAGCAGTTGCAGAACTTTTTCCGTGGCTGATTCGCATCCGGACATTCTGCTCGTGAGCACGAGCGACCGCGCGGGAGGAGCGGAACAGATGGCCTTGAGTCTGCTCGATGGCTACCGCGCTCGCGGAGGTCGGGCGGCGCTCGCCGTCGGCACCAAAACGTCGCGCGATTCCGACATTCACGAGATTCCGAAGAACGCCTGGCGTCATCTATTCGAACTCGCCACCAAATCGCTCGTCGCGCGTGGAGTGCGGGTCCTGCCGCAGATTACCTATCAGCTCTCGCGTTTGGGCGACCTGTCTAACGAGATCGATCGGCGGCGCGGGCGCGAGCTCTTTAATTATCCCGGAACGCGCGAACTCCTCTCGCTCGTGCCGTTTTCACCGCAGCTGGTGCATGCGCACAATTTGCATCGCGATTACTTCGATCTGCGCTTTCTGCCCGCTCTTTCGCGGCAGGTGCCGCTGATCATTACCTTGCATGACGCCTGGCTTGTGAGTGGGCATTGCGCGCACTCCTTCTCGTGTGAGCGCTGGAAAATCGGCTGCGGCGAATGCCCTGATCTCACGATTCCACCGGCGATCGAGCGCGATGGGACGGCGGAGAATTGGCAGCGGAAGCGCCGGATTTATAAGCAATGCCAGTTTTACATCGCGACGCCTTGCCGCTGGTTGATGGAGAAGGTCGAGCAGTCGATCCTCGCGCCCGCGGTGATGGAGAGCCGGGTGATCCCGAACGGAATCGATCTCGAGGTCTTTCGGCCCGGCGCTCGCGCTGCGGCCCGTGCCGCGCTCGATTTGCCCGCTTCGGCCGATATTCTGCTTTTCACCGCGCTTAGCATCCGCGGCAACGTTTGGAAGGACTACGAAACGCTGCGCGGCGCGATCGCCCGGCTGACGGAGCGGCGCACCGGGACTCCTTTGATTTTTCTCGCGATCGGGGAAGCGGCGCCTAACGAGCAGATTGGCGAAGCGGAGATTCGCTTTATTCCTTTCCTGGAGGACAATGCGCGTCTCGCCCAGTTTTACCAGGCGGCCGACATTTATATTCATGCCGCTCGTGCCGACACCTTTCCGACTTCAATCCTCGAAGCGATGGCCTGCGAAACGCCCATCGTGGCGACAGCGGTAGGCGGAATTCCGGAACAAGTGGCCGCGGGCGAGAGCGGCCTGCTCACACCGCCGGGCGACGCCGAGGCGATGGCGGCTGCGATTGCGTCGTTGCTGGATGAGCCGGCGCGGCGGCAGGCTTTTGGCGCGCGAGCGGGCGAGATCGCGCGCGCACGCTTCAGCCGGAGTCGGATGGTTAACGATTATCTTGATTGGTTCGGAGAAATCTTGCAGACGCCATTGAGCGACGCGGATCAGTCAAAGTCGGAATCCGAAGAGAAGTGATGAACGCCACATCTGTCGCCAGCGCCGCGGAGGCATGTCTTTTTTTCCAGACGAGATTCGACGCTGTAGCCACGTCGCTGTGCGACGTGCCCTGGATACTCCCATTTTCACTGGCCGCATCCGTGGGCCATGCGCGCACCGGCACGTCCCACAGGGACGTGGCTACAATAAGCCAGGTGCGCACATGAGAATCAGCGTTGTCACGCCATCCTACAATCAGGGCGCCTACCTCGAAGCGACGCTGCGTTCACTCCTCGATCAGAATTATCCCGATCTCGAAATGATCGTCATCGATGGCGGGAGCACCGACCAAAGCGTCGATATTATTCGTCGCTATGAAGCATCGCTCAGCCATTGGGAGAGCGAGAAGGATCGCGGGCAAAGTCATGCGCTGAACAAAGGCTTCGCGCACGTCCACGGCGATATCTGGACTTGGCTAAATAGCGATGATCTTCTGGAAAAGGGTGTGCTGCAGCGCGTCGCGCGGATCTTTGCCCAGAATCCAGAGGTCGGCGTCGTTTACGGCGACTGTGTCTATGTCGCGCAAGACGGTGAGACGGTGATCGAGCAATTTCGCGGCGAACCTTATTCGCGTCTCCGTCATCTGGCCCACCGCTTCATCGCCCAGCCGTCCTGTTTTTTTCGCGCCAGCATGGTGCCCCCAGCGGTGCGGGAGGATCTCCACTACTGCATGGACTACGATCTTTGGCTGAAGCTGTCAGCGCGAGGAGTGAAGTTTCACTACGTGCCGGAAGTTTTTTCGCGCTACCGGCTGCACGATGAATCCAAATCGGTCAGTGCGCTGGTGGCGCTGCACCGTGAAATCGTGGTGGAGATCTATCGCCCGCTCTTGCGTGCCGGCGCCTCAGCTGCGGAACGGCGCGCCATGGCGCAAGCCGCCGGTGATATGATTCACCAATTGAACGCGTTAGGAGCGCCGGGCGCAGTCTTGCGTACCCTCCTCTTTCACCTCGTCGAAGCGCGCGTCTTTCCTCCCTTTATCCTGTTCAATCTCGGTCTGCAGGCGATCCTCGGCCCCAGCGCGGTAGGCTGGGTGCAACGTTGGAGAGGCCGGACCGGATAAAGACGCTCGCCCCCGAGCTGCCTCCGGGTACATCCTTTGCTCGCAAGCTGTCCCTGTCGGCTACCGCATCCTTTTCTCATGCGCATCGCGATTGATTTTTCTACTCTCGATCAGTTGAAGATGACTGCGGGTCATTACCGCTACGTCGTGCAGTTGGTGCACGGGTTGGCCGAAATCGGAGGCGCGCAGGAGTTTCTTCTGCTCGGGTCGCAATCGGAGCCGGTCTCGGAGTTACGAGATATTTTCAAACCCGGCTCGCGCTGGCTCTATCGGCGGTTGGTGCATTGGAAACATCGCGGCGCTCTGTTGGTGGATGAGCTGTCGTATCTGCGCCATTTCCTCGCGCAGCCGATCTCGCTGCTGCATGTGGTGCATGATTTTGTCCCGCGGGCGGCACGCTGCCCGGTGATTGTGACGAAGCACGACTTGATCGAGGAAATCCTGCCAGAATACAGCGCCACGCGGAAGGACCCGCACTATCGACAGCACCGGCGGCAAGTGGAGAAAAGGGCCGCCCGCGTTATTTGCATTTCCCAGACGACAGCGGACGATTTGCACCGTTTTTGGAAAGTGGAACCGACCCGCAGCGTAGTGATTCACCACGGAGTGGAGGAGAAATTCTTCGAGGATCCGGGCGACGATTTGATGCGCGACGATCCGCTTTATCAACCCGGCCGGCTGGTCCTGGTTTCGCCCTTTAATCTCGAGCCGCGCAAAAACGTGGCCGCCTTGCTCGAGGCAGCCAAAATCCTGCGCGCGGACTTTCCGGATTTTAAGTTGGTGCTCTTCGGTCGCGGGTTGGTCACACCGGAGCGGGAGCGGAATTTTGAGAATCAGGTGGAGCAGCTGGGATTGCGCGAGACGGTGGTGCGGCCCGGTGTGATTTCGGATCGGATGCTGCGACAGCTTTATCGGCGGGCGGATATCTTTGTCTTTCCTTCGCTTTACGAAGGGTTCGGCCTGCCGGTGCTGGAAGCGCTGGCCTGTGGGGCGTGTGTGCTGGCGGGATCCACCTCGGCCCTGGCGGAAGTATCGGGTGGAGCCGCGGCGCTGGTGGATCCATCCGACCCGGCACGACTGGCAGCGGAATTGGCCGCGCTCTTGCGCGACGGAGCACGGCAGGAAGCGTTGCGCGCAGCCGGACCGCGTCGGGCTAGGGAGTTTCCGGTTGAGCAAATGGTGCGGCAAACCTGGCGCACTTATCAGGAAGTGCTGGCGGCCGCGCGCGATGGTCAGGGGCCGTGCCGCGGTCCCGGAGGAATCACGTGATGGGAAATTATCTCATTACTGGCGGGGCCGGCTTCATCGGGTCGCATCTGGTCGAGCACCTGCTGAGAACCGGTCATCGGGTGACGGTGTTGGACGATTTCAGTACTGGGCGACGGGAAAATTTGCCGACTCATCCCAAGCTCTCAGTGATGGAGGCGGATCTTCTTCGACTTGCGGCGGACGAGCTTTCCCAGCGCTTTGATGGCTTGGTGCATTTGGCTGCGTTACCTTCGGTGAACGATTCATGGACCGCGCTGCAGCGAGCGCACGAACTGAACCTCACGGCCACGCTACGGGTAATCGAGTGGGCTCGATCCCTCGGGATTCCGAGAATGGTTTACGCAAGTTCCGCGGCGGTTTACGGCGATCCGGTGCGCGTTCCGGTTCATGAAGACGACGCCACCTCGCCGTTGTCGCCCTATGGATTGCAGAAGCTCACGGGCGAACATTACGGACGGCTTTTGGCAGGGGAGGGCGGACTGCAATTTGTCGCGCTGCGCTTCTTCAATGTCTTCGGCCCGCGACAAGTAGCGACCTCGCCCTATTCGGGAGTGATCTCGAAATTTGCCGCCGCCCTCCGTGCGGACCAATCCATCACGATCAACGGCGATGGAAGCCAGACACGCGATTTTGTTTACGTGGCCGATCTCGTTCGCGGAATCGCGCAGGCGCTTTCCGTGCCTAATTTACCGCCTTTCACAGTCTGCAACCTAGGGACCGGACGCTCTGTCTCGATCGGTCAGTTGGCTGGTGTCATGCAGGCGCTGTTTCCCGACTGGACGGGAAACATTACACATGGGCCGGCGCTCCCTGGAGATATTGCTCATTCGCAGGCGACCGTGGCCGCGGCGCAGAGCCTGCTGAATTTTCGTCCGGAGATTTCGCTGGAAGCGGGTCTGGCAAAATTGCTGGTCGCGGCCTAACGAATCATGCGCATCATCGTTTGGGGAATCAACTACGCGCCCGAATTTACCGGGATCGCGCCACACAGCGTGGCACTTTGTGAATTTCTGCACGCGCGCGGACACGATGCGCAGATGGTGTCGACGTTTTCCTACTACCCGACCTGGCGGAAACGCCCGGAGGACGAAGGAACACTATACCGGACGGATCAGATCAAGGGCGTGCCGGTGCATCGTTGCTGGCATTTTGTGCCGCGTCAGGTCTCGGCGCTGAAACGCATTCTGCATGAGGCCACATTTATCGGCACCTCCAGCCTGCGTTTGCTTTCGCTGCCGCGGGCGGACGTGATGGTGGTGGTCTCGCCGCCGCTGCTCCTCGGTGCGGCTGCTTGGATTGTAGGAACGCTCAAACGCACACCGTTCGTTTTTCACGTGCAGGACATGCAGCCAGACGCGGCGGTCGGGCTGGGAATGTTGCGCGCGGGATGGTTCATTCGCGCGTTGTATGCGCTGGAGGCGTTGGCCTATCGAAAAGCGGCTCGCGTTTCCGGCATCACGCAGGGAATGCTGGTGAAGTTTCGGCGCAAAGGAGTGCCCGAGGAGAAGCTGATTTACTTCCCGAATGCGATCGCGCTGGAGGAGGACGGACCGCGTCCGGCGCGAGGCGAGTTCCGACAGCGGAATGGTCTGCCACTCGATGCCTTTCTCGCGGTCTATGCAGGAAACCTAGGCGTGAAACAGGGGCTGGATGTTTTAGTGGAAGCCGCGCGCCTGGTGCGCGATCGCAGGATTCACCTTTTGATCTGCGGAGATGGCGCGCAACGCCAAGTGCTGGAGGAGCAAATTCGCGAATTGGGTCTGCCGAATATGACAATGTTGCCGTTGCAGCAGGGAGCGAATTACACCGCGTTGCTCGAGGAAGCGGACCTCTGCTTCATTACGCAACAATCGGGTTCCGGAAATTCCTTCTTCCCTAGCAAACTCCTCGGTTTGCTCGCGCAGTCGAAACCAGTCATCACCGTGGCTGATCCCGAAAGTGAACTCGCTGAGGCCGCGGTGTCGGGTGGCTTTGGCTTAAACATTCCGCCCGGACATCCACAGGAAGTGGCGGATGTGCTGGATGACTTAGCCGGCGATGCGGCGCGCCTGACGCAGTACGGCGCAGCGGGAAATCGGTATGTGCAGCAGTTCGAGAAGACACACGTTTACGAGAGTTTCTTACAGGAACTCAAGACGCTGGTCGCCGCGTCATCCTGAGCCGCGAAGACGGTCGAAGGATCTCGCCATGGGTGGCGAGACCTCCTTGGGAGGGAATCGTTCGCCGACAGTTCGATCCGCTTCGGTCTTTGCTGAAGGCGTTTCCTGCGTCGGCGAGATCCCTCGACGAGCTTGGGATGACCGGTGTGCGCTTAACCGGGCCGCGCGTCTAGCTAAGCTAGCTAATAGGCGGTCGGCGGCGGCAGGAAAATCTGCACGAAGGTTCGCGCGATGACGCCGCACTCGAGGGAGAGATTCCAATTTTCCAGATACTCGATATCGCAGGCGACGCGTTTTTCGATGTCAGAATTGTTCCGCGCTTCGCCACGGAAGCCGCGCACTTGTGCCAGCCCAGTGATCCCGGGCTTGACGAACGCGCGCACGTTGTAGTTCGCCATCAACTGCGAGAATTGGTTGTTATGCTCGATCAGGTGTGGACGCGGACCGACGATGCTCATGTCGCCTTGAAGCACGTTCCAGAATTGCGGAACTTCATCGATGCTGAGCTTGCGAAACCATTTTCCAAGCGGATAAATGCGCGCATCCCCATGGCGCGCCTGGCGGGCGAGGTCGTGATTGTCAGTGTGCATGGTGCGAAATTTCAAAATGCGAAAACGCCGATTCTGCATGCCGGCCCGCGTCTGCACGTGGAAGAGCGGGCCGCGCGATTGCAGGAGTTGCGCGAGCCCGACGATGACGGCGAGAAACGGAAAAACGAAGAGCATGACCGGGAGCGAGATCGCGATATCGATGAAGCGTTTCACCGCGCGATTAAGCGGATTCTCGAGCGGCTCCTCGCGCAACCCGATGAAGCGGAAACCATCGTCTTCGAAATAGGTCACGGCGTGGCGTAATTTCTCCTCGATATCGCTCACAATCAGGAGCCGCACGCCGAGTTGATCGCACACCTGGATCAACTGGCGATTCACTTCGCTGAAGAGCGGAAATTCCAACAGGATGAGTTGCGTGATTTCGTGTTCGCGGATGACGCGTTCCACATCGCCACGCGTCCCGAGGACGGGGATGCCTGCGGAAGTTTTCTCGATCGCTTCATCAGTGAGCAGCCCGATGGCGCGCAATCCGATCTCTGTTTTCCGACGCAACCAGCCGCGCATCTGTCGGGTTTTTTCCTCCGTGCCGACGAGGAGAGTTCTTTCCAGCCGCTCGCCTTTAAAAACGCTGCCGGCGAGAAATCCCGGCAGGTAATGATGCGAAAAAAGGAGGGCAACGTAGAGCCACGGCACGAAGTTGAAAAAGAAAACGCGCGAGATAAAACCGTCCTTCGTCGCGACCAGGTATAGCACGAGCGTGACAATGCTGGCGAAGGTCTGCCGCAGGGCGGAGCGGTGTTGCTGCAAGAGTTCGTTCTGGAGGAGGTAATTTTTCGACCCGTCGCCGCTGATGGCTTCCAGCGTCATGCCGAGCACGAGCAGCAGGCAATAGATGCTGTAGCGCCGCCAGGCCATCGTCCCGCCGTCCGCCGAGTAGAAGGTCAGCAAGATCCCGACGCCCAGCCAGAAGACCGCCGCCACCAGAATGATCTGGCAGAGTAGGAAAATCCGGTAGAGTCCCTCCGTCCGTTGCGTGACCATGACTTATCTTCTTAGGCGAGAGCGGCTCCGCGGTAGCGATTGCGCCGCAGATTGTGGTAAATAGGCGTGATGAAGGCTGGGACGCATTGAGACAGCTTTGTTCAAAACCGAGCTAATACTATACCATGCCTCGTTTCTTTGCCTGATGTCTGACGAAACCAAACCGTCGAGCGTTCGAGTGCGCCGCCGCAGAGTCCCGCCGTCTAGCGCCGTGCGCGATATCGTCACTGCGGGGCTTCCGGTTCTGGCCTGTTTTTTGGGCGGTGCGACCGAGAAATGGGCCGAGGGGATCGTGCTGATGGTGCTGGGGTTGCTGCTGCTGGCCGCGCCTCCGCGTTTCTCTCTGGGACCGGTCGCGAACATCATCCTCGTAGCTCTTCTGGCCAGCGCCGCGCTCGCATTCCTGCCGGCGTCGTGGTTCTACCAGCCGGCCTGGCGGGTCGCGCTGACGAACGATTTCGGAATCACGCTTCCGACGTCGGTGACCGCGCAGCCGTGGGTATCGGCGAGTTGCCTGGCCAGCTTTTTCGCTGGCTTGAGCTGGTTCTATTACGTCAGCACGCAGCGGCTGGAGGGCCGTTCGGTCCGCCGCCAGTTTCGCGTCTTTGCCGGTGCCGTCGTTCTGTTGGCTGGCCTCTGCATCGCCGTTTATTGGGCGAAAGGGAATATTCCCTTTTGGCACAGCTTTCGCGGGTTCGGTCCGTTTCCGAATCGCAATCAAACCGCCAATCTCTTCGGGCTCACTGCGCTCATCGTCCTGGCGTGCGGTCACGATGATCTGCGGCTCAAGAAGAAGCGCTGGATCTTCTGGCTCGTCGGTCTCGCGCTCTTGGTCACGGCTCTGGTCCTCAATTTTTCCCGCGCTGGTCTTCTGCTTCTGGTCGGCGCCATCGGCGTCTGGCTGATCGTTTTGGTCTTGCGCAGTCGCTCCGCTTCGACCATTGCGATCGGACTTTCCATTGTCCTCGTGCTTTGCACCGCGTTGCTGATCTTTGGCGGCGCCACCCTCGAGCGCTTTAACTTACGCGCGCCGGATGGGGCGGATATTCCCGAAGAATTTCGATGGCTGATTTACCAGGACGCATTTCGCCTGATCCGCGAATCGCCTTGGTGCGGAATTGGCTTGGGAAACTTCGATCCGGTCTTCGCGATTTTTCGCGATGCCTCCATCGTGCAACGGCGCGCGTTGCACCCAGATAGCGATTTGTTCTGGCTTTGGGTGGAGGTGGGACTGCCCGCCGTGATTTTGATCGTTGCGGGCGGATTGCTCCTGGCGCGTCGCGTTTTTCCGTTAAGCGAAGGGACGGCGCAACGCATTCGGCTTGCGGCATTGATCGCAGGATTATTCTTCGCCCTGCATAGCGTGGTCGATGTAGCTGGGCATCGGGTGGGCACGGCCTTCGCCGGGCTCTTTCTCTTTGGGCTCGCGTTACGGCGGCCCGGAGAGGAGCGGGCTAGCGTTTGGCTGCCGTGGGTTTTTCGCGTGAATGGCGCGCTGGTGTTGGTCCTCGGATTCGCGTGGGTCGTGGCCGCCTATCGGCAAAGCTCTATTCCGGGAAGCATGGGTGCGGATAACGAGCTCCGACTCGCGAAAGCCGCCAACGTGGGTCGGCAATCGCGCGAAACCATTGCGCACGCCAACCGCGGCCTAAAGTGGGCGCCTCTCGATTGGCAGCTCTACTTCCTGCGCGGTCTTGGGAAGGTCGGCGCGAAGCGTCCACCCGAAGTCGCCCTCGCAGATTTTCGTCGCGCGCGCTTTCTCGAGCCGAATTCGTTCGAGGTGCCGTACCAGGAAGGCCTCGCCTGGTTGACCACGCAGCCCGGTCTCGCGATCGCTGCTTGGAATGAATCCCTCCGCCGGGCTCAACCCGACCGCGATGAGCTTTACGGCCGGATGCTGACGCGAGCGGATCTTCGGAACCGGGAGGTGAAGCAACGTTTGGTCGAATTGGGCGGGCGGGAAGCCGATCTCTCGCTCGTCTACTTGGAACGCGCGCACGGGAATGATTTCGCCGCAGGGCTGCGCCTGTTGTTAACGAACGATCCGGACCTGAGCAAACTGACGCCGGAACAGCGTTCGAAGTTGTTTGTCTACTGGTCCGATCACGGAGATACCGCGCAACTAACCGCGTTCCTGGACACTCATCCGGAGATGCTCGATTTCGGCTGGCGGGGAATGGCGAAGGAGAAGATCGCGGCCGGGGATTTCCGCGCAGCCTATGAACTAGCGCAGCGGTTCGGCCCGCGCCCTGCCATGCCGCAGGTCCCGGAAAACGCCGCGGCCGAGCCACTGCAGCGTTCGCTGATCGCCAACCCTAACGACTATCTCTCCGCCTTCGCGCTCTATCAGCTTCAGGCGCGGGAAGGAAAAAAAAACGACGCGCTCATTACCGTGCGCCGCCTCACGGAAAAGCCGAGCACACCGCCCTATTTCCATTTTCTGGAAGCGGAAGCGTGGGCCGCGAAAGAAGATTGGGAGCACGCGTGGAAGGCTTGGGAAGCTTACGAACGCGGCGCCGCGAAGTAGGCGCGCACGCCTTGCCAGGGCGAAGTACCCTCCGCATGATCGATCTCACTATCGTTCTGCGGCCCGCGTGACGACCATATACGTGACTCACGTATATCGATACCCGCCCGGTACCGGGATGGGGATCGTGTAGCCACGCGCCCTGTGGGCCGTGCGGGATCGGCGTCGGTGGCAGGACAGGCCAACTTTTTATAAAAGCATGGCGTTCCCCCCGCACCTCCCACAGGGACGTGGCTACACCCCGCGCTATTTCGCCAAGGCCGCCTGCGCCGCAGCCAACCGCGCGATCGGCACGCGGAACGGACTGCAACTGACGTATTCCAACCCGAGCCGGTGACAGAACTTCACGCTCTCGGGATCGCCGCCGTGTTCGCCGCAGATGCCGAGTTTGATCTTCGGTCGCGTGGCGCGGCCTTTCTCGACCGCGATCTGCATCAGTTGGCCGACGCCGACCTGGTCGAGTGTGGCGAACGGGTTGTTTTTGAAGATTTCGTTCTCGGTATAGGGCAGGAGGAAATTGCCCATGTCGTCGCGGCTGATGCCGAGCGCCATCTGCGTGAGATCGTTCGTGCCGAAGCTGAAGAATTCCGCGCTCTCCGCGATTTCATCAGCGGTTAACGCGCCGCGCGGGACTTCGATCATGGTGCCGACGAGGTAATCGAATTTCACCTTTTTCTTCGCCATCACTTCCGCGGCGACGCGGTGGACGATCTCGGCTTGAAGGTCGAATTCTTTCTTGAACCCGGCCAGCGGAATCATGATCTCGGGTTTGACCTCGATCTTCTTTTTCACCACGGCGGCAGCGGCTTCAAAAACGGCGCGCGCCTGCATCTCGGTGATTTCCGGATAAGCGATGCCGAGCCGGCAACCGCGGTGGCCGAGCATGGGATTGAACTCGTGCAATTGCGCCACCCGCTGCTGGATGAATTCGACTTTGATTCCCAGGTTCCGCGCCAGATCGAGCTGCTGCTCTTTCGCGTGCGGGAGGAATTCGTGCAGCGGCGGATCCAGGAGGCGGATCGTCGCCGGGTAGCCTTTCAACGCCTTAAAAATGCCGATGAAGTCTTCCCGCTGGTAGGGCAGGAGCTTGGCCAGCGCTTTCTTCCGATCTTCGAGATTATCTGCCAGGATCATTTCCCGCATCGCGTCGATGCGGTTCCCTTCGAAGAACATGTGCTCGGTGCGAGTGAGGCCGATTCCGACCGCGCCAAACGCGAGCGCGTTTTTCGTTTGCTCCGGGTTATCGGCGTTGCAACGCACCTTCAGGCGCGCGGCGTCGCCGCACCATTTCATGAGCTGATTGAAAGCCTTGAACTTCTCTGTTCTTTGCGCGGCTTTATCGCCATGAATCATCCCGCTGATGATTTCGCTCGGTGCTGGCGCGAGCTGGCCCGCGTAAACGGCTCCCGCAGTGCCATCGATCGAAAGGTAATCGCCTTCTTTAAAAGTCTGACCCGCGACGCTGACGGTCTTTCTCGCGTAATCGATTTGCAACGCCGAGGCGCCGCAGATGCAGACTTTGCCCATCTGACGCGCGACAAGCGCGGCGTGTGAAGAGACGCCACCTTTCGCAGTGAGAATACCTTCAGCCGCGATCATTCCGCGCAGGTCTTCCGGGCTCGTCTCATTGCGCACGAGCAGCACTTTCTCGCCGCGTTCGGCGGCGGCAGCCGCGCGGTCCGCGTTGAGATAAATCTTCCCGGACGCAGCGCCCGGTCCAGCCGGCAAACCCGTCGCGATCGCCTTCGCCTTCTTCACTTCGGCGGGATCGAAGATGGGCGCGAGGAGTTGATCCAATTGATCGGCCGGATTGCGCATCACAGCGGTTTTCCAGTCGATCAGTTTCTCTTTGTACATGTCCATGGAGAACTTGAGCGCGGCCGCGGCGGTGCGTTTGCCGTTGCGCGTTTGAAGCATGAAAAGCTTCCGATCCTGAATTGTGAACTCGACGTCCTGCACGTCCTTGAAATGCTTTTCCAGTCGCGCGCGGACTTCGAGTAACTCCGCGTAGGCTTTCGGCATGAGCTTCTTCAGCTCGAGCACTGGCTGCGGCGTGCGCACGCCTGCGACCACATCTTCGCCCTGGGCGTTGATCAAAAACTCGCCGTAAAATTCGTTCTCTCCGTTGGCTGGATTACGCGTAAATGCCACGCCCGAACCGGAAGTTTCGCCGGTGTTTCCGTAAACCATCGCCTGCACATTCACCGCCGTGCCCCATTCCTGCGGGATGTTGTATTTGCGGCGATAAACGATCGCGCGATCGTTCATCCAGGAGCCAAAGACAGCGCCCGAAGCGCCGCGGAGTTGATCCCACGGATCGTTAGGGAACGCCTCCCCGGTGCGGTCCTTGATCAACTTCTTAAAACGCGCCACCAGCTCGCGGTAATCGTCCGCCTGCAACTTCGAATCGTCGATGTTGTGCTGGCCATATTTCTCGTCCTTGTAGTGCTCGATCGTCTCCTCAAACGGATCGTGATCTTCGCCTTCGCGTTTCTGCACGCCCATCACGACATCGCCATACATCTGAATGAAACGGCGGTAGCAATCCCACGCGAAACGCTCGTTCTTGGTCGCGTTCACGAGTGCTTCCACCGTCTCGTCGTTCAAGCCGAGATTCAGGATCGTATCCATCATGCCAGGCATGGAATCGCGCGCGCCGGAGCGGACCGCGACGAGGAGCGGCATCTTCGTCTTGTCGCCAAATTTCGTCCCCATGATGCGCTCCATGTTGACGAGCGCCTTCTCCATTTCGGATTGGAGCGTGGGCGGATACTGTTTTTTGTGCGCGTAGAAGTAGGTGCAAACCTCCGTGGTAATGGTGAAACCGGGAGGCACCGGCAAGCCGATCCGCGTCATCTCGGCGAGGTTCGCGCCCTTGCCGCCGAGTAGCGGCTTCATCTTCCCGCCGCCATCCGCTTTCCCATCGCCAAAGCGGTAAACGTAACGCACCGCTTTGGCTGATATTGCGCTGGCTTTGCGAGCGGGCGCGGCGGCTTTTGCTTTCGAGGAACGACGGGTCGGAGAGATAGTTTTCTTAGCCATGAGAGAAGTGCGCGGACGTCCGGAGGGGAATGGCAAAACTAGGTCCCTCGCTGGGGGTGTCAACGGGAGCGGCTTTCTCCGCTCGTTAGCCGGAGCTCTTAATCCGCGCGTTCAGCTCCCGATGGAGCCAGCACCTCCGCGACAGCGGTGGTGAACTCCTGCACGCCGGTGCTCGGGATGATGATGGTGTTGCGCCGGCCGTGGGATTCTTCCGTGATGCGAAGAAACCGGCCCCGATCATTCTCGCGCAGCTCGACGTAGAAGTGCTTGCGCTCGATCTGTAGCTGCCTCGCTTCGATGACGTTGTCCATCCGTAGCTCCAGTTTGAGCCTAGGCGCATTCGACCCGGCGAGGGAAGAACATTCTTCCCGCAAATGGAACCAGCGCGATGGAGCCGGCCCGCCCCCGGGCCGAAGACTGT
>JBBSPM010000022.1:0-65287 GCA_038258815.1 Chthoniobacterales bacterium
CATACGGCAAAGAACGGCTGACCGGCCGACTGCTCGACGAACGACACCAGCCGATCAATCGCGCACCGATCCTCCGTTCCCCACGAACTCAGCAGCGGGCAACCCAGATCCGGCGCGCCGAGCAGCAAATCGAAATTGTTCTCACGTTCCAATAACCAATGCTGCTGGCCCCAATAGAGATCGCCGCTGGTGATATAGGCGGTACGCGCGCCGCGTGTCTTTTTCATGCGCGCCGCCAGAGTTTCGGGCAGCGGTCGTCCATCTTCGAGCAGCGCGTAGTGCCAGGGCAACCCCGGATAGACCGAGAAATTTATGGGCCGAAACGAAGCGTAAGTAAAACTGGCGTGCGCGTAGATGTTCTCGAAAACCAGAGCGTGTTTCGCCTCCGCGGTCAGGGTGGGCGTGTGCTCGATCGGGTTCCCGTAAAGTCCGAGATATTTTGTGCCGATCGATTCGAGCACGACCACGATCACGTTCTTCGGTCGTGCCGCGCCTGGCGGTAATTGGAAGTGAGACCGCGGAGCGATGCCACGCGCGCGGAAGGTGCGGAATTCCCGCAGGTATTCCGCCGGAAAATCGGTCGAAAAACTCGGCCGCTGCCCGCCAGTAAGGCCACGGGCCACGGTCCGCAGCAACTCCGCGTGCGGGCTCAGCCAAAGGAACTGGAGTCGTTCGCTTTCCCAGCCCGCGCGCTGCAAGAGCCAGCCACTTGGAATCCACAAACATATTAAACCGAGGAGGATTCCAGTTCCACGGCGGACACGCGTGCCGAGCAGGAGAAAGATGGTGGGCGCCACGACAAACGCGATGCCAATCGGCAGCGTAACGCGCTCCCAGAGCGACGAGCGAATCGCGCCGGCGTTCCCCACCATTCCGAACATGTCGAAGGTGAGCGGGCGGTGGAAATATCGGAACAGCCCCACCGTCGCGACCGCATAAATAACGAAGATTGTGAACACGACGAGAACGATTGCGCGCGCGATCGAAGCCACCCGCGGCCAGCGCCCCAGTGCGCCGACTAAGAGCGCGCCGATCAAACCGCAACTGAGCGCGAAGAGCACGTCGCTCCACGACGACGCGACCAGAGTGACGAGGCGCTTTGGCAGATGAGGCCACCACGGGACGATGCCCGAACAAGCCTTGGCCGCGACCAGCAAAACCGCCAGCCAGCCACTCGCCCAAATCAAAGTCAGCGGCTTCGCAGGTGTCGCTGTCGTATCGGTCACGCCGTCGGTTGTATCCCGCCCCACTCGGGCAGCAATCCGCATTTCGCTTCGGGGGATAACGCAGGTGCCAGCGGCACGCCACGGGCGTGCGTCATTTCCCGGTCGCCGGCTTGCCAGTTAAGATTGGTTTCCCAATTTCCGCGGTGTGAAATTTGCCGATCTCGGCCAGCTTTCCGGCTTTTGGCGCCGCATGGTAGCGGTGACAGATAATGCATCCATCGCCCGCGACACGGGGCTGGTGACACTCCGCGCAGAGCATTTTCGAGATGGGCGCGAAGTTACTCTGGAATTTCATCGCATCGCCCGAGATTGGATTGGCCGGGTCCCGCGCGAAGAACTTCGGATACTCGGATTTCGCATTGAGCGTGTGGCAGGTCTGGCAACCCGCGTCACCGACCAGACTGAAATGGGTGCTGTGATTAAAGGTGGTGAAGGGCCGGGTCTCGGCGTCCGGTTGCGCGGGGAGCCAGTTGACCGTGGTGACTCCGCTTGTTTGCTCGGCGGTGTGGCACTTCATGCAGAGGCCGGCGTTTTGCGGATCGGCCAGTTTGGCAAACGTGCTCGGCATCGTCGCGGGTGCCGCGGAGTCGGGGAGGTGCGCGGAAGCCGATAGCCAGGCCGCCAGGAACGGATCGGCGTGACCCATTGGCCGATAGAAAAGGGTGAAGCTGCCCTGCGGCCGATACCAACCGCCTGCCGCGACCCATTCTTCGGCGGACATGATCGCAGGGGCGGCTGGCGCCGAGGGGCTGGGCGTCGGGGTGGCGGCGGTCGCGGCATCCAGAATGTCGCTCAAATCATCACTGGAAGCGGACGCCGATTTCGCCGCCGGGGATGGTGTAGGTGCCGCCAGATCGTCATTGCCGCCCGCGAGCAAATCGTCACCCGGCGTGGCCGGTTTCGCGACCAGATCGTCCCCGCCGAGGAGCGAATCGTTTTTCTTGGATGACTTCATTTTAGGCGCGGCGGGTGCGGCGGTGGGCGACGGCTTGGGTTTCTCCGGCAACGGCGGCTTGATGCCTTGCTGGTAGTTCCTCACGTCGGTGAGGAGATGCGGCATCCATTCCTGCTGCGCGGCGAGCAGAGCAGCGCGCGGCATTTCCAACCCGGAGGCCGCAACTTCATCCTTCATTTCCTTCATGAGGAAGGCCTGCCCTTCGACCACCATGTGAAAGAGAAGCGATTTCACCGACCAGGCGAATTGCTCCGCGGCCGCGAGTTGTTCCGGGGTCGCCTTGGTCAGGTCGAGCAGGTCGACTCCGCGCAACGTCTCAAGCGCCGCGCGCGTCTTGGCGTCGTGCTCGAAGAGCATTTCCATGAAGGGCGTCGGTTTCCGGTCGGCAAATTTCGGCCATTCGCCAATGCTGATCCCGCGCGCGGCCAGCGTTTCGGCGTCGATCCCCGGCACGGTGAAGAAGGCGACGCCTTTCACGGTCATGCCTTCGCCTTTGATCTGCGAGGCGTGACAGGAAGCGCAGGCGGCGTTAAAATTTTTCACCTGCATGAAGCGCCCGCCCGGTCCAGGCACGTGGCAACTGGCGCAGCCGGCCGGGGCCAGTTCCTTCTTCTCGGCGAAGTGCTGTTGCAGATGGCTGTTGTGATCGAAGAAAATGCGGGTGCGCCGTTGGTAAGGATAACCGGCGAACTCCGGGTGACCTTTTTCGAAGCTGGCAAATTGCGCGGCATGACAGGACTGGCATTGCGCATCGCTCAGGCGTTTGAGATCGAAGGTGCGGCCGTGATGTTCCTTGTGACAAGTGGCGCAGGCCAGGTTATCGGCCTGGGCGTGGTCGCTGGCAAGGGCGTGGCTGACGCGGAGGAAGACCGGGGCGGTTTTCCGTTCGTTAGGCGGGGGCAGCTGGCGCGGCAACGCGGCCAGGGTGGCGGCGGCGAGACCATGCGGGCGCATCGGCAGGTCGCCCATTTGGTGACACTTCAAGCAGAGAGCGCTGTCGTTACGCGGGCCGGGTGCAAACAACATCGAAACCACTTGGGGCCCACTCGCCGGGTCGGAGCTGTGGCAATCGCTGCATCTCGTCGCGGAGGTGGCGTGGGCGTTGGTGAGAACGCCGGGATCCATCCAGCCGTGCCGCGAATGCCGGCCAAACAAGATCAGCAACGCCCCGACCGTTACCGCCACCGCCAGCCAAACGAACAGCCCGCGCGATTTCCGGAGCGAACGTTCCGGCTGACAAGGCGGAATGGGATGCGCGCAGGAACCATCCGGCAACGGACCTTCGGCGCACTTGCCGCCCGCCGCTTCCGGCCGGGTGCAGGACCAGCGGTCGCCACTTTTCGAGGGCATGCATTCGCCGGTGTGGCGGCAAGCTCCCCGCGCATCGGGCCCGAGCGGGCAGGCGTGCCCTTCCGCGGCCCGGCCGCACACCCAACCCTGGTTCGGTCGCTCGTAGCGATTTTCCTTAAACCGAAGGGGATCGAGCGGGCGCTGCATACTACCACCTCCCCGCGTAGAGCGTGGCCACGATGCCGTGTGCGAAGCCAAGCAGGATCAAACTGTAAGTGAACGGAATGTGGACGAAGAGCCAGAGCTTGAGGAGACGTTGCGCGGCGTCCTGGAAATCGAGGTTCTGCTTGGTCTCAATCCAATCGCGGATTTCGACGGCGATCGCTTTTTCCCGATCGTTCAGATAGCGATCGAGGCCTTTCGCTTCCGCGAGCATGGCGTGCCAGCGGCGATCGTTCCGGCGCAAAGCGGTCAGCGCGCTCGGCCGCGCGGTGAAATAGTCGCGCAAGTATTCGACGTAGAAATCCCCCAGGGTGGAGGATCCGGTTTCGCTTTCGGCCTGGCGGACCAAAGCTTCCACCTCGCGCTGCACCCGGAGGCGGAAGCCCGGGATGCGCTCGAAGAGGAGCGCTTCACCGGAGCGGGCCAGGCGCGGCGGCAGGTCGCGGCTGATGAAGAGCCCGAAGAAGCCGCTCAAGGTCACGATGCAGAAAACGAGCGCGAGGGTGGTTTCAAAAACGCCGCTCGGCATCCGGAAATGGATGTGGAGAAGAAAGAGGAAGAAGCAAAACCAGCCCGCGTAGATATGGATTTGGAGCCAGGTGGCGGCGCGCACCAACGGAAGGAAGGGAAGTTTTTTGCGCGAATTAAAAAGCGCCAGGCCGAGAACGACCGCGAGCAAGAGCAAGCCGCTCCAAATTGCCGCCGGCCGCAGG
This sequence comes from Chthoniobacterales bacterium, assembly GCA_038258815.1. Lineage (GTDB taxonomy): Bacteria > Verrucomicrobiota > Verrucomicrobiia > Chthoniobacterales > UBA10450 > JACCTI01. The sequence continues at coordinate 4,407 of JBBSPM010000022.1, forward strand.
GCCGCTCTCAGCGCATACCAGCCGAAAAAGGTCACGAGCGAGAGCGCCAGGGTCCCGCTCATGAACCAGATTCGCCGGACGCGCAACGGGCTCATCGGTCCAGCCACCTCTCGAGTTTTTCCACGTCCTGCATGTCCGCGCGTATGAGCGCGTCATGCGGACAGGCGCGGACGCAGGCGGGGCCGCCGAGTTGATCCACGCACAAGTCGCACTTGGTCGCCTTCATGATCGGCGTGCGGGTGGCTTCATCGACTACGAAGACGCCGTCGTCGTTGCGGATCTGCACCATCTGGATGTTATCGTAGGGGCAACTGTTGGCGCAGGTGGCGCAACCGATGCAGGTCAGGTCGTTGATCACCACCTGGCCGCCGAGCGAGTCGCGATGGATCGCGCCGGTGGGACAACCGATCATGCAGACCGGATCGACGCAATGCATGCAGGCGTTGGCGAACATGATGCCGTTCTGCTGGCGGCCGTGGCGGATGAATTTCGGGTTGTTGTCGTGGCTGGCGGCGCAGGCCCGCACGCAATCGTCGCAGCGCGTGCAACGGTCGAGATCGATCAACATCGTGGCGGTGCCGTTCATGTAACGTTCCTCGACCAGGAACTCGACCATCTCGGGGCCGAACGTGGCCTCGGCGTCCTCGCCGAGATCGATCTGGCGGTCGCGTTGCACCCGTTCCCGCAGGTCCGCGATTTCATCCGGGGTAAAACGGGGCGCGATGTACTCCTCGAAGATCGGCGTCGGGATGACGAGAATATCCAGATAGCCGACGGCGCGGAGGGAAAATTCGAGGCCGCCCGTTGCCTGCTTGTCACCGGTGCCGCCGAGCAAAGCGGAAAGGCCGAAGACATCCCCTTTGCCGAGGTAACTGATGGTACGTTCCCCGTGATTGTATTTGCGGCTGAGACGCGCGAAACCGCTCCGGATCAGGATTAATCCATTTGGGTAATCGCCCTCCCGCGCGATGACCGGTTCCTTCGCCAGGCGTTCCTGCGCCGACGCCTCCCGCACCGTGCGATAGGAGGCGTTCCACTCAAAATCGCCGTAGCTCTCGAAATGGGTGTGCTCCGCCACCTTCTGCAACATCTCCTCCGAGACATTTTTCAAGAGCGGTGTCTCGCGCAGATGCGTGCCCAAGCTGCGCTCACGATAGAGTCGGTCGGTGTGCTCTTTCCACTGCGGAGCGTAGCGCCGAATTTCGCGCAGGCCTTGCCAGCGAATTTCGAGCAACTCGGCGGCCTCCTCCGCGATCACCGTGGCCGTGCGCGGGGTCCGGGCGATGGCGGCGATCTCGCCAAAAATTTCCCCCGCGGCCAGCCGTGCGGTGTGGTTTTCGTCCAAGACCCGCGGTACATCCTGGAGAAAAACGCGCACCTCTTTGCCTTCGCCCGCGCGAGCCTGGAGCGCGCCGCCGCCCAGTTCCGTCGCCCCGCTCCCCCGCGCATAGGGTCGCACTTCAGGATAGGCTGGGCGGGACCAGAGTTTCGCGAGCGAGCGGAGGAAGCCTTTTTTCTGTTGCGTGCGCCGGCCGAGCAGAGTCGCCGGGAGCGAATCCAGCACCACGCGCACAGTGCCGTTGAGAATGAGAAAGGCCGAGCTGCCGTAATCGCCTTCGCGCACGATGATGTCGCCCCGCTCGAAGCGCCGCAGACGGGTGTCGTTCGCGAGCACGCCGCGGAAAGGAATCGTGGGCGGAAAACGGCTGGGGTCGATGTGGGAGAGCGGCGGGATTCCGCCGAGCCGGTCGGCCTCGGCCTCCGACATGGTTTCCCCGAAGGGAACATCCCAGCGCTGCGGTCGAGAAATGCGTGTCAGTACTTCAGCCATGGCCAGATCCCTAAAACTGGCGGCTACGACATCGGACGACGAGCTAAATCACGCAGCGGCTTACGGAGTGAACGGCTTGCCACGGTACTGCTCTGGCTTCGCCAACACCGCGTCGAGCCCTGCCAGCTTGTCGCCGGTCACAGTCGACCCAAATTTCTTGCCCAATTCCGCCACCTTGTCGGCCGCGGCGGTCAACTCGTCTTTGTTGTTCAGCTTCAAGGTGGCGCCATTGGCGGCGGCAATGATGGCCGCGAGTTCATCGGTCGGCGCCGTCTTCTGGATGGCGTCGAGTTTCTTTTTCATGGTGGCGGCGCGCTGCGCCATGGTGATGCCGTAAGTGGCCTTTTCCGTCGCGCTGGCCACGCCGCGCAGGCTGTACTCGAGATCGAGAATGGCGCCGGTGACAAACATGAGGCGCTTGTGATTGGCGTCGCCTTCCTTGTTTACCTTGCCCTCGGTCCCGTCCGGCAGGAGGAAATTGTGCCGCACCATGCCTTGCGACCAGGAGACGAGCTCGAAATCCTTACTCCCGGCGGCGTGACCGCCCACGTTGACCAACTTCTCGTTAGGCACGAGATGGCATTGATAGCAATTGGCCGCGACCGCGTAGAGATCTTCGGGGCGAATCATGCCCGCCGCTTCCGACTTCGTCTTGCGTTCTTCCTTCGAAACTTTCTTGTCGTTGTGAATGTTCACCCAATCCGCCGCCGCCCCGTGGCAGGATTCGCAGGAGACGCCGGAGATCGGCTCGGGTTCGCCGCCTTTTTTCTGCACAGTGTAGTGGCAGGTCAGGCACAGGCTCTCGGATTTGACCCGCTTGATCCCCATGGCGGTGGCGATCTTTTGCCCCTCTGGGCTTTTGTGCATGGAATCGAAGGTGGCGAAGTGGGGCGTTAATTTCCACGCCTCTACTTCATATTTGTGGCACTCCCCGCACTTCTGCGAGCCGACGACTTTGGCGGGATCAATTTCGTGGACCTGCGCTCCGAATCCGGTCGGGACGCCTAGGCCAAAAATTAAAAAGGTTAGGAAATAATATCGAGAGCGTTTGGTCATGACGAAATTCTCCGTTGAAGGTTGCGACTTTTTTTCTATCGGCGGGGCGCGCCAGAAACAAGCATTATCGTTCTCGTTTTCTTATTTTTTTTTGATTTGACGCTTGGGCTTCCGGCCCTTCATGATTCGAGCACCATGTTTCCCCCAAGAGTTTTGCTACTTTTAAGCGGTGCCTGCCTCATCGCGTTTTCGGCTCTCTCCGCGTCCGCGCAACAACCGGCGGAAGCTCCCGCCGTCGTGCCAATGCCGACCGCGCCACCAGCCAGCGACGACAATCTGCTCGCTCCGGCCGCTCCCGCTCCCGCGGCCAGCTCCGACGACGATTTGCTCCTGCCCGCAGCAGACAATCAGGCGCCGGCCGCCAGCTCCGACGACGATTTGCTCCTGCCCAGCGGGGCCGCCAGCGACCAGCCCATGCCGGACGATCTGCTCCTCGTGCCTACGCAGCCAAATCCACCGCCATCCCGGCCCGGCGCTGTCGCGAGCACGGGGAGTGCCGCCGTCGATCACACTCAGATGCTGGTGGAAAGCAAATTCCCTTCCGCCACCACTTGCGCTACCTGCCATCCCACGCAGTTCCGGCAGTGGTCGGTTTCGCAGCACGCCTACGCGCAGCTCAGTCCCGTCTTCAACACCTTCCAGGCTACGGTAAATAAGCTCACATCCGGAACAAATGGCGATTTTTGCATTCGCTGCCACACCCAAGTAGGCATGCAGATCAGCGAGCCTACTTTCGGGAGCAACATGGATCGCACTCCCACCGCACGAGAGGGGATCACTTGCATTTCCTGCCACCGGGTGAAAAATAATTTCGGCAAGATCAGCGGCCGCATCGCCATCGAGGTAGGCGATATTTTCGACCCTGTCTACGGCCCGAAAGGGAACAAGAACCTGAAGGCGGTTCTGGCCCAGCCGGACAAATTCCAGGTCGTAACCAAGCGCGGCGAGGTCGGCCGCGCCATTCACACCAACGTGATCAAGTTCGATCCGTTGGAGAAATCGGGTTTCTGCGGCGACTGCCACGATGTCAATCTGCTCAACGGTTTCCGGCTGGAAGAAGCGTTCTCGCATTTCAAAAACTCTCCGGCCAACAAACGCGGGGACACCTGCCAGGATTGCCATATGGGCAAAGTCCCGGGGATCAAGTCGGGCTACGCCTTCGGCCCCGCCGCCGTGGTGGGCGACCAACCCACGCCTCCACGCAAGCTGACCGATCACCGTTTCGCCGGCCCGGATTACTCGATCATTCATCCGGGGCTTTTCCCCTTTAACGTCAAAGCGCAGGAGCTCGCCACCATGCGGGAGTGGTTGCAGTTTGATTACAAGGCCGGCTGGGGGACGGACGCGTTTGAAAACAAAGTGGCCGCCGATTTCAAATTTCCCGCGCGCTGGCAGGCGATCGATGATCGCTACGACGCGCGTGGCGTCCTCGACGATCAATTCGCGAAATTGGAAGAAGCCAGCACCGCGCGCTATCAGATTCTCCGTCGCGGCATGCAGTTGCACCAATTCGTGCTCGATCAAAACGACGCCCGCGGCATCAAATTCAAGGTCAAGGTCGCGAATGGCACCGATGGCCACGGGGCACCGACAGGTTTCGATGGGGAACGGGCCTACTTCCTCCAGGTCACGGTGACAGATCGGCGTGGCAAGATCATTTTCGTCTCCGGCGACCGTGACCCGAATGGAGACGTGCGGGACATTGAGTCCAGTTACGTGCATAATCACAAGCTGCCGATCGACAAATTCCTCTTCAGTCTGCAATCGAAGTTTCTCATCACGCTTCTTCGCGGCGGCGAGACCGTGGCGATCATCCCGGTGAATCAAAGCGTCGATCCGCTCCCTTACGTGCGTCCGGCCACCAACGCGGACTTTCTCCTGGGCCGACCGAATGGCGCTCGGAAACAGGCCACCGTCCTCGCACCGGGCGCGTTCCGGTGGGCGGAATATAGGGTGGCCGGATCGCAGCTCACCGGGCAACCGCCATATAAGGTGAACCTGAAATTCGTCACCCAAATGGTCCCGGTGAATCTCTTGGGTGCTATCGCCGCGACCGGATTTGATTACAATATGTCGCCCAAGAGTATTGCCGACAATGTGGTCGAACGTTCCCAAAACTTGTGGGATAAAACCATCGTCCTGGGGAGTGAACCGATGGTGGTGAACATGAAGCCGACCGAAAGCCAGATCATGGCCCGACCGAACAAGCCATTTCAGCCCGAATCCAGAGAAGCATGGCAAAACCCGGGCGCCTCGAAAGTGATTGAGACAAAAACAGCGTCCAAGGAATAGTCGAGACCAATGCGCACCATTTTCACGGCGGTCGCCGCCCTAATTTTCGTCTTCACCAACACCATGGCCCTCGGTGCTGGCCCAACCATCACCTGCCCCACATGTGGTCAGGAAATGTCTACCAGCTTCCATTTCTGCAGCAATTGCGGCACGAACCTTGAGCACGTCTCTCGTGAGCCCGCTGAGGCCGCTGCCACGACCACCGCCACCATGGCGGATCACGGTGCGGTGACTTCCACCTCCACCACCACGACGACGAAAAAGCGGTTTAGCTTCTCCGACTGGTTCAAGGATCCCGAAGGGGGGCACGGCAGCGCCTTGAGCGAACATCCCTTGCCGCTGAGTGAGGTGCCCGACCGGCCGAAGCCAATTATCGAAATCGGTCAAAGCCCATTCCTTGGTTCAGGACCGATTGCGCCCGGCTACGTTCTCCCCACGGGGGCAGTCTGGCAGCCGGACTTTATTGTCTTTGGCACAGCTCGCACCGCGCTCCAGACCTTCGATAGCGGGAGAGGCCAGATTACCGAATTTGCCAACCGGCTCGATCTCTACGGCAATCTTTATCTCACCCCGACGGAACGAATTCTGATCGGTTTTCGTCCGCTCGATCGTGATGGTCTCGACTACACCGGGTATCGCTTTGATCCGCCAGAGCAGGAAGTGAAGCCGGAGTTCAACGCCTACGTCACCACGCTTTTTTTCCAGGGAGATTTTGGCGAACTCTTCCCCAAGCTCGACCCGAATGACCGCAAGAGCATTGACTTCAGCTTCGCCGTCGGCCGCCAGCCCCTGAGCTTCCAGGATGGCATCATGATCAATGAAGACGTGATCGATGCCATTGGCGTCACTCGGACCTCACTCTTCTATTTCGGCGCCTCCGCCTTGCGCACGACTGCGCTCTTCGCCTTCAATGAATTGAACCGGAACGACAACCGCCGTGACAGCAGCGCGAAATTGTTCGGCCTCTTTAACACCGCTGACTACAGCACGTTCACGCTCGATCTCGATTTTGCCTACGTGAATGCGGAAGGGGACACGGGCGGAGATGGCGCCTATTTGGGCGTTGGTATCATCCGACGCTTTGGCCTCATTAATTCGACCACCAGGATCAACGGTTCCCTTGCGCTCGATCGCCAAACGCCCGCGGTAAGTAACGGCGTCCTTTTGTTCCAGCAATTCGCAACCAGGCAGGCAGAAAGCGATAACTTTTTTTTCCTCAATGCATTTTGGGGAATCGGGGATTATTCCTCCGCAGCCCGGGGCGGTGATCGGGGTGGGCCGCTGGCGCAGACTGGCATCCTGTTCGCTGCCCAAGGCTTGGGCTCATATGGTGCGCCGCTTGGTAATCGAGCCAACGACGCTGTCGGTGCGGCCATTGGCTATCAAATTTTCCTGCACCACAAGACGCATCAGTTCATCTTCGAAGTGGGCGGGCGCGCCAAGACGGATGATCCGCGATTCTTCGGTGACAGTCAGCCAGATTCCATCGCCGCCGCGGGCCGTTACCAAATGAAATTGAATCAGCATATGGTCCTGGTGATAGACAGCTTCGTCGGCTTCCCGGAACGTCGGGATACGGCCTATGGTTTCCGATCGGAGTTGTTGATTAAATTCTGATCCTTGGATATTCCTAAGGAAGCATGATTACCGAAGCGCTTGGTCTCGTCCTCGTCGGCGGCGGTGTGGTCCAACTCGGACTCGTCACCGCCGGCAATGTGCGCCGCCTCGTCGGGCAAAATCGCCAGGAAGATCTCGCGCTCGAGCGGCTCAAGACCGAACTCGAGATCATGCGCGACCTGCGCCGGCGCAAAGCCGAAGGCGGCTCGCCCTGGAACGGCTGGCGCAAATTTCTCGTCGCCAAAAAAGTGATGGAATGCGACGGCATCTGTTCTTTCCATCTCACTCCGCACGACCGGAAATCGCTGCCCGATTTCATGCCCGGCCAATACCTCACCTTTCAACTCGATATTCCCGGTCAGGCCAAACCCGTCGTCCGCTGCTACAGCCTCTCCGATAGCGCCCGGCCCGATGCTTACCGCGTCACCATCAAACGCATCCCGCCTCGCGATAAGGATGCGCCGCCGGGGCTCGCCTCGTCCTTCTTCCACACCGACGTGGACGAGGGCGACATCCTCGACGTCAAAGCCCCGTCGGGTCAGTTTTTCCTCGATCCCGCTGGCAGCAGCGGCCTCGTCCTCATCGGCAGTGGCATCGGCGTCACGCCCGTTCTCGCCATGCTCAATGCGCTCATCGCCCAGGGGTCGCGGCGCGAGATCTGGTTCTTTCACGGCATCCGCAACCGCTCCGATCATGTCATGAAGGAGCACATCGAAGCCATCGCGCGCGAGCACCCGAACGTGCATCTCCAGGTCTGCGCCAGCAAACCCGATCCCGATTACGTCCTCGACCGCGATTACCAGCAGGAAGGCCGCATCTCGGTCGAGCTCTTCAAAAAACTGCTCCCCTCGAGCAACTACGATTACTACCTCTGCGGTCCCGGTCCCATGATGCAGGACGTGACCGAGGGATTGAAGGAATGGGGCGTCCCGGATAAGCACATCCACTACGAGACCTTCGGCCCTTCCAGCGTGAAGAAAGTCGCCGCTGTCGTCTCACCCGACGCCAAAGCCGCGACTGGCTACGCCATCCAATTCAAGAAGAGCGGCAAGACCGTGAACTGGTGCGGCGACCACGCCAGCATTCTGGACCTCGCCGAAGCCAATGGCGTCAGCATCCCGAGCGGCTGTCGCGCCGGCAGTTGCGGCACCTGCCAGGTCGCCGTTTTCTCCGGCGAGATCGATTACATCGAGAAGAGCGACTTCGAAACCGAGCGCGGCACTCGCCTCACCTGCATCGGCGCGCCCAAAAGCGATCTCGTCCTCGACGCCTAAAGCTTAGCCGGAACGATGCCGTTGGAAAGACGGATCGCGGATTCGTCGTAGCGGCGACGCCCTCGTCGCCGGAAGTGATGGCGGCGCCCTCGCCGCATTTCGAGGGCGCACCACATGGTGAGGGCAGAAAATCGCGGCGAGGGCGCCGCGAACACCTCCGGCGACGAGGCGTCGCTGCTACGAAAGCGGCCACTTCCCGCACACCACAACTGCATCGTTACGGCTTAGACGTCGGCGCAGGGCGGTTGGCCGCGACCTCAAGGTTGCAGTAGCGACGCCACTCGGATTGTTAGTTGAGAACTGCCCCCGGGGCAACATGCCCGGGACGAAAACGGCCAAACCCCCAGCGGGTTTGGCCGTGTGCTGCGCCGAATTTTAGTATGCCGCTAGTCCTTGGGCGCCGTCGTTCGCGGGCAATGTGCCAAACGTTCCCATCGAAGTGAGCGTTCCATCGGGATTTACCTTCCACGCTCCCACTTTTCCTTCTCCCGCGTTGTTCGCGTAGAGGTAAACCTTGGTTTTCGCAAGACCGGATTCCCTCACGTTGACCGACACTATCGCCATGTCATTGGCGCCAATGCCCATTCCCGCAGCCATCTCTAACAGGGTGAGGCTGCCGTCGTCCCCAATCGTATAGGACGAGATGCTGTCGGAGTTGTTATTGCTCACGTAGAGGTGCCGCTGACCCAAAGGATCGACGACCGCCCAACAAGGGGTGGTCTGCGCATTTGCTACGCTTTGGCTGATTGGAGTCAAAGTGCCAGTCCGCCGACCGATCGCGAACGACGAAACCGCGCCCGCATTTCCCGCGCCAATCGAAGAGTCCCGGCCGAAAGCCTCGTTCATGAGCAAGTTCCCATTCTTGTCGAACGCGAAGCCAAAGTAGGTCGGGTTTGGGAAGGCTGGGGTGCCACCCTGATAAACCGTTGGCGTGAGAGGTGCCCCGTTGTCATCACGCGGAAATACGTGAATCGTGTTGGTCGACTTTACCGTCACGATCATGAAATCGCCGTCGGGAGTGAATCCGATCTGGGCCGGCGCGCGGGGGAATGCCGGGGGGTTTTGACCGCATTCGAATCCAGGAGGAAACGGACCCGGATCGCAGTTCCCGGGACTGCCAGGCGAGGTTCCTGGATCAATCGGCTGCGTCGACTCCGTAATCGCAGTCAGAAGCCCATTGGCGCTGACAGTGAAACCGGTAATGTTTGGTCCGACTCCGCAAGCCGGAGTAGTCCCAGGTCCGCCAGCATTGAGCACGTAAAGCTGGTTGCCGTCTACCGTCAGGCTGTCGGGAAACAATCCGCCGGACGGTACTCTATCCGCCAGGGTCAGGCTGCCATCCGGGCCGACCAGGAAGGAGGAAATCGTGCCCATCTGGCAATCATCAGTATTCGACAGCAGCGTTTCCGTATTCACCGCGAACAGATATCGATGGGCCTTATCTAAAATAAGACCCCCTTGCGAAGTGAGCGAGTCGATGCCCTGGCGTTGGAATCCGCTGCCGCCGCCTCCCGTGTTGATCGTTTGCGCAGCAGTCAGGGTGCCGTCGGCCGCTCGCCGAAAGACCTTTATTTGGTTGGTTGTTAAAGCGTTGGTCATCGCGTAGACCGCGCCGGTGTTGAATTGATTTGGGGCTTCCGTTCCTTTGGCTGGAGAAGCAGTCCCTGCTTTCGACCCAGCAAACACGGTCAGACTGACCCCGCATATCGCGAGCGCAGCTATCGTTACGCCGGTTAAAACAAATTGTTTTGGCTTCATGAAAGATAGACATCTCAAATTTTGCGGAACATAGCAATACGAATCTCCCGGCGATTCGGATGCTTTCCGTCTTGAGTTCGTTCGGTGCCTGAAATCATCCGGCTCCCACCTTCCAAAGGGCGGGCATTATCTTCTCGAACAAGCGCTGGTAGACGCGATGAATTTGGTTTTCAGGATCGCGTCGGCTGCGGCAGCGAAATTTAAAAACTCAGGCATCACGCTATCGTCTTCAGCGCGTAGCGCTCGGCGCGGTTTGGGGCCAGGCCCGCGGTTCCGCTCCGACCGCATCGCTCCCTCGCCGTCGAATGTCGCTGTCCTTGCTCCTTCAGGGCGCCCTTGATCATTCTCGATCGCTAGGAATGAAGTCCCGGCTCGCCGACTGAGCTGTTTCAATTTGGAAGAAGCCTAGGAGCGCCACTCTCCCGACATCGTAAGCCGCTTATGATCATTGCCATTCATTTGACCCTCGGGAGGCGAAATCGCGCCAGGTCGCAAGCGCCTGGTCCACCAAGCGGGGCCGCGCGGTGCCAGACCCCTGCGGCGTGGACTCGGCGAACCTCGCACGCCGGCACCACGACCAGCCTCGCCGCTCTTCCACCAGAGGGCCGGGGCACCCCGAAGTTTTGCACGCGGCGCGCGAAGTATCATAAGCCGCTTACGATGATCCGGTGTTCGCCTCTAGTCGTCGGCTCCAGCATTGCGGACCCAACTTTAATCACACCCCACTCGGCGCCAGGCCAGACTCATTCCTTGACATCGCGCGCTGGCAACGGGTACTTCGCCATACCCGTGGAATGGTCTCTTCTCTTTCGTTGCGCCCGCTTTGCGCTTCCTCTTTTTGCCTCCTCCCTTTTCCTCTGTGCCGGTTGCGATCGGGGCGGCGACCGCGTGATCGTTTATCGCGCGCCGAAGGAAACCCCGACGCCGGGTTCCAAGGCGCAGCCAGCGGCTATGAATTCAGCCGCGCCGGCGGGGGTGCATTGGAATGCGGTGGCGGGTTGGGAAGAGCAGCCGGCGAACGGGGTTCGAAAGGGAAGTTACCTCGTGCGCGGCGCGGATGGAAAAACGGCGGACGTTTCCATTATCTCCTTTCCTGAAGCTGCGGGCGGCGTGCTGGCCAATGTCAATCGCTGGCGCGATCAGTTGAAACTCGCGCCGGTCGCGGATGAGGCGCAGGCCGGAACCGCGCTCGCGGTGGACGGCCACGATACCCTGTTCGTCGATCTCGTGAGCGAGCAACCGATCACGCCGGATGGCGCGAAGTCGCGCATCCTGGGCGGAATTTTGCCGCTCAATGGGGAGACATGGTTTTTCAAAATGATGGGACCAGACGCGTTGGTGGAATCGCAGCGCGAGGCGTTCAAGGAATTCCTGCAAGGCGTTCACGTCGACCACGCGACCGAGTCCGCTCATCCGTCCATGACGACTAATGCCGGTGGCTCGGGGAGCACGAACGCGCCTACTCCGCCCATGCTTGAAAGCACGACCGCGCCGCCTCTTCAGTTCACCCTCCCGCCGGGTTGGACGGAAAAACCGCTCACGCCGATGCGCGTGGCCAGTTTCAACGCCACCGCGCCGAACGGAAAAAAAGTCGACATCTCGGTCGTCTCCCTCATGGGTGAAGCAGGTGGCGACTTGGCCAACGCGAACCGCTGGCGCGACCAGGTGAAACTGCCGCCGATCGATGAAGCCGGTCTCCAGCAATCGGCCGAACACGTGGAGGCCAACGGTCACAATTTTCTCGTGGTCGATCTTGCCAGCGCCGAACCGATGGGCGAACCCGCGGAGAAGCAGCGTATCATCGCCGCGATTTTGGACGACAATGGGCGTTCATGGTTTATCAAGATGACGGGCGAAGATGCGGCCGTGGCGTCGCAGAAAAGCGCGTTTGCTGATTTTCTTCACACTCTAAAGTTCCGGGAGAGAATGACGAAATCCGAATGACGAAGCTCGAAACACGAACGGGCTGTGAGCAGCTCGCGATTTTTCGTCATTCGGATTTCGGATTTGATTCGGGCTTCGTCATTCGGATTTCGTCATTCTCTTAACAAAGTGTCCACGCCCCCTTCCACTTCCGCCTTCGCTCGATCGCCCTTTCGCGCGCTCGCCTCCCTCCGCCTTACCGTCGTTTGTCTGGGGTTCGGAATGCTGCTCATTTTCCTCGGCACACTGGCGCAGGTGCATGCGGGAATTCACGCGGTGCAGGCCACTTATTTTCAAAGTCTCTTCATCTTTTGGAAGCCAGCCGGGGCGAGCTGGGGGATTCCGGTGCTGCCCGGCGGCTATTTGCTCGGCCTTGTTCTACTCGTTAACCTAATCGCCGCGCACGCCACGCGTTTTCAGTTCGCGAAAAAGAAAGCCGGCATCATCTGTCTGCATCTGGGCGTCATTCTCTTGCTCATCGGCCAATTGCTCACCGGCCTTTTCGCGCGCGAAACGCAGATGCGGATCGATGAAGGGCAGACGCTCGCCTACTCGGAAGCGTCGCGGGAAGTCGAGCTGGCCGTGATCGATGTGACCAATTCGGAATACGACAATGTGGTGGCGATTCCCGAAAAAATCGTCGCGCGGGGCGGAGTCGTTCAGCATCCCTCTTTGCCATTCACGCTGCGGATCAAACGCTTCCTTCCAAACGCGAGTCTCTTCATGCGGTCGCAGGTGCCCAACGCGCCGTCGTCGGAAGCGACCACGGGCGTGGGCCCGAATATCGTGGCCACGGAACAGCCGCGCACGATCAAGGACGACGAGCGGGACTTGACCGCAGCCTTCATCGAAGTGACCGGCGTCTCCGGTTCGCTCGGCACGTGGCTGGTCTCAAACGCGATCCCCGATCCGCAATCGTTCACGCTGGGCGATCGCACCTTCGAATTGATCATGCGGCAACGGCGTTTCCCCAAGGCGTTCGCGATCACCTTGCTCGATTTTAAACACGATCAATATGCGGGCACCGACATCCCGAAAAATTTCTCCAGCCGCGTGCGTCTGGTCGATCAGGAGCGCGGCGAAAACCGCGAAGCCTTGATCTCGATGAATGATCCGCTGCGCTATCGCGGCTTCACCTTTTACCAGTCCGGCTTCGATAACAACGACACCACCACGATCCTGCAGGTGGTGAGAAATCCCGCGATGCTGCTGCCTTACATCGCCTGCGGATTGGTCGCGCTCGGGCTCACCCTGCAATTCTCCATGCACCTCTTCGGATTTGTGAAAAAGAAGCGATGAAAAAAGGAACGCTCACTCTCTGGTTGATCGCACTGGCGACGTTGCTCTACGTGCTCGCGCCGCTCTTCCGGCACGACGTGCGGAACGGTTTCGAGATCGAAAAGTTTGGCCGGCTGCCCGTCCTCTTGAACGGCCGGATCAAACCGCTCGACACCGTCGCGCGGAACTCGCTCCTCATCATCCACGGGAACCAAACCCTCCGGCTCCCGCACGAAAAGCTGACGCCGATGGATTGGCTGACCGAGGTGATGCTGAAACCGGAGACGGCAGACCAACAGAAGATCTTCGTTATTCGCAACCTCGAGACCCGCACCGCGCTCGGCCGCCCGCCGACTGCCAAGGACGGCGCCGACGTGAACGCATTCCTCGCCGCTCTCGGGATGGCGCCGGATCCCGATAAATACTGGTCCTTCCGCGATCTCTTCCCGCACGTGCAAGAGATCGAACAACAGGCCGGGCTCGCGGGTCGCGTGGACGCGCCACTGCGCTCGCCGTTTCAGCGCGATATCATGAAGCTCTACGAGCGCGTGGTCTTGTATCACAAGCTGCAAAACAGCCTCCAGATTTCCGGCACCGAAGACTTCAAGGGACAGCTCGATGCGCTCCAAAAAGCGATCCACCCGTCCGCCATCCCGATGCAAAGCGGCATCTCAGCGGAGGCCCTGCAAAGCCTCAGCGCCCTTAGCCAGACCGGTTATTTTTTCCCCATCCCACCCTTCCCGCCGGTCGATGATCCGCTGCAATGGAAGAAAATGGGCGACGGAATTTTGCAGTTTGTCACCGACGGGAAGATGCACCCTGCGGTCCTGGCCTATGCGGCCATGGCGAGCGCGTTTGAAGCCAATGACGCGGCCGGTTTCAACACCGCGGTCGGCACTTACGCCGGCTGGGTGCAGGAGCACTTTCCGGCCCGGGTGCGGAAGTCGAATCTCGAATCGGCCTTCAACCAGTCGCAGCTCTTCTACAGCGCCATGGTGATCTACGTCCTGATCTTCCTCCTCGCCTGCGCGTCATGGTTGATCTGGCCGGAAAAACTGGGCCGCTACGCTTTCGCGCTTTTGCTGGTCACGTTCCTCGTCCACTCCGCCGGTCTCATCATCCGGATGTATCTCGAAGGCCGGCCGCCGGTCACGAATCTTTATTCGTCGGCTGTGTTCATCGGCTGGGGCTCGGTCTTGTTAGGCATCTTCCTCGAACGCTTTTTCCGGAACGGAATCGGCAGCGCCACCGCCGCCATTATTGGCTTTATCACGCTCCTCATCGCGCACCATCTCTCGATGGACGGCGACACCATGGAAATGATGCGCGCGGTGCTCGATACCAACGGCTGGCTCGCCACCCATGTCGTCTGCGTCACGCTCGGCTACGCGGCCACCTTCCTCGCCGGGTTCCTCGCCTTGCTCTACATCGTGCGCGGCGCGTTCACTTCCTCTCTCGATCGCAACACCGCGCAATCGCTCGCGCGCATGGTTTACGGGATCGTCTGCTTCGCCACGCTCTTTAGTTTTGTCGGCACCATTCTCGGCGGCATTTGGGCGGATCAATCCTGGGGTCGGTTTTGGGGCTGGGACCCGAAGGAAAACGGCGCCCTCCTCATCGTCCTTTGGAACGCCATCATCCTGCACGCCCGCTGGGGCGGACTCGTTAGGCAACGCGGCCTCATGGTCCTGGCCGTTTTTGGTAATGTCGTCACCGCGTGGTCGTGGTTCGGCGTCAACATGCTCGGCATCGGCCTGCACTCCTACGGTTTCATGGAGAGCGCTTTCCCGTGGCTGATCGGTTTCTGCGGCAGCCAGCTCGTCTTCATGGCCATCGGCGCTCTTCCCGCGCACACCTGGCGCAGTCAGTTAGAGACCGTGAAGACTGCCCCACCCGCCAAAATGGCCGACGCATCGGTCTAACGAACGTCGGAGCCAGGAGGAGGACGAGATACGTGTCCACGCCGGCCTGCAATTCAAGATTCCGCGCGTAATCCTCCGCGTAGATTTCGCGGTCGCCTTGCTTGAACTGAAGGGCGGCGTGCAGCGCCTGACCGCTCTTTATGGCAGCCCCCGCATGACCCCGCAAGCGGCACGCCCTCGGTCGCTCCGGCTCAGGAAAGCGCGGCGCACGGCTGATGCGCCACGAACGGCTGCGCGTCCGGCACACAAGCCCTTCCGCCCCAAAAACCACCCGGCCCGACCACGGGGCCCATCCTTCGCCTAACCTCCTCGTTCAAACCGGACCGCCGAGCGCCCCGGGCACCCAGCTCGTCAGCGACATTACCTACATCCCGACCCAGGAAGGCTGGGCTCTATCTCGCCGTCGTGCTCGATCTCTTCTCCCGCGCCATCCTCGGCTGGAAAGTCACCTTGGTGGGTTTCTTTGAAGACCTGTCGAGCGCGCGAGCGAATCGCGTCGCGTTGTGCGCTCCACCCTCTGATAAAATCGATCCGGCGTCGCCGCCGGCAACTCCCGCGTTTCGGTCCAGAGTTCTTTTTGCTCCACTCGCGCCGCACGTCGCTCGAACATTCCCCTCCTTGAGCAAACTCCAATCGCAGACCACGAGGTTTTCAACAGGCTGCTAGATTAATCTTGTGTTCGGACGCCGGTCCGGACAATTATCTCCGCTGACGGCCCTCGGCCATGCTTTCTCCCAGCACAGTCAAGATTTCCTATCGCGATCCTCTGCGACAAGGCGGAGGGAGCCCGCCAGGCATTTTTAGTTGTCGTCCAACTCCTAACGTCTCCAACCCATACCAGACCTATGCCTAGTCAACCTACCTATCCTGGCATCTACCTTGAAGAAATTCCCAGCGGCGTGCATACCCTTACGGGCGTCGCCACCTCGGTCACTGCCTTCATCGGCTACACCGCGCGTGGGCTCGACCATCGCGCTACGCGCATCTTCAGCTTCTCGGATTTCGAACGCGCGTTCGGCGGCCTCGCGGCGGACAGCGAACTCAGCTACGCGGTCCAGCATTTCTTTGCCAATGGCGGTGGCGAGGCCGTCGCCGTGCGTGTGCCAAAATCCGACTCCGTTGCCGCCGCGATCAGCGCGCTCGACATTGACGGCCTCGGCGCTCTCACCTTCACCGCGCTGAGCAAAGGCGCGTGGGCCAACCAGGTTGTCATCGACGTCACCCATGATGCATCCGACGCATCCGGGAAGGCATTCAACCTTGTCATTACCGACCTGAGTACAGGCATCGTCGAGGAATTCCCAGAGGTCACGATGGACTCCACCAAATCCAGCTATGTCGTCGGCGTGGTCAACGACCTCGACAGTGGCTCCGGCATCCTCTCCGTAAAGGTGGACGTTGCCGCCGCCAAGGCTCCCGCCGAAACTGGCGTGGTCGGCGGGGACCTTGCCTTCGCGAGCAATAAGTTCACCGACTTAAAAAACGACAAGAGCTACTCCATCAAGGTCACCAGCGACCTGCCCGCCGGCGCGATCTCCGCGCTGGATGTCGTCATCATCGCCCAGGGCGAAGCCATCCCTAACTCGATCTCCAGCCTTGCCCGGCTGGTGGAGCGAAAGCTCACCACCGCCGTCAAGGACGTCCTGCCCGGGGCCACGATCCGCTGCGTGCCGAGTGCCTCCGGCAAGGGCCTTCGGCTTTTCGCCGACTTCACCCCGGCGCTGGGTGCCCTTGATGCCGCGCTCACCTTCGCCGCCGGCGTCACCACCAACAGCTGCCTCGCCGCGCTCAAACTCTCGAGCGTCGATACCAACGTCTCCCGCTATCTCCTCGGCAAAGGTCGGGCGGTCGCGGGCCTTGCCCAGAAAAGCGCCGTCCTCGGCGTGGACGGAGTAGCCCTCCCTGTCACCGCCGACCTCATCGGCAACGAGGCGGCATTCACCGGCATCTACGCCTTGGAGAAAGTCGATCTCTTCAACCTGCTCGTCATCCCCGATGCCACCCGGGCCGCGGCGGGCAATTCCGCCAAGCTCGACGCCAACCTCAGCCCCAACGACGTCTTCGCCGCCGCGATGACCTACTGCCAGAAGCGCCGCGCCTTCCTCCTGATCGATCCGCCGCCGGAAGTGAACGACGTCAACGCCGCCGCCGACTGGAAATCCTCCGGCCTCACCGTCCACGAGAAAAACGGGGCGGCGTATTTTCCGCGTCTTCGGCTCGCCGATCCGCTCAATGATTACCAATTGCGCACCTTCGCCCCGAGTGGAGTGGTCGCCGGCCTCTTCGCCCGGACTGATGCCAGCCGCGGGGTGTGGAAAGCGCCCGCCGGCACGGAGGCCACCCTGACCGGCGTGCAGGGTCTCGCTTACAAACTGACCGACGCGGAAAACGGCACCTTGAATCCGCTCGGCTTGAACTGCTTCCGGAACTTCCCCATCTACGGCAGCATCTCGTGGGGTGCGCGCACGCTCGTCGGCGCCGATGCCGAGGGCAGTGAATGGAAATACGTTCCCGTCCGCCGCATGGCGCTCTTTTTGGAGGAGAGCCTTTTCCGCGGCACCAAGTGGGTTGTTTTCGAGCCTAACGACGAGCCGCTCTGGGCGCAAATCCGCCTGAATATCGGCTCCTTCATGCAGAGCCTCTTCCGGCAGGGCGCATTCCAAGGCAAGACGCCGCGCGAAGCCTACCTCGTGAAGTGCGACAAGGAAACGACCACTCAGGACGACATCAACAAGGGCATCGTCAACATTCTCGTCGGCTTTGCTCCGCTTAAGCCGGCCGAGTTCGTCATCATCAAAATCCAGCAGCTCGCTGGGCAAATCCAAGCGTAAGGAGGATCCCCACCATGGCATCATTCAGCGTCAATCCACAGCGTTTCGACCCCTACAAGAACTTCAAGTTCCGCGTGAAATGGGACGGCAAGTATGTCGCGGGCGTGAGCAAAGTCAGCACCCTCAAGCGGACCACGGAAGTGGTGAAACACCGCGAAGGCGGCGACCCGAGCAGCAGCCGGAAATCGCCCGGCCGCACCGAATACGATGCCATCACCCTCGAACGCGGCGTCACCCACGACACCGAATTCGAGCGGTGGGCAAACAAGATCTGGAACTACGGTTCCGGGCTGGGCGCCGAGACTTCCTTGGCCGATTTCCGCAAGGACATCACCGTCGAGCTCTACAACGAAGCCGGCCAGCTCGCCATCTCCTACCGCATCTATCGGTGCTGGGTTTCCGAGTTTCAGGCATTGCCTGACCTCGACGCCAACGCCAACGCGGTCGCGATCGCGCGCCTAAAGCTCGAGAACGAGGGATGGGAGCGCGACTACGATGTCACCGAGCCGGCCGAGCCTGCCTTCTCCGAACCGCCGGTGTAGTCGCAGAACCGGGCTTGGCGGAGGGGTCCTGTGCGATGGGCCGGACCAAGGCGCCACCGTCCTGCGAACTCCGAACCTCAACCTATTCCTGCCACACTTGAAACGCTGACTAGCCGGGGTCACGGCTCCACTTCCATGCGCGCCCTCACCGCCACCGAACTTCTCTCCGTTTGGGAAAATGGCGGCGCGATGTCCGCCCCGCGTCGCGCGCTGCTGCTGCTCGGTGCGGCGGCTCCTGAGACGACGCCCGAGATGCTTGGACGCCTCTCCGTCGGCCAGCGCGACGACCTGCTGCTGCAATTGCGGGCTTCCGCATTCGGTCCGCGTCTCGAGGCCAAAGCCGACTGTCCGCATTGCGGCGAAAAGCTCGAGATGAGCTTCGGCACTGACGACCTTCGCCCGCCTCCTGCCGCCGCTCCGAGCGCGGCGCTCGCCTTGGAATTCGCCGGGCATTCGCTGACCTTCCGCCTGCCCTCCAGTTTCGATCTCGTCGAGCTGACCGCGGAGCGCGACCTTGTCGAAGCCGAGGCGGAATTGCTGCGCCGTTGCGTGCTTTCAGCGCGCGCCGGCGGGCGAGATCTCGCACCCGGCGAATTGCCAGAGCCCGTGGTAGCCGCGCTCGCCGCCCGACTCGCGGAGGCCGATCCGCAGGCGGATGTGCGGCTCGCGCTCACATGCCCAGCGTGCGATCAGCGGTGGGAGGAGTCCTTCGACATCGTCAGCTTTTTCTGGCGCGAGATCGAGGCCTGGGCAGCCCGGATGCTGCGCGAAGTCCACACCCTCGCCTCGGCCTACGGCTGGAGCGAAGCCGACATCGTCGCCCTTAGCCCGACCCGCCGACGGCTCTACCTCGAACTGGCGACCGCATGAGCAACTTCCTCCGCCACCTCATCCAACGGTCGCTCTCCCCTGCCGCGACGCTGCAACCGCGCCTCGCATCGCGCTTCGAGTCCGGCGCTGCTCCAGCGCGGTTCACCGAGGAACGCATCGAGACTGCCGCCGCTCTTGTCGCGCCGATGTCTTCGCAGCCGGTCGTGAGTGCGATCCGTCCGTTAGCCGCAGCGCCCGCGGAAGAACCCAATACCGCCGCATCCCCGTCACCAATGGAAGCGCGGCTGTCTGCTACGCCACCGCCCGAGATCCCGTCTGTCGCAGTGCCAGTTGCGACTTCGCCGGTTCCTCCCGCCGCCGTTTCGACAGCGCCCGCTCCGGTGGCACCGATCGCGTCCGTCACCACTCCCGCCACCACGACCGCGAGTGAGACCTTTTCCCTGCCGCCGGCTTCTACCAGCACGCTCCTTATTGAACACTTCACCGAGCGCATCCGCGAAATTTCCCCCGCGCCTGGCATCGGCGTGTCCTCGTCCGACACCACTACGATCCCTTCGCTCAGCGCGCCCGCATTCACGCCCGCCACGCCAAAGCCAGCCGCTGAACGGATTTCACCGTCGTCGCCGCCCGCCGCGCTTCCACCGGTGGCACCTGCCACGCCCGCCGTTCGCGTGACCATCGGCCGCGTGGATATCCGCGCGATTCACGTCCCGCCCGCCACGCCCGTTCGCGCTCCCGCGCCGGACCGCCGTCCTCTCGTCTCCCTCGAAGCTTACCTCAGCCAGCGCGACGCGAAATGAGCACGGCCCACGCCATCGCCGCTGTCACCAAGGTCCTCGTCAACGTCGTGGACGAGGGGCTCAAGGCCGCCAATCTCTCGGGCATCGTCGGCAGCGATGTCACCGTCTCTGCGCTTTCCCCGCAACGGGTCGATCTTTCTACCGCGAACGATCCAAACCAGCTCAACATTTTCCTCTACCTCGCCCTCCCTAATTCCGGCGGCAGCGGCTTCGACCTTCCCACGCGCGATTCGGCTGGGGCGCGCCTCAGAAACACCCCGCTCGCGCTCGACCTCTACTACCTCGCCACCGCGTACGGCTCGGGGGATTTCTTCGCCGAGATGATCCTCGGCCACGCCATGCAGGTGTTGCACGAGAACCCCATCCTCGCCCGCGACGCCATCCGCGCGAAGCTGAAGCCCAGCGCCATTCCCACCAATCCGGAAGTCGCGCTCGCCGACTCAGGACTCGCCGATCAGACCGAGCAGATAAAAATCTCCCAGGAAAAACTCACCACCGAGGAGATTTCCCGGCTGTGGTCCGCCTTCGGCGCCGAGTACCGCCCGAGCGTCGCCTACCGCGTCACCGTCATCCTGATCGAGGCACACGCGTCCACGAAAACCGCGCTACCCGTCCTCCAGCGCGGCGTTTACCTGCGCACCTTCAATGACCCGCTCATCGAGCGCCTCGCCGCCAAGTCCGCCGCCGACAAACCCGCGCTCGAAAACCAGCCGATCCTCCCCGGTTACATCCTCGTCCTCGCCGGCAAACGCCTCCTGGGCGAAATCACCCGCATCGTCCTCGATGGGGTGAAAATTGACGCGCCCGGCGCCTTCATCAGCGAGAGCCATATCGACGTCCCGCTCCCCGCCACGCTCCGCGCCGGGCCGCACGGCGTGCAGATTGTCCACGACATCGCGATGGGCTCGCCGCTCGTGCCTCACACCGGCAGCGGATCGAACGTCGTCGCGTTCCTTCTCCGCCCGACAATCCCGCAGCCCGTCACGGCCACCTCGAAGCACATCTCCGTCAAACTCAACCCTCTCGTCACTCCCGAACAAAACGTCCGCATCCTGCTCAACGAATTCGCCCCGCCCGCCGATCGCCCCGCGCGCGCGTTCAGCTTTTCCGCTCCGACCGACAACGGCATCGACGTTGTCGGCGGCGCGACCGAGACGGACACCATCGCGTTCGCATACACCAATGTGCCCGCTGGCCACTACCTCGTCCGCGTGCAGGTCGATGGCGCGGAAAGCGTGCTGCAAACAGATCCCGCCACCGGCGACTACTTCGAGCCCAAGGTCAGCATCCCATGAGCGCGAGGCACGTCACTTCCGCCTCCGCTCCCGACTGGGCCGCCGCCAATCAGCGCCACCTGCTCGCCGCGCTCGCCCCCGTCCGCGCCGCACTCGAAGCGCGCGCCGGTGCGCCCGCGGAAAACCTTCCCGACGCCGCGACGCTGCTCGGGGCGATCGCCGCGGCGGAAAATGATCTTCCCGCGCCCTCCGCACTCCAGCGCGTGTGCGAGGGCTTCAAGCTCTCGCCCTTCGAACGCGACATCCTGCTCCTCTGCGCCGGGTGCGAACTCGATGCGACTTTCCCGAAACTCTGCGCCGCCGCGCAGGGCGACGAACGCCGTACGCATCCGACCTTCGGCCTCGCCCTCGCGGCGCTGCCCGAAGCGCACTGGAGCGCGTTGAATCCCGGCGCGTCGCTCCGCCAATGGCGTCTCCTCGACATCGCCCCCGGCGAGCACCTCACTTCGAGCCCACTGCGAATCGACGAACGCGTCCTGCATTTTCTCGCCGGCGTCGCCGCGCCCGACGCTCGCCTGCGGGGCCTGCTCGATGCCGTCGCCGCGCCCGACCAACTCCCGCCGTCGCACCTCGATCTCGCCCGCCAGCTCGCCACGCTCTGGCAGCAATCCCAGGACTCCGGCGCATTTCCCGCCGTGCAGCTCACCGCGCGCGAAACGCCCGCCGCCGTCGCGCTCGCCGCGGTGGCCGCGTCAGCGCTCGATCTTCGCCTGCAAATTCTCCGCGCCACCGATCTATCCGCATCGCCGGTCGAGCGCGAGAGCTTCGCCCGCCTCCTCGAACGCGAAGCCGTGCTCGGCCGCTTCGCCTTGCTCGTCGAACTCGACCCCGGCGCATCGCCCGAGACGATCCACGCCGCCGCGTCGCTGCTCGATCTCACGCAGAGTCCTGTCCTCCTCTGCAGCGCCGAGCCGCTGCACCTCCGCACGCGTCCGCTCGCCCGCCTCGCCGTGCCCGCCACGGCGCCCGCCGAGCAACGCCAGCTTTGGCACGAGGCGCTCGGCGAAACCGCCGCCGCCGCGCTCAACGGCCAGGTCGATCTTGTCTCCACGCAGTTCCAGCTCAGCCCCGCCGCCATCCGCGCCGCCGGCCACAGTGTCGCGCTCCGGCATGCCGCGGAAAAAGCTCCCGACCTCGGCCACGCGCTCTGGGACGCCTGCCGCGCGCAGACCCGCCCGAAGCTCGACGGCCTCGCGCGCCGGATCGAGACGCTCGCGACTTGGGACGATCTCGTCCTCCCCACCGCGCCGTGCCAGACCCTCCGCACCATCGCCGCGCACGTTCGCCAGCGCGCACGCGTATACGAGGAGTGGGGGTTCGCCGAGCGCAGTGATCGCGGCCTCGGTATCGGCGCGCTTTTCACCGGCGGCAGCGGCACCGGCAAGACCATGGCCGCTGAAGTCCTAGCCAACGAACTGCGGCTCGATCTCTACCGCATCGATCTCAGCGCGCTCGTCAGCAAATACATCGGCGAGACCCAAAAAAATCTCCGGCATGTCTTTGATGCCGCGGAGTCCGGCGGCGCGATCCTGCTCTTCGACGAGGCCGACGCCGTCTTCGGCCGCCGCAGCGAAGTGCGCGATAGCCACGACCGCTACGCGAACATCGAGGTCGGCTACCTGCTCCAGCGCGTGGAGACCTACCGCGGCCTCGTCATTCTCACCACGAACCAGCCGCAGTCGATTGACGCCGCGTTCTCGCGCCGCATCCGTTTCACCGTCCAGTTCCCCTTTCCCGATGCCACGCAACGCGCCGAGATCTGGCGCCGCGTCTTCCCGGCCTCGACGCCCACCGAAGCCCTGCAAGTCGAGAAACTCGCGCGCCTCAACCTCGCCGGCGGCCACATCCGCAACCTCGCGCTTAACGCCGCCTTCCTCGCCGCCGACGCCCACGAACCCGTGCGCATGAAACACCTCCTCGCCGCCGCGCAGACGGAATTCGCCAAACTCGAAAAAACACTGTCCGCCACGGAGACCGCCGGTTGGGTATGAAAACGATCACGCCCCATATCCGCCGCGCCACGGCTGAGCCGACACCGGCAGCGCGATTCGCGTCCTCGCCGCGCCCGGTCGAGCTGCACATCGAAGCCGTCGTCTTCCACGGCTTCTCCCGCGCCGACGGCCACCGCGCCACCGCCGCGCTCCAAAACGAACTCACGCGCCTCGTTACTACGCACGGCATCCCAGAATTTTCATCACCGCCCTCCGATCACCTCGACGCCGGCACCATCCCCGCCAGCGCCGCCCGCCCCGAACTCACCGGAACGCGCGCCGCCCGCGCGATCCTCGGAGGACTCCGCGCATGAGTCACGCCGCGCTGGAGACCAAGCCCGCCGTGCCCCCACCGCGTACGTTCACTCCCGTTGCGCGCACCATCGTGCAGCGTAACGCCTCCGATTCCGCCGCACCGGCCTCCGCGCCCGAGTCCGTTCACCGGACGTTGTCCTCACCCGGCCGGCCGCTCGATGCCGGCGCGCGCGACTTCATGGAATCGCGTTTCGGCCACGACTTCGGCCACGTGCGCGTGCACACCGACAGCCTTGCTGGCGACTCCGCGCGCGCCATCAACGCCCACGCCTACACCGCCGGCAGCGACATCGCGTTTGCTCCGGGAAGATATCAGCCCGATTCGCACAGCGGCCGCAATCTCCTCGCTCACGAACTCGCGCATACCGTCCAGCAACACGGACTGCAACGCCGCGCGAGCGACCTCGCCGTGGACACCGCTCCGGACTCCCACCTCGAATATGAGGCAGATCACGCCGCCCACGCTGTGATGCATGGTCTTGGCGCGCCGATCATTGCGAGTCGCCTTCCCAGCGCCATCGTTTCCCCCACGCCCGATCCCAACACGCCCAACCCTGCGGAAGCCCTGAAGCGCACATGGATCCCCATCCCGCCCAACCCTGCGCTCGCTGCCCAGGGTGTCACCCACATACAGGATGGGGGCGGCGGGATCATTGCTTTTCGCGTTTCAAAGTTTCCGCTGCCCCAAAAAAAAGGATTGCCCGGTGTCATCGACCTGTGGAAAGCCAAGGCCAAGGCGCAAGCGTTGGAGTCGACGATCGCAATCAAGGGCACCAAGGTCGACAGCACTGGCCTTTGGGCCTCCCGCGACCGGACCTCGGAGTTGAAATCGAGCTGGCTAGGGAAGGTGGGGTGGCCGGATAGCGCCGCGACCACCAGCTGGTACGATCGCGGCGGCGACAAGCTGCCGGCGTCGGATTTCAAACCGCGCGTCAAAAACAAAACCGGTCACATGGACCATATCGTCGAGCTTCAGATCGGCGGCACCAATGCGCGCGAGAATGTTCAGGTGCATGATGCCTCGGAAAACACGAGCAGCGGCTCGACGATTTGGGCTTACCTCAGCCGCCTCGCCCAGGAATGCTACGGCTCCGTCGCGACCAAAAAACCTTCGTTCATTCTGCTCCATTTTGACGATGTCGATTGGGATCCAGGTCCGCCCTCCAACCCTGCCGCGATACCAGCCCCGGGTGCGGCTAGCAGCGTGATGGAGGTAGAATATGCGGCGCTGCAAAAACGCGGGCCACTGCAACCGCAGCAATCCGGCAAGAACTCGGCCGGCGAGAAGACGGAGCCTTATCAGGTGGAAGCTGCGGGCACCAAAGATGTGCTGCAAGTCCTGCAAAAGCCCAAAGCTGCCTATGATCTCGGTGGTGAGGAAAACCGCGCGCCCCGCCAGCTCATTCCCGGGCTCTTGCTCCAGACCATTCACCGACCGGCAACGGGTAACGAGACTATTGAAGCGGTGATCGACCAAACCAATCTTCTCGGCAACGCCAAACCGACAAAAATCCCGCTCTCCGTCAGCAACACCCCAAAGAGCGTGACCTTCACCGCCACCCAGGGGAAACTGGCTATGCTGCCCAGCAATAAGCCTGCATTCGATTTTCTCTATCCTTATCTGAGCAAAGGCCACGTTAATCTGAAGTTCGACGACAAGGAAGGCCTCGCCGGAACCGGCACCCTCACACCCAGCCTGCCCTTGCTCAACAAGCTGCCCCTGAAGGTCGAGATGGGCCGTGGTTTTCTCCGCACCTATCTGGATGGGAAGGACTCTTCCGTAATCTCAAAGCTCCAGACCTCCATTCCCAGCCTGCGTTTCACCACTGCCAAACTAGGCGTCGATTTGCTCCCGGAGTTCAAGCCCGCGGGAGAACTCGGATTCAACGTCGGTCCAAATCCAGCCTCCCCGTACCTTATAGGGTTGATCACCGTCACCGGTGACTCCAGCGGCCTCAAGCTGGAGGGTGCCATGACCGTGCAATTGCCCAACATCAATCCTATCCCGGGCAAAGTCTGGTATCGGAACGCACAGTGGGGCGGTGAGGTCGAAATCAAGGCCACTGACATAAAGTTCCCCGGCGTCAAGAGCGGCTCACTGAAGGCCACTTTCGGAGCCGAAGGGATGAATCTCTCCGGCCACGTCGGCATGAGCATCGCCGGCCAGGATTTGACCCTCACCGCCCTGCGCGACAACAAGGGCAAGTGGCTCTATCGCACCGACGCGACGTTTAACATCAAGGGTTTGAACCCGGTAGTGGCCACCATCACCACTGACGGCGTTTCCGTCTGGGGTGGCGGCACCGCTTCCATCCACTACAAGGGCATTACAGGCAAACTCACCGCAAGTTACAACCAGGCCGCTGGCTCGGAAAAGGGTGCGTGGTCCGGCACCGTGCTGGCCACCTTTGAAAAGGGCAAAGACCCGAAAAAGGCCAAAGGGAGTATCACAGTTCACCTTTCCACAGCGGGAAATCTCTACGGCGAAGGCACGATCGCCTACCCTTTTACCGAAAAATTGGTCGGCTCCATCGACATCGGGCTCTCTGAAGCCGGAGTCATCAAGGTGAAAGGCAAGCTGACGTTTGCCGACGTGCAGATTTTTGAGGGGAAAAAAGGTGTAAAGACTTTTGACGGCATCCCGAGTGTCAGTGTTCCCATTGTCGGTTTTACACTTGGTCCGCTGGGCGATGTCGGCCTCGTCTTTCGCATTATCCCCACCTTGAGCGCCGATTACAGCGTGGGTCCCGGCATGCTCACTAACATATCGATGGCTGCCGGCTTCGAGATAAATCCTCTCTCCGAGGACTTGAACTTCGCATTCGATGCCGGCGCGAAGATTTTCATTCCTGTCGCGGGCGGCGTCAGTCTCGGCGTGGAGGCTGAACTCGCGCTCGCCGCTCTGGTCGTCTCGATCAGCGCCGGGGCCGGTCTCAAGGCCCGTCTCGGTCTCAGCGGCGCTCTCACGAGCGCCTTCGCCATCCATTACGAACAAGCTTTCTGGAACGCCAAGGCTGACACCTCTCTGCTCCTCAAGCCCGAAATCAAGATCAATGGCTACCTCTATGTCCGCGCCGAAGCCGACTTCAAGGTCTACGCGGCCAAAGCCGAGAAGCGGTGGGACATCCTCTCCAAATCGTGGGGCAGCGATCTCGAGTTTGGCCTCAAAAAGGCAACTGTCGGCTACGACTCGCGCACCGGCTTCGTTTTTCCCACCGCCGATAAGATCGAGTGGGCCTACCCGAAAGATCTCAGGCTCAAAGATCGGATTGCAGCGCTCGTAAGCACCAGCCCCACCTCTAAATCCGGCTAACCCATGTCCACCTTCCCCGGCTCACCTCAACTCCTCAAAGGCGGCATCGTCCTGCTCGATCCCGAGAGCGGGGCCGTGCAGCGCGTCATCGTCCTCCAATACAATCCCGAGACCGTCTCGCGCACGCTCACTCCGCAGGTCGCGAGCGGCGAGGGTGACCGCTCCGAGGCTCTCCGGCTGAAGGGTCCGCCGGTTGAGACGATCAAACTCGAGGCGTCCATCGACGCGACGGATCAGCTCGAGTTTCCTTCGCAAAATGCGAACGCCGTCCAGCTCGGCATCCAGCCGCAGCTCGCGGCGCTGGAGACGCTGCTCTATCCCGCCAGCGGCACGCTGCAACTCAACAACACGCTCGCCTCCGTCGGCACGCTCGAAATCACGCCGGCGATGGCGCCGCTGACGCTGTTCGTGTGGGGACGGCAGCGGATCGTGCCGGTGCGCATCACGGAGTTCAGCGTCGTCGAGGAGGCGTTCGACCCGGCGCTGAATCCCATCCTGGCCAAGGTCAGCCTCGGCCTGCGCGTGCTCAGCATCAATGACCTCGATTTCAACAGCAAGGGCGGCAGCCTCTTCATGGTCTACCACCAGGCCCGTGAGCGCCTCGCCCAGAAAGCCGCGAGCGGGGCCTTCGGCGCGCTCGGCCTCAACGGCATCCCATGAACAACGACCCGCTCGCATTCCTCACCCAGGCCAGCCAGTTCCCGCCGGCGAGCCGCTACCACGACACCGAGATCGTCCAGTTCGTCGCGGCGGATGGGCGCACCGTGGCCTACCTGCGCCGGCGTTTCGTGCCGCCGCCGGAAAATTTTGCCACGCTCCAGGAGCACCGCGTGGAGATGGGCGAGCGGCTCGATCATCTCGCGGCGAAGTATCTCGGCGACCCGGAGCAGTTCTGGAAAATCTGCGACGCGAACGGCGCCTTCGTGCCCTCCGATCTTACCGACACACCGGGGCGCACGCTCCGCATCACGCTGCCCGAGGGATTCCCGGGCCCCGCCGCCAATGCTTAAGGGAATCCATCTCACGCTGCTCATCGGCCCGGTCGTCGCCGCGCCGGTTCCCCGCGAACTCACCGAGGCGCTCGTGTCCGCACAGGTCACGACGAGCGCCGGGACACGCAGCGGATTCCAGCTTCAGTTTGTCTTCGGAAAAAAGTCCACCATCGGCCAGGCGTTGCTGCCCGCGGGGTTCTTCGATCCTGGCATCCGCGTGATCCTGATGGCGACGGTGAATAGCATCCCGAGCGTCCTGATGGACGGCATCATCACGCGCCAGGAAGTCGCGCCGAGCGGCGAGCCCGGCCAGTCGAAGCTCACCGTCACCGGAGAGGACGTGAGCGTGCTGATGGATCTGATCGACTTCACCGGCATCCCGTATCCGGCCATGCCGCCCGAGGCGCGGGTCGCGCTCATCGTTGCGAAATACGCCGTTTTCGGCCTCATCCCGCTCGTCATCCCGAGCATCTTCGTGGACGTCCCGATCCCGACGAACGAGATCCCGTCGCACCAGGGCACCGATCTTCAATACATCAAGAAACTCGCCGACGACGCGGGCTACGTCTTCTACCTCGAGCCCGGCCCCGCGCCCGGCGCGAACATCGCCTATTGGGGGCCGGAAATCCGCATCGGCATTCCGCAGCCCGCACTCAACATCAACTTCGACGCGCTCACCAACGTCGAGTCGCTCAGCTTTAGCCAGGACGGCCTGTCGCGCGAGCAGCCCTTCATCTTCGTCCACGAGCCGATCACCCATCTCAACATCCCCATCCCGATCCCCGACGTGAGCCTGCTCCGCCCGCCGCTCGCCTTGCGGCCCGCACTGGCGCTAAAATTCAAGCAGCTCCAGACCTCGCACCTGCCGCCGCTCCGCGCCGCGCTCCGCGGCCTCGCGCATGCGGGGCAGTCCACCGACGCGGTCACAGGCAGCGGCTCGCTGAATGTGCTGCGCTACGGCCATATCTTGAAGGCTCGCGGACTGGTCGGCGTCCGCGGCGCAAGCACCGCGTGCGACGGCCTCTACTATGTGAAAAGCGTCACGCACAACCTTAAGGCCGGGGAGTACAAGCAGTCCTTTTCCCTCGCGCGCGAAGGCCTCGTCTCTCTCGTCCCGAATGTTCCCGTATGAGCAATCCCACCACCTACTACGGCAAATATCGCGGCACGGTGCTGAACAACATCGACCCGCTCCAGACCGGCCGCCTCCTCGTGCAGGTGCCCGATGTCTTCGGCCTCGGCACGTCGAGTTGGGCGGTGGCGTGCGTGCCGCTCAGCGGCAAGCAAATGGGCAGTTGGTTCATCCCGCAGATTGGCGCGGGGGTGTGGGTGGAGTTTGAAAAAGGTGACCCCGATTACCCGATCTGGACGGGCTGCTTTTGGGGGTCCGCCGCTGAGCCGCCCGCGCTCGCGCTGGCCGGCCTGCCAGTGTCGCCGAGCATCGTCCTCCAGACAGCCGGGCAGAACACACTCATGATCTCCGACGTCCCCGGCCCTGCCGGCGGCATCCTTTTGAAAACGCTCACTGGCGCGCTCATCTCGATCAACGACGTCGGCATCACGCTCTCCAATGGCAAGGGCGCGACCATCGTCATGACCGGTCCCTCAGTCGCCATCAACGCAGGCGCCCTCACCATCATCTGACCCACGTCTATGCCCGGCCTCATCCTCCATCTCGGTGCAACAGTCACTTGCGCGCACGCGGGCCAGGCCACGCCCGGGGCTAGCGTCCCGCGCGTACTCGTCAGCGGCCAGCCCGTCGTCGTCGCGGGCACGCCGTATGTGATCGCCGGTTGCGCGCTCCCGCCGCCAACCGCCGCAAATGGCCCGTGTGTCACCGGCCAGTTCACCACGCCGGCCACGCGCGTCTTCGTGAACGGCGTCCCTGTCCTCATCAATGCCAGCCCGTCCGTCTGCGTGCCCACCGGCACCCCAATGATTCCCGCGGTCGTCCAGACGCGCGTCGTCGCCACGTAGTTCCGCCATGAACAAGATCGACTTCCCCATCCACTTCGACGCCCGCGGCCGCACCGCCGCGACCACCGACGAGGAGCACATCCGCGATCTCATCGAACAGGTCCTCTTCACCTCGCCCGGCGAACGCGTGAACCGGCCCACCTTCGGCAGCGGCCTGCTCCAGCTCGTCTTCGCCGCCAACAGCGACGCGCTCGCCGCCGCCACGCAGCTCTCCGTGCAAGGCGCGCTCCAGCAGTGGCTCGGCGACTTGATCGAGGTCGAGACCGTGAACGTCGAGCGCGACGACTCCACGCTGCGCGTCACTCTCCATTACTTCATCCGCCGCAACCAGGAGCGGCAGATCGCGCAGTTCAGCCACCGCATTTCATGAGCACCACGCAATATCATTGCGGCGAGCTCCATCGCCGGCAGGCCGTCATCGAGGACGGCACGCTCAACGGCATCGACTTCCTTGAGATCGCGACCGCGGATCAGTTCAAGCTCCGCCTCGGCCTGCTCAAGTCCGCCGCCGCGCTCACGCCGGACAATGTCCGCATTGAAGGCGGCGTGCGCGTCACCGGCATCCAGGTGATCAGCATTACCGGCCAGCCCGGCAAGACCCTCACGCTCACCGTCAGCGCGCGCGGGGATTTTTCCAACTACACGCTGCGCATCGTCGGCGCACCCGGCACCGACGCCCCGCCCCCGGCCTTCGACCCGCAGCTCTCCTCTGTCGTGTTTTCCTTCAAGGTCGAGTGCCCGAATGACTTTGACTGCAAGACCGGCATCGACTGTCCCGCGCCGGTCGTCCCAGAGCCCGAAATTGATTACCTCGCAAAGGACTACGCGAGCTTCCGCCGCCTCATGCTCGACCGCCTCAGCGCGCTCATGCCCGACTGGCGCGAGCGCAATCCCGCCGATGTGCAGGTCACGCTGGTCGAACTCCTCGCGTATGCCGGCGACCATCTCAGCTACGAGCAGGATGCCGTCGCGACCGAGGCCTACCTCGGCACCGCCCGGCGCCGCGTGTCGCTCCGCCGCCACGCCCGCCTGCTGGACTACCAAATCGGCGAAGGCTGCAATGCTCGCGCATGGGTCGCTTTCACCGTGACCACCGCCGCGGATGGAAAAATCCTACCCGGCGCAAACCCCACACTCGGCCGGCCCGGCACCAAGCTCGCCACGCGCCTCTCCGATTTCCCGGCACTCATCTCCGCGCTGCCCGCCGACGCGCCGCGCGCCGCGGTTATCTTCGAAACGCTGCACGACCTCACGCTCATCGAGGCGCACAACACAATCGACTTCCACACTTGGGACGACTCCTCATGCTGCCTCCCGCGCGGTGCGACGCGCGCCACGCTCTCGAATAAAAACGGCCTCGCCCTCGCTCCCGGCGACTTGCTGCTCTTCGAGGAAATCTGCAGCCCCGCCACCGGACTCGCCGTGGATGCCGATCCGACGCACCGCCACGTCGTCCGGCTCGACACCGTGACGCTCGCGACCGACCCGCTCGGCACCAAACCCATCGCCGAAATATCCTGGCGCACCGAGGATGCGCTGCCGTTTCCGCTCTGCCTCACGGCACGGATCGAGATCGGCACTGCCAAGGCCCAGCTCACCATCGTCGCCGTCGCGCGCGGCAACATCGTGCTCGCCGACCACGGCCTCACCGTCGCCGACAAGACCCTGGATCCCGCGACCGTCCTGGCGGATGGCAACTACCGCCCCAGCCTTCCGCTCGCCGATCTCACTTTCGCCGCGCCCTACGATCACACCGCGGTCGTCGTGAAAGACGATCTCACTGGCGCCATCGAGACGGTCGAACCGGCGGCCAGCGCCCTCGCATTCACCGCGGACACCGCGCTCTCGGCGGTCCGTCTCGCGGACTCGGACGAATCATGGTTCCCGCAGCGCGATCTGCTGGCGAGCGATCGTTTCGCGGCGAAGTTCGTCGTCGAGATGGAGTCCGGTGGCGTCGCGCAATTGCGCTTCGGCGACGATCAGCTCGGCAAGCGCCCGACCCCCGGCACACAGTTCGCACTCACATTCCGCGACGGCGGCGGCACCGCCGGCAATCTCGGCGCTGGTGCGCTGCGCCACGTCATCGCCGATGCGTTGGTGATTCCTCCGGGCAGCATCACCGCCGTGCGCAATCCGCTGTCAGCGCGCGGCGGCACCGCGCCCGAGAGTTTCGACCAGGTGCGACAATTTGCTCCGCAGGCCTTTCGCCGCCAGGAGCGCGCCGTCACCGAGGCCGACTGGGCCGAGGTCGCAGAGCGCTTTCCCGGGGTGCAACGCGCCGCCGCATGCTTCCGTTGGACCGGGAGTTGGTCCACCGTCTTCGTCACCATCGATCGCACCGGCGGCCTCACCGCGGCGCGCGATGCGCGTTTCAAGACCGCGCTTCGCAACCACCTCGAACGCTTCCGACTCGCGGGTTACGACCTCGAAATCGCGGACCCGGTTTACGTCCCGCTCGATCTGCTGCTGCTCGTTTGCGTAAAGCCCGGCTACTTCCGCAGCGCCGTGCGCGCCGCGCTCGTCCGGGTCTTCAGCACGCAGGAATTCGCGGACGGAACGCTCGGCTTTTTTCACCCGGACAATTTCACCTTCGGCCAGTCGCTTTTCCTCAGCCGGGTGTGCGCCGCCGCGATGGCCGTTACCGGCGTCGCATCGGTGCAGTTGAAGCGATTCCAGCGCAGGGGCCTGCCGCCCAATCACGAACTGGACAACGCCCTCATCACCGCCGCACCCCTCGAAATCCTGCGCCTCGATAACGACCGCAACTTTCCGGAGAACGGCAGAATCGAATTCGACCTGCACGGAGGCCTATGAGCGACCAAAACCTCAATGACTGCGGCTGCTGCGAAACCCCGTCGGCGGACACCGCGGCGCCGCAAAATCCGCCCGGCCTGCCGGCGCTCGCGTATCGCGTCGGTACGCATGGCCGTTTCAACACCGCGCTTCACAACGGTCTCGCGACCGATCCCGCGCTCCGCGCGCTCGCCACGCGCGACTCTTCCGATCCCTCCATCGCGCTGCTCGACGCTTGGGCCGTCGTGCTCGATGTGCTTGCCTTCTACCAGGAGCGCATCGCGAATGAGGGTTTTCTACGCACTGCCACCGAGCGGCGTTCCATTCTTGAGCTGGCCCGCGCCATCGGCTACGAACTGCGACCCGGCGTCGCTGCGGGAACGTGCCTCGCGTTCACGATGGACAACGTCGTCGGCTCGCCGCCGTCCGTGAAGCTCGCCGTCGGCACCAAGGCGCAGAACGTCCCCGGCCAGGACAAAAAACCGCAGACTTTTGAAACCGTTGAGGAGATCGAAGCGCGGCCTGAGTGGAACGCGCTTAAGCCGCAGCTCTTCGTCCCCTCGCTCCCGCTCCAGCTCGGTGACAATGAAATCTATCTCCGAGGCACCGCGACCGATCTCAAGGTCGGCGACGCGCTCCTCTTCATCGGCTTGGAACGCAAAGACCACCCGAAGAACGACAACTGGGATCTTCGTCTCGTCGCAAAGATCGAACCTTTTCCTCTCCCGCCGACATCCGGGCCGAACGCCGGCTATACCCACGTGATACTCGACCACGACCTTGGCAGCGCCCGTCGCCAATCCCATCCCGCGCACAAAAAGCCGGAAGTTCACGCTCTCCGCCGACGAGCCGCGATTTTCGGATACAATGCCGTGGACTGGAAAGCGCTGCCCGATGTCACGAAAGCCGCCTATCTCAATCTGACCCCGCCTGCCGATCCCGCCCACCTCACAGCGGACCAAAAAAAGGAATGGCCCAACTTCGAAGTCTTCCCAAGCGCCGACATTCTCGAACTCGACGCCGTCTATCCCCAGATCATCGCTAGTCGGGGCTGGCTGGTCCTCTCGACCACGCCGAATATTCGGGAGATTTATCCTATCGCCGCCGCCAGCGAGTCCGCCCGCGCTGAGTTCGGTCTCTCCGGCAAAACGACACGAGTCAAGCTCGGCCCCGGCGAGAACCAGAACAATTTCGCCAAAGCTATCCGCACGACGGTCGTTTACGCCGAGAACCAGCAGCTCGAGTTTGCCGAAAAGCCGCGCACCGATGACGTCGCTGGCGGCGAGATTCTGATCGCCCCCGCCGCCGCCGATCTCAAGCCGGGCCGCCTGCTCAGCGTTGCCAGCATCGACAAAGTCACCCGCGAAGTCCTCGCGAGCGAGGTCGTGGAAATCAAAACCGCCGAAACCATCGGCGACACCACGCGCATCACCCTCGTCGCCAACCTCTCCCGCGCCTACAAACGCGACACCGTCGAGATCAACGCCAACGTCGCCCGCGCCACCCACGGCGAGACGAAAAAGGACGAGGTGCTCGGCTCCGGCGACGGCTCGGTCGGCTTCCAGCGATTCACCCTCAAGCAGAAGCCGCTCACTTACGTTTCCGCGCCCGTCTCCGGCGGCGCTGCGAGCACGCTCGAGGTCCGCGTGAAAGGCGTCCTTTGGCACGAGGTGCCGTCATTCTACAAAACGGAGCCCGCCGAACGCGCCTATGTCACCCGTCGGGCCGACGACGGCACTCTCACCGTGCAGTTTGGCGACGGCTCCACCGGCGCGCGGCTGCCGACCGGGACGAACAACATCAGTGCCACCTACCGGAAAGGCATCGGCCTCGACGGCAACCTCGACGCCGGAAAGATCACCACGCTCCTCTCGCGCCCGCTTGGGCTGAAGGCCGCGACCAACCCGATTCCCGCGACCGGCGCCGGCGACCCGGAGGAACTCGCCGACGCGCGCACGAACGCCCCGCTCACCGTCCTCACGCTCGACCGCATCGTCTCGGTGCAGGACTTCGAGGATTTCGCGCGCGCCTTTGCCGGCATCGGAAAGGCGCAGACTACGCTGCTCTGGAACGGCGAGCGGCAGCTCGTCCACCTCACCGTCGCCGCCGCCGACGGCACCACCGTCGATCCCGCGTCCGATTCCTTCAAGAATCTCCTCGCCGCCATCGACGCCGCGCGCCACGCCGATCAGCCCGTGAGCGTGTCGCCGCACGCTGCGCTCAGCTTCACGCTCAGCGCGCGCGTGGCCGTCGATCCCGATCATATCCTAGCCGATGTGTTCGACGCCGTGAAGGCCGCGCTCACCGCGGCGTTTGCGTTCGAGGTCCGCAGCTTCGGCCAGGGCGTGACCGCGAGCGAAGTTCTCGCCGTCATGCAAAATGTCCCCGGCGTGATCGCGGTAGATCTGGACAAGCTCAACGGGCTCGACCCGATCAAGCACCCGAACATTCCCGCCCGCATCGCGCATTGGGACTCCACCACGATCAAGGGCGCCGACCTCCTGCTCATCAATGCCGATGGCATCACCCTCACCGATCTCCCACTATGAGTGCGCTCACACCCGAAAGTCTCTCCGCACTGCTCCCCGCCATTCATCGCGTCCGCGACGACGCGGAAGGCGGGCCGCTCCAGGCGCTCCTCGCGCTCGCCGCTGGGCAGGGCGCGGTGGTCGAGGCCGACATCGAGCGGCTCCTCGACAACTGGTTTATCGAGACGTGCGAAGAGTGGGTCGTTCCGTACATCGGCGATCTCCTCGAGGCGCGCGGCCTCCACGCACTCCCCGCGAACGCCGCCTTCAGCCAGCGCGCCCGCGTCGCGAACACCCTCGGCTACCGGCGCCGCAAGGGCACCGCGACGATGCTCGAGCAGCTCGCGCGCGACACCACCGGCTGGCCCGCGCGCGCGGTCGAGTTTTTTCAAATCCTCGGCTGGAACCAAAACTACAATCACGTCCGCCCGGACGCCGTCCGCACCCCCGACCTCCGCCGCACGAACGAACTCGAATTGCTCAACACCGCGTTCGACACCGCCACTCACACCGTCGATGTCCGCCGCATCGCGCTCGATCGCGGACGGCACAACATCCCGAACGTCGGACTCTTCCTCTGGCGGCTGCAAAGCTACCCCATCCTCGGCCTCCGCGGCGTCACTGCGCGCGCCACCGGCGTGGCCGGCTTTTACACCTTCAATCCCGTGGCGAAACAGGATCGCCCGCTCTTCAACTCACCCCAGCCCGAGACGGAGGTCACGCATCTGGCCGAGGAAATCAACGTCCCCGGCCCGCTCCGCCGCCGCCCGCTCTACGACGAACTCGAGGCGCGCCGCGCCGCGCTTCTCGCTGGAGGCACTCCGCGCGGCACCTGGTTCGGCGCGACGCCGGTGCTGCAGGTTTTCCAACGGCCTGCGGCCAATGCGCCCTTTGCCGAAGTCCCGGCGGAGAAAATCCGCATCTGCCATCTCGGCCCCGGTGCCACGCGGCCCGATCCCGTTGACGGTGCGGGCAACGCCATCCTCGTCGGCGTCGATCCCGTGCTCGGACGCCTTGCCTGGGCCGACACGTTGCCGCTCCCGATCGCGTTGAAAGTCGGCTACGCCTACGGCTTCAGCGGCGACCTCGGCGGCGGGCCTTACAACCGCCGCGATTCCGTGAACGAGGCAATCGGCCTTGCCGCCGCAACGACCTGGCAGGTGGGTGTGGCAAGCGAAGCCGTTCCGGTGGCGACCGGCACGATTCATCCCACTCTCGCCGCTGCCATCGCGGAGTGGGATGCGCTTCCCAAGCCGGCCGTCGGCATCATCGCGATCATGGACAGCCACACCTACGCCGGAAATCTCTCGATCAATATCCCCGAGGGCAGCCAGCTCCTCATCGTCGCCGCGGACTGGCCCACAGTGCCGCAGCCCGGCGGCGGCGCGAAGCGGTTCATCGGCCAGCACAATTCCGTCGAAGTCCGCCCGCACGTTCTCGGCCACATCACCGTCCACGGCACCGCGCCTACCGCCAGCGACTCGCCGGGCACGCTCGCGCTCGACGGTCTGCTGATCGAGGGCTCGCTCACGGTCGGCGCCGCGCCCGGTCGACTCGGCCTCCTTCGCATCGCCCACAGCACGCTCGTCCCTGCGCAGGGCGGCCTCACGGTCGCGGGAAAAAACGCGGACCTTACCATCCGGCTCATCCGCTCGATTTGCGGACCGATCGCGCTCCCGGCCACGGCGCCCGCCCTCGTGGTCGAGGATTCCATCATCGACGGTTCCGGCGCGGGCGCGGCCATCGCCGCCGCCGCGAGCGCAGTGGATGTGCAAAGCAGCACGGTCTTCGGCGGAACGAAAGTGCGCCGGCTCGATGCGGGCAATTCCATCTTCACCGGCCCCGTCGAGGCTGCGCGTCAGCAGGAAGGCTGCGTGCGGTTCTGCTTCGTCCCCGCGAAATCCGCCACCGGGCGCCGCTACCGCTGCCAGCCGGATCTCGCCGTGGCCGAGGCGGAAAGCGCGGCGAAGGATGCCGGCGAGACTTTCGACGCTTCCGAGGAGGCCGCCGTGCGTGCGCGCGTTGTGCCCGTCTTCACCGCCGAGGATTACGGGCACCCGGCTTACGCGCAGCTTTCGGCCACGTCTCCGCCCGAACTCCGCACCGGTGCCGACGACGGCGCGGAGATGGGCGCGTTCCGCTTCCTCCAGCAGCCGCAGCGCGAGGCGAATCTCCGCGCCAGCCTCGACGAATACCTCCGCTTCGGTCTCGAAGCCGGGCTCATTTTTTCCACTTAAGACTCCACCCGCCGATCTATGAAATCCGACCTCACCCGCCTCACTTTTAAACAGAACAAACACTACCGCGCCGTGCAGCAACAGCAGGGCCGCGTCCAGCTCGATGCCGACTGGAACGAGCAGAACGATATCACCGGGCACCGCGTTGAGACCGAGACCGTGGATGTCGTCGGCAAATGCGGCGCGCCGCTCCACGCCGACGGCTTCCGCTTCGTCGCCGCTGCCGCTGGCCTCACCGCCGATGAAGCCGCGCGACCGGGAAACAAGAACCCGCCCGCCGTCGCTGCCGGCGATCTGCTCCTCACCGCGGGCCGCTTCTACGCCCGCGGAGTGCTGGCGGAAAACGACACTATTTGCCTCGTCTCAGCGCAGCCCGATCTGCCCACGCCCGCGCAGCTCACCAAGCTTGGCGTCGCCACCACTTTCCCGCCGAAAGCCGCCGGCACCTACCTGGCCTACCTCGACGCCTGGCCGCGGCTGCGCACGGCGATCGACGATCCGCAAATCCGCGAGGTCGCGCTCGGCGGCCCCGACACCGCCACGCGGATCAAGAACGCCTGGCAGGTGAAGTTTCTCGCCGCCGCTGCGGGCGACGACTGTGCGAGTAACAACGGGAATTGGGATGCGCTCCTGAATCCCAAGCCCGGAACTCTCGCCGCCTCCGTCGCGACGACCGCCAGCAAGCCCGGCCCGTGCATCGTCGATCCCGGCTCCGGCTACCGCCGCCTCGAAAACCAGCTCTACCGTGTCGAGATTCACACCGGCGGCGACTCGTTGGCCAAGACGACCTTCAAGTGGTCGCGCGACAACGGCGCAATTGTCACCCGCTGGATCTCGAAAAAACCCCTCAGCGACGAACTGGAAGTCGAGTCCACCGGTCGCGACAAGGTGCTCAACATCGCCCCCGGCCACTGGGTCGAACTGAGCGACGACACCCACGAGGAACTCGGCCTGCCGGGCACCTTCGCCCTCGTCACGAAAGTCTCCGGCAACATCGTCACCATTGATTCCGCCAGCGCGACCGGGCCGGTCGAGATCGCTTCATTCCCGAAGAACCCGAAGGTCCGCCGCTGGGATTCCGCGCCGGCCAAGCCCGGCAAGTGGATCGCGCCCGATGGCGAGAAGACGCTGAATTCTGTCGCCAAGTTTGAACTCGAGGACGGGGTCGTGGTGCAGTTCGGCACCGGCACATTCCGCACGGGCGACTACTGGCTCATTCCCGCGCGGACCGCGCTGCCTTTTGTCGAGTGGCCGGCCGTGGCCGGCGTGCCCGTCGCGCAGCCGCCGCACGGCGTCGA
Source organism: Chthoniobacterales bacterium (assembly GCA_038258815.1). Lineage (GTDB taxonomy): Bacteria > Verrucomicrobiota > Verrucomicrobiia > Chthoniobacterales > UBA10450 > JACCTI01. Next base: position 43,101 of record JBBSPM010000022.1, read on the forward strand.
GCACCACTACTGCAAACTTGCAGTGGTCGAACTCAAAGCCGGCGCCTTCACCATCAAGGACTGCCGCCCGCTCTTCCCGCCGCTCACCGAGCTGACCAGCCTCTTCTACGTCAGTGGCGAGAGCCAGGAAGCGACACCCGATCCGACGAAGCCAGCCGCCACGCTGCTGCCCCTCGCATTGCCGCTCAAGGTCGGCGTCGCCAACGGCGGATGGCCGGTCGTCGGCGCGCGCGTGCGCTTCAAAATTCAGGCGGGCGCAGGCACGCTCACGCCCGCTACCGGCATCGTCGTCACCGCGGCCGATGGCGTCGCGAGCTGCGCGTGGTCGCTCGACTCGGGCATGGCAAACCAGCAGGTCATCGCCGAGTTGCTCGACGATGCCGACGCCCGTGTCCACCTGCCGATCATCTTCCATGCGCGGCTCAACACCGCCAAGCTCGTCTCCTACGATCCCGCCAAGTGCGAGGGGATGAAGAATGCGGCGCCGCCGGTCGTCACCGTGCAGGACGCGCTCGATTTTCTCTGCCATGAAAAATCCGGGGTCGAGTGCTGCGTCACCATCGGCAAGCTCGGCGATCGGCCGGGCGACTACGAGACTGTCGCCGCTGCCGTCGCGGACCTGCTCGAAAAACGCCGTAACTCCGCTATCTGCCTGACGCTTCTACCGGGCGATCATTTGATCGACAAGGAACTCATCATCAAGCCCGCCGACCAGAAGAGTCCTTTGTATTTCAAAATCGACGGCTGTAGCCATGCCTCCCGGCTCGTGCTTAAAGCGCTGGTTGGCTTCAAGAACGTTCAAGCTATCGTCCTCCGACAGATCTCGATCAGTATGGAAGGGGGCGGCCTCCACGTGAACGACAGCGACGAGATTGAGGTTTCCGCCTGTCTCATCTCCGGTCGTCCCGCCAAATCCGCCGCCCTCATCCAAATCGGCCACACTGGGCGCGTCGCATTCTTCGATAATCAAGTGCGCGCCGTGGGCGAAGCCAAGCCGGCCTCGCCCAGCAATCTGTTCATCGAGGTGCCGGAACTGGCGCGCACTTTTGCTTTGGTCGACGACCGAGATTTCTCGATCGCAGCCATGCGCATGGCGGAGGCCCTCGCCACCCGCCCACTGAGCGAGCGCAAAAAACTGGCCAAGACATTCACCGCCGCCGCCAAAAAAAAAGCGTCGAATCTCAGCGCCGCCGAGAAGGCGAAGAATACCGCCATGCTGCGCACCCTCGCCACGGACCGATTGACCGCGCGGACTCTCGCCAATCGTCTGATTGCCGTCCGCGACGCGAGCCTCGCCGCCGGTGAGCCCGCCGGACTCGCTCTCGCTTTGCTCGACTTCGACGCCGTCGCGGCTTTAGTCGACAATCAGATCGATGGGCAGATCAGCTTGGGTGCATTGCCCGCGACCAAGCTTCTGAACAAGGATGAGCTGGAAGGGATCGCGAAGATGATCGAGGGTCGCGCCATCCTATTCACCGAGGCTCGCGGCCGGCTGCAAGTGCGGGGGAACAGGCTGCTCCAGCTTCTGGCGGACGACGAGTCGATCTCGGCCATGCGCGGTGCTCTGAAGGCGCAAAAAAAAGTTGCCGTCCCAGTTTGGGCGAGCGGACACTTTACCGACAACATCGTCGTCAAAAGCTCGAACCATTTCATCGCCCATCATCTTTCCCTCACCAACACGCGCTTTCTCGAGCTCCAGGAGGATCTGGGTGCGGCCTTCGCCCACACCGCCACTTATGTCGGCAACAGCGCTGACACCTTTGGCAAAACAGCACTAAGTCTTTTCAGTCGAACCAACCTCGCTCCTGCCCAGGCTGCCAACCAAGGTTTGAATATCGTTGTCCTTTGATCGGCCGCAGAACACTCGCCGCTTCGGTGCTTCAGGCGCCGGCCCAGCGGCGCAAGATGAGGGCCACGTTCGTGCCGCCGAAACCGCTGGAGTTCGTCATCGCGACTTTTGGTGCGTAATCGATCGGCGCGGTCACGACCCGGACCGGTTCGAAGTCGGGATCGAGTTCGGTGACGTTGGCCGAAATGGGAATGAACCCTTCCTTTAAGGCAAGGCAGCAGAAGGCGGCTTCCATCGCGCCGGCCAGGGAGAGGCCGTGGCCGGTGAGCGATTTCGTGCTGCTGACGTAAGGGGACTTTTCGCCGAACACTCGCTTGATCGCGCGGATTTCGGCGGCGTCGCCGGCGGGAGTGGAAGTGCCGTGGGCGTTGATATAATCGACCTCGGACGCGGCGATACCGGATTCGTTCAAAGCGGATTCCATGGCGCGGGCGAGGCCGTCGCCGTTCGGTTCGGGCGCCATCACGGTGTAGCCATCGGAGGCTTCGCCGCAGCCTAAAACTTCAGCGTGGATCGGAGCGCCGCGTTTGCGGGCGTGTTCCAATTCTTCGAGAACGAGCACGGTGGCGCCACCGGTGACGACGAAGCCATCGCGTTTCTTGTCAAAGGCGCAGGGGCCGATGGCCGGATCGGTTTGGGTGGTGAGGGCGCGCGTGCCGACGAAAGGGAGAATGCTGAAGAGATTGCAGTCCTCGGCGCCGACGACGAAGACGGTGTCCTGGCGATTCATCAGGATGCGATCGTAGGCCGCGCCGAGCGCATGGGCGGAAGAGGCGCAGGCGCTGGAGAAGCCTAACGAGTGTCCTTTGATCCCGAAACAGGCGACCAGATTCATGTTCAAGGTGCCGGCGATGCTGGCCACCATCGCCATCGGGTTGCAACGCTGCGGGCCTTTTTCGAGCATGATGTCGAGGTAATCGTGCTGGAGCCAGGCGGAGCCGTTGGAGGCGCACATCGCCCCGGTGCGCGGATTCGAGACCAGCTCGGGCGGGAGTTGCGCGTGGGCGATTGCCTGTTCCATGGCGCAGAACGCATAGACCGCATTGGGCGCCATCGAACGCAGGTGTTCGCGGCGGATTTTATGTTGCTCGGGGTAGGTCCACTCATCCGGTCGCAGCTCGGGAAAACTGAATTCCTTGATCGTGCCGGCCAGCCGCACCGGAACACCGGTGCGTTCGAGTTCCGCGTAATACTCAATTCCAGTGCGGCCTTCGCGCAGGCTGGCCAACACCTCGGCGCGGCTGTTTCCGATGCTGGTAATGAAGCCGAGCCCAGTCACGACGACGCGGCGCTCCTTCGGTGACGGCGGGATCGGCATAACGTCGGGACTCTAGGCTGCGGAGTCGGGTCGATCCATCAACATTGAATCCGTCATGATGCGCTGGAGATGTTGGCGCGCATTTTCCAACTCCCCCGGGGTCTGCTCGCGTTTAATCCAAAACGGTTCATCGATCACCACGCGCATTTGAGAAAAGGGAAGCGCGATCGCAAAGCCATCCCAACTTCGCAGGCGACGATAGCGAGAATACTCAATGCGGACGGGCAAAATCGGGCAACCAGTCTGCTGCGCGAGCGCGACTGCGCCGGGCTGCAAACGGTAGCGCGGCCCGCGCGGTCCATCCGGCGTGATGATAATGTCGTTTCCTTCGGCGATGCGGGACATCATCCCGCGCAATGCTGCGGCGCCCTGCCGCGAACTGGAGCCGCGGACTGCGCCTATTCCGAAGTGCGATACGACGAGCGCGAGAAGCGAACCTTCGGCACTGGCGCTCGTTAGGACGAGCGCTTTCCGGTTTCGCGGATGGTAGCGCTGCCAGGCGACTGGCATGCTGAAAATGCGATTGTGCCAAAAGAGGAAGATGACCGGACCATCGAACCGGCCTTTCAGATAACCGGAGCGATCTTCTACCGTGATGCGCAAGGTCCATCCGTGGATGCGAATCAGGCAGGCGAGCAGGGTCATCGCGACTCGCCAGAGGAGCCCAGGCTGGCTCTCGAGTTTCAACCGCAGAAGCCAGCCGACTTTCCGCACCAGGCGATAAGCGGGCGACATGCGGGCCTGCGTTTTGGCGCTCAGTTCTGCGGATGCGTTTCCGCGTAGCGGGTCTGCAAGAAGCCGACCACGTCGCCGATGGTCTGCATTTGCCGCAAATCCGAATCTTCAATCACGAGATCGAGCGCATCCTGCACATCGAGGACCACTTCCAGCATCATGAGCGAGTCGATCCCCAAGGCAACGAGCGGCGTTTCCGGCGTCGCTTCTTCCACCACCGGACGCGCCTCGGGCTGCACATAGCGCCAGACAACTCCGCGCACGATCGCGGGGATCTGCGCCGTGTCGCCGGTTTCGCGGAGAGCGATAATAGCCTCGATCGTACCTTCGCGGCACCGCTTAAAGCTGCGGCGCAGGCTATCTTTTTCTTCTTCTGTCAATTCGGTGGCCATGAGAGCGAGGGGAGCATCGTTATGCGCAGCGGAGGTTGTCAAGCTGGCGCCCAGCTATCCGCCCCGCGGGACCAAGCGCATCTTGATCCCGTGGCGAGCGCGCAGGGTCAGTTGCGGTTGCAGAGTGATGGGATGCTCCGGGATAATTTCGAGCCGCCATTTCTGCGCCAGCGCCGCCAAACAGAGCACGCCTTCCATGCTGGCAAAGGCTTCGCCGAGACACGCGCGACTCCCGGCGGAGAAAGGAAAATAGGAGAACTTCGGCCGCTCCGCCCGCGCTTCCGCGGTCCAGCGGTCCGGCTTGAACTGTGTCGGCTCCGGAAACCAGCGCGCATCCCGATGCGTGACGTAGGACGACAAGAGGATGACTGAGCCAGCGGCGATGGGGTAGCCGCCGATTTCGCAATCCTGCAACGCGCGACGTCCCACCGCCCAGAGCGGCGGATAAAGCCGGAGCGATTCCGAAAAAATGCGCCCGGTGAGCAGCAGGCGCGGCACATCATCCATCCGCGGCGCGCGACCTTCCAACACCTCATCCAGCTCCGCGTGCAGTTGCCCTTCCACTTCCGGATGTTGCGCCAGCAAATACCAACTCCACGCCATCGCGTTGGCAGACGTCTCATGGCCCGCGAGGAAAATCGTCATCGCCTCGTCGCGCACCTGGAGATCGGTCATCTCGTGGCCATCCTCTTCGTCCCGCGCGAGCAGAAGCATGGAAAGCAGATCGCCATGATCCTCGCCGGTGGCGCGGCGTTCCTGGATGATGCGGTAAACTGCGGCATCCAACCGTCCGAGCGCATTTTCAAAATCGTCGCGGTCCGCCTGCGGCAGAATCGAGCGTTCGAATTGATCGAGGATCTCGCTCAAAGCGTCGCGGATTTCCTCCGCCTCGTGTTCGATGTTCGCGCCGAAAAGCGTGCTGGCCACGATCATCATCGCGAGCCAATTCATCTCCGCGCAGATGTCCAGCACCGCACCGGCTTGCCAACGTTCGCGCAAGCGGATGGCCAACGCGCTCATTTGATCGGCGTAGGATGCGATGCGTTCCCGATGAAAAAACGGCTGAGCCAGGCGTCGCTGCCGCATGTGGAATTCGCCTTCGCTGACGAACAACCCCTCCCCCAGAACTTCCCGAATCCGCTCCACGGAAAACCATTTCGAAAAACTGCGATCCTGCGTCACGAGGACCTCGCGGATGTAATCCGGGTGATTCACCAGAAACAAATCGTGTGGGTGATCGCCCAAGCGAAAACGCACGACGTCTCCGTATTCGCGCGCCAGCCGGGAGAAGAATTCCAGCGGATCGCGCCGCATCGCGTAGAGATTGGATCCCGGCGGAGAATCGGCCGGGCCGGGCGGGAGGGCAGAATTCATGATTGAATGTGGTGGCCGCGCCGAGCTGGTTTCAGGGAAGTGGAGCCGCGTGGTTCGCACTCTGCACCGGACCAAAAACATTGAAACGGGCGTTTACGATTCTGACGGGATCGCCCTCTAACCGTGCCACGCTCCCGTCAGGTGCGGAATCCGTCGCATCTACGAGGGAGTAGGCCCCTCGCAAGGCCGACGCCGGGTAGTAGGATCGGCCCTCCATGTAGACCGTTTTGTGCATCAGAAAATAGGTGCTCCACATCAATTTCCATCCATTGTTGCCGAGAATATTGACGGACGGAATGTCTGCGTCGCGATCTACCGTGAGTAATCCTTTGTAGTCGCTCTCAACCCTGAGATTTGCTGTTGCGATCCGACGTAATAGAGCACGCTCTCCGATGAAGCAGCCGCTGGCCAACGCGAGCAAGAGAATGACGTCACAGAGTAGAAAGACTCTTTTCCAACGGCCGTGGCGAAGGCCAAAAGAGGCGGCAATGACGCAGAGGAAACAGGGCAGGAAGAAGCTCGCCAGTTTGAACGATTTATAATTCCCGAGATCCCCCAAAGCAGAACCGGACTTGGCAAGGGCGATGCAGCCTGCGTAGATCGCCAGAGTGGCAATGATGAAGCTGAGTCTGTTCGCGTTTCGCTCCCCGTAACAGAGGCCGAGGATGAGCCATAGGACGAGCAGGCACCCGGCCCCGATGGCGAGCGCGAGATGCGGGCCCGGCAGGACGTGAGGAGCTATCTGCACCGACATCGTGGTTAAATATTCCGGACCGGCGAAGGGAACGAACCAACCGGCGTTGTTCGTAGCGGTATCTTTCAAGACGCGAGTGAGAGCGGCCAGGCGCAGCGGAGACAGCAGGAGCGCTCCGATAAGCCCCAGCGAATTTACAACCAACGCGATCTTGAGACACCGTGTGCTCTTCCGCACGCACGCGAGTGAGATGGCGTATGTCGCAATAAAGAAAAGCACGAACGGCAACATGTGTTGGTAGGTCAGCAGGAGCCCGTTGAACAGAAGCGCGCAGAGAAGACTGTGGCGGATCCAGTGTGAGCGCTCGCGTTCCTCCAAGGCGTGGCAGTTGATGCACAAGAGCGTGGTGGCAATCGCCATCCCGAGAACCTGAGCGAGGAATATCTGCCAACTGACATAGAGGAGAATCGGGTGAAAGCCGACCAGACCGACTCCAGCGAGCGAAGCCAGGTGGGATGCGCGAAAGATACCCTGCAGCAGCGGGAAGATGCTCAACGCCGTGATGGCTGCGAAAAGATTGACGCAGAGCGAGAGTGTCTGGTGCGGCATCAGGTTGAAGAAAGAACCCAGCGTAGCCGGGAAAACGAAAGCCCCGAAGTATCCATAATCAGCCGCTTCATCGAACCACCCACCCGCCTCGCCGGGAAAACCGAGGGTCGAACCGCGGCCGAATTCGGCAAAGAACCTGGCGACGGTGGCGTATTGCGCAGCATCGTGACCGAAAAGCGAGACGGTGGTGAGACCACCCGCCGTGGCAAAGACCGGAATCGAGATGGCGAAGAATGCTGCGCCCGCCACCACACAAGCCCAAGCAACCGGCGCCGAGCTGAAGGCCTGACGAACAGACGCACTCTTCTTCAAGCAAGCTGCAACCAAAGCGGCGGCTGCCGGGATTAGGAGCAGGAGGGCGGCGGTGCCGTTGATCTTCAACCCGAGGTGGTAAAGATGCCAGCAGCCGATGCTGGCGTAGCAATAGCCCACGGTGGGCGAGAAAATGAGTGCGTAGCGTTGCAGGTGGTCGGGAAGGATCCAAATCGTCAACCCAAGACCCAAGCCGCACAAGAGTAGGGCGGCGCCAAGAGCAAAAATGCAGTATTCCACGTCTAAATACGAGGGCTGAGGCACCGATACCGATCCGCGAGTCGCAAGCTCACTCCACCATAAAACAAAACAGAGCGGCGTCGAGCTATCCGACTTCGGCGCCTAAGCGACCCTTCTACGTGGCCGAGGATCGCGCGTTTCTCGACGGATGTCCATTCATTGGTAAGCTCCTGATCGATGGAAAACAGTACGATCCCGGCAGCGGCTGTGGGTGGCTCCCGCCCTCGTGAGTCGCTTTCGGGAAGGCCAGCACTCCATGGCTGCACGATCGTGGCGCGAAATTATCTGGCTCAAGCCGAGGTCCTGGCCCGATCTTTCCGGCAGCACCACCCAGAGTGTCCTTTCACGATCTTGATCGTGGACGAGTTGGAAGCTCGCGCGCAACGGAATGAGGACGCGGAGATCCTCACTCTCGCCGACATCGGGCTGGCCGCCGGGGACGAATTCCGGATGCCGATGATTTACGATGTGACCGAGCTGTCCACCGCAGTGAAGCCGTGGTTGCTCCGTCGGTTGCACGAAGGCCGGTCGCCTGTGGTCATTTATCTCGATCCAGACATTGAGATTTTTTCGCCTCTCGACGAGCTGGCGGATCTGGCGCGTGAGCACTCCATCGTCCTCACACCTCATGTGACCGAGCCGATCCCGCGCGATAATCTGAGGCTGAGCGAGAGCGATATCTTAGGTGCGGGTATTTACAATCTGGGGTTCATCGCGGTGGGCCCGGGAAGTGACGACTTTCTCATCTGGTGGGCGACTCGCTTGCGACGGGAAAGCGTGATCGATCCCGCACGGATGCGGTTCACGGATCAACGTTGGATCGATTTCGTCCCCGGCTTGTTCCGGCACTACATCGTGCGCGATCCGGGGTTCAACGTTGCCTATTGGAACCTGCACAGCCGCCAGGTCGCAAAAAACGGCGACGGCTACACGGTGAATGGAAGACCGCTGCGCTTTTTTCACTACAGCGGATACGATCCCGAAAGTCCGCATATCCTGAGCAAGCATCAGGGCTCAAAGCCACGCATCATCCTGAGTGAGCGCGCTGGGGTGCGGGCGCTGTGTGACGCCTACGGACAAAAGCTGTTTGACGCCGGATTTCGAGAGTCCAAACGCCACCCTTATGGCTTCGAATCTTTATCGAACGGAATGAGGATCGATCAGCGCCTCAGACGCATTTATCGCGAAGCTCTGGAGCGCTCGGAAACGGACGACGAGGCCGAGCCACCCTCACCCTTTGGCCCAGCAAACGAAGACGCATTTCTGGATTGGCTGAACGAGCCGATGACCAACTCGGCGGCAGGTGTAACGCGCTTCATGATGGCGTTTTATGGCGAACGCGAGGATTTGCAGAGCGCCTTCCCGGCTCCGCTTGGCGCGGATGCTCATCGTTTTTACACATGGTTTCAGCAGGACGCCCAGGTGCGGCAATACGTTCACCCTTCGCTCATTCCGAAAAAAATGCCGCTGCCGCCAAGGCGGCCGCCAAGAGAAGAAATCGGATTGCGGGAAACGGTGAAACGAACCGACGGCCCGCTCCTCAATGTGGCCGGTTATTTCCGGGCCGAACTCGGCATCGGTGAAGCGGCACGGCTTTTACTGCGCGGGCTTGAAGCCGCCGAGTTGCCTTACCGGACGGTGTCGTGTGCTGAAACGATCAGCCGGCAGGATCATCCTTTTGCCCCGCGGGATGGGGGCGGCGTGGCCAGCGATATCAACATCGTCTGCGTGAACGCCGATCAGACGCCGAACTTTGCGCAAAAGATGGGTTCGGAGTTCTATCAAGGCCGCTACACCATCGGGGTCTGGTTCTGGGAGGTAGAGGAGTTCCCGGTCGAGTTTCGGCCGGCCTTCGACCATGTGGATGAAGTCTGGGTCGCGACCGAATTCATGCGTGAAGTGCTGGCCAAGGTTTCGCCCAAACCCGTTTACAGGTTTCATCTTCCTCTCGTTAGGCCAGAGCTTGAGGGAGCAATCCGTCAAAGCGATACCGCTTCGGACCAGCCTTTTACTTTTCTCTTCAGCTTCGATTTCATGAGTATTCTGGAGCGGAAGAATCCGTTCGGTGCCATCGAAGCATTTAAGAAGGCGTTCGCTCCGAGCGAGGGACCGGTCTTGTTGATCAAGACCATCAATGGCGACCGGAATGTTGCCGATCTGGAGCGCGTGCAATTGGCGGTAGAAGGCCGGCCCGACATCGTCGTTTCGGATGGCTATCTCTCGGCGCAGGAAAAAGACGCGATGATGGCGCGCTGCGATTGCTACGTCTCGCTTCATCGCTCGGAAGGATACGGCCTCACCATGGCGGAGGCGATGAGTCTTGGAAAGCCCGCCATCGCCACCGGCTATTCCGGAAATTTGGAATTCATGACCCCGGAAAACAGCTACCTCTGTTCTTTTGAATACACCGAAGTCGGTCCCGGCTCGGCTCCCTATCCGCCGGCCTGCCGTTGGGCTCAGCCAAATCTCGACGAGGCTGCTGCTTTTATGCGCCATGTTTACCGGGATCAAGACGAAGCGAAGGCCCGTGGGAGGCGCGCGGCCGCCGATATTCAGAGCCGACATTCTCCAGCTGTCGCCGGACAAGCCATTGGCGAACGCATCGCCGCAATTCGTGATCGACCGTCTCCCGCCGAAGTGCAGATCCAATCGGAAACGCTCCCGGAATCGCAGGCCCCTCGCCGCCCGTTGCTTTACCGGTGGGTGCGTTCGCTGCTTCGTCACTTTTTCAAGGAGGAGCGGAACCGGATCACGCGCCTGGAGCGTGAGCAGGAGTCAACCGTCGCTACTCTACGAGAAGGCGTCGCATTGCGAGAGGCCGCGCTGCGAGAAAAGGCTGCGCTGCGAGAAGTCGTCGCGCGACAGACGGAATGCATGCACGAAATCGCGGCAGCGCATGACCAGGTTGTGCAGAGCGTCGAACAACGTCTTAAATTGTTGGAAGCGATCGAGCCGGCGGTCGAATTGCTTCCCCCTTTGCGAGAGGCGATGGCGCAGGAGTCGGAGCGATTGCGAACGCTTGAAGATGTCCAACGTCATCTCCAAGAAGGCTTAGAGAAGAGGCTGGATGTGGTCGAATCGGTCGCGAGCACGGCGCACGGGAGCACGGCGCGGCAGGATCACCTCCTGGGCATTTTGAATGAAAACTTGAAGACTGCCTCTGGCCGGATCGAGGAATTTGCGAATCAGATCGAGGCCGTCCCCTTCATGGCGGACCCCAGCGTGCTGCGCGCGGAAACGAACGAAGGAAAAGAGGCCATCGGCTACCAGCGCTCGGGCGGAGATGTCGACCGCGACGATTTTTACCTCTCGTTCGAGAGCATTTTTCGGGGCTCGGAGGAAATGATCCGGGAGCGGCAGCGAACCTATCTGGATGTTTTAGGCGGTCGCAGCGGGTCGATCGTGGACCTGGGCTGCGGTCGAGGCGAGATGCTCGACCTGTTGCGGGATGCCGGCATCGCGGCAGTGGGCGTGGACACTGATGCCGGAATGGTAAAGCGCGCCCGCGCGAAAGGAAATCATGTGGTCCACGAAAGTGCGCTCCAATATCTCAAGGATCAGCCCGATGCTTCCATCGGTGGGATCTTTTGCGCCCAAGTCATCGAACACCTGCCTTTCGGGGACCTGCTCGAACTGCTCAGGCTTGGTCGACGAAAGCTGGAATCTGGCGGCCCGCTGGTGTTGGAAACTGTGAACCCGCATTCCCATCGCGCGCTCAAAACTTTTTGGGTCGATCTGACGCATAACAAACCGATTTTCCCGGAAGTGCTCGTCGCCCTATGTCGGGAGACCGGCTACGGCGAAGCCATCGTCCGTTTCCCGTGTGGGCGGGGTGACTTGAAGCACGATCGCGCCTGGGAAGGCGAATACGCCGTCATCGCTCGGAACGTAACGCCGGCGACCAAAACCGAAGCGACTCCTCAACCGACGGGTGCTTAGCTTAGCGACACCTCTTCACTTGGTCTCGCGCGATGGCATTCTGAAGATGAATGCCTAGACTGCCACGATGCGATTCCAAGCCTGCACCATCATCGCGCATAATTATCTGGCGCAGGCGCGGGTTCTTTATCGCTCCTTCCGGAGGTTTCATCCCGACGTTCCGTTCAGCGTGCTCGTTTTCGATGCTCCGCCGGGAACGGTGGCTGAAGAATGGGATTCTCTCTGCCTGGCGGATATAGGGCTGCCACCGGACGAGGAAGCGCGCATGCCGGCATACTATAACGTCACCGAGTTGGCCACCGCGCTGAAGCCTTGGTTTTTCCGGACCCTCCTCGAACGGCAAAAGCTGGATCTACTTTACTTCGATCCAGACATTGAATTTTTCGCGCCTGTCTCGCATCTCGCAGAGCTGGCGCACGAACATGCTCTGGTTCTTACCCCGCATACCACGCGACCCATGAGCCGCGACGGCGAGAAACCCAGCGAGACCGATATCCTGAGCGCCGGCGTCTATAATCTCGGTTTTCTCGGGGTTAACCACGCCGCAGCTGGATTTCTCGACTGGTGGGGTGAACGGCTTCTGCGCGAAGCCGTCATCGATCCTGCGAACATGCGCTTCACCGATCAACGCTGGATGGATTTTGCGCCGGGCTATTTCGATTCGCACCTCCTGAAAGATGAGACCTGCAACGTCGCCTACTGGAACACAGACAATCGACCTTTGACCTGGACGGGCGAGCGCTATGAAGTGCGCGGCGAACCGCTTTGCTTCTTCCACTTCAGCGGTTTCCGGGCCGAGACGCCTTCTCGGCTGAGCATTCATCAACTGGACGCACCCCGCACCTGCGTTCCAGAGCATCCGGCTTTGGAACGCCTTTGCCATGCCTACGCGGCGAAATTGGAGGAGGCCGGCTACCGGGAGATGCGCGCCATTCCGTATGGATTCGCGACGGCTGGCGACGGCTGGGACTTTACTGAGGACATGCGTTTGGCGTACCGCGCTGCCGTGGATAGCCACGAGAAAAGGGGGTTTTCGGCGCCGCCCAACCCGTTCACCCAAGTGGATGAATTTCTGGCTTGGTTCCACCGCACTCGCGGCAAAGAGATTTCGTCTGACGAAAGAAAATCTCAGACGAATTCGCTCATCCAGACCTCACTCGGACGCGCGCAACAAAAGCAATTCGTGAAATCCGTGAAGCCGTTGCGCCGCATCTTTCGCAACCAAGGTGCGGTAAACGAAAGCTTGATCGAGGCGGTCCACCAATTAGCGCTGCAAAACCAGGATTTGATCGAGGAAATGAGCGAACTGCGCGGTGTCATCCGCAAACTGCGAGACTAATCATTTCGCCTAACGATTGGTCGAACGCGGTCCGAAAACTTCACGAATCGCGTTCCCCGCCCGTGGCAGACAAACCTCGGCAACATTTTCGCGAAACCAAGGTCGCGGCTCCGGCGCGGCCTGCCATCCAGGTAGCCACTTCTCCGCAGTCTTTTTTCCACGGCTCTCACTCCTATCCGTACATGTCGCGCGGCGGGGGTCCGGGTGGCAGGTGTTGGGTCATTCCATGTCGGGCAATTCCGGGAACTGTACGCGCGTGAGAGCCCGCGGAGGCCAAGTCTCAGGCCGGCGCGCACAATGGCATTCTCGAGATGAATGCCTACACTGGCACGATGCGATTCCAAGTCTGCACTATCATTGCGCATAATTATCTGGCGCAGGCGCGGGTGCTCTATCGATCTTTCCGCCAGTTCCATCCGGACATCCCGTTTAGCGTGCTCGTCTTCGACGCGCCGCGCGGGACGGTCGAGGAGGAATGGGATTCCTTCGGCCTGGCCGACCTCGGTCTTCCGCCGGGAGAAGAGACGCGCATGCCCGCGTTTTACAACGTGACCGAGCTGGCCACGGCCTTGAAGCCGTGGTTCTTCCGCCAACTCCTCGAGCGGCAAAAACTGGACCTGCTTTACTTCGATCCCGACATCGAAATTTTTTCGCCGGTGGATCGCATCGCGGCGTTGGCCCACGCGCACAGCCTGGTCGTGACCCCGCACACCACGCGGCCGATGAGCCGCGACAAGGTGAGGCCGAGCGAGACGGACATCCTGAGCGCCGGCGTCTACAACCTCGGCTTCCTCGGTCTGAATTGCGCGAGCACGGACTTTCTCGATTGGTGGGGCGAGCGCCTCTTGCGCGAAGCCATCATCGATCCCACGAAGATGCGCTTCACCGATCAGCGCTGGATTGATTTCACGCCGGGTTACTTTGATACCCACATCCTGAAGGATGAGACCTGTAACGTCGCCTACTGGAATGCCGACGTGCGGCCGTTGACCTGGACGGGCGAGCGCTATGAAGTGCGGGGCGAACCGCTCTGCTTTTTCCACTTTAGCGGCTTCAAGCCGGAGAACCCCTCCGTTCTCAGCATCTACCAAGGGGAAAATCCCAGGAGCTCTCTGGCCGGCGACCCCGTGCTGCAAGGTCTTTGCCAAGCCTACGTCGCCAAGCTGAACGCGGCCGGCTACGAAGAGATGCGAAACATTTCCTATGGCTTCAACCGGCTGGCCACAGGAGTGAGATTCGAAGAGCCGATGCGTCTGGCCTACCGGGAAGCGTTGCGACGGCACGAGGAGGAGGGTTCACCGCTCCCGCCCAATCCGTTCGCGCAACCGGAGGAATTCGTCGCCTGGTTCAACGGTCTTTTGGCCATAAAGATGCCGTCCGATTCGGAAAATACTCCGGTGACCAGTCGCATTAAGGATTCGCTCGCCCGCGCCCGGCGCAAGACGTTCGTGAAAAACGTTAAGCCACTCCGCCGCCTTTTTCGCAACCAGGGCGCGGTGAATGACAGCCTGATCGAAGCGGTCCATCATCTGGCGGCCCAGAATCAGGAGCTGATAAAGGAGATGAGCGAACTGCGGGAAATGATCGACAATTTGCGTGACCCGCCCGCGCCGGTGGTGCCTCCGCGACACGCGTCGTGCGGGACGTCTTCCGACGAGCAGTGATTTCGGGCGGCGGCCCTCACTCCAGCTCCTTGACCCGAGCGAGAATCTCCCGCGCTGTGACCGCCGGGTCGAGACTCTGCCGCACGCTCGCCGCGCCCCGCAGTCCTAGCGCCCGACTTTCCTCCCGGTTCTCATAGACCCAGCGCATCAGGCCCGCGGCGTGTTCGACGTCCGGCGCCGCCCAATGCGTGCCCCGTTCGTAAGGACCGGAATCCTCTTCCAACTCCGTCATGGTAAAGTTCACGAGCAGACTGTTTTCGGAATTCATGAACTCCAGGTTCCCGGAGTAACCGGTTCCGATCACCGGTTTGCCGAGATACATCGCCTGCGCCATGCCCAACCCAAGGCCTTCCGAGCGGTGCAGCGAGATATAGGAATCCACCGAGGCGAAGAGCGCATTCACTTCCGCGCCGGACAGGTGCGGATCGAGGAAGATGATTGGGGCGCCATCGGCGCGACGCCCGAGCGCCTCGCGCCCGGCGGGGTCGTGTTCCCAGTTGATCGATTTCATCACCAGCACCGCGCGGTCGTCCTTGCGGAAGGCGCGCCGGAAGGCAGCGATCACACCGGCGGGATTCTTGCGGTGGGTCGTGCTCATGAAATCGAAATTGAAGAGAAAAAGAAACGCATCTTCCGGCAATCCGAATCGCTTCCGGTCCGGTATCGCCTCCGCTTCGTTTAGATAAAATGGATAGGTGATCTGCCGGACTGGAATGGGCGAAACGGCCGCGATCGATCGTCGGGTAAAGTCGGACGGCACCCAAATCTCGTCGTAATAATCGAAGGCCGAATGCCAGCGCACCGGGAAATGTTCCTGTTCCCAGTACCAGAGCCCGATGTTGTGTCGTCCCGCGAAAAAGCGCGGCCCCATGTCGCGCGCGAAACGGCGCGCGTAGTCGAACGAGAACGTCATCAGGTTCACGCGGTACGGATTCGTCTGCGCGAATTCGCCGAAACTTACGTCGCGATTGCGATGCATCGTGCTCCGCACATTGAAGAGCACGCACGGCAATCCCGTCGCCTGGACCGCACGCCAGAGCGCGCGCGACGATTCCCCGATGCCAAACTCGCTCTGCACGAAGCCCGCCATGTTGATGCCCGGCGGCCGCGGCTCGGTATCCACGGGCAAAGGCCGCCGCAGATGCCGCTCGTAGAGCCGGCGAATTTTCAGCAGCGCCTCGTGATAGCGATGCCGCACCGCCTGGGCGCGAAACTTCCCCCAGCCGCCAAATTCCGCCATCGCCGCCGCCGCCTGCTCCCGGCCAAGGCCCAGCTTCCGGCTGCGTCTAACGATCCGTCGCACGGCATCGTATTCGAGATATTTCCAGATCCAGCGCCGCAAGCGCACGTAACGCCGGTGCAGATAACGCCGGAGCAGCTCGCGATTCTCCAGCGCGGGTGCCAGCGCGGAACGGTCCTTCTCCGTTTGCTGGCGCCCGTGTTCGCGAAATGCGCACAGCGGTTCCGCGAGATAATAGAAGCAACCCTGCTCGAGAAGATGAAACCACATCTCCATATCCGCCATGACGAAGAAGTCCTCGTCGAAACCCCGCGCCGCCAGCGCGCGGCGAAACATGACCGCGCTCGGCCCGCCGATCAGGTTCCGCTGCTCGAAGAGGCAGCGATTGATCACGGTCACGCCCGCGATTGGCCGCTTTTGTTCCTCAAAGGACGACCAGGTGTCCACCGGCTTCCCGCTCTCATCCACGATCCGGCGCGCGCTCGCCACCAGGCTGATGGCGCGATTACTTTCCAGCGCCGCGACCATTTTTTGCAGCGCGTCGGTCGAGCAAAGGGAGTCGTCCGCGTGCAGCGTCTTTACGAATTCGCCGCGCGCCAGCGCCAAACAGGCGTTGCGATTCCGCACCATCCCAAGATTCTGCGCGTTCTGCGACACGCGGATGCGGGAATCCTTTCCCGCGTAACGCTGCGCGATCGCCCACGAATCATCCGTCGAGCGGTCGTCCGAGATGATGATCTCGAAGTCCTGAAAACTCTGCCCCAGCACCGACTCGATCGCTTCCGGCAGGAAGCGCCCGTAGTTGTAGGAATCAAGGCAGACCGAGACTTTCGGCGACTGGAGAGGCGGGTAGGTTGGCAATCGAGGACAGCTTAAAGGAAACGGCGCGGGCGCGCCGCAAGTTCTCGATCGAACTGGCTAGCGCCAGGCATGAAAGACCATGCGCGTCCTGGGTTTCACCTCGGGCGGCGGGCCCGGAGGCACGGGCGGATCGACATTCGTCAGCTCCACTTTGCTGAAACCCGCGACCCGCAGCATCGCCTCCACCGCGGCGGCGTTCGGGCCCCACCAGTTGGAATCATCGCCATCCAGTTCCCGGTCGGGATAAAACACCATCGCGGGTTTTTCCGTCGGCAATTCCTCGACGTGAGTCTCCAGGATGAGGTGTTTCCTGGTCACGCTGAAGACGCGCTCGAGCGAGAGGAGCGGGTGGCGCATGTGGTAAAGGACGCCGAGAAACAACACCACGTCGAAAGTCCCGACCGTTTCGGGGGAGAGATCCAGGACCTCCAAATTCTTATCCTCCACTCGCGAATTCAGAGCCCGGCGCACGAGATTGAATCCGTCCTGCGTGCCCCAGCCTTCGCCGCCCCACGAGAAAGAGTCCATCGCCACCACCCGACTGGCGCCGCGGCGTTCCGCTTCGAAAGAATAATATCCGTCCCACGCGCCGATATCGAGCACGCTGAGGCCGCTCAGATCCTGTGGCAGCCCGATCATGGAGAGCGCGCGGGCGGTATTGTTGATCCCCGGCGTCACGATGCCGTGGCCCAGATCGATGCTGTGCCACCATTTGATCCTGGCCACTTCCTGTTTTAGTTCTTCGACATCCATACGTGAGCTTTCCGGTTCGGGGTTGCCCGCTTCATATAAAACGAGGCCCGCCGACCGCAACTGGAAGAGCATCCGGGCGGCTCAGGGACTCGGATTTATTGCTGGGAATCACGGTAGCCCGGCTCGCCTCGCCTGGTCATCTCGCGCCAGCCGCCGGCTTGCCATCGTGATCAGCCAAAGGCCGAGAAGCGCAAAGGTCCCGAAGTGATAGCTCGCGAAGAGCAAGGCCAGTTCGCGCCCAAGGACGTCCCGGCTCAAGACCGCGACAAAGAGAATCCAAAAGCCGAGCACCACCAGCATCCACCGGGGCAAACCCCGGCTGAGATAGAGGACCGAGACGAGATAGCATGCCGGCAACGCGGCCACACAATGTTGTCCCCAAGTGATGGGAGACAACAGCAGCATCAAAACGCCAAGCGCAGCAAATTCCCACAGCAAACCCGACTCCTGCCGGCTGACGACGGCAGCGCGTGACCACCAAAGAAAAAAAGCGAGTAGCCCTAACAAAACCACTTTGATCACCCCGTTGGCCACGGCGGGAGAAAGATCGAAAGATTCCGCGTAAAACCGATGCGGCACTCGGCCCGGATGGTCCGCCGGCAACCGCATGAGATAACGCGCCAGCACCGGACGCAGCGCCATGTTTTGCACCGGCTCCGGCCCGAGCACGCCGATCGATGGATCGGTGCTGCCAAAACCACGCCACGCATTCCCCACCCACGTGGTCATGTGCTGCCGGAAGACTGCCGGCCCCTGCCACAGGATCGGCGCGACGGTGAAGAGCAACGCCGCCACGCAACTGCTCGCAAACATTTTCCACTGCCGCTTCCAGAGAAAATAGCCGACAAAAATTGCCGGCGTGCACTTCAACGCCACCGCCAATCCAAGGCTCACCCCGCCTAACAAGTCGCGGCGTTGCGTCCAGAGATAGATCGCCAGCCAGGTCAGCGTGACCAACAGCGTGTTCACGCCCAGTTCCGCCATATCGCGAATGACGTAGCGACCCGCCAGGACGAGCGCGAGCGCGGCTACCCAGAAAGAGCGCGTCCGATCCAAATCGAACGCGTGACCAGCCAGCGAGCGCAAAAGCCGAAGCAATAACAACAGCGCCGCCACGCCCACCAGAAACAGCAGCGCCTTCGCCACCGGCAACGGCAGCAGCGCGGCTGGCGCATGCGCCATCGCCCAAAACGGCGGATACGGCAGATGCATGCCGCCCGTATAAAGAAACTCTCCCGCGAGAAATCGGCGGCCGAATTCCCAGTGCAACTTGAAGTCGCCATCGAGCGGGCGCGCCACCACGCGGAAGGCGCAGCCGAGCAGCACCAACATCCCGGTAACGCCGACGATTCGGCGCCACCAAAGGGCGCGTTTAGCGGCGGTTTCTCCCACCTCGTCGAGCATGTCCTTCATTTACCTCCGCTCTCTCATGGGCTAAATGGTGTGTCATGACAACGATGCAGGAAAGCGTTGCGGAAAGGGTGGTGGATCATCTGGTCAGTGAGATCGCGTCGACCGAACTCTGCAGCGAGCCCTATTCGCATTTTTACCTCGAGCGAGCGTTCGCGGATTCCGTCTTCCAGCAGATGCTGGAATTGCTCCCCGCCCATGCCGCTTTCGGCGGCGACAACCCGCGCAAACACACCCGCGAGGACGGCATGATCACGCGCAACGTGATCAGCGTTTCTCCGCCCGCGCTCGCTGCCTTGCCCGAAGAACAGAAGGTTTTCTGGAATGAAATCGGCGTCGCGCTGACCTCCACGCGACTGAAGGATGCGGTTTTCGCCAAGCTCTCGAAAGATCTGAGTCACCGCTTCGGCATTCCCGCGGAGAAGCTCACCACCATCCCGGCGTATCCGAAACCTGCGCTGGTAAAAGATCTCGGCGGTTACGAGATCGCGCCCCACAAAGACACGCGTTCGAAGATCGTCACGATGCAATTTTATCTCCCGCCCGATGCCTCGAAATCGGATCTCGGGACCGCGGTCTATCGCGTGCGCCTGCTGCGAGTGAAGAATCTCCTCTCGCCGCGCAACCGCTTCGAAAAGGTGAAGCAGTTCTCCTTTCAGCCGAATAGCGGCTACGGGTTCGCGGTTGGATCGAAGAGCTGGCACGGCCGCGAGACCGTTCCGATGGTGTCGGGCGAACGCAATTCGCTCATGCTCATCTACTACGCCGAGCCGAACAAAGGCTGGTAGTCTAACCAACCATTCGCCTCGCGCCCAGCGTGCGCCTACATCCGTCCACGCTGCTTGTAGAAAGCTTGGCGCGCCATGATCAGGTCGACGTACTTACGGGTCCCGGGAAAATCGATATTGTTCTCGAATTCGCCGGGTGACAGCACGGGTGCGTTGCTGCCGCCGCCGGCCCAACGCTGAGCGCGACTGGCACCAGCGTTGTACTCCGCCAGCGCGAAGGGAACGGGATCGATCTGCTCGCGCCAATGGCTTAAAGCTCGCGCCAAATACCACGTCCCGGCCTGCACATTCACGCTCGGATCGAAGAGTTCTTCGGCCTGGAAATTGTCCACGTTGTTCTCCTTCGCCCACTCCCGCGCAGCCGGTTCCGAAACCTGCATCAAGCCCCGTTCGCCGGCGCTCCCAAACTTTTGCGCATCGAAACGGCTCTCCCGCCAGATTACCGCTTTCACCAGCATCGGGTCCACCCCATTCCGCGCCGCCACTTCGCGGATCAGCGCGTCATGCTGCTGAAAGCGGGCCGGGCTGATCCATTCGAACGCGGTATAAAACGCGTCCCCCGATCGCATCACGAGCACGCCGACGCCAGCCGCGCCCGCGAGAATCGCGCAGATCAGAAGTTTGATGATGAATCGCATATCGGAACATGCACGTTCGGCCAGACGGCCTCCGCATTCAATGCCTGCCGCGCCGTAGGCTTTGCAGAGGCGGTGCCCGCCACGCGTGGGCACTGAAAGCGACAGGGAGTGACGGCTTCCCAGTCGTCAAGTTTCAGAGCCACGACGCCTTCGAAGGCGTAATTGCTTGTGCGACGGCCAAATTATTGATTGCAAAGACCCGACCCCGTCCTCCCGACGGTGGAACCAGAACTCTGGGGAAAGGCGAGCCAAAACATCCAAAGCGTGGAGCGAAGAGTCACGGAGCGGAACGTCCAAATCAGAACCGCGCTGGTCGTCTCGGATCTCTCGAGGCGTGACCAGAGCCAAGCACCGCCCGAATCACCCAAGCCGCCCGCAGCCGACCGCTCTCCCGCGACGCTCGCAGCCAACCGCCTAACGAGAACAAGATGAGCGACGGCGGACGAGGGCGCGCGTCGCTCGGAGTGGAAATGTGGAAGTCATCTCAAAAGTGGCGCGCACAGCGGTCCGTCGTTCGCTCCATCGCAGGGTTAGATGGAGAACTTCGTCGACGTAACTGAAACGACTTCCACTGTCGAGCCATCATCCACGAACCGGTAGCGAACCTCCAGCCATTCTTCAACTGGCTCTTCAGGGGGCCGCGGATCGCCAGCGTTTTGATAACCTTTCCGTTGTATCGTGTATTTGACGGAGTATTCGGCTGTGGGATCAAACGACTCGCGTAGGACCATCCGCTCAATGCCCTCCGTAAACCGCTGACGAAATCCGTCGATAACCTGCTGTTTCTTCGGAACGCGGGCGAACTGTAGCTCCATTGCGCGATCAAAGGCAGCCTGTTGATGTAACTGCCAGACGATAGCGGGCTTCATCTAACGAGAACAAGATCAGCGACGCCTACCGGAGGCGAGCGTTGATCGGGGGTGGAACGGTTTAGTCACGGAAAGTGTGGGGCGCACAGCGGGTAGGCGTTCGCATCGTCCGGTTAGATGCGTTACGTGGCTTCATCGTGCGCGTTTGTAAACGGTTCGGAAGCCGTCAGCGCGCCTCTCTCCGAACTGCTGCGCATCGCGCGTCGAAATGCTGGAGCATAGAGTAAAGATGAGTTCCTCGTCATGGGTCTGGATCGTACATGTGCTGATATCATCCATCGACAATGACTCGAGGTGCGTGATCATGGTAAGCTGCTTTCCCTCCGCGCGCCATGTCCCTGTCGTCGGCTTGGGGCCCGAGACAATGCTGAATGTGTGGTCGGGACTAAACGTCATCTCGACGGACGCATTAGGCATGTGCCACCGACCTACCAAGCGTGCCTCTAGGGAACGCTCGCAGCCGGCTAAGAACAGCGCTGTCGCGAGTGCGAGTGTGGTCTGGCGCATCTAACGAGAACAAGATCAGCGACGGCGGACGAGGGCGCGCGTTGGTCGGAGTGGGAGTGTGGAAGTCATCTCAAAAGTGGCGCGTACAGCGGTCCGTCGTTCGCTCCATCGCATGGTTAGATCGCATTCGTTCCATGCGCAAGACGCCATCGCCAAAAGTAGTAATACCACAACGCGATGATAAAAGCGGTAGGAGCACCGAGCACGATGGCGCCGGGCGAACCAAGAAATGGGACGACCAATGTCGCATAGAGCGCGAGTAGAGCCGGAAACAGAAGAAGCACTGCAGCAGCATACATCAGAATCGGTGGGGAGATGAGACACGTGAGCCATGCGAGCGCAAATGGAAGCAAGAACCACAGCGGGCTGAACCTCGGAGGACGAGGTGAAGTAAACGCGCTCATCGCACCTCCATAGCCTAGAACCACGCCAGCAGCCGCGATGAACACCGCCAGCAGCACAAACAAAATCAGCCGTATGCCGCTGGTGCGCGTAGATAGAGCGAGTGCCATATGATCTAACGAGAACAAGATGAGCGACAGCGGGCGGGGTGGCGCATGGCCCGGAGCGAGTGGGATGTAGCCATCTCGAAGGTGGATCGTAAGGCTGCCCGCTGTTCGCTCCATCGCATGGTTAGGGGGTGCGCTTGGCTCGCA
>JBBSPM010000023.1:0-64323 GCA_038258815.1 Chthoniobacterales bacterium
CAGCGGACGCCGCGCTGCCCTCGTCCGACTGTGGGTATCCCACCCTCGCGCCGAGACCTGGCCCACAGCAGTCGCGGCGCTTGGAGCATGGCACGGCACGCCGTGCTCCAGGAAGCCCTCAACAATCGCGTGCTCCAGAGCAATGGGTTCATTACTCCAAACGACCTCGCGAAATAAACCTCGCACGTCTCCAACCGCCGGATGCGGAAAACCGCACGTCCGGTGGTGTGGGAGCCCTGACGGGCGCAAATCCCGTCAGGGCCACCCGATCAGGCCAGCGGTGGAGCCGGCCCGCCCTCGGGCCGAAGGATCAAACCATCACTTCGCGAAATGCCGACAGAAATGCCGCCATCTCCGCCTTTCGACCGATCGTAAGTCGCATGTGATTCGGCAAAGTGGGGAAGAGGCGGCCGATTTTGACTTTCCGCTCGTTCATGGCCTTGATCACGGGAACTACCGGTCGCTTCAGATTAACCATGACAAAATTTGCGTGCGATGGAATGGATTCGAAACCCGCGGAGGCGAGTGCGTCGGTCGCGAACTTGCGTGTTTCGCTGTTGCGCTTTCGCCCCTCGGGGACGTGATCGGCGTCGGCGATGCTCGCGCTCGCGGCCACCAGCGCCAGGATGTTTACACTGTCGGATAATTGATGAGGACGCATCCGTTCGATCGTCGCCGGTTGCGTGATCGCGTAGCCGCAACGCATGCCGGCCATGCCATAGATTTTCGAGAAGGTGCGCGCCACGATCAGGTTTGGATGATCTTTGATGAGCGGAACCACGCTCTCGTAATCCGGACTCTCGACATAGTGGTGGTAGGCCTCGTCGACCAGTATCGTCGTCTCTGGCGGCGTCTTCGTGATGAAATCCTTCACCTCATCCTTAGGCGTGATGCTGGCGGTCGGATTGTTCGGGTTGCAGAGGTAAATCAGGCTGCTGCTTGCCGCCGCGATCATTTTCGGAAGGTCATGCGCGAAGGTGTCGGTTAACGGCACTTTCACCACTTCCGCGCCGCGACGTTTGGCATGTCCTGCGATGGCCTCGAACGTCGGATCGGCCACCACCAGCGTTCCGGTAAATGCGGTCGCGCAGATTTTCAGAATCTCTCCGGAGCCGGCGCCGAGCAGGATTTGGTCGGCATTGACGCCGTCATTCCTGGCGAGAGCTTCGATCAGCAGGTCCGCATGATCGTCCGGATAACGGCAGGCGAACTCGAAAGCTTCAGGGATGGCCGCGAGCGCCTTGCGCGATGGACCAAAAGGATTCTCGTTCGAATTCAGCCGCACCATGCCGGAGGGCGGAGCGCGGAGCGGTTCTCGCGCCAGCGAAAGCGCAGGTCGCGTGATCGAAATAGCGGCGCCCGCGCCTAACAACTGCGCGAAACGGCGTCGGGAAATCGGGTGCGTCGTCATTCGCGTTTCAAACGCGCGCCGAGCAAAACGCCACCCCCGCTCAGGGCGGCTGAGAGCAGGTGCATCCAGATCGGTGCCTGTCCTCGCTGCATCGCTTCCATCGTCGGCAAGGGCTCACTCCCTCGCGGCTGCGGCGCTTGATCTGCCATCATGACCGGCAGACACACCACGATAGCGAGCAGAAAAACGATGATAGCGAAAACTCGGCAGACCCGCAGGTTTCGGCTCACGGCGTGACAAACAAGCCCAGCCAAAACGCCTGCAACCAGCGCGCCGACCAGCGCCAACACGAGCCAAAGCATCGATATCTGAAAGGTTCCGGGTTGGAAGACGCGTTCGGGACCGAGCGCGAGGTAAAGTCCGGTGAAAACGCCGAAGAAAAAGACCATCAGCGCGATATAGCCCAACACAATTCCGCCTATTGCTTTTAACATTTGATACCTCTCTAATCGGCTCCGGAGACGATGCAGGATATGAAACCTGAACAGGGGATGGCGAACTAAAATCTTGGCGTGATGAAAAACGTCGCGTCGAACCCGGAACGATCTGGTTCCATTCGCGGAATCGCCATCGGATCGGTAATTGTTTACGTGTTTTTGTTGACGCCTGGGTCTGTTCTGCCTCATCGGCGCCGAGAACCTGCTGGTCTTCGAGCGCTCGATCGATCCGAAAGGGATGGATCAAGACCTCATCGTCATTTACGAACCAGACGGGAACTGATGGCTACCGATTTTTATTCTTTCGGCGAAATTCTCTGGGATTGCCTGCCGTCCGGCCGCCACGCTGGCGGCGCGCCCTTCAACGTCACCGCGCACATCGCGCAGCTCGGCGGCTCCGTTTCGCTCATTTCCGCCATCGGTCAGGATGAACTGGGCGATGAGATTCTGGCGGTCGCGAAAGACAAAGGCGTCGAAGTGGAATTCGTCCGCCGCGTTCGGCCCGGTCTGCCTACCGGCACGGTAATTGTGACCGTCGATAAAAGCGGCAACGCTACTTACGAACTGGTGCAGCCTGCCGCCTGGGATGAGATTACCGTCAGCGACGAAGCCGTCAGCGCAGTCACGCAATCCCGCGCCTTCGCCTACGGATCACTCGCCGGACGTTCGCTCTACAATCTCGAGCAACTCGATCGCCTCCTCGACGTGCAGGGCCCGTTGAAATTCTTCGACGTCAATCTCCGCCCTCCCTTTGCCGATCCCAGTCTCGTAATGCGCCTCGCGCAGCGTGCCGATGTTCTAAAACTCAACGACGGCGAAGTCGGCCGGCTCGCGTCCTGGATCAAAGCGGGCGCGGCGACCGAGAACACACCGCGCCATGCCGACGAAGTCGCCGCGGCTTGCGCCATCGTCGCCGAAGCGACCAACGCCGCGCGCATCTGCGTGACCTTGGCAGAGGAAGGCGCTGCGCTTTGGGAGCGCGATCAACCTTTGGTCATCGCGCCGGCTCCGCACGTGGTCGTGAAAGACACCGTCGGAGCGGGGGACGCTTTCATGGCTGGCCTGATGGTGGGGCTCACGCGCGGGATGGAAACACATCAGGTCTTGGAAAACGCATGCCGCCTCGGCGCCTACGTTGCTTCGCACAACGGCGCCACTCCGTTACTGCCGGCAGAGATTACGGCTCCTTTCAGTGTCGGCTAGAACTACGTGGCGTCTCGTTGTTCGTGACATGATTGCGCGTCGCCTGATTTGCATTTTCCTCGCGGCGTCCATTCTCTCGTGCAAGTTCGCGGTTCATGCCGCGTCGCCGAAATCAAAGCCACGGCCCGAGAACGTCTCTTTCGATATCGCCGCCGCGCCAGCGTGGGTGAAACCCTTCGAACCAGACACATCGTCGCCGACGTCGCGCGACATCCCGGGCGGCGTCGCGTATTTGTTGAAGGACCGCCAGGAATCTGTCGCACCAGGCGCGTATTACTATCATGAAGTCCGGCAGATCACTTCCGAGAATGGGGTGCAGAACGGCGCGTCGGTCTCGGTTTCGTTCGATCCATCTTACCAGAAACTCGCCTTTCATCTGCTGCGCGTGACGCGGAAAGATGGTTCGCCGGTGAACCGACTCGATCGCGCTCAGATCAAGCTTTTCCAGCGCGAGCGCAATCTGGAGGAGTTCCTCTATGACGGCTCCTACACGGCCCAGTGCGAACTGGAAGACGTGCGGGTGGGGGACGTGCTCGAGTACGCCTTCACCATCTTCGGCGCGAATCCGGTCAAGCAGGGGAAGTATTCGAGCTTCTTCAGCATGCAATGGCCTTTCCCGGTCGAGCGCGTGGTGACGCGAATCACTTACCCTTCGAATCGAAAACTTGAATTTCTAACGAAGAATCGGACACCGAAACCGGCGATCACGGAGGCGAATAGAACTACGGAATGGTTGTGCGACGACCATGATGTGCCCGGGCGCCTCATTGACCAGGACGCGCCAACCGATCACGACCCACGCGGGTGGGTGCAAGTGACGGAATACCGAGATTGGAAAGAACTGGCCGACTGGGCGTTGACGCTTTTTCGAGCGGAAAAAACAGCATCGCCGGAGATGAAGGCGGAAATCGAGAAGTTGCGGGCGATCGAAAATGAAGAGGAACGCGTGGTCGCGGGGTTACGCTTCGTCCAGGAGGCGGTGCGCTATCTCGGCATTGAATCGGGAGTCGGCTCCCACCAACCGACGGCTCCGAGCGAAGTGCTACGGCGGCGTTTTGGAGATTGTAAGGATAAAGCGTTGCTGCTGGTAACGCTCCTGCGCGGGGCGGGGGTTGACGCCGCTCCGGCACTCGTCAGCACCGATTACCGCAAAACCGTGGCCGACCTCCTGCCGTCGCCGGACGATTTCGATCACGCCATCGTCCAGGTGCGGCTGGACGGGAAGGAACACTGGCTCGATGTCACGCGTTCGCAACAACGCGGACCGCTCGATCAAATTTATGTAACGAATTTTGGGCAAGCGCTCGTGCTTCGGCCCGAGACAACAGCGCTGATGGCATACTCTCCGCCTAACGACTCTTTGCCGCGCCGTTTGATCGTGGACAAATATCGCATCCCGCCGCCAGGAGACGCCGGCGAGTTGGATGTCGTCTCGGAGTATCACGGTTTGGCGGCGGAGCGGGTGCGTTCGCTTTTTCAGGAAAAGAGCCGGGAGCAGGTGCAGAAGGACTATCTGCAATACTATGGGCGCCGATTCCCGAGCATCGAGCCGCGCCAGACGCTGACTTTGCAGGAAATGACGGGCGAGAATGGCTGCCGCGTGATGGAGTACTATCGAATCCCGCAAATCTGGGAGTTGAACGCGAGCAAGAAACGTTACGATCTCTCGTTTTTCCCAGGCGACATCAGTTCCGCCATGGGTGAGGCGGGCGCGTCGCAGCGCGATGATCCGTTGGCACTCGATTACCCAGTGGATGTCACGGAAACGATCCGCGTTGAGATGTTCGAGGATTGGCCGCAGCAACCGAAGACGACGGAGGTAGCGAACGAATTTTTTCGATATCGTGAAGAAGTCGGCGGCACCGGGCGGCTGCTGGAATTTTCATTCGCTTACAAGCTTCTCGCCGACCGCGTGCCCGTGGCCGAACTCGCGACATACAACGCTGCGCTGACGAAACTCAAAGATACGCTCGGCTACAATGTGAACTACAGCACCCCCGCCCAACTGGAGGAGACCCGGAAGAAGGGGGGCTTTAATTGGGGCATGGCTTCGCTTTGGGGCGCGTTCGTGCTCGTGGCCACCACCGCCGCGATTTTTATCGTCCGCGTGAGCAAGCGGGCGGTGCCGCTCCCGCCGTCACCCGCGTCTCTCGGGCTCGATGGAATCAACGGCTGGCTGATCCTCGTCGCGTTCCATCAATTGCTCCGGCCGCTTCTTTTCCTCGGGGGAATGCCGGCGCTTTATTCTTTTGTGTCCAACCTCGAGATCTGGCGGCAACTGACCGATCCGGGCGAGACCAACTATCATCACCTGTGGGCTCCCGCGCTGCTGTTTGCACTTTTCTACAACTCGATGCTGATCGTGTTTTCCATTCTGCTGCTTGTGCTCTTTTTCAAAAAGCGCGCCGTCTGGCCGGCCGCCTACGCGCTATTCTTAGTTTTGCTCGTGGTGGGAACGGCCTTCGACGGATATCTCATGAGCAAGATTCCAGCGGCAGCGGAGGGAGCGGGAAATGGCGTGCGTGATTTGGTGCAAGCCATTGTCGCGGCGGTCATTTGGATTCCCTACTGCTTCGTCTCGAAACGTGTCAAAGCGACCTTCCGCTACTGAAGGCTGGGGCGTCCGATTTTTTTTGGGTTATCGAAACGAAGCCAATCTGCTCGTTGGTAACGATTTGTGGGAAGTCTCGGCGAGACGTGCCGGATGCGAATGACTGGACGCGTGGAGGGTTCTTCGTTATTCGAGCGGAGTGTCTGAGAATCACGCAGAAGCAACGCGTCCAGGAGCGACCGATAACGCCCGGCGCTGGAGCGCGGCCGATACCGAGACGACGTTGCTCGTCCTTGGCGTCAAAGGGCTGATCTTTCTTTTCGCCGCGCTGGCCATCGGCACGCTGTTCGACCGCTACTACGGGATGATGGAGATGTGGAACCGGTGGGACGCGGTCCATTACCTCTCGCTGGCGGAATTCGGCTACGTGGCAGAAGGCGAGCGACGATTCTCGCTCGTATTCTATCCGCTTTATCCGTGGTTGGTCCGGGCGGTCGCGTTTCTCGCCCGTGATTATTTTGCGGCGGCATTGGTTGTCTCCGGTTTCGCCTCTCTCGCCGCCGCGTTACTGCTGCGTAGGCTGGCGCAGATCGATCACGCGGCCAGCGTGGCGCGCCAGGCGGTGTGGTTTCTCCTCATTTTTCCCACGAGCTACTTCCTGCACATTGGCTATACCGAGAGCCTGTTTCTTGCCCTCGTTCTCGGGTCGTTACTGGCCGCGCGGACGAACCACTGGGCTGCCGCCGGCCTGCTGGGAGCGCTCGCCTGTTTGACGCGCGTCAATGGCCTCATGCTCGGCCCGACGCTTTTGATGGAAGCCTGGCTGCAATATCGCGCCGCGCGCCGGATTGAATGGCGCTGGCTCTGGATGGGCGCCGTCCCTCTGGGATTCGTCGGCTACCTGGCGCTGAACTACCATGTAACCGGCAATCCCTTCGCCTTCTCGCCGATCATGGAAGAGCACTGGTACAAAACATTTACCCCACCTTGGGTGGGAATTTACGATGTCTGGCTGCGCACGCCCGGGATCAATCTCACTGAGGGCCTGCTGGAACTCGCCTTCATCATTCTCGGTTTCGTCGGAACCGTCTGGTGTTGGGTTCGGCTGAGCCCCACCTACGGCGTTTGGATGTCCCTAAACTGGCTCCTCATCAACAGCACCTCCTTCGTCGTCAGCGTGCCGCGTTATACTCTGACTCTTTTCCCGCTCTTCATCCTCTTTGCTCGTCTGGCCCAAAAATGGCCGATTGCCGGACGTCTACTAAGCGTCGTCTCGCTCTTCCTGCTCGCACTTTACGTGACGAAGTTTGCCTACGGGACGTGGGCTTTCTGATATCATCGTTCGTCCATGATTTCCGTCGTCCTGCCATGTTTTAACGAAGACCCTGTCTTGCGCGAAGCGTATCGGCGCCTGGCACAAGTCGCGGATGCCACCCCGGAGACTCCCTTCGAATTCATCTTCGTCGATGACGGCAGCAGCGATGCCACACCAGCCGTCCTCCACGCACTCAGCCTCGCCGATGCCCGCGTGCGCGGCATTCGCCTCTCGCGCAATTTCGGCCAACAGGTCGCCACCACCGCCGGTCTCGAACACGCGTCCGGCGACGCCGTCGTGCTGATGGATGCCGACCTGCAGGACCCGCCGGAGATCGTCGTCCAGATGCTCGCCCGCTGGCGCGAAGGTTATCATGTCGTCTACGCCGAACGCACCGACCGCGCGGGCGAGTCGGCCTTCAAACTTTGGAGCGCCAAAGCGTTCTACAACTTCGTCAACCGCGTCTCCCAAGTCCGCATCCCACCCGATACCGGCGATTTCCGGCTGATGGATCGCCAGGTGGTGGACGCCCTCCTGCGAATGCCCGAGCGTGACCGCTTCCTCCGCGGGATGGTGAGTTGGGTGGGCTTTCGGCAGGTCGCCATCCCTTACCAGCGCGAGGCTCGTTTCGCCGGCGAAACCAAGTATCCGCTGTTGAAAATGATCCGCTTCGCCGCGGATGGCATCCTCTCCTTTTCCTTCGTGCCTCTACGGCTCGCAGTTTGGACCGGATTTTTTGCTCTCGGCCTTGCCTTCCTCGGAATCGTCTACGCCCTCCTGCTCCGCTTCTTCTTCGATCCCTCCCATTGGGTCCGCGGCTGGGCTTCCACCTTCGTCGCCATCCTCTTCATGGGCGGCGTTCAGTTGGTCTCGTTAGGGATCATCGGCGAATACGTCGGCCGCATTTATGGCGAGGTAAAACAACGCCCGCTCTATTTTGTGCGCGAGCGTTTTGGTTTCGGCGATGCCCCACGCCGCGACCGGTCTAACGAGCGAGTCAAGGATTAGACGCCGCTCGATTCATCTTCGCGGTGGCGAGAGAGCCCGCGTCAGATAATCCGACCTTCGTCGAATTCGATCAGATCGAAGTAGGTGCGGATGTCTTGGCGCGTTTCACCGCCCGCTTCCTTCAGAAAATGGGCGAAACGCGCCTTCTTTTCGGCATTATCGGGATGCCGGGAGATCATCGCCTGATTCCATTGTTCGATCTCCTCCTCGGAATGGCGAACGCTGTTTTCTTCGATCCACTGCAAGATGGCGTCGTCTTCTTCCATCCGATTGGCGGCTTCTTCGAAGGCGTCCGGGTTGAGCTTCAGGAACGCGAGCAGATGCTTGTCGAAGCCGACCGTCTTGTAATTGTAGCCGTTGAGCAGGCCTTTGCGGTGCAGCTTCGCCTTATCGATCAGGCGCGGCAGATGCACATAGCCCCCGAGACGGTCGTAGGGACTGCGCGGGAGCAGCTTCGTTCGCATTCAGCCCGAAGGCTTTAAATCGCGGGGAGGGGAGGCAGGAGACCTGGCAATACATCCTCGTCCATGCTCGTTTTCAGCTCCGCTTTTTTCGCGGGGGCAGTCGGCAATAGTTCGCCCTGCTTCAAACCGCTGCTGCCGATGATGAGTTGGCCGGTAAACATCCCGCCCTTTTCCACGCTAATCGATTTCGCAGTCACATTGCCATCGAGAGACGCGTTGCGATGGATGACGACCACGGTATCGGCCACCACTTCGCCGACCATATGGCCGCGAATTTCGATGCTCTTAACGTGGACCGCGCGGAAGAATTGCACGTCCGCTTTGCGCTCGATCAAAACGTGATTGGCGCTGAGGCGGCCGGGAACTCTGCCGGTAAAATTAATCGTGGCCGTCTCGGCGCAGTGCAGGTTGCTCCTCAATTTGCCTTCGATCACCGCGGAACGGCACGAGACATTATTACTGCTCAGATCGCCCCGCGCAGTGACATGGATGTCGCCATGCGTACGGATGACTCGGCTAAAGCTGGTCGTAACCTTGTAATCCCGCAGATCGAGGTGCGCGCTGCATTTCGGGCACGTCGTGGAAGTGGCGGAGGAGGTAATATCCTGGGTCGCTTTGCAATCGAAGCATTCGACGACGGAGCTGCGCTGCTTGCCCCACATGCCTTCGAATTTTTGGAGCAGAGAAGGCGCGTCGGCCATAGCCGCGATCGGTGCCGCCACCGCCTCGCGGACGCGGAGCTTGAACTCCGGCCTGGGCGCAGCGGCGGGCGCAAACGAGGCGCCGCACTGGCGGCACATCGTGCTCTTTGCCGCAGCATACTCCAACTGCTTAAAACCGCAGTGTGGACATTCCACACTGAGTTTTGCAGGCGACGATTTGGCCACAGAAAGCTACCGGAGAAAGGCTACGAACGGGAGCCGAAGGCGGCTTTGGGTGGGGTGGCAGATTCGTCGTTGCGGACGACTTCGGGCTTGGAATTGCTGCTGAGACCCTTGCTTCCACCGCTGGTGACTTCGGATTTACCGATAAAGGTAGCGCCTTCCTCGATCACGAGGCGCGCGGCTTTCAAGTCGCCCTGTAGGGTGCAACGGGATTTCAGTTCGCAACGTTCTCCGACCGTGATGTTGCCCTGAACCTTGCCGAAGACGGTGATGGACTTGGTCTTGATCTCGCCGCGGATGTCGGCGTTTTCGCCGATGGTCAGGACGCCATCAGAATTGATTTCACCTTCGACTTTACCGTCGATGAGGAGCTCCTTTTGGAATTTGATCGAGCCTTTAATTTCGACATCGCTCGAGAGGATGTCTTTTCCGGAATGTTCAGCCATAGTTTTTTGATGATCGGTGAGTGATGGTGAGGTGCGCGGCTCCTCACGACGTGTGGGGCCGCTTGTGTCATCATTCCCGGCGCTCAAAGAACCTTCTCCGATCGACGACAGGGGCTTTTGCGGGATGAACTTTTTTAACACGCCGCATTATTAAAAGACCGCCCACGGATGTCAACGGATTCTGAGGGGAATAGCGAATTTTATGGAATTTCCGGCCTAATCTTCGCATTCACCGACCTGTTTCGGGGTTCCGGAACGATTGCCAGCCATCAGACAAAGTGAATTATGTTTCACTCGAAAAAGTTTACGCAGAGAGGGTAAATTGTGATGGCGCATCCGGCAGCGTTGCATTTTCGGATTGCGATTTCGGAGAGGTGATTGAAATTCGGCTTCGATTCGGTCCGTTCGCTTGCGCTCTGAGCGGAGGCCCACGCATCGAAGAAATCTACGCACCGCTAGCTCAATTGGCAGAGCAGCTGACTCTTAATCAGCGGGTTGTTGGTTCGATTCCAACGCGGTGCAGATTTTTACCGGCGTTTGTTCTCGTCGACGCTGGTTGTCGCCGGGCGGCTCCCGCAAAACGTCCGCTAATCGCGAGGATTTGGGATGGGGACAGAACTCACAGACGGCCGCCGAAACGTTAAGAAATACCAAATCCCGCCGGGCAAACTCCAGAGCAGGTCGTTAGAAACGAGCAGGAGCGACAGGGCGACGGCAATTTCCTGGACCCCGCTCACACCCACGCCGCTCAAGCTGATCTCCATGTATTTGAAATATCCGATGAGCAAGACTTCGCGGAGACCATGGCCGTTGATGGTGATCGGCAGAAGCATCAGAAAGAGCACCACCGGCATCATCAGCAGGATCTGCGGATAAGTAATGCCGATGCCAAGTGATCGCGCGAACAGATAGACCACGAAAAAGGTAATTAAATGAACCGTCAGCGCCAGTGCGAAGACGGCTGCAAGGGTGGGGCCAGACGCAAAATGGGTCCTCGTCGCATTCAGCATGCGCTGAAAACGTCCCAGCCACGGAGTGCGACGAAGAATTCGATAGGCGAGCCACGCCAGAATGCTGCCAGCGACGATGAGCCCGACGATGAGCAAGGCGGACGAAGATGTCGTCCAAACCGGACCGCGCCCTGCCAGGACCTGAAGCGGCACCGGTTCCAAGACGAATCCGACCACCGCCAAAATCAACAACGCAATGAGCGCCGCGAAGCGGTCGACAAAGATGGTCGCGACCGCGGCCGCCTTTCGATCGGGAGCGATGCGGCAAAGCTGATAGATTTTCATGACATCGCCGCCGGTGCTGCCGGGCAGGATGGAATTGAAAAACTGCCCGCCCCAAGTCAGCGCGAAAACGGTGCGGCCAGGCAGCTGCAATCCTTGCTGCGCGAGCAGAATCCGCCAGCGCAGCGTCAACCCAGCGATGATCAAAAACGAGACTGCCCAACCCGCGATCGCCCAGCGCAAATCCAGCCGCGCGAGCACCGCAGCCAATTCCGTCCAGTTCACCTTCCGCGCCACGAGGGCGATCAGCCCTAACGAGACGAGTCCGCGGAGCAGAAACTTGAGGCGCGCCTTGGTCAGAAATTAATCCGCTCTTTTTCCACCACGAGGGGCCGGTGCAGCACCTGGGTGTGGATGGCTCCGATGTATTCTCCGAGAATGCCGATGAAGAAAAGCTGCACGGAGGAGAAAAGGAAAAGGCCGATGATGATCGGGGCCAGCCCAATGGGGAAATTGTGCCAGAAAATCAGTTTGTAGATTAGGTAGACGAGCGCCACGGCCAGGCTCAAAAGCGACATGCCAAACCCCATCATCGTCGCCAAGCGTAATGGCACTTTGCTGTGGTTAGTGATCCCAAGCATTGCGATGTCATAGAGGGTGTAAAAATTGTTTTTCGTGAAACCGCGCTTGCGCCGCGGTTGAACGAAAGGCACCCTCACGGTCGGTAACCCAATTTCCGAGATCAGCCCGCGAAAATAGGGATACGGATCATCGAGTTTGCGGCAGTAATCGACGATGGTCCGGTCATACAGACCGAAGCCGGTGAAATTCTGGATGATGTCGAACTCTGCCAGGCGACGAATCAGGCGATAATAAGTGCGGCGCAGGAAAAAAAAGAGGCGTGTTTCTTCGCTTTCGTTTTTCACGGCCACGACCGCTTTCGCGCCTTCTTCCCATTTCGCGACCAAGGTAGGAAGGAGGTCCGGTGGATCCTGCAGATCAGACGCCATAATGACGGCGGCATCTCCTTTGGCCTGCAGGAAAGCATGATATCCCGATCGAATGTGCCCGAAGTTTCTCGCGTTCAGGATCACCTTTACCCGGGAATCTTCGGTGGCCAGACGTCGGAGGACGTTCGCCGTTCCGTCAGTCGAGTTGTTATCGATGATGATGACCTCGAAATCGTACTCCGTCAGTTCGGCGAAGGCGGCGCACAGCCGTGAGTGCAGCTCTGCGATGTTCTCCTCCTCGTTGTAGCAACCGGTAACGACGCTGATGAGCTTCATGATTGGTCGTTAGGGGAAACGGGCAAGCCGCGGCGGGTCATTGGACCGACGGCGCGTCAGATGCCGCGTTCGTAAATGGCCTTCTTTAAATCCTCATCGTAAGCATACGGGCTGTCCACCTGATCGATCATCAGTGGCTTGTCCTCTGTGACGTCGCCAAGCAACGTCTGACCCCGCATCAATTCTCGGCAGGACATTTGACCCTTCTGCAAAGGCACCGCCAGATACACATCTTCTTCGTCTAGCGTCTGACCCTTCGTCAGAGTCCGTTTGGCGTAGACGCCGCGCACCAGAGCGTCGAGATATTGGATCTCTTCCGCTTCGCAGCGGCGCTTCATCGTTCCGGGATTGCCGCACATCCGTTTCGCTTTCCGGAAAGCCTTGAACCACACATCCACGTCGTGCGGTTGCGAACAATACTTCGCCACCGAGATCCCATCTGCGTCGATATCGATGTGACGCTCGAAAGTGCGGGCACCTTTTGCATAAGCGATCGCCATGCTGGTTTCCCAATCCTTATACTCGTGGGTCGACAGACCGATCGTGTTATCCGGGTAACGATCGCGCAGGAAGTCGATTTGGTTCAATTCCAGATCGCTGTCTTCAGTCGGGTAGAGTGAGACGCAATGATTGAGAGCGAGCGGGATATTGCGGTTGGCAAAAAACGTTACCAGATCATCGGTGTCCTTTAAGGAGGATCCGCCCGACGATGCGATCACCGGCTTGCGCGTTTTCGCGATCCGCTCAATCAAAAACCAGTCGTTCACATCCGAACTGGCGAGTTTGATCAGCGGCAAATTCAACTC
The DNA here is from genome assembly GCA_038258815.1 of Chthoniobacterales bacterium. Lineage (GTDB taxonomy): Bacteria > Verrucomicrobiota > Verrucomicrobiia > Chthoniobacterales > UBA10450 > JACCTI01. Next base: position 13,044 of record JBBSPM010000023.1, read on the forward strand.
CTCGCAGAGATCCACAGAAGCCTCGTCAAACGGCGTCGCGCTCGGAATGCAGCCAGCCTTAAGCACCGCCTCCACCAGCGTCGCCAGGTCATCCTTCGATAGACGCGTGTCCATCGTCTTCTTGATGTAACGGATGTCCGTTCGATCCTTGAAATCCTTGTGGATGAAATTATCCACGTCGCGGAACTGCAGCTTGATCGTCGCGCGGACGTTGTTGAAGCGGACGATTTTCGAAAAATCCGCGATTATTTTCAGCCCGCGCTCGAGCCGACCCCAATGGTTGTTGGCCAATTCCAGAACGAAGAGTTCTTCAAAGAAGTCGCGGTGGATCATAAAGGAGAGGCGGTTTCTATAACACAATCCGTTCGAGGTCCGAAAACGTTTTCAATGATGCGAACGGCGTGCGCCCGGTCCGCTCGGTCACACGTCCGTAGCCGTACTCCGCGGCCACAAACCGGAATCCACATTGAAGGGCGGCTTCGGCGTCATCCACACCATCGCCGACCACGATCGTTTTTTCAGGCGCGAGCGCATACTCCTGCTGCAACGCGAGGGCGCCCGCCGGCTTGGAGGAATGGGATGGCGTTTGCGAGTCGGGCGAAACGACCGCGCGGAAGCGATCCAGAATTTCGGTCAGTTCCAAAATCGTTCGCGTGGGCGCCGCGCGTTTATTCGTGAGGACAAAGAGGACGACGCCGTGTTCTTCCAGTTTCGCCAGCGTACCCGCCACTCCAGCGAAGAGAAGCGATTGTTGGCAGCCCTCCTCGTCATAGAACGCGCGAAACGTTTCGACCACATGCGCCAATTCCTCCGGCGCCAGATCAGGCCAAAAGCGTGACAGCATCACCGGCAATGGTGGCCCGATAAAATCACGAATCTGGCCGAGAGTTCGGCCCGGGAGACACTGTGCAACGGCCCATCGCAACGACGCCTCGATCCCGGGGAGGGAGTCGACCAGGGTCCCGTCGAGGTCGAAGAGAATCGCCGTCACCTTTTCGCCGCTCATTGCGGGAAGGCGTAGGCCACAATATCGAAGCCGTTAAATTGGTGGTAACGCAAAGCCAGCCGCGAATCGGGATCGAGGCTCCGCAGCAGAGCCGGCAATGTCCAGAGATGCTCCGGCGCATGATAGACGCATACCGCAAGGGTCGGCTGATGTTCGGAAATCGTCCGCGCCGCGCCCGCCAAAGCCTGCGGCTCCGCGCCTTCGATATCCAGTTTGATGAACGTGGGTGCAAACTCGGGCAGCGCATCATCGATCGCGACCACTTCCAGTTTTGTCTCGCCACCGGCGGCAAACGCGCTGGCCGCTCCACTTCCAGCGGCAAAAGTGAGGACCGCGTTTTCGTTCGATAACCCTTGGGGAAAGAGGCGCACGTCCGCCACGCGATCCTTCACTCGTTCGCCCGTCGCACGGAGGATTTCGAAGTTTGCCGGATCTGGTTCAAACGCCGCGATGGCTTCCATTTCAATGCCTTGTTCTAGGAGCAACTCGATCGAGTCTCCAGTGAAGGCACCGCCATCAATCAACCGCCACGGCGTCTGCGGCATTGGAAGATCGGTCGGCACGTAATGATGCTTTTGATCCGGTTGCGAGAGGAATTCGGGATTGAAAGTCAACCGGAGCGCGATGTGATCGTGATAAATTTGTTGGCTCTTTTCGTCAGCGAAAAGATCGAAGCCGTCGAGGATTTCGGCCGCGTAGGCGGAGTAAGTTTTCCGTTCGCCTAACCAGAACTGCGGCTCGTAACCGAAGTGTTCATGAATCTCATAGTAAGTGACGATGCGGCTGAAGCCAGCGTCGCGCAGGAGCTGCAGAATTGGCCGCAAGTCAGCCGCGAAATTGAAGACTGCGACGACCACGGGTGTGCCGGCGGCCGCAGCCGCGCGGGCGGCCTCGCTCGTGGGCAAGTGGCATGGCGCGCCGTCCACTTCTCTCATCTCCGACGCGCGCGCGTCGAGGAACGAGTGAATGTTGAAGCCCCGCTGACGCGCCGTCTCCGCCACTGCGCGTCCCGAATTTCCCGCGCCATAGATGACGAGTTCACCCGGTTCCAGCGGCTGCAACGGCGGACCTCCCGTGGCGAGGAGCTGAGCCAGGCGATCGCGGAGTGCCGCCATCGCTAATCCTCCACCGCCGGCACGATCATGTTCGAGAGGAATTCCTCGCGCTCGAGGAAAGGCGCCATGTCTTCCAGCGGTGCCGTGACCATCCGCCCATCAGGGAGTTTTTTCGAACTCAGCTTCGGTTCGAAACTTTGCGAACGATCCAACACCACTTCGCAGAGGATCGGGCCGCCATGGGCGAGCGCTTCGGCGATTTGCTCTGGAAATTTGTCGTCTTCGAGCCTTAGCGCGGGAATGCCATGCGCGTCCGCCAGCTTGAGCATATCGGGGAAGGAAACGCCGCTCTCCGGTCCTTCGCCGATTAGTTTGCCGAAGAAATTATTCTGCGTGCTCCGAATCGAGAGATAGCCGCCATTGCTCAGGACAAAGAGGACGATGGGCAGTTTGTTGTGCGCGATGGTTTGCAGTTCCTGCACATTCATCATCATGCTGCCGTCGCCGGCTAAACAGACCACACGCTTTCCGTCGCGTGCCACTGCGGCGCCGATCGCCGCCGGCAAATCGTAGCCCATCGAAGCGCAACCGGAGTTGCTGAAGACACGCTGACCTTTTTTAATCTGAGCGACCTGGAACGGCGTGATGCAGGCCGTGGCATCGCCGCACACGACCACGTCGTCGTTTGTCAGTTGCTCGAATAACTTCTCGATGAAGAAGTAGGCGTTGATGCCGTCGGCGGTGCTGCGTTGCGGTGGAAGCACCGTCGGATAACGCTCGCGCCGCTCGACACACCATTTCAACCAATCGGCGTGCTGCTGTGGATCGTGACTTTTCGCCTGCAATTGGCGCCGCAATTCCTCCAGAAACAGCTTCGCGTCACAACAGAGCGTTTCGTCCGCGATGCTGGTCGGCTTGCGCAACTCCGCGGGGTCCGCGTCGACCTGAATCTTGTAAGCGTGCCGCGCGAACGACTTCCAGTTGTAACTGATCTGGCGGATCGCCATGCGTGAGCCCACGATGAGGACGAGGTCCGCGTTCTGGACCGTAAAGTTGCCGGCCCGCGTGCCGATCGTGCCCTGCCGTCCGCAGTAGTATGGGCTGTCGCTCGGCAAAAGGTCGGGCAGCCAGGCGGTGGTAATCGGGATGCCGAGTGACTTCGCGGTGTCCTCCAACACCTCCAGCGCACCAGCGATGCGAACACCACTGCCGACGAGAAGCACCGGTCGCTTGGCCGCTTGGATGCGTTCGACGATGGCCTGACAGCGCGCGGGTAATTCCGAAAGTTCGTAGGGAAGTGGGTCTTGTTTTTCGTCGTAACCCGCCAGGGAAGCGGGATCGATTAAAGCCGATTGCACATCGACTGGAATATCGAGCCAACACGGACCCGGCCGTCCGCTCGAGGCTAAATGCAACGCCTTCTCAAGCTCGTACCGGATCGTCTGCGGATCGAGAATCAGCCGCGCGTATTTGGTGATCGGTTTCACCATCGAGACGATGTCGACTTCCTGGTCGCCGAGTTGCCGCAGCCCGGGGACATCGTACGATGCCATGCAGGTCTCTCGTTTGGCTTGTCCGGAAATGACGAGCATCGGCACGGAGTCAGTGAACGCACCGAAGACGCCGTTCAGAGCGTTGATGCCGCCGGGTCCCGCGGTCACGTTCACCACCCCCAGCTTGTCCGCCGTGCGCGCGTAGCCTTCGGCCGCAATCGCACTCGCCTGTTCGTGATGATTACAGAGATAACGAATCCGCGGTTCACGCGCGATCGCATCGTTCAAATGCATCGCGCCACCGCCGGTGACGAGAAAAATGTGGCGCACGCCCTTCTCCGCAAGACGCTGCATGATGTAATCGGATAGGCGGAGTGATGGTTTCACGGGGAAGTTATCTGTGAGGTGCGAGACTGCTTCACGCAGCGGTTAACGATTCGTTCACCCTTCGACCCAAACGTTCGTTTCGACCAGACTCTGCTCCGCCGGTTCGAGATAGGCCACTGTGTCAGTGCCACAGTTCGTTATCTTATAGCCATTCTTGTGCAGTAATTGAAAAGTGTCATTCCGTTCGGTCGCCGAAAGAAAGCCGTGTTCGAACGCGATGATGGTGGGCTTGATAAAATCGAAGTCCACAAGCTTGATCACTTGACCATCAAATCCCTCCGTGTCGATTTGCAGGAAATCCACCCGCTGCAGGCCGTGTTTTCTCAGCAAGCTCATGAATGTGAGAGTGGGTACCGCTATTGATTCGACCTCCCCCTTCACGTTGTGGAAATTGTTGACCAAGGTGGAGCGCGAGAAACTCGCCAAACAGCCGGCCCAATCCGGAATGCCAGCGCCTGGCTTAAAACGATAGAGTGAACAGGTGCCGTCTGTCTCGGCGATGGCCGCCTGTTCACAGACGATGTTCGGCAACGCGCGATAATTTTCCTCCAGCTTCTTAAAGACGTCTGGCTGCGGCTCGACCATGACACCGCGCCAATTGTACCGCATCACCAAGGGCCGGATCGGATCGTAGGTCACACCGTCATTCGCGCCGATCTGTACTACGACAAAATCGGAAGGGCTTCCTCCGCCCAGGACGATCCGCAAGAGGACATCGCTGATCGTTAAGGCGAGGACATTGCTCGTCATCGCTACCGGAACCGTGGGTGCCGCCCGACGAATCTCGACGCCCAGCATTCGGGCCATCCGTTGAATGAAAATAATTAGTTTCGTTTTCATGCCTTCCCTCTTCCCGCACAAGCAACGGGCTCTGCACAGCCCAGTCTAGCTCGAATGATCATAGTCAGCCTCTTCCCGCAGGAAGCGGTGGGTTCTGCAAATTGCTTCAGATAAATCAATCCGTTCTGCCACTGACAACTCCGTGCGCGCGCGGACGTTTCTTGGCACATAACGCGTCGTTGCCTGGGCTGGGTCGGGAACTCTTTCCTGCACTACTTGCATGCCGTCACCCACTACCTCGCTGACAATCGCCGCGAGCTGCGCGATCGTCAGATCTTTTGCCGAACCCACGTTGTAAGGACGCAGCGCAAGACCGCGAAAGAGAATTGTCCAGAGCCAGATCGCGAGATCGGAGGCGTAAAGGTAGGAGCGGACCGGTGTGCCGTCGCCGCCGATTCGGATCGGTCCACCCGCGGTCGCATCGCGGATGAAGTTTCCAATCGCAAAATGTGTATCGAGGGGTAGGAACGGACCCACGAACGCGAAGCAGCGCGCGATCAACGGCTCGATCCCGTGCTGCTTGTGAAAGAAGGCGCAGAGAAGTTCCGCGGCGCGTTTTCCTTCGCCGTAAGCGGAACCGGGCTGGGTGCAATCAGGACCGCCGGAGAAATCTTCGGGGATGTGAGTCATCTCGCTCGGCTGCGGTCCGTAGACGGCGCCGGAGCTGGTGAGAAGGAAGCGTTTGGCTCCCGTCGCGACCGCAAACTCCAGCGCGGCGCGCGTCCCGTTTACAATGGTATCGAACATCCGCAGCGGCTCGTTCGCGTTTAGCTGCGCGCTCGCTTCCGTGGCCGCGTGAATGAAGAAATCGAAGGATGCCTCGCAGTTTTGCGCGCGCACCTCATCTACGCTGAAGCTCCGCACATCGCCGCGAACGAATTGAATCGCTCGGTTCTGCTGCAGATGCGGAGCCTTGAGCGCAAATGCTTCCGGATCGCGACTCAGGACGACCATGTGGGCCTCCAGAGCGAGGGCGCGATTCACGTGCGCGAAACTTTCGAGTAACCAGCGACCAAAAAATCCCGTGCCGCCGGTGACAAAAATCCGCCGCCCGCGCAGCGATTCCCAAAGCGGTCGCGTGTGCGCCAGGATGTGATCCAGATCTTGCGCCAGCGGGTTTGCGTGGGCTGGATCCGCGGTCACGATCGCTGGCAGAATTTGCCGATGGTCTCGATCACGTAATCCAGCATCTCACGCGTGAGACCGGGATACACGCCGATGAAGATGGACTCGTTCATGATCCGATCGGCGCCCGTCATTTCGCCGACGATGCGGAAGGATTCAGGGCGATCTTTTCGCAACTGCACAAACACTGGTTGCCGCAGCAAGTTTCCGCCGAAGAGCATCCGGTTTCCGATGCGATGCTCATCGAGGTGTCTCGCAAATTCCGTCTTTGAAAAAGGCGCGCTCGGTTTCACCAGCAGCATGAACCCAAACCACGAGGGCGCACAGCGCGGGCCGTCCTCCGCTTCCCACTCGAAGCCATCGCGCGACCAGGCCTTCGCATGCGTGGGCAAATGGAACTCGAAGAATTCCTCCAGATGCGCCAGACCGACGCGGAGGTATTCCCAATTCGCGCGGCGCGCTTCGCCAAACGCGGGCAACTTTTTGAGCTGCGCGCGGCCGATCGCGGCCTGAATGTCGAGCGGCTTCAAGTTGTAGCCGAGGTGCGAGTAAATGTATTTGTGATCGTAGCCTTCCGGCAATTCGCCGAGTTGCCAGCCAAAGCGTTTGCCGCAGGTGTTGTCCTTCCCGCTCGCGCACCAGCAATCGCGGCCCCAATCGCGGAAACTTTCGACCAACACCTTGAACTGCATGTTGCGCACCACGTTGACCGCGCCGCCTTCGCCGAGCGTGAGATGGTGCGGAGGGTAAAACGATTGGGTGGAGAGATCGCCGAAGGTGCCGGTTAATTTTGCAGCCGCGCCGTCGGATGCGGTGTAGGTGGAACCGAGCGCGTCGCAGTTGTCTTCGATCAACCAGAGTTCGTGTTCGCGGCAAAAGGCGGTGATGCGTTCGAGATCGAACGGATTGCCCAGCGTGTGCGCCATCATGACGGCTTTGGTGCGGCCCGGCACGTACGCTTCTTCCAGACCTTCCAAGGTCGCGTTGAGCGTGCGGGGATCGTTGTCGAGAAACACCGGGACGGCGCCGTTCTGTAGAATGGGCGCCACCGTGGTGGGAAAACCAACCGCGCAGGTGATGACTTCGTCGCCGGGATTCACTCGCCGGTCGCCTAATTTATGACTCGTTAGGGCAGAAAACGCGACCAGGTTGGCGGAGGAGCCGGAATTGACGAGAAGGGAGCGCTTGATCCCGAGGACGGCTGCCAGTTCCTGCTCGAAAGCGTCGCCTTCCGGGCCGAGCGTGAGCCAGAAATCGAGCGTGGAAGAAACTGCGGCTTCCACTTCTTCCTCGGTGAAGACGCGTCCGGCATAGGGAATCACCGTTTCTCCAGGACGAAATTCGGTGGTGTTTGCAATTCCCGGACGGTTGGCGCGATGAGAGATTTGTGAAAATGATCGCGCGTTGCTGCGGGCAAGCATCTTGTAAATTTCAGCCGTCTTCGCTCTGGAAAGTCGCGCTCCCCAGTCCGTCAGACTGCGGATGTTGAGAGTGAGAAAACGATCCGTGCGGACAAAAGAAGGCTTCAGGAGCTGGCCGTTTTCCAGATCATCCTGCTCGATCCGGATGGATTCGGGATAGGATTTGCCCGTAACCTTGAGCAGGGTGAGATCGCCATGCTCGTCGGGCTCGGAGATAGCTAGCGCCGGACGGTGCTTCGAGGCCTTGGCCGAAGTGTCGGAGTGCGGCCACTCGACATAGAAGAACCTTCTCGCGTAACGAGAAACCGGATTCACTTGGTCGGGATGTCGAACAGATCCTCAGCCACCTCGTCTTCGTCGCCGCGGATAAAGGAAGGCATTTGCAGATCGAGCCAGGTTTTCCGCTCGGCCTCGAGCGCGCGGAATTCCTGCTCGGTGTAGAGGACAAGTTTCGTGCCCTCGGCGATCGGCTCACTCGCCTCGAGCACGCGCAAGGTCTCGCCTTCTTTGACTACGGTGACACACATGGCGCAACCATAGGGCGAATTATGCATCTGCAAAGTCGCCCTTGGCCCAAGGCCGGCCGAGTTCTGCCGCGCGGCTGGCATACTCGCCGATCTGGCTGACGGAGAATTTGCGTAGCGCCGCGTGGTCGTCCGGCTCGCGCGCGCGTTGATACCAAAGGAGCGTGTGGGCGACTGTCTCGCTAAAATCCCAGACTGGCTGCCACGCGAGGAGGTGGAAAGCGCGTTCGATCGCAAGATTCAGCCGGCCTGCTTCGTGTGGGGCATTGCGGTCGGATTTGTCCTGCCAGTCGCCGGGCCAGTGTTTCAAGATTTCGGCGACAAGGGCGGCAACGTCGCGATTGGAATCGAGCGTTGGACCGAAATTAATCGCCGTGCATAACTCGGCACTGCGAGCGTCATCCGTCAGAGCGGCCGCAAGATCGAGATAACCACTGAGGGGTTCGAGCACGTGCTGCCAGGGACGGGTGGCAACCTTGTTTCGCACTGGAATGGCATCGCCGCGTTGCAAAGCGCGAATGCTATCGGGGACGATGCGATCCGTGGCCCAGTCGCCCCCGCCGATGACGTTGCCCGCGCGTGCGCTGGCCGCGCGGATGCGCAGGGGATTGTTCGTGCTGAAAAAGGAGGAGCGGTAAGACGCGATGGCGATTTCTGCAGCGGCCTTGCTGGAGCTGTAGGGATCATGACCGCCCAGTGCGTCATCCTCTCGATAGGCTGAAAGCCACTCGCGATTCTGATAGCATTTGTCGGTTGTGACCATGACGGCAATGCACGGTGCATCGATTCGGCGCAACGCTTCGAGGACGTTGACCGTTCCCATGACGTTGGTCTCGTACGTTTCACGTGGTTCTTGATAGGAATGCCGAACGAGCGGTTGCGCTGCGAGATGGAAAACGAAGTCAGGCTTTGTGGACTCGATCGACCGCTGAACCGCCGCCGCGTCGCGGATGTCGCTTATTTCGTTCTCCAGATCTTGCGCAAGACCGAGTTGCTCGAAAAGGCTGGGGGAGGTGATCGGTTCGAGCGCGTAACCATGCACCCGCGCTCCAAGCTCAAGCAGCCACGCCGCCAGCCACGAGCCCTTGAAACCGGTGTGGCCGGAAAGCCAGATGCTCGTGCCTCTGAAGACGTCGCCGAACATGCGCTACCAAACCTTCCACGGTGCGCGTCCGGCATCCCACAGAGTGTTCAGCAAAGTGAACTCCTGGAAGGTATCCATCGGTTGCCAAAAGCCGTCGTGCTTGTAAGCGGCGAGCTGCCCTTTGGCCGTGATCGCGCGGAGCGGTTCCTGTTCGAACATGGTGCCGGGATGCGCGGCCAGATAATCAAAAACCTCTCTGCCGCAGACCATGTAGCCGCCGTTGATGTAGCCATTCTCAGTTTGCGGTTTCTCGTTAAAACCGGCCACCGTTGAGTCCTCATTCAAGCTGATCTCCCCGAAACGCCCGGGCGGATGGACCGCAGTGAGAGTGCAGATTTTCCCTAGCGCGCGGTGTTCCGCGATGGATGCCGGGATATCGATATTTCCCACGCCATCGCCGTAGGTGAGAAGGAATGTGTCGTCCTCACCGAGATACTTCTTGATGCGGTGAATCCGTTCGCCTGTCATCGACTCCGCGCCCGTGTCGGCCAGCGTGACCTGCCAGTCTTCTTCCGAATGGCGAGTGTGAAATTGCACCCCGGGATTCTCGCCTAACGAGAGAGTCGTATCGCAGATATTCCAGAGATAATTCCGGAAGTATTCCTTGATCATCTCGCCTTTATACCCAAGACACAAAACGAACTCTTTGAAGCCATGATGGGCATATGTCTTCATGATGTGCCACAGGATCGGCCGCTCGCCGATCGGCAGCATGGGCTTGGGGCGAAACTCCGTTTCTTCCCGGAGCCGTGTGCCTTTACCGCCGCAGAGAATGACCACTTTCATGAGCGTGCGAGCACCGTTGACCGCGAACGCGGCCATGTCCATCAGGGAAAGCGCTAATCGACATACCGTTGCGCGATGGGCATGCGTCGGCCGAGTCCGAAGGCGCGGCTCGTGACTCTGAGGCCCGGTGCGGCCTGTGCTCTTTTGTATTCGTTTAAGTCCACGCGTCGCTGCACCCAACGCACTGTTCCTTCGTCGAAGCCGCGAGCAGAGATGTCCGGCGCACTCAAATTTTCTTCCACATAGAGCCGCAGGATTTCATCGAGAATTTCATAGGGCGGCAGGCTGTCTTGATCGAGTTGGCCAGGCTTCAGTTCGGCGCTGGGCGGTTTCTCGATTGTGGCCAGTGGAATGAGCTCGCGGTCGTGGTTGATCCAGCGCGCGAGATCGTAAACCATCGTCTTCGGGACATCGCTGATGACGGCCAGCCCGCCCGCCATGTCGCCGTAGATGGTGCAATAGCCGACCGCCAATTCGCTTTTATTGCCGGTGGTGAGCAGGATGTGGCCGAACTTGTTCGAGAGCGCCATCAGGATCATGCCGCGCAAACGCGACTGCATGTTCTCTTCCGTCGTGTCTTCGGGCAGACCGGCGAAGACTTCTTTGAATTGGCATTTGAACGCGTGAAAGGCATCGCCGATCGGCATCTGGAGACATTGAATCCCGAGATTGCGCGAAAGCGCGAGCGCGTCCTCAATGCTGCCGGTGGAGGAATACGGACTGGGCATGGAAACGCCCACCACGTTCTCCGCTCCCAAGGCGTGGACCGCGATCGCCGCCACCACCGCGGAATCGATCCCGCCGCTCAAACCCAGCACTGCGGATTTGAAGCCGCATTTTCGCATATAATCGCACAAGCCTAACGACAAGGCGTCCAGGAGATCCGCCGCCGACTCGTGCGGCTCTCGTGGCACGATCGTGTTCGATTCCGTCTCCACGATCGCGTTCGCTTCGCGGAATCCGGGAAGCTGCGCGATCAGCGCACCATCTCGATTCACCGCGAAAGAGTTGCCGTCGAAAATCAGTTGATCGTTGCCGCCCACGGCGTTGCAATAAAAAATAGCCGACCCGATTTTGCGCGCTAACGCGGCCACCATTTCCTCACGCACGGCTGGCTTGCCGAGGCTGAACGGGGACGCGCTGAGATTCACGATGAATTCGGCTCCCTGGGCGACGAGCAGATGCGCCGGCTCCGCCTCGTAAAAGGCGCGCGGAAGGTAGTGCTCCGTCCAGATGTCCTCGCAGATCGTGACCCCGATGCGGCGTCCTTTTACCCGAAACGGCGCCAACTCGCGAGCCGGCTCGAAGTAGCGGTCCTCGTCGAAAACGTCGTAGGTCGGGAGGAGGGATTTTTGCATTTTCTGCATCGGCTCTCCTTGCGTGATCAATGCCGCGGCATTGTGAAAAGGCTTCCCGCGCCCTTGGTTTGGCTCCACGTATCCCACCAACAAGGCCGCGCTCGCTGAGACCACTCCTTGCAAGCGTTCCAGCATCTCGAGGTTCTGCGGGACGAAGCGCGATTTGAAGACGAGATCCTGCGGCGGATAGCCGGCAATCGCGAGTTCCGGGGTAATGACGAGATCTGCGCCCGCGGCGGCGAGATCTTCGTAAGCCGCGACGATTTTTTCGAAATTCCCGCTCAAATCACCGACCGTCGGGTTGATCTGAGCAAAGCCAATCTTCATGCCGATCACGCAGGGTAGGTGCAGCCCCACCCGTGGCAACGGCTTTTCTGGCGTCTATTTCCGGCCGGGGGTATTGTCGCTCGCGCTTCGTTTGTAGCCTGCGTTCAAGGCGTCGTCGGCTCCGGTCACGAACACCTTGCCCCATTCCAAGAGAACCGCGGCACAGAAGCCCAGGAGTGCGCAAATGAGGACTTTCTGGAAAAACGTGGCCTGCATGAGTCCATTTAGATGAGCAGTTGCGGTGCCAGCGGCTGGACTCGATTTTCGGCGCTGTGACCAGAGTTAAGGCCGCGCCAAGAGCGATCTCTACCCTCGCGGCTTCTGCGAATTGCGGTATTGCACGTCAAACGCGCGCAATGTTGCACTGACCGAACTGCCCAGACCGGCGATGCCATCTTCCAAGGTGCTGCCCAGAAGAGCGATCCAACTAGGGCCACGCCGCATCAGCCGGGGACGGCGCACCGCGCTCGGGCTGCGCGGATGCCGCTGGCAATAGCGCTCCATTTCGGCTTCGGCTTTGGCGGCTTCTGCCGCCGCGAGCTTGGCGTCGCCGTTCATTTTCTCCCGTTGGAAATGACCACATAAAGAGAACGATTGCGGTCCCGTGATTGGATTGGCGGAGATGTTAAAATTTTTTCGTCGAGACGGTGAGCCGATATTTTGGGTGGGGCTTTCGCGAGACAGCAGAAACTCCTCGGCAGAGGACGTAAAATCTATTATCACGGAACTTCCCCCCGAAATGTCCTCCGTCCCAGAATCGTTGCCGGTGCCCCCGGACGTGTTATTCCGCCGCGCCTTCGACGATGCTGCCATTGGGATGGCCTTGCTGAGTCTGGAAGGTCACTGGTTGAGGGTGAATCGCGCGGTTTGCGAGTTCACCGGTTATTCGGAGGAGGAACTGCTGCGCCTGCGGTTTCAAGACATCACCCATCCCGACGACCTCGAGTTGGACTTGCAGAACGTGGGCGAACTGGTGCGCGGCGAGACGCTTAGTTACGAAATGGAAAAACGCTATCTGCGGCGAGACGGCAAAATTGTCTGGGCTCTGCTCAGTGTGTCGCTCGCGGTGGATGAGGAGAAGCGGCCGCTTTTTTTCATCTCGCAGATCCAGGACATCACCGCGCGAAAACACGCGGATACGCTGAGTGCCGTCGCCGCCGAATTAGAACATTTGCGCGGAGGTTTGGTGAAAGTATGCGCCTGGACGAAGCGGGTGGAGATCAACGGCCAATGGGTCCCGATCGAAAAATTTCTGAGCGACTCCCTTCATCTCCGGCTCACGCACGGGATGTCGGACGAGGCGGTGAAACTCTTCGCGAAAGAGAACCCTTCCGTTCGTTAGACCGCTTCCAGAACCAGCGTGGTCGGCGTTATTGGCGGCGCTGTGGCCTCGCCGCCGAAGCGAGTTTCGTTGCTTGAGAGGCGCTGTTGCCAGGTCCGACCGCTCGGCGGTAACAAATCCCCGCGATCCATGGCGTGTTCGCCGTGCAAATCGCTCACCACCAGACATTGCGCTTCGCCGGAGCCGATGCGATACGCGACGGCACCGCCAGCCAGCTCAATTGCTGGCACGCTTGTGCCTGCCTGCTCACGCCACGCCGGGTGCGTCTGCCGCAGGGCCAGGCATTCCCGATAAAGCAAATGGACTCCCGCATGCGCCGGCTGATCCAATTCCGTCCACCGTAGTTTCGAGTTCTCGAAGGTGGTGGCGGCCTGGGGATCGGGGATTGTCTCCCGGATCGCCGGATCGCGGAACGCGGCAAATTTTTGAAACTCCCGCCGCCGACCTTCCGTCACCAGGCGGCCGAGTTCGGGATTGTGATCGGTGAAAAATTGGAACGGCGTCGAAGCCGACCATTCCTGGCCCTGAAAGATGAGCGGCATCTGCGGGACAAGACAGAGTAATGCCGAAACCGCTCGATAGGCCGCGGGCGCGATCAGATGTCCGAGGCGTTCCCCGAGTGCGCGGTTGCCCACCTGGTCGTGATTCGAAATGCAAAAGACGAATTGGTCCGGCGAAAAGTCAGCCGAATCACCGCCCCGCGGCTCGCCCGTGCTGCGCTGCTTTTGCCCGCGGAAGAGCCAGCCGTGCGTCAGCGTTTCCGCCAGTTCGTGCGGCGTGCCATCGAAATTTTCGTAATAGCCTTCGCGTTCGCCCGTCAGCATCACGTGGACGACATGGTGGAAATCATCCGACCAAACGCCGTCCAACCCAAAGCCGCCACGTTCCGGCAGGCGAAGAAGTGCAGGTTCGTTCCGTTCATCCTCCGCGATGACGAAACCGCCTAACGAACGCACCTCGGCCGCGATTTCGGCCAGAAGATGTCGCGCCGATTTGTCGGCGATTTCGTGGGTGGCATCGAGCCGGAAGCCATCGATACGAAACTCGCGCCGCCAATAGGGAGCATTCTCAAGGAAAAAGGCGCGCACAGCCGGAGCGGCGTAGTTGAGCGCAGCCCCCCACGGGGTGTGGCCGGCGGGGTCGAAATAATCACCGTGATAAACGCCAACGTAATTCCCGTCCGGGCCGAAGTGGTTGTAAACCACATCCAGAATCACGGCGAGACCGCGGGCATGCGCCGCATCCACCAGCGCGCGCAAATCATCCGGATGGCCATAGCAGCGCGCCGGGGCGTAAAGCATCACGCCGTCGTAACCCCAATTTCTCGCTCCAGGAAAATCCGCCACTGGCATGAGTTCAATCGCGTTCACGCCTAATGAGACGAGATGATCGAGCCGCGCGATCGCGCTGCGAAAAGTGCCTTCGGGGGTGAACGTCCCCAGGTGGACTTCGTAAATCACGAGCTGTGAAAACGGAGGCGCGTTCCAATTCTTCTCCTGCCATTCATAGGCGACGGGATCGATCACCATCGAAGCGCCGTGAACTCCGGCGGGCTGCCAACGCGAAGCGGGATCGGGCCAACCCTGGCTGTCGTCGAGGCGGTATTGATAAAGATCACCCGCTCGCCCTGCGACATCGAGCGCGCTGAAATATCCATCGCCCTCGGCGAGGAGCGGAATCGCGCGGATGATCTTACCGGCCGCGTCGACGATCAAAACGTCGGCACGATCGTGTTTGCACCACGTGCGATAGTGCACGCCTTGATCCCCTAGTTCCGCGCCTTGGGAACGGTTTCGTCTTGTTGAGCTCGTCATCTGCGCGCGACTTACGCAGTCGGCCTCGCCAAACGCAAGTGCGTGAGCTGAGGAGAACTATCGAGGGCACGTATTTGGGGCGATGGCGCTCCGTCGGCGGGCGGACTTCAGCGGCCCGGCTTCGCATCTCTTCCCTTGCCCGCCGATCTTTATCGACTCGATGAACTGCCCACTTGGGACATAACTTTGTCCCATATGCGACAAAGTTATGTCTTTCCATGCGTTGCTTGCGATCGACGCGTCCTTGCGGCGTTCCCGTTGTGAAGGGACCGCCGCTCCGCCGCAGACGAGCCGTACCCACGATTTCCAGTGTCAGACAAAAACACTTGCCGCTCGTCTCCGGATTGGTCATTCGGCCTCTGGCGTGATTAATTCGTCCCATCCACGGGCCTATAGCTCAGCGGTTAGAGCAGGGGACTCATAATCCCTTGGTCCCAGGTTCGAATCCTGGTGGGCCCAATTTTTTTCGGGGCGTGGCCCGGTGTTTGGCAGCTGCGATTGAATCCAGCGGCGCATTCGCGACCATAGTCGGCGTGCTGGCTCATTCTCTGCGCTTCTTTCATTGGCAGGTATTGCGCTATGCCGCGCGCCATCGGCTGCTCGCGCTGTTGAACATTCTCAGCGTGGCGCTGGGCGTGGCGGTATATCTGGCGATTCAAATCGCGAACCAGAGCGCGAATCGCGCGTTCGCGGCCACGATCGATGTGGTGGCGGGGAAAGCGGAGCTGCAAATCACGCGCTCCGCGGGCGGATTGCCGAACGATATATTCCCTGCCGTAGCGCACCATGATGGCGTCGCGGCGGCCACGCCGCTCGTGCGCGGGGTCGTCTCACTCCCGGATATGCCGGGGGAATATTTGCAAATTCTCGGGCTGGATATTTTCACGAACGATACCTTCCGAACTTTCGAACTGAGCGATTTCAAGGCCGGAGAGTTCGACGTGCAACGTTGGCTGGGCAGCCCCGACACGATCGGGGTAGCGGCGGCGTTTGCGCAGCGGCATGGGCTGAAACCGGGTGATTCGTTGCGCGCGCAAGTGGATGGCGCGGATCGGTTGTTGCGGGTGGGATTCATCATTCACGCACAAGGATCGTTGACGCTCGATGAACATTTCGCCGCGATGGATATCGGGTGGGCGCAGGAGTTTTTTGCGCGCCGCGGGACCTTGAGCAGCATTCAATTGCAGCTTATCGATCCGCGGAAAATTCAGGAAGTGTCCGAGAGTCTGCGCACGGTCATCCCGAAGGACGCGACCGTCGCAACGCCGGCGCAACGCGGCCAACAGGTGGCAAACATGCTCGGCGGATTTCAGCTCAACCTGACGGCGATGAGTCTGGTCTCGCTCCTCGTGGGAATGTTTCTCATTTACAACACAGTCTCCGCTTCCGTGGTGCGTCGGCGGCATGAAATCGGAATTCTGCGCTCGTTAGGCGTGACACGCAACGAAGTGCGGGCGCTCTTTCTCGGTGAGGCCGTCGCGTTGGGTGGCATCGGCGCATTGCTCGGCCTCGGCGGTGGAATTCTGCTGGCCTACTTCCTCGTCGGCAGAGTCTCGCAGACGATTTCGTCGCTCTACGTTTTACTCAGTGTAAAGGAGCTGGCGGTGACGCCTTGGATGCTTGGCGTCGCTTTTTTGCTCGGACTCGCATCGGTGATTCTGGCGGCATGGCTGCCAGCGGCCGCGGCAGCGAAGATGGATCCGGTGCGCGCACTCCACGCCAGTTCGATCATCGAGGATTCAGCGAAGCCATCGCCAGCGTGGCTTTGGTCCGGGCTGATTTCGATTTTTGCCGCAGGTGCTTTCTCTTATCTGGCG
This sequence comes from Chthoniobacterales bacterium, assembly GCA_038258815.1. GTDB lineage: Bacteria > Verrucomicrobiota > Verrucomicrobiia > Chthoniobacterales > UBA10450 > JACCTI01. Next base: position 29,483 of record JBBSPM010000023.1, read on the forward strand.
CTCTCGACCGGTCCGGCCTGGCTCGGATTCGGCTCGGCCTTTTTTGTCCTGGTCGGCTTCTCGTTGCTCGTGCCGAGGGTTGCGTTGGGCTTCAGCGCGGCTGCGCGAAAGTTGTTCCGCGTGGGGCGTCGGGGTCCGCTGGAAGCGGGGCTCGCAGCGGCGAACGTGTCGCGTCCGCTTTTCCGCAACGCGGTCACGATTGCGGCCCTCGCCGCCGCCGTCGCGATGGCGATCGGCGTGAATGTGATGGTATTCTCCTTCCGCCGCACGGTGGAGGGATGGATCGATCAAACGCTCGCCGCCGATCTCTTCATTGCGCCCGCCTCGAATGAGATCGTGGGGGCCGCCTCATTCATCCCTCCGGCGGCGATCTCCTTTCTACAGGCTCAGCCGGAGGTGGCGGCGGTCGATACGTATCGAGAAATCGCTTTGCCGATGGGTAACACCACCATCGCATTGGCGGTGGTGCGTGGGACGCAGCGACGCCGCTTTCCTTTCTTGCGAGGCGATGGAGAGCGCAACATGCAGCGCTTTCTCAAGGAAGATTGCGTGCTTGTTTCGGAGAGCTTCGCCCGGCGGCATCACGTCTCGGATGGAGAAGAGCTCGAACTGACGACGCCCCTCGGACCGAAGCGCTTTCCTATTGCCGGCACCTTCTACGATTACACGCGCGACCAGGGAGTTGTGTTCATGAGTGCAGCGACTTTCGCGCGCTTCTGGCCGGGCGATGACCGCGTGAACAGCCTCGCCGTGTATCTGCAGCCGGACGCGGACGCGGAAAGGTTGGCGGATAAATTTCGCGCGGAGTTTAGCCGTAGCGGCCAGTTCCTAATTCTGTCGAATCGGGAATTGCGCACGCGCGTTTTTGAGATCTTCGATCAAACCTTCGCGGTCACCTACGTGCTGAGAACGATCGCTGTCCTCGTAGCGATCGTGGGAATTTGCCTCACCCTAACGACACTGATTACGGAACGATCGCGCGAGCTGGCTTTGCTGCGTGCGATCGGTGCCAGTGTCACGCAGGTGTGGAAGCTCTTGCTCTGGGAATCGGCCATGATCGGTTTCCTCGCGGCGGTCGTCGGGCTGGCCTCGGGACTTTGTCTTTCGTTCGTGCTCACGGGAGTGATCAATCGCGCGTTCTTCGGTTGGACGATTCAACTCGCGTTTCCGTGGGGCGCGCTCGCGATCACGCCGATCTGGATTGTGGCGGCGGCTTTGCTCGCAGGACTCTTGCCAGCCTGGCGCGCCGGGCGGCTAATGATCGCGGAGGCTTTGCGTGAAGAATAGATTTCTCCTTCTGCTCATGGCGGTCGGTTGCGTCGCGGCAGATTGGAGAATCGCCGAGCCCGGCTGGTGTTATGAATTTCCGCGCGATCATCACGCCCATCCGGAGTTCAAAACGGAGTGGTGGTATTTTACCGGCAATCTGGCGGACGCCGGCGGCCGTCGTTTCGGATATCAGCTCACCTTTTTTCGGCAGGGGATCATTCCGCCCGCAGAGCGCGCGCCAGAGCGATCACGCTTTGTGGTCAACGATTTGAAGTTCGCGCACTTCACCGTCACGGATGTCGCCGGTAAGGAATTCCATTTCCAACAGCGGACCAGCCGCGGCGCGTTCGGCGAGGCTGGGTTTGATGACGGCGAACGGCTGGCTTGGCTGGACTCTTGGGAATTGCGAATGGATGAGGCAGGCGCCTTTCGCCTGCGCGCGGATGGCAAAGATATGGCGCTCGATCTGCGGCTCGTGTCGCACAAGGAACCGGTCATCCACGGCCGCGATGGCGTGAGCCAAAAAGCCGCCGGAGAAGGTCACGCTTCACATTACTACTCGCTCACGCGTCTGGCTTCAGACGGGAAAGTGCAAGTCCATGGTGAGACCTTTCAGGTGACGGGCGAGAGCTGGTTCGATCACGAGTGGGCCACCAACCAACTCGCGCCGCAGCAGGTCGGTTGGGATTGGCTCTCCGTGCATTTGGACGATGGCACGGAGCTAATGCTCTATCGCATGCGGTTGGAAGATGGCTCGATGGATCCGACTTCCAGCGGCACATTCGTCGACACGACTGGCGTCTCCACGCATCTCGAAAGCGGAGCCTTCAAGATGAAGGCGGGTGATCATTGGAAGAGTGACGCGACGCGCGCCGACTACCCGATCGGCTGGGAGGTCGCAGTGCCGGAATTGGCGCTGCAATTTGATGTCCGCGCGGTTTTAGAAAACCAGGAACTGAGGCTGCAACCGCTCGCCTACTGGGAAGGCGCGGTCAAAATTACCGGGACGCGAAACGGAAAGCAAATCACCGGCCGCGGCTATCTGGAATTAACCGGCTACGCCGGTCCACTGCGAGAATTGCAGCGCTAGCAAATTACTGCTGCGTGTGGCGAGCGTATTGTACTTCCGCGCCCTTCGGCAGGAGGCGTTTGCGTCCGCGTTGCCGACGCCGCGCGAGACAAGCACGACCAGCCTTAGTGCTCATCCGGGCACGGAAACCGTGCTGATTTTTCCGGGTGCGTTTCGAGCGTTGTAAGGTGCGTTTCATAGGACAAAAGCCGCCACTGAGGCGGGTGAAGAGCGGCTACATTAGGGACAGGCAGGGGGTTGTCAACCGGCGTGCCCGCCGTCCTCCGCGAGAACCTTCCATTGCCAGTGTCCCCCCTTTATGGAATAACCCAAGCCAGATGAGCGATGTCGTAATCGAGCCAGCCACTTTCGAAGACCTGGATGAGCTCTCTGGGTTGCTCGGGGAGCTTTTCAGCGAGGAAAGCGATTTCCAACCCGACAAAGCGAAGCAACTCCGCGGCCTGCGCCTCATTTTCGAACAGCCGAATCGCGGCCGCGTCTTCGTCCTCCGGCAGGACCGCGCCATCGTGGGCATGATCAATTTGCTCTTCACCATCAGCACCGCGGAAGGCGGATTCGTGATGGTGCTGGAGGACCTCGTCATCCACAAAGCATTTCAGGGCAAAGGCTACGGCTCGATGCTGCTCGATTACGGGATCGAGTTTGCGAAGCAGAAAAATTTCCTCCGCATCACGCTGTTAACCGACCGGCCGGAGCTGCGTTCGCAGGCTTTCTTCAAAAAGCACGGCTTCCACGAATCCTCGATGATGCCGATGCGGCTCCTGATTACCCCCCACGACAGTAAACCCGAAGTCACGCTTTAAGGCGTGTTCACGGGAGCGAGGTAGGGACGCCGCGCTGCGACGCGCTGCGGCGTCCGAGACGCGTGGGTCTGCGGGGGGAACGTCCGCATGTCCATCGGCGGGCCACGTCTCCTGGACATCGCAGCGCGATGTCCCTACCGCGATCACGGCCTAATCCCCCCGCCGCGGAATGCGGGTGGCGCGAATGGCGCGTTCAGCCGACTGTGCGCCACGACATGCAAAGCGGCTCGATACGTTTGTTCAAGGTTTGGGGGATCGAAGTGTTCCTGCACTTCTCCTGGTTCATTATTGCCGCCTACCAGTTGACCGCGCGCCATCACGGCTACGCCTCGCCGATTTTTGCCATGTATGAATATCTGGCGCTCTTCGGAATCGTGCTGATGCATGAATTCGGACACGCCCTGGCGTGTCGGCAGACGGGCGGAATCGCCAACCGCATCATGCTGTGGCCGCTCGGCGGGATTGCCTTCGTGCAGCCGCCGCCACGGCCAGGCGCGCAGCTTTGGGCCATCGCTGCCGGACCACTCGTTAACGTGGTCTTGCTGCCGATTCTATTCATCGCGCAGATCGTGGCCACGCAGGCCGGTTTGCAATCGCACGCCCCCGATGCGTACCGGCTGCTTCAGATGGTCGCGTTGATCAATCTTTCGCTCCTGGTCTTCAACCTTTTTCCGATCTATCCGCTGGATGGGGGGCAGATCTTGCGATCGTTACTCTGGTTTCCTTTTGGGCCAATTCGCAGCCTGCAGGTCGCGAGCGCGATCGGAATCGTCGGCAGCGCGCTGGCCGGCGTGGCGGCGGTCCTCTATTTCCAATCGATCTGGATCGGCATCATGGCGTTTTTCCTCATCAGCCAGGCGGTCGCGGGATGGAGGCATGCCCAGGCAATGGCCGCGGCCGAACGAGGAGCTCGACTCGCTCCACCGGTCATTCTCGAGCCAGCCGAGGCTGAGCGGCGTCCGCCGATGCTTTAGTCTTCGCTCGGAGGCCGGGTTTTTAACCCGGCTGGACGGCTTGCAAAGCCGTCCTCCGTACGCACTCACTGCTCTTTGTTAGCCGCGAGGTTGCGCGTCGGCGCCCCACTTTTCGATCTGCTCGACGAGGCGCTTTTTGAAGTCGGCGCGGAAGGTGATTTCGTCCACGGCCTTGTCGATCGGTTTCGCGGCAGAAGCCGGGAGCGACGCTTTGCCGTAGGCCCGTAACTCCGCGATCCGCGCGGGATCGGAGAAGAAGTTGAACAAGCTCGGCGCGTAACTGTTCACGCTCAGCGCGTCCGCTTTCGCGAGGAGCTCTTTCATGTGCGCCTGCGCAAATTTCCAGGCCAGGTCGGGGCGTCCGCTGCCTCGCGCCACCGCAGGGACCACGAACACCGCGCGACTGGTCGGCAGCTCATCCGTGAGTGCAATCTGCAGCGCGCGTTCCGCCAGTTTTGGATCAGCCGCGGAGGTGAGGGCGGCGTAAAAGTCCTGCTTCTCTTCCAGGCTGGCCGCTTTCTGAGCGAGGTCGTGGAGTTGATTCCAGGTTCTCTCGTCCGCGTTGTGGCCCACGATTTGTAGAATTGGTCCGCGCAAATCCGGATCGAGCGAGTTCCCTTCGGAGACGACGCGCTCAAACCGTTTGCGCGCGCCGACGATTATTTCTTCATCGCCCAAGCTTCCCAGCCCGCTCACGACGCTGGCGCGCAAGGCCGCTGCGCGCGGCGACTCGCCTTTTTTCGGCTCCCAGCCCAGTTCGTCGAAGGTCGGACGCAGCACCGAGATGCCGTATTTCTTAAACGCGGCCGCTTGCGGCTCGTTCGCGAGCAACCCGCCGATTTGCGCAAACGCCGTCATCACTTGTTCGCGCTCCGCGAGCTCTGTTTCGCCCGGCAGCTTCTCCACCAAGTCGAGATAATGCGCCAGCGGTTCCCGTTTCGCCTGCACCAAGGCCCAGGCATCGCCGAGAAGATTGACGCGATCCGGCACGCTCATGCTCGGCAATTCCGCGAGCAGCAATTTCCACGAAGCGGCATCGTATTGGACGCGATAATTCCCGGCGCCATCGACGTTAAACTTCACCGTGCGATCCGCGGGAACGTCGGAAATTTCAGTCGTCTTCTCTTCCATCAATCGGCTCATCGGCTCCGAGGAGCCCGCGACCGAATAGGTGAGGGGAATCTTCCAACGCAGCGCCGGTGCGTCCGGGAAATTGATCGTGAAACGCTCCTGTTTGAGTTTGATTTTTCCGTCCGCTTCGCGCGACACCATCACGATGGGGAAGCCGGGCTGTTGAGTCCAATTCGCGGCGATTTCCGCCACCGGCTTTCCGGAAGCTTCGCCGAGCGCGTTCCACAGATCGGTTGTCGTGGTGTTCGAAAACTTGTGACGTGCGATGTATTTGCGAATGCCTTTGCGGAATTTCTCCTCACCGAGAAAGCTCTCCAGCATGCGAATGAACGACTGACCTTTCTTGTAAGTAATTTCGTCGAACGCGCCGTTTGCCTCCGCCTCGGTTGCGACCGGTTGCTGAATCGGATGGGTGGTCGAGCGGGCATCGCTTTCCATCGCCGTTTCCTTCGGACTGCCGGCGCGGCGGGTGGGATCGCGCGGCACATCACGCTCCAGCCAGACTTCCCAATCGGGATTGAAATGCGCCGTGCACTTGCTTCCCATCCAGGAGGCGAATCCTTCGTTTAGCCAAAGGTTATCCCACCACGCCATGGTCACAAGATTGCCGAACCACTGGTGCGCGATCTCGTGCGCGACGACGGAATAGATGCCTTGCTTCGTCTCCGCGGAGGACTGCTTCGGATCGTAAAGAAGCCGTGATTCGAAGTAGGTAATCCCGCCCCAGTTTTCCATCGCACCGCCGAAACCGCCGGGGACCGCAATCTCATCGAGCTTCGGGAGCGGATACGGCGTGCCGAAGTATTCGTTATAATACTCGGTCACCTGCGCGGAACTTTCGAGCGCGTAGCGGCCCTTCTCGGCTTTCCCGCGGGTCGCGACCACGCGGTGCGTGACGCCGCCGCTTTTCTTTTCGATCGCGTCCAGCTCGCCGACGCAAAGAACGTTGAGGTAGCTCGACATCGAAGGCGTCATCGCGAAATGCACCTCTTTGCCGGCCGCCGTTTTCGTTTCCCGCTCGATCGGCATGTTTGAAACCGCGGTCATGTTCTCGGGGATCACGGCGGTGATTTGAAAACGCGCGCGAAAGATCGGTTCGTCCCAGCACGGGAACATCCGCCGCGCGTCCGTGGCCTCGAATTGCGTGCCGAGCATCACCTTTTTCGCGCCGTCGGCATCCTGGTAAGGCGCGCGATAAAGCCCCTGGCCTTGCTGGTTAATTTTTCCCGAGAAAACTAGCGACAACGTGTGCGTGCCAGGCGGTAACTCAGCCGGCAGTGCGATCGTGAGCGTTTGCTCTTTCGGGTCGAGCTTGATCGCGGATTTTGGGATCGCCTTGTCGTCTAACGAGGCGCTCGCGATTTCGATTTCCAGTGCGTTGAGCACCAGGTCGCGGACCGGTTTGTGTACTTCCAGCTTGATCGTCTCCGATCCGGCAAAGCTGAATTTCTTAAAATCCGGCGTGATCCGGATCGCATACTCCTGGGGCACGACCTGCTTGGGAAGTTTCCCCGGTGTGCTGGCAAAATCGAATGGCTCCTCTGCATTCATGATGGCGAGGAAGGTAAATGAGAGTGCGGCGAAGAACAGCGGAAGGCGGAGAAGCATGCGCAGAATAAACAATACCGGCGCCCTTTTGCACGTTGCGGCTGCCTCTGACGGCAATCCGCTATATCACCACGACGACAGGACCGCTGCCTACGGCGGATTAATCAAGGTCAAGTTCGGCTTTGACTTGTTCCCACGGCACGCCCGGCTTGCCCGCGTTCTCTTCCACCGCAGCGCGAAGGTCCATCAAGTCTTCCATGTCCGCGAGGCGCTCCTGAAGCCGGCGGACGTCCGCCGCCAAAGACTCCAGCGTAGGTTTTTCGGCAGTAGCGGTGTCACTCATATGCTTCCTTCCGGTCTTTGCCACGATAGACGCTAATCAAATCGTCGCTGTTCCTGGCAAGAGCCCGCAATTGGGAACGCGCTGCCTCCTTGATTTCCAATCGGTAGCGCACTCCAACATTCTGACGATTTGGATCGTCCCTGACAAGTCACCCCGTGCCAAATCGAGGCGATAAATGGGCGCCGCTCCTACTCGACGACGAGCAAAAGCACGAGCTGACCGTCGCCGATCTGCGGCCCTTTGATCACGAGAGGACTGCGCTTGCTCAGCTTCGCCTCGGTCTCGAGCAGCAGTTTCTTCTCTTGGAAAAGCTGCAACTTCAGAACGTAGGAAGCCGTGCCGCTGGCTGCCTTCGAATCGACGTGGAGCGAGAAATACTTACTCGTGGCGAGCCAGTCTTCCTCGCCGGTTTGGATCGTCTTGCGCGACTGGCCGATGACTTGGAATTGATTGTAACCGAAGAGATTTTTCAGCGTCCCTTCGAGTTGACTCAACTCGGTCGGGATCGGCGTGGGCTGCGGAACGTTGTTCGCCATGACCAAGCCGCTCCACACGATCTCGGCGGCCGCTCCCGATGCGATGCATACGGTGCAGAACAGGACGAGAATCGTGGAGAGGAGGCGCGGCATGGGGATCGATTTATTTCGCGGCGTATTCGGAAGGCAGAGACTGCAAACCTTCCACCCAGACCACGGTCACTTTGTCTTCCTTCGCTTCGAAAATCGAGATTGTGGCATCAGGATTTACCTCGGGACCGATGCGGGCGTTGACAATCTGGGTCAGGTAAGCCGATTGCCCGCCGGTATCCGTCTCGCGTAAAACGAAAAAAGTGCAGACGAGAAAAATGGCGAGCGAAGCGGCGCCGGTCCAAGCGAGTCGACCAATGGACCACCAAGTCTCGCGTACTTTCGGTTCCGAACGCGTCGGTGCCGCGGCGCTTGATTCGCTTTCGATCTGCTTCAGCAGTTGATGCTGAAAAAACTCCTCGTTCGACATCGCACGGACGCCGATTTTTTCGCGCAGGAGATTGCCCAACTTGAGCGCGTTCTCCTTCTCAGCCTCAGCTGCGGCGAGATCAGGCAACGACGCCTTAAACTCGGCCAGGTCGTCGCCGGTCAATTGCCCGTCCACCCAGGCGGTCCATTTTTCTTCAAACGTTTTCATAAACATCCCTCAGGAGATTCTGCAGCTTCTTGCGCGCATAAAACAAACGCGACATCACGGTGCCGATCGAGCACCCGAGCGTCTCGGCGATCTCGTTATACTGCATGTCTTCCAGTTCCTTCATGATGATGACGGCGCGGTGATCGGGAGAAAGCTGCTCGATCGCGGCGTCGATGCGCGTCCGGATTTCCTGGTCCTGCATCCGTTCGTGCGGGAGCGCATCGGCTTTCGGAGCCGTGCGCGAGGCGGGATCGATTTCCTTTAGTTGAATCGCGTCGTCGAATTCCGCGCCGGTGCCTTTGACCTGCTTTTTGCGCAGCCAATCGATCGTCACATTCATCACGATGCGATAGACCCAGGTGTAGAAAGACGATTGACCGCGAAAGCGACCAATCGATTTCCACGCCTTCAAGAAACTGTCCTGGGCCAAATCCCAGGCGTCCTGTTCGCTGTGTACCATGTTGTAAATCATACCGAATACTCGCGTCCGGTAACGACCGACCAACTGGTCGAATGCCGCGGTATCACCCGCCTGACATTTCGCCACCAGATCCGCGTCCGATATTTCGGCCGGGGCAGGGGTCGCTTCCGTATGCATTGGTTAAGACGGGCGAGCAGCGGAATTCATTCAACGGCAGCCCACTAAAGGCTGCCGAAGCGCCGCAGCCACTCGCCGCGATACTCACCCATCAGGGTGATAATGCCGTCGCGCACCTGGAAAAGTCGCTGCTCCAGGACAGAATGTTCGCGGGAAGTGACCAGTCGCTCGGACAGCATTTGCCGGCCGGCGTCCATCGAGACGGTGATGGCCTTTAAGGCGCGCTTCAGATACGCGATCGTCATTCCGATTTCGTCCACGTCGTCGTCGCTCAAGGCGGCGGCGAGTTTCGCGCTCGCGAGCGCGGAATGGGTGGCCAACTTTACGGCCGAGGGTTCGTTTTGGAGCGTGGGGTTTGCGTCAAAAAGTTGATCGATGCGCACGGTCAAGGCGAACGCCGCGCGATAAAGGCTGTGGTCCTCGAAGCCGTCCAGCGTGCCTTCGGGTTTCTCATCTTCTTCGTCTTCGACGGCGTCACTCGTCTCCTCGGAGCTGGCTTCATCGGCGAGCATCGCGTCCACCTCGTCGGTCCATTCATCGCCTTGCAAGAGTTGGGTCCAGCCCATCTCACGCGCGATAATTTGGTCGCGCTCCGGGTGATCGAGATACCGCTCGAGAAGCTCCAAGTACTTCTCCGTCTTGTGATCCTGCTGTTGGAGAAAGCGCTCCCATTCGTACTCGTCCCAAGCGCGGTTCGGCTCGTGATCGTAGCCCGGCATGACATTCTTTTAAGGCAGCTTGGCAAGAGGTGCAAAACAGTTTTGTCGAGGTAGCCGCGGGTTTCCCGGGAAGCCGATCCGCGGGCACGAGCGTGAGGTTGGAACGACGTGAGCCAGCCGTTGCGGGATCCTTCGACCGTCTGCGCGGCTCAGGATGACGCGGAGGGCGCGGGCGCAATCGGCACCTCGTTGGCCGATTCCCGCGTAACCTGCAGCCGCAGTTGCCCGCAGGCCGCGTCGATGTCGTGACCCTTCTCAAGACGCAAGGTCGAAACGATGCCGTGATCTCGTAGGATGGAGTGGAAACGCTGCTGGCGGGTGCGCGACGGGCGTTTCCAATGCAGACCTTCGACCGTGTTGTAGGGAATGAGGTTCACCTTGGCCGACAAACGCCGGGCGTGCTTCGCCAATTCGTGCGCTTGCTCGTCGGTGTCGTTGACCTCGGCGATGAGGATATACTCGAACAGCATCCGGTGTTTCCGCGCCACGTAGTAATCGCAGGCCTCGAGCAACACCGGCAGCGGATACTTCCGGTTCACCGGCATGATCTGGCTCCGCACTTCGTCTGTCGCACCGTGTAGCGACAGCGCGAGCCGGAACTGCGTCGTCTCCGCCGCCAGTTCGCGAATTTGCGGAGCGAGCCCGCTGGTCGAGACGGAGATGTGCCGGGCGCCGATTTCGAGGCCCCACGGTGCATTGATGATGCGGATGGCGCGCAGGAGATTTTCCAGGTTGGCGAGCGGTTCGCCCATCCCCATGAAAACCACGTTATCGATGCGGTCGCCGGTGTATTCCTCTACCGCGAGCAACTGCGAGACGATCTCGCCCGCATCGAGATTGCGCGTCCAACCGTCGAGCCCGCTCGCGCAAAATTTGCAGCCATAAGCGCAGCCGACCTGACTGGAGACGCAGATCGTCCGGCGATCCGACCGTTCTCCGGACTGACCGACAGACGCCGGAATCAAGACCGACTCGATCAGATTCCCATCGCGCAAACGGAAGAGAAATTTCTGGGTTGTATCTTTCGACCCCAGCACACGGACCACCTCGAGCTTGGTGTAATCCCACGCCTCCGCCAACTGTTCACGCAGCGCTTGCGGGACATCCGTCATCTCCTCGATCCGGGCCACGCGCTTCTTGTAGAGCCAGTCGACAACTTGCTTCGCGCGGTAGGGCCGGTGCCCATCCGCGACGAGGCGCGCGGCCAGCTCCTCAAGGACTATGGAATGGATTGTTGGTTTGAGGGGAGTGACCACGTCCGACGTTACCACAACCCGAGGTCCGCGAATATTTGCTTCGACATTCGGGCCTCAGGGTATTGTTTGCTGCCGCAGAAGGAATTATTCGCCCGATGAAATCACACGAAATCTTCAAAAGCATGTCGCCCGCGCTCGCGGCGGAGATCTTCACTTTCCTCCAACGCGACCAAAAGCCCGTCTACAAAGCCGCCATCCAGGGGTTGGCCAATCAGCGAAATCTCCGCGGCGTTTTCATCGAGCGGAAACCACCGGTGGAGCGGTATCCGTGGCTGCAGAATGCGCTTAGCCGCCCGCTCAGCGATGCGCTGGCCAGCCATCTTCTGCAGGGTTGGTTGCTCGTGGCGCAAAAACCGATGTTGAACGACTTCCTTGATGCCTTGGAAATCGCGCACGAAGACGATGGGACCGTGGAAGACCTGCCGGCTTGTCCGCCGAAAGAGAAGGTCGCGGCGGCGGCGGCGAAGTTGCTCGATAAATATCCAGCCGAGGCGGTCACCGTTTATCTAAACGCCTTCCGCGATATGGATAGCGCGGTGAAATGGCCGGCGCTGGATGAGGTCCTGGCGGAAGACTCGCGCCTGCGGTTGCAGGGAACATCGATGGCGGCGTAACGCGCCAAGCCGGTTAAGCATCCGGCCATTGCGCCGCCGCCGCAGCTAGGACAAGAAATGTTGGAGCGCCTCGTGCACGCCGGCGCCGCAGGCGCGCTTCGCGACGTAACCGCCCGCGCTTCGCACCACATTTTTCACTTCTGCAATCGCGTTTCCCGGGCAGGCCGGGAACTCCGCATACGTGCCGTCCAGCATCGAGACATCGTTAAAGTGATCGCCCGCTGTGAACGTTTTCTCCCGCGGGATCTCGATCAGGCGCTGCAACTCAGCCAGCGCCGCGCCCTTGTGGTAATCCGCATGGCAAAACCGCAGGTAAACCGTGTTGTGCTGATAATGGAACTTCGGATGCGCCGCGCGCGCTTCATCGATGAATTCGATAATGCGCGCCATCTCCTCCTCATCGTGCGCGATCAATCCCTCCGGGCCATGCGTCTCATGCAGCACGCGCGCTCGCGTCTTCCGATTCACGAAATCGATCACGTCCGCGAAAATCGTCGAGGCGGAAGAATAAAGCTCCGCATGATCGCGCGCCACGCGCTGATTCCAATCGCCGAACGCCTCCCACTTCGTTCCATTCTGTGTCGGTCGAAAAACATCACGCTCGCTCGTGAGGATGAAATCCGGGTGCACCGGAAAATCGAAATCCACCAACCCGGATTCGAGCAAATCGCGCGAGCGGCCAGTATTGATCGCCCATACCGTTCCGCCTTTCTGCAATTCCTGAATCAGCGCCATACACTCCACATCCAGCACCGGATCGCTGTGGTGCGCCACGAGAGTGCCGTCGAAATCAGTGCTCAGGAGCTGAAGTTTGGCCGGCATGCGGCGAAGGTAGGGAACGAAACAGATTGAGCAACGAAGCAATGGATTGTCTTTACTTTCACGCGGATTGCTGATTAACGGAAAAGGGAAAAAGGAGATCCTTCCTCTTCATGAAAATCCGTAAGCTTCTCCCTAGTGCCGTTGCCATTGCCGTCGCGACTGCTTTAACCACATCCGCCTCTGCAGCCCCACTAGCACTAGACGAAAATTTCCGCGCGCCGCTCTTCACAGCTCCGGCCCCCGCCTGGCGAACGCTTCTTTTGCCAGACGGCAAGTTTCTCCTTTTCTTTAACACTGATACGCTGGCCGATCAGCGGACGGGAGCGATCACCCGGCACCTTACCGATGGATCGATCGACAGCTCGTTCGGATCCAACCGTGAGTACAAATTTGTCGGCGCGGCGGCCGCGGGCGCGGAAGGCAAGGTCTATGTTTCGGCCAAGTCCTATCTGTACGGCGCCGAGCAGACCGAAAATGTCCTCCGCTTGAACAGCGACGGTTCCATCGACCGGAGCTTTACCCCAGTCCCGGTCGCGACAGAGCCATTCAGTAATGTGGCCAGCATCCGGCAGATTGTGCTTCAGCCCGACGGAAGAATTTTGGTCGCTGGTTATTTCAATACAATCGCAGGAACCTCCCAGCAGAAGATCTCCCGCCTTCTGCCGAACGGAACGCTGGATCCGACCTTTACACCTCCGCAATTTGTGGCTGGAGAAGGAATCTGGGCTCCGCCGCACCTATTACCGGATGGAAAGATTTTGATCGGCGGACAGTTCGGCGAAGTGGACGGTCAGCCGGCACCCAGCTTGGCGAGACTTAATCCTGATGGCTCGCTGGATTCCACCTTTCAAGCTGCGGGTTTCACTCTTGTGAATGTGATTCGCGGGATCGTTAGACAGAGCGACGGGAAGATCGTCATCGGGGGTCGCTTCCGTTTTGGCTCCTCGTTCCCTCAATATACTTACACGCCGCTGGTCCGGCTGAATGCCGATGGCTCAGCAGATAATAGCTTTGCCCGTGAGACGAGTTTTGTCACTGCATTCGATCTCGTCACGCGCGCTCTGATTGCGCTGCCGGATGGGAAAATGCTCGGTGCGATTGGGCGGACGATTTACCGGTTTAATGCCGATGGTTCGCGGGATTTGAGTTTTTCTTCGCCGGTTGCACGAAGCACGACCTTCGTTCCTTATGGTGCGAGCGAATCGGTTTCGATTTTGACGGTGCATTTGCAAAGCGATGGGCGCATTCTGTTCGGCGGCAACTTCACTGATGTGGATGGACCGGCAGGGAACCCATTGGACGGGTCGCACTTTGGAGTGGCCAGATTGCAAGCGGACGGCACCCTCGACCCCAGCTTGGCGACTTCGCACAAGACCAGCTCTGAGATCACACCGGGGAGCTTTTCTCGTTTGGCAGATGGCTCGACCTTGGTTGGATTCCCGTTGCTGTATCAGAGGGTCGCCCCCGCGATGGCGTTCAACGTCGGCCGGCTGGGCGTCGATGGCGCGCTTGATTCGAGCTTCTCGCTCGCCCCGGCGGATGACGCGGGCTTTCTTTCGCCAGTGTTTACGGCAGAGGGGTTCGAAAAAATGGCCGACGACAAATTTTTTGTCGTGGGATCGGCGGAAAATTTCGAATTTACCTACGGCAAAGTGATGGCGAGCGGCGCGCGCGATCCCTTGTTCGCTTTCGATCCGGCGGCGCCCTTCTTCAAGACAGCCCGACCGCTTTCTGATGGAGGGGTGTTGATCGCAGCCGACACCGACGTCCAAGCGACTGTGGACGGCTCTTTGGCGCGTTTGAAAATCACCGGCACGCTCGATCCTTCTTTTGCACTCGCGCCCGCGATCAGAAATGCGCAGATCACTCGTGAGGCGGGGACATTTACCATCCTAAAAATGGCGATCGGCCTGCGCGTTCTGGGGGTGCGGGCTGACGGCCGGATTTTGATCGAGTATCTCGGCTTCGACGAACTGATCCACCTGGTGCGTTTAAACTCTGATGGGTCGATCGACGGCGCTTTTAGCGAGACAACTCTTTCCCCGAAGAATCTTCAAATAACCTTTCCCCAAATTTACGATCGTTACACAGGACAGACGTTCCAGCCCCCCGACGGTGTGCTCGTCGCCGATCTCCCTCTTCTGGATGCGCTCATTCAAGCGGACGGGAGCATCGTGCTGGTGGGCAAATTCACTTCCTTTAATGGCGCGCCTGCGCGTGGGATCGTGCGTCTGCATGCTGATGGAACGTTCGACGACACCTTCTTGTCCGGTGGCGGCGCACAATGGACGCAGACTACAGAAACGGACTCCTTTTTTCCGATCGTCGAGGCTGTCGAAATGCAGAACGATGGCAAGTTGCTTTTCGCCGGGACATTCGAGGCGTTCAACGGCTCGCCAGCTCCGGGAATTGTAAGCCTGAATGCCGACGGTTCCGTAGACGGGGCGTTTGTCCCGCCGGCCGTACGGCGTAAGTCGGCGAATCTCACGACGGTGCTCGCCCGACAACCCGACGGTTCGTTTAATCTCGCGGGCGCATACAGCTTTCCGACTGAAACGGAGCCTGCTTTCATCCACATCAGCAGTTTCGGCGGCGTCCCCATCATCGGCAGCGGCACTGTCGCCACCGCGATTCCTAATCAGCAGTTTACCTATCAAATCATCGCGAGCGGCCAGCCAACAAGCTTCGCCGCCACTGGATTGCCAGCGGCGTTTAGCTTTGATCCAACCACGGGGAAAATCATCGGCACACCGACAGCGGCTGATATCGGCTCATACACAATCAACCTCACTGCGACCAACTCCGAAGGAACCAGTCTTCCGCAACAGTTGATCTTGAGAGTTCCCGCGCCAGTCTCGATCGCGTCTGTTGCCTCTCGGAAATATCATGGAACGGCTGGCTATTTCGACGTTCCGTTGCCGCAAACTGGGAATCCCGGCGTTGAGTCGCGCAGCGGCGCGAAACCGGGCTTCCACACGATCGTCCTCACCTTCGCCAACTCTATCCTGAGCGCTGGGCGTCCGACGGTTACAAGTGGGACTGGAACCGTGACGAACGTAGGTATCGGCTCTAACCAGAGCCAATATTTTATCGATGTGAGCGGAGTCGCCGACGCGCAGACACTGAAGTTGACGATGAACGACGTGATCGATTCCGACGAGAACTATAGCCTCCGCGTGGACGTGCAGGTGGCGGTTCTGGCGGGCGATGTCGGCGGTAACGGAAGCGTGAGCGCATCCGACATTGCACAGACCAAGGCAGTCGCGGGGCAGGCGATTATGGGATCAAACTTCAGGGCCGACCTTAACGCGAACGGCTCCATCAACAGCTCCGATGTGGGAGCCGTCAAAGCCAATGCCGGCGCGGTCTTGCCGGCCTTTGCTGGCGTGGTAAAAGCGACGCGGTGAAGCGCGGTCGCGTTTTTCCTGATTGCCGTCGCGCCGATTGAGCGGAAGGATCTTACCAAGAATGAAATCCGCATACGAATTGGCGATGGAGCGTTTGGAGAAGAGCGCGCCGAGCGTTTCGCTTACAGGCGAGCAGAAGGCGCAGATCGCAGAGATCGATTCCAGCTTCCGCGCGAAGATTGCCGAGAAGGAACTCTTCCTTACCGATCAGATTCGCAAGGCAAAGAGCCTCGAGGAAGCCGAGGGGCTCAAGCAACAGCTCACCGTCGAAGTCCGCCGCCTGCAGGAAGATTGCGAAGAGAAGAAGGAAAAGCTGCGGGCCGGGTTTTCGAAGTAGTTTTTCACTATCGAGACGCAAGGCGCCCACGGATTCGCTTCACAAAACCTTGGCAAAAGACACTGGCGAAGGCTCACGGATCGGCGCGGTCACCGCGCGCACCCGAAACGGCGCTCTGCCGTGGTTTTCGAATTCGACGACGCGAAGAGCGCCACAAACGAGGCGAAGCACGGAATCGACTTGCGGAGGTTCAAAGATTCGACCGAGAAGCGCTACTTGGTTATCGGGACGATCGCGTCGGTAGGTTCTCGGACTTTTCGCCTGCGCAGCTTTCTTCCCTCGCTCATGGGCTGTTTCACATTCTCGCCTACAGAGATTTTTACCGCCCTGACGAAACGATCGGAGCGCCTTGCTTTGATCAGTATTGGAGTGGACATCTCCAAGCCTGATGGTGTGGCCGAAGCGGCTCCGCGACGGCTGGTCCCACTTCGACGAGACGACCTAAATCGATTCCTGACATCAATGAAGTCATTTGGCCGCCGGCATTGGAAAGGGGGGGCCAATCAGTTTCGTCCCGATGGGACTAGTGTATTGACACTTTAAAGATGAAACATACTATTGGGATAAATGAAACAGAGCGAACTCCGTTTATCGGAAGCCGATCGCCAGGTCCTTGGACACCGTTCGAGCTAAAGGACACCGCGCGGTCCGCGAACTCAACCGCGCGCATATCCTGGCGGCCTTGGACCAGCAGGTGGCCGAAGCTCAAATCTGCGAAGTTTTGGGCGTGGGCCGGACCACCATCTGCCGCACCCGCGCGGCCTATCTGAAAAAGGGTCTGGCTTACGCCTTGATCGACTTGCCCCGACCGGGGCCGCCGCTTCATTACCATACCGACCAGCAGGCCGAGGTATCAACTTGACCACGGATCCCAAATCAGAAGAGAGATCGACCACATTATGGCCTCGGTGCACCTCGATGAGTGACGGGAGCGCGCGCCATCCAAGCCGAGCTGGTGCCCCCCGAGGTGCGTTGCGATTCGACGCCAGCGGCGACCACATCAAAGCAAAAATCTCCGCCGCTGAGCAAATGAAAAGTGCATCCCGCATTGCGGGACTCGTCATCGGCCACCGCGACCTCGAAGCCGACGCCATCAGCGTCCGCGAACATGGCAAAGGCCACCTCGGCGGGGAGGCACCGGAACTATTCACCGCGAGCAAAGAGCGGCGGAAGTGAATCGGAGGCCGGGGAGAAGTCTCGATCTTCTCCTCGCAGAACGCGGTTCGGCTGAGGCCCGCCTCCTCTCATAACCCGAAGTCATGGACAAATACTACCATGCCCACCGCCTCTCGGATCGTCAAAATCAGGGGCATCCTTGCCAGATGAACCGTGACCGCCAAAAACTCGGCGATAAGCGGAAGGAAGTTCGATTCTCGCGCGCTCCAACGCTTGGAGTCCACGGTCAGCGTGCATCACCGCGCTGCATGGCACGAGATTTTTTTCCTTTTAGAAAGGCCCGCAGAAATTGGCGGCGAGTTTCGGCCCATGCACTATTTTCTCCACGTTGCGGTTCCGTCTGGCGCTGTTGTTGGAGGCAAACACCTTTCTCCACACCTGAAAGTTCGCAAAAGCAGTCGGCAAGTCCTTTCTTCGCCGAATCCCGGTCGATGTGTTCCCTGATGGACCGAGAATAGAGGTCTACTTTCCCCGCGATCTTTCGCGTGCGGACGGCGCCATCCTCAAGTGTGGCGCGAATCCAGCCGGCGCGCCCGTCCGAGTAACAGATGTAGCCCCCGGGAAGCAACTGCCGCGGCGCCGTGATCGTTCCGCGGATGGAATACTGCACGCCTGGGCGCGGCGCGGCGTCAAAATACTCAGGTCCGTAGAAATCAGAAACCACGATTTCATTGAGCTTGTAGGCGTTTCTCCGGTGCTGGCAGGGGTCGCATACCTCCTGAAGATACTCTACCAAACCGGTCGTTTTCCCCAGCGGGGGACCGGGTCGCGTCAGGTTCCCGGTGGGATCGCCCAGCATCTCCAGTACTTCGTGGCTGCAGATTAGCGACCAGTCTTCGCGATCCGTCCGCACAAGGGCGTGCGGCTGGTTGAGTTCGTTGAAGTAGTGAAAGCCCTCGACGGCCGCCTGACCGAGCCGGGAGACGAGTTGAATTACGAAGTAGTCGTCCGGAACATCTTCCACTCGCCGCCGGGCGGCAATTGTTCCGTCGATGCCCCACCAAGGTGCGAAGTCCTCCGTTACCTGGCGTTGCACCGCATCTGCCACCCGTCGCACTTGTTCAAAATCCACGCCGGCGTCTGTGGGAACGATTGCGATTCGCCAGTATAACATCGGATGATCGGTAGGGTTCGTTGGGAGACCGTCTTTGCGGGCGCGTCGCTGGAGCTAGTCCTCGACGATATTGCCTTTTTCATCCCGCTTATGCGGCGCGCTCTTCGGGGGGATGCTGGCGTCCTCCAATTGCTTCTTGTAAATATCCCGTTGTTGTTCGGCCGTCCCGAGCTTTGTCGCGTTGTCCGTCGCCTGTATCTTCACGGCGCGTTCTTGGCTGGCCGCAGTAAAGGCCTGCGCGGCGGCGGCAGTCGCTATCGCCCTTCCGGAGGCTGTCAGATCATTAGTACCCCCCCCCTCGGCCTGATTCGCCGCCTCCTCAGCCTGTCGCTTGGCATTAACCGCATTGGTGTGCGCTTGGATCGCCGCTGTCTCCGCGTTCAAGCGGGCCGTCTGTGCCTCGATCTCCGCGTTCGGGCCGGGCTTCGGCTTGTAAACAAGCGTCCCCAGTGCAGGCAGTGCGTCCAAAATGTCGGCGGTGATCTTCACAGGGATCGCAGTCACCCCCAATGCCTCGCTCGGTTTGCTATGCACCATCTTCGTCGGTTCGCCACTGGCAAACGTGAGTTTGGTCTCTTTCTTGATAAAGGCACCGCGGCTGAGATTATACACTGCCAGCGATTGCACGTCGGGTATCGGCACGTTCTGGTAAAGCGCGAGTTGCGCTTTCTGGGTGCACTTCAGCCTTACCTTCACCGTCGTCAGCGGACGGTAATAGACGCCACCGTTCGCGAGCTTACCAGTGATGGACAGCTCTTCATTCATTGCCCAGCTCTTCGCGCCGCCAGATGTCCCGAGGGGAACTTCCACAGACAGCTCGAATCCGGCCTTCCGGACCCGCTCCTTCGCTTCCCGGATTTCCGAAGGGATGAGCGGGTCGAAGCTGACCTTAAACGACTCCAGATCCAGAGCACTCTCATCGGGCTCCCCACTCAGCGCCTTGGCGAGCGGGGACGCGCCGCTGACTTTCGCGTATATCTTGGCGATATTCAGCGCGGTCGTCGTCACATTGTAGAGCACATCCGCTGTTTTAGACTCCGAGCTGACGGCCAACTCGCTCGTCAACAAGCCCTGCGCGTCCAGTTGCATCGTCGTAATGTCTTCGTGCAAGATGGAAGTGCACTGCACGAGACGGTAGCGCTTCGCACGGTCGGCTTCGTTGTGCCGTGCGAGGGTCACGGTGTAGCCATCCTTTGCCGCGTTCACCGTCCCCTCGATATCGATGATTCCCCGCGGCAGGAAATAGTGCAGGCCCGTGTAGGCTTTCCCCGTTTGCGGCTCGCCAGTCGGCGCATCGAGGGTCTTCATCGACGTGCATCCCGCGACCCAGAGAAAGCTCCCGGCAGCGGCAATACCGAGCCACCGGGATTTTGATATAGACAGAAAGCGATATGGATTCAGAGGTGAGTGCATGACGATGTTCAGGGTTTTAGGTTGGGAGACTTAGGCGTACTGGTCGCATTGGACAAGGCGGACGACGTCGCCAGTTCGAGAGGCCGATTGCACTCAACAGACGGAGTGAGGCAACCGTTCGCCCGGCCAGCATCCACCATCTCGAACAATCCGCCGGAAGGCGCCTGTTCGAGGCCGGGCACCGCCTCTCGCGGCAGGAGATTCAGATCAAATGCATGACCGCATTGACATCGACCGACCGACGCGTCTCGCAAAAATAGCTCTTCGAAAAACATGTGTCTCCTTCGAGGACTTTGTCCCTTATCGTTGCACTAACATCTACTACGGAAAGGAAATATGGAAGTTTCGAATTATTTTCGGAAAAGATTCGCAGCCAATGAAATGGGCGACAGGACTCCAAGGCGCCTGCGCGATTTGGTTGATTTGCGGACGGGAGAAGTCGGCTGTAAACTCGACGCCAGCAACGACCAGGATTCAAAGCGAAATCTCCAGCACCGAGTAAATGGAAGTGCACACCATGCTCGTGATCGGCTACCCCGATCCGGCAGCCGCCGGACCAACGCAGTGAGCGGGCGCGAACACGGCAAAGGCGACCTCGGCGCGAGGCCGCGGGATGAAATCATTGCGGCCATCTTACTGGCGATCAAAGAGCGACGCGCTTAGTAGACGAAACTGCGTGTGGCGGAGCTCTTCGGTGCGGCGACTGTTAGAATAGGATGCCAATGCCGATCGTAAGACGCCATCGGTGATAGGGTGTTAAACGCGGGGTGGCTTAGGAAATCCTTTCCAGGCGCTTGGCTTCGTACTCGGGGCTGAGATCGTCGTCGCCGTCGAGGATAGTGGTGTAGTCGGCATCAACTTCCTTTTCTTTAAGGTGGACGCCGAACTGATCGATCTTCACGTGATGGCCGGCGAAGGTGGTGAAGTGGAAGCACCACGGGCGTTCGTGGTAATCGCGCCGCTGGTGGTAGAGCATGCTGATGGCGACACGTTGGCCAAGGAGGACGCTCTGCGTGTAATCGGTGCGCCAGTGGACGCCGGCCATGTTGCGGCCGATGGCGATGTTGCTGGCCAGTTTGTCGAGCTCGCCGCCTACCGTGAAATCCGCGGCGTTGGGACCGATGTAATCCACAAGGGCAGTACCGGCCCCGTTGGGAACTTGCGGGACGAGTGGGTTGCCCTGGATGTCGTAAAGTTCGCTGAGTTTTTGAGAGTCGTCGAAAAAGGCTTTGAGGACGGTGACGCAGGCACCGGCGACGCAGGCGTGACCGGCTCCGTAAGCGGGATGGGTTGGTGAGCCTTCAGGGAAGGCCATTGGCAGGAGGTAAGAGGTGCCGTTGGCGGCGAAGACTGCATCGGTGCCAGCGCTGGCGCTAAAGATGGGGAGAGCGCCGCCGAGGGCGGCGACGGCGCTGGCGGGGTCGTGCTCATTGGCGCGGGCGCGATGGACGAGGCCAGCGTAGGCTTCGGGGCGGCCGCGAAGATGGACGAACCATTTCTGATACCAGACAGCCTTAAGGGCGCGGGTGGAGACTTCGCAGACGGTGGCGAGGATGTGTGGATCGCCGAAGGTGCCAAAGCCTTCTTCGGCGGGAAAATTTGGCGCCCAAGGATCAGTCGCGGCATGAGGTGCGGCACCGCGACCGATGCCGCAAGGGACCATCCCGTAGGGGCTGCCTTTACCTTTTTTGGCCTTGCCGCCGAGGAGGATGAAGCAGGCGTCGAGGTAAGCCTGATAGAGCTTGTCGAGGTGCACGTAGCGGGCGAGGTCCGCCATGTTCTGGATATAGCGCGCGTCGGCTTCGGGAACTGGGCGGGCGTCTTTGCCCACGGGAGCGCCATCCTGAACCGCAAACCAGTCGGCCCAAGTCGTCATGTAGGGCGGGACGCCGAGGACAGGATCCTGATCGCCGACGACACTGCGGCGTTGACGCTGGTCGAAAATGAGAGCGCCGTAGGGGACGTTGAGGTAGAGGAACTGAGATATATAGGGGCCGATGTGCTGCGGAGCCTTGCCACCATCAGGAACCCACCAATCGCCGCCTCGGAAGACGTTTTGCGCGGTCAGGCTACGAGGCTCGTATACGGGAGCGCGGTCGGTGCCTCTCTTCGCGTAGAGTTTGAGAGTACAAAGTTCATCCACCGCAGCCTGGACGCGGGCGGCGTAGGTGGGGTCTGTAAATTTGTCGAAGGGAACGTCGCGTAGCAGGGCCATCCAGTAGAGTTCGATGAGTTCGGCTGCGGTGGTCTCTTCGCAGGAGGCCTGCTCGGGAGGCGGCGGGAGGCGGAAGTAGAAACCGGCGGCGACCTCGCGGTCGGCGGCGAGTCCGCACTGGGGATTGACGAGGCGGCGCGCGTCGGCGGCGGCGAGCTGGATGGCGTTGAAGTCTGCGGGGGCGTGGTCGCTGAGGGCTTTGAGCAAAAGTTTGAAGGGTTTCTCCTCGACGTGGGAATCTTCGTCGTGCGCGAGGGCCTTATGGAAGTGCAGTTGTCGGCGCTTGCGTTCGGCGGTCTTGAGCTTGTGAATGGCCGTGTGCGAAGGGGCAGGATACGGAGGATGGGGTTTTGGATACGCGATATTCATGACATTTTGTCTTAGGGGTTATTGGAAGAAACCTCGCCTCGTTGGGTGTCTGTAACTCCCCGCGCCGGCGTGGTTGAATGAAAAATGCGGCTCGAAGACCGACTGAGAAGAGTCTTCAAGCGTGTGTGCTCGAATTCTCAGGCAGCGGCAGGCTGCCGGATTCAATCGAGCCGAAAATCTCAGATTAAATAACTGACCAGACGACCGAAGAAAAGACGGCGCAGCGGACGAAAATCTTCGTTGGAGAAACATCATATCTGTTTTCCACGGACCGTTGTCCTATCTTGTGCCAGCCCGGGATAACATCTACTCCGGGAAGCAAAGATCGAAGTTTCGAATTACTTTCGAAAAGATTCGCGCCAAGAATTGGCACCATCGCTCTGAGGGCGTTTGCGCAATTTGGAATGATCTGCCCAAAGAGGAGTTCACGCCGAACTCGCCGCCAGCAACGACCCCATCAAAGCACAAATCGCCAGCGCCGGCTTTGATTCATCATTGCGATCTCAGCGTTCAGATTATTCTTAACCGTCTCGCGGTCCTGCCAAAAGGGAACGAGCATCCGGCATCAGGTCGACAGCATGTCGGTGATTCATTGTCTTTCGTAAAACAGGTCATTGGCCGCCAATTCGGTTTGCCGCTTTTCCAATGGCTCCTTGCTCTCGGTCGAAGGGGCGCTGCAACTTGCGCCGACGGCGGCGGAGATCCCGCGGCGTTGGACGCGGCTGCGGCGGCCGCGTTTGCCCCTTCCATGAGTAACGCCGCCTTTTGCGCATTTGTGTATTTCGGCACGGTGTTCAAGAGATTGCTCCCCGCCAGCCAATAGCTCTGGACAACAATGAGACCGATCAAAGCACACATGCCCCACGCTCGGTACCGTGTCGGACCATATTCCTCCAGGGACGCCTTGAGGGTTGAGACGGTCACGGCGCGACACACGCGGCCAGCTTTGGGAAATCAGCATAGAAACGTTTCTGCGCGTCCCCCATTAGCCTAGTTGACCAGCACTTCGGCGTCGGACAACGAATTGGCCAGGGACACGTCTTTCCCTCCGTCGCCTTTTTCTTTCCGACATGACGCGAGGCTCCCCGTCGCCTACTTTCGGCCTCGATTGGGTCGCTCATATTGGCAACGGCAATTTCACGATCCGCGCCGATCCGGTCGTTGTTTCCCCATTTGCACGCGCGGAGAGAGGCCCAAGTTGTTCCGCGTTCTGACGAGGAGCGCCAGGAGGATGGCGGCGCTGAGCGGCAACTTCGCGGGACTGCTCTTGCGTCGAGCTGGCGATGGCGGTGCTCATTGCAAACTCATCTGCCGCAGACCGGGTTGGGACTTCGGATTGGTGATACGGAAGATCGCCGCCATCATCGCCCGGCCTTCCGGGGTGAAGATCGGCGCGCGCCCGTGGATGATCTCGCGTGGCACGTGCATGATCCAGTAAGGCGTGCGTTTGTCGGCGGGCAGAGGCTCGATGCGCCACCACACGAGTTGTTCCGACGTTTCCCGGATCGAGATGGCAAATATCATCCCCTGAGTGTGCTGCAGGTTTTCTTCGAAAGCGGGATTGTTCCGCACGCAGGCGCTCGGCTGGCGAGTGCTGTAAGGCGTCGAGGTCGTCGCGAGCGGGTCCGTTGCCTAGCCGGACGACGCGGTGCGTGAAGAGCCGCTCGGCTGTCGCCCCGGGAATTGTTTCTCGTAAACGCCGTCCGCGACGCCTTGCACTCGGTATGGTCGATTCGCGACGCATCCGCCGAGAAGGACTGTCGCGAGGATTGTGGCGACAATGTGTGGTCTCAAAATCGAGCCTATTGCTAAGCCAAAGCTTTTAGCACCCCTACCAGCGTGTCATACCCTTCGCCGACACGCCTGCCTTCTTGGGCATTAGTACTATGCGGGTCGTTCTCCGCGCCAGGAGGAGCGTCAATCATAGCCCACTCCGCGATGGTGTTGGCGTTCTTGTAAGCCTTCCCTGTGGCGACCACGCCAAACTGACGGTCAAACGCGATGCGCCATTCGTCCGCGCCAAACTTCCGAGGTCCATTTTTCACGTTTCCATTTGGTTGGCCGAGTTGACTGCCATTAGGCCCAAACGGGTAAAAGTCGGTCGAAATTCCCCACGGGTTGCGATAGGCCTCATTGACACCCTGGTTTACAAAATTTGCCAACACAACAAGAGGGTTGGTGCCGTACTTCACGCTGCTTTCAGCGATCGCTGCGGCATAAAACGCGTAACGCGCCTTTGAGCCCGTGCAAAGCTTTTCAATCTGCTGGGCAGTAATACCGAAACTGCCACGGATCGGCGCGTTCTCGCCAAGTGGCGCAAATTCGCCTTTTGGTAATGCAATTGAAGGCTGGCCGGCCACAACCTGGTCGAGCAGTTTCTCAGAGACTGCCGTCTCAGCCGCTGCCGACATCCGGTTTTCAAGAATGGCAAAAGTCTGGGGAAAGGTATCCGGGGTGACCTTCCCATTCTTCAAGCGAAACGTCCGCCTCGTAACCGACTGACCCACATTGCCGCCGATTACCGTCACCGTCGTGTCGGTCTTGGCTACTACGAGGTCGCAATGCGAAGCATACGATCCCGGGTTTTGCGCATCTTCAAATGTGATCTTTTCTTCCCGCCATGCGCAGATGAGATCGCCCACCTCCGGCGCGTGATTTTCTAATCGAGCGCCCCAGTAGCCATAAGCGTTGCGCTTCTCCCGTGCCGCCACCATCGCCGCGTAGATGTACTCTTGGTGATGGTCACTTCGCCTGAATAGCGCACCGGTTCCTGCCTTAAACATCACATAGGAGATAAAGGCTGCCGACCAATATTTGTTGCGGTCCTTGCCCGTGATTCCCGGCTCCCCGGCACCTTCCCTCCAGTATAGAGCCACCCGCTCCGACCCATCGTCGGAATCCTCCCGCTTGCCGTCGGGACTCCGCTTCCCCTCAACATCTACCTCTTGTTTCCCAAACCATTCCCACTCCGCCACGGCTACAGCGACAATCGCCTCGCGCAGGCCCGCCGTACTTTGCACTAAGCCCCGTCCCCACACTCCGCCGTCCTTGCGGTGGAGCAGCACGTCCATATCGCGCTCACCGCCCTCCTCCTTCACCCGGATCACCGTCCAATCCACCGGTTCGCTTCCCGCCTTTAGCACGGCGGCGATCTCTTTCCGCTGCGCTTCCTCGGTCGTCCCTTTCAACTCCTGCATTTCGATGGTTTGAGCCATCCCGCCGGCCGGCGCGGCCTCATGAAAGATGCGGTTAAAGACCTTCCCCTCTGCATCCGTCCACTTCACCACCCCGAGAATCCTCCCCCTTGGCACCCCCTCCATCCGTTTCAGCTCGGCCTTCAGTTCCTCGAACGTCGTCAGTTCCAAGTCATCTTGCGCCATGGTCTTATCCTTCTGTGCGTTCGTTGTTCGGCTAATTAGGGCAGCGCGTTTTTGATCTTGTTTAACTCATCCATCTGCGTCTGACTCATCGTTCCATTGTTCGCCGGCTTGGCATTTTTCAGAGAATTGAGCGAATTATAGATGTCCTGCCGCTGCTCCTCCATAGGCTTAGTCGAGTCCTGCCCAAAAACCCCTTTGTAGGCGGCTTTCATCTGCTCCTCCATCGTCAGCGAATTCAGCTTCCCCATCTGCACCTCCACGTCACTCTGAAACGCCGTCAGCGTCAGGCTCCGAATGTTGCTCTCGTCGCCCTTGCCTTCGGGGCGGCGATTGAACTTCGACACAGCCCGATTCACCGCCGCCTCCATCTGTGCCGCCGCCACCGTCGTCTGGCCCGGCTTGTCCCCCGCAGCCGTGAATATCGTCTGCGGCGTCCCGCTGCCTTCCCGGCGGGCGCCGTCGCGGGTCATCGGCTGCGTGGCTTGCTGCAGGTCGATCAGGCCGGGCAGCCGTCCGTTGAGAGTCTTGCGGGCCGCGTGCAAGGCGGCGTCCACCCGCGAGACGAGGATCGCACCGTTCTCGGTCAGTCGGATTGGCGAGGGATTGGGATTGTATTGCCGAAACTCGCTCTGCGCCTGACGGATCAGGTAAGCCGCATCCGCAAACGCTTCAGACCGCCCCCGCGCATTGAAGATGCCCTGGAGTTCGCGGATGACCACGGCTCCAACACCCATGCCCGCCACCGTCTCTACCGCGATACCGAGCGTCTCCTGCGCGCCAGCCAGTGCAGCGCCAGTTACCAGCAGAGAATCCGAAGTTTCCCGGGTTATGCGAGCGCCGGTACTTCGTCCTTCAAGGAGCTTGGCAACGTAGTCAGCGTAGTGGAGAGCGAGCATGTCACTGCGTACTGCTCCTGCCTCCGGATTGTAGTTATCGAGCGTCTGCTTGGGGCGCGCAAAAGTCTCAAAGGAATACTTATCGAGCGAGGCGCACCCGGGTAAAGCCACGGACAAGAATAGCCCGAGGCAACGAAAGGAGTGGGTCAGATATAGAGGCATAGAACGAGGCGGGGTATGGAGAGATTTGGTCAACAGCTACGGAGTCGCCTTTCTTCTGGAAATGTGACTAGCGCGTCCCGCGACGACGCCGCTCCACTGGGGGCGTTTGAGGGCGGCGTTTCTCGCGCCGGGCGAGTCAGACCGAATGCCTGACCGCGTCGCCATCGAACAAGCGACGCCTCGGACGAAAATCGTTCTTCGAAAAACATGTATCTGCTTCGCAGACCTTTCTCTCCCCGTGCCCAGTCCGGGACAACATTTACTACGGGAAGGAAATATCGAAGTTGCGAATTGTTTTCAATCAGATTCGTAGCCAAGAAATTCAGGATCACGACTCGAAGGCGTCGGCGCGATTTGGAATAATTTACGCCCGGAAGAAGTTCGCTGCGAACCGGGCGCGAGTAGCGACCACATCAAAGCGAAAATCTCGAGCGCCGAGCCGTCATCGGAAAACTGCGATCCGGCAGCCGCCGGACCAACGCGGTCAGCGCGCGCGAGCAGGCAAAGGCAACCTCGGCCAAGCCGCGCGAAGAGAAGTCATCGCCGAGATCCTCAAGAAAATCTTCACCCGGGCTGCTCGATACGCTACCTTCGGAGCGATGGAAACCATCTCCTCCAGCGTTCTGGATGAAGTGGTCGAGCGCTTGGTGAAAGAATTTCAACCCGAGGAGATCTATCTCTTCGGCTCCCAAGCGTGGGGGAAGCCAACCGTGGATAGCGACGTGGATATCTTCGTGATCGTCGAGCAAAGCGACGAGTCTCCTGTCCGCCGATCGCAACGCGCTTACCGACGATTGGGTGGCCTGGGATTGCTTGAGTTGACGCGGCGTTGGCTCAGCAATGCGGCGCGCGACCTGAAAGCTGTCCGCATCATCGCAGACTGGCTTACGCACGGGAAGATGTGTTCGGCCTGGTGTTTCTTTTCCGTTACCAGGCCCAGGCGGACGCGATGATGACCGAGCTGACTCGCGGATTGATCGATGACGCTCTCGCCTGCCGCGGCACTTATTACCTTCCGTACCGGCCGCACGCGACCGTTGAGCAATTTCGCCGGGTGTATCCGGATTACGCAAGAATCGCGGCGTTGAAGTACGCCTACGATCCGGAAGAGATTTTTCAGAGCGCCTTCTACGAAAAGTATCTGCGCTAACGTCGGCATTCTCCCGCGCCTGTGGGTTTGCTCCACCATTTTCTGGGTGGACGACCATACCGAGGGGCAATGGAGTGGTACGGCAACGTTGGTGGTGAGTGCGTAGGTCATCGGGCGGGGCGGCGTTTTCCACGTTTGCCGAATTTCTTGACGGACTTTCGCCCGACCTTCCTTTCGCGCCAGAGTTCGGGGAAAAGGCGTTGGCCGATATCCGGACGGGCGTCGTAGAAGATGAGCAGCGACGCGAATAGGGCAGGGAAGACGTAGAAACCGCGAGGCCCGAAGATGCTCAGGCCGTAGGAGAGCGCAACGTAGGTGCCGATCAACGTGACCTGCGCGGCGTAGGCAGCCTTCGAGTGCCGCCGGTCTTGCTCGAGATCGCCGAGGACGGGGGCGGCTTGCGGCGCGGTGCCGCGTTCGCCGACTACCGTGACGGATTCGAAGCTGATCTGCGCGCGGATGCCGGTCATCAGCATCATCGCTGCCGCGGAAATGAGGAAGCCAGGCCGCGTGGCCAGTGCGTGCCAGTCTACCCCTGTGGCCAGACCGAAGATGAAGGCTGGCATGCCCAGCGGGATGGTGAGGATTGCCGCCACGATCCCGAAAAAAACCGCGAGCACGAGCGTGGCGATGATGCGTGAGATCAAGAGCGCGGCTCGCGGATCGACGGTGGTCCGGTCCTTTGCGTCGCGCGTGGTCCCGACGATCAGCATGAGCCCGAGCGCGAGATCGAAGGCGGTGAGGAGCAGGTAGCTGGTGCTGCTTCCCTCCATGGAGTAAAACGGGAGCAGCGGCAGCGCATGCCGCACTACATCCAGCACGATCGCTCTCGCGCCGCGCAGACCGATCGGCGCTTTCAAGATCTCCGGGACTCGATCTGCTCGGGGCATCGTCGTTCGGAGCGGAAGGGTTTACGGAGCGTGGCGCATGGACCCAGCGACCTGATCAGGGCGGGCTCTCATATTCGGGATGACAAAGCCCGCACCAGACCGCGTCATTCAGGCTGACCGCGTTATATTTGAAAGTGAAGATTCCGCCCGGCGCACTGAAACCGGAGGCGAATCGTTTCTCCTCAATGTGGTCTTCGCAGACAGCGCGACCGCATAGCTGACACACCGCCCGCGCTTCTTTCTCGCACTTGATGCATTTCATGATTCCAGAGTCGACAACGGCTCCGAGTATTCCGAACACTCTCCTTTGCAGCAAGCAAGAAGCGCCTGACGGAAGGGTTCAATATGCCTCCGCCATCTCCGCCTAACGACCGCGCATTATCACTTCGCGGGCCGAACCCCGCGCGCGTTACTTGATCGCCTCGATCGAGGCGGTGATGGCGTCGTAGTCTTTCTCGTTGTAGCTATCGTCCTTCTCCGGCGCGGCCGTCATGATGGCGAAGAATTTGCCCTTCTGCGCTTCGAAGGCGTGGACTAGGACGACGAAGTCAACTCCTTCGACCTTGCCGTCACCGCGGATGCCGGTGAAAGCGATGTCGTTGCCGTTCTTGTCCGAGTCGATGTCGCCGAGCTCGAAGTCTTTCAGTTTGGCGCCGTCGGCCATGCTCTTCGCCACGGTGGGCAGGATCACTTTGAGGTCGGCCGTGGTGTGCACATCGGGCAGCGCGAGGATCGTCATGAAGAAGGCGGAGTCACCGCCGGGGCTGCAATCCAGATTGCCATCTTTGTCCGGTTTCGAGGTCCAGCCAGCCGGGAGTTCGACGGTGAAGGCGGGATCTTTGGTCGGGAACTTGATCGGCTCGCCGGCGTGGCTGGGCAGGGCCGCGGCCAGCGAAAAGCAAACGGAGAGGAAAAGCGCGGAGGGGAAGCGAAGGGTTTTGGTTTGCATAAAGGCAGTCACATTCTCACGCCCCGGTCGCCTGTCGAGCGGTTCGGCGTGGGCGTATCGGAATATTGCCACAGCTTTCGTGCGGCTTTTGTCCGAGCTGGCTTTTAGGCTTCGCGCAGCCGGGCGATGAGCGCGAGGATATGTTCGCGCGTGGTGAAGAGCGCGGCGCGATGGTAGGCCAGTCGCTCGGCGGCGAGGAACGGCTTTCCCGCCAGACGATCACCTGCGGCGAGGGCTTCGTGAAGAATAGCCAGGATGCGCTTGAGCCGTGCGATGGTCATCCCGGGATCCGGCTCCCACTCACCTCGTGCGATGCCATTTAGAGCGCCTGCGAGTTTGGCGCAGATGGTCATCCGGAGCCCCACAAAATTCCCGAGATCGTCGTCGGAGCAGTCGGGAAAATGTCCGGCCGCTTGGAGTTCGTCGGTTAACTCATAGAGCGCGTCGTGGGCTTGCTTTTGGAGCGGATGAACCAGATCGCCGTCCCCTTCGCGGACCCAATCGATTCCTTCCCGCGCAGGATCGGGTGCCGGCTCTTCGAGGTTCTCGGCTTCGTCAAACGCCGCCGCGTCCTCCGCCCGGGCGTCGTCGTAATCGCCCGCCGCTTCGGCATCGAGCGCTTCTTCCAGCCAACTCCAACCCATCTCGCGCGCGATCAGGCGCTCCGAGTCGGGATGATCGCGGTATTTCTCCAGCAACTTTCCATAGCGATCCGTGCGCGCGTCATTCTCGCGCAGAAATTGTTCGCAGCGGAACTCGTCCCACCTCTCTTCGGTTCCGTCGGCGTGGATTTCAATGGCAAAGGGCGCCGCGCCGGCTTCGGTGGCGAGGCGTTTGCGCTCGCGCAGTTCCTCCGCGCTGAAGCGCCAGGCGGGTTCGGAAATTTCGAGCCGGTAGTCTGCGCTCTCGATCACGACGTGACCGCTCAGGTCGGAAAACCATTCGAGATAGATGCTCGAGGCGAGATGCTCGGGCGGCGTCTCGCCAGCCCTGTGCATCGCGAAAACTTCCTCCAGTGGAACATCGAAGACGCGCACTTTGCGCGCGGCGGTGATGTGACCGGCGGCGCCGCGCTGTCTCGGTGCGGGCGGCGGGGTGGTCATCGCGATGGGGTGCGGATTTTCGAAACGCAGCAGGCAACCCGCGAGATCGGGCTGACAATCGCCCGCCAGCTCGAGCACGATCGGCTCCGCCATCCCCTCGAGCCAGATGCGTCCGGTCACACGTCTGCGCGTGCGGTTGTCGATCTCGCCGCGCCGAACATTTTCATGGATTCGCCAGGCCACGCGGAAAGGTATGAGGACGGGACCGGCGTGTCGTCAAGTCGCGCCTTGACGGCGCGACGGCGGTTCCCGACAGCTTAAGAAGTGAGTAAACAGAAACGATGGTGCCCCGCGATCGAGGAGCAGATCAGTCCCGCGCAGTGCGGCGAGAACCGCGCCAGCCGTTACGCCTGTCCGGCGGAATGTCCCTTTAATCCGTGGTCGCCCGAAAACTACGAGCGGGCCATGGAGATCGAGCAGGGGCTGGACGAGAAATTGTTTTCCGCGCTGCGAGCGGAGACGGCGGGCGACACCGAATTCCAGCGCGCCGTGCGCAGACTCGACCGTGAGAGCGACTTGGCACGGCAGCAATTCTTCGTCCACCGATTTTATGTAGCGCGGGATGAAAGCGGGCGGACCTTTGCGCAGCGTTGGCTGGAATCGGGGCGGGCCCATTTATCGAACGACGAACGGGTGCTGCTCGAGCGCACGGCGCAAATGTGTCCCGCGCTCCTCGAAATCCATCACGTGCTGGATGATTCGTTCTGCGAGGCAGTGGATTTAATTGAGACCGAGAGAAGGCCTTTCCTTCTCCCGGATCGCCGGCTGGCGGCGCGGGCTGTGCGCTTCATGCAGATGCTGGGGTGGACCTTTGCCATGCCGCATTATCGCCGGGTGCATGGCGTGCTTTCTTTCCTGCCGGAGAGCAGCCAATTCGAACCGGAGGAAGTCTTGCGCGCGCTGGTGGCGCATCTGGGCGGCCCGGTCGCGCCGGCGGCAGCGTTGCGCGATTGGCTGGCCCAGCACCTGAGCGAGCTGGACGCGGCGAGCCGGGCGACGGCGGACGAACGGCGGCGACGGATGTTTGCGCAGATGGACGCGAAGGATTGCCAGAGCGTCTATACGGTGCGGGGCGATGTCGCGACGTTATTGCGCCGGCTGGAACGCGATGAGGCCTTTGTGCCTAACGACTTGGAAGAGGAAGAGGAAGCGGACGGCTGGAAGGAGGCGTTCGATTGCTTCGATGTCGCGGCGCCGCTGGAGCCGGGCCAGATCGCGCTGGGGTTGGAGTCCGTGGTCGGGAGCACGCTGGGCCGGCCTCTGCTGGGACGGGTGCTGGTGGGAGAGGAGCGGCTTTTCCTCCAGGCCAGCGCGTCGGCCCGGCTGCAAGCCTTGAAGATGCGGCTCGAGAAATGGGTGGGAGACCTGGTCGAATTCGTTTCGGAACGGGTTGAAGACCTCGCGGCCAGGACGGCGGCGCGGGTCGCGGCCCCGGACCTTTCGTTAGTCCCGCCGGCTCTCTTGGAAGGCGCGCCGCGGCTCGCGCTCTCCACCTCGCGGATTGATTATCAGTTACCCGCCGGGCTTTCGCCGGAAGAAGCGGCCGCGGCGGTCGTGGACCGGCATCAGCGTCTGTGGATCGATAGCGCGGTGCCGGCGCTGGGAGGGAAAACGCCTCGCGTCGCGGCCCAGGATCCCGCACAGCGGCCGGCGTTGATCCGCCTGCTCAAGCCGATCATCCGGCGGCACGATGAACGGATGCTGGAGACCGGCGGGCGGGAGGACATTAACTGGCTGCCGCTCGAACTCGGACTCGACGATCTGAATTTTCCGCCGCCGCCGGAACGCGCCCCGGCCCGGGAAGAGGCCGACCTCATCCCGGACGACGACGACGAAGTGGATGAACTCCGGTATGACCCCCCGCCGGCGCTGCCGGCGCGACCCTGGACGGAGGATGAGGTCATCGCGCGGCTCGAGGCGGTCACCGCGGAGCTGCCCGACCCCGAGGATGCCTGGCATACTTTCGAAGAAGTGGCGCCCGAGCTGGCGGAGGCGGTCGCCGAGCTGACGGGTCCGCTGCAGGTGGAGAGCGTGCTCGTTTTGATCATGTCTCTGACCCGCGCCTGGTTTACTTTTTTCCCGCCGGGAACGGCTCCGGCGGATTTCGATATCGGGGCCTTCCTCGAGGGCGCGGTGGAGGAGATGGATCAGTTTGTGGCGGCATTGGAACGTGGCTCGAAACAGATGCAGAGCTTCCTCGAGAGTGGTCCACAGCCAGCGTTGACGATGCTGTTGAGCGCACCTGTGCTGCAAACGAGCATGCCGGCCAAGCGAGGGAAAGCGCGGGAAATGCGCATGTCGATGGAAGAGATGCCGGCGGTGCTGGGCGCGTTGCGGGCCTTCATCGCGGAGGCCGATCGCGCGGCGCGGCAGCGAGAGGATTGAGCATTAACCCTGTCGAGACACGGACCCGCACCTCGAAGCTAATGACAGCTCGCCCAGAAAGTCCGTTTCGAACTCGACGCAAAGCGAAAATTTCCAGCGCCGAGCAAATGAAATGCGCACCATGCTTTTGATCGGCCACGGCGACATCCAGAAACAAGGCGCCGTCCGCGAGGACGGCAAAGGAAAAGTCGGCGCGAAGTCGCGCGATGAAGTGATCGCGCCAGCGGAGCCTGTCGGCTTCTTCTTTCCGCCGGAGTATCGCCGCGCCGTCTCTAGCGGCCCAGCGTAACGATGTCTCGCACCAGCCGGAGCGCGTCCACCATGCCGCGCAGGAGCTTGCGGTTTTTCTCTTTTTGCAAGGTGCGGCCTTGCGGGGTGAAGAGTTCGTTTTGCTCTTGCTCCAGTTTGTTGATCTCAGCGATGGCTTGCTCGGCGGGTTTGTAGCTGGGGTTCAATTCGAGGACGGCGCCGTACTGCAGGCGCGCCTGTGCCAGCTCGCCGCGGAGGAAGGAGGCGTAACCGGCCGCGTTCCGCACGCGCCAGATTTCCGGGTTAATCGGACCTTGGGCATGCTCGGCGCGTTCGCGTTCGATCTTCTCCACCATCTCGAGATAGCGGACGGCTTTGCCGAGATTTTCGTCCTTCCGCTCGCCTTCGCGGCGCAGATACGTGAGCAATCGGCCGGCGTGGAGA
Organism: Chthoniobacterales bacterium; assembly: GCA_038258815.1. Taxonomy (GTDB): domain Bacteria; phylum Verrucomicrobiota; class Verrucomicrobiia; order Chthoniobacterales; family UBA10450; genus JACCTI01. The sequence continues at coordinate 63,453 of JBBSPM010000023.1, forward strand.
TAGGAGGTGGCGCAGCGGAAATAGACTTCGGGCGGACGATCTTGCGGCGCGAGGCCGCTGCGTTCGGCTTCCGCGATCGAGGCTTCGGAGAGTTGACCAGCCAACTCGTAGCCATCGATGGCGGCTTCCTTTTTGCCGCGACGCTCCAGCTTCGAGGCGCGGTCGCCTTCCAAGACGGCTTGCTGGTAGAGCTTGTTCGCGGGGCTGACCTCGGACTGCGCGAGCGCGCTGACGGCTGTGGAAAACAGCACCGCCAGGATGAGCCCACCTCGGTTTGCCCTTCGCACCGCGCAACTTCGTCAAGCGGCGCTCTATCGGCAAACGCGGGATTTTAGGGGCGTGTGGAATCCGGTGGTTTAAACAACACCAGATGCCGAGGCCAAAGCTGGTGACGGATCGGTTTCTCCTCGTTCTCTGGATTTTTCCAACGAGGCCTTCGTGCCGAATCTGAGGACGGACGGGAAATTCAGCGAATACGAGGATTTGCTCTCGGACTACGTGATCCGAAACGACGGGACGTTCACCGGATACCTGGCCGACAAAGGAACGATCGTCTGGAGGAATGCGGGCAAATGGAAGCTGCGCGGGAAAACCGTGGAGACCGAGGGTGTGATTGAAGTTGGGGCCGAAGTTCAAGCGGCCCTTTGGCTCGTTCCAGTCGGCTTCCCGCTCTTGGTGGGCCCGGTCAACGCGGAGCGAGCGCATCCGCCTTGCCAGGCAGCCCCATCATTTCCTTCATCAAATTGCGCTCGTCCCAGGACCCCGCGGTTTTTCCGCTCGCCCACTGGGCGACGGCGCCATCGCGTTCCCCGATATCACTCCCTCCCAATGAGCGCCCCACTCCCGCCATCGTAAGCCACTTCTGCTGATC
>JBBSPM010000024.1:0-63386 GCA_038258815.1 Chthoniobacterales bacterium
CACCGCGCGACGCGCGAGAATCGTCAATCGCGGCGCTCCGCGAGGCCGGTCTCGACGACGGCGAGATTCTGGAAGTGAATCAGGTGGCGAGCTACTTCGCTTACGTGAATCGCACCGTCCTCGGCCTCGGCGTCAACACTCAAGGCGACATCCTTGGCCTCTCGCCTAACGAATCCAACGACGACGAAAACTGGCAACATACTTGAAGGAGCGGGGAATAAATTTCCGCCGCGACGCTTCTCATCGACATGTCCAAACTTACCTGGCTCCTCCTTCCGCTGTCGTGCATGGCACTCTCATCGATGCGCGCCGCGGAGACCACCTTCACCAGCAAACCGACGCGCGCGCATTTGCTCGAACTCTTCACTTCCGAAGGTTGCAGCAGTTGCCCGCCGGCCGAGGCGTGGCTGAGCAAGTTGAAGAACGCGCCCGGCTTGTGGACCGATTTTGTTCCGCTCGCGTTTCACGTCGATTACTGGGATCGGCTGGGGTGGCGCGATCCGTTCGCGGCGAAGGCCTGGACGGCGCGGCAGTATCGCTATTCCGCGGCGTGGAAGAGCTCGAGCGTTTATACGCCGGGCTTTGTTCTCGATGGGCGCGAATGGCACAACAACGGCGTCCCCTCTGCTTCCAACGAGAAGCCGGGCGTTTTGACACTGACGCTGAAGGATTCGAACCGCGTCGCGGCAGATTTTCAGCCGGCCAATGCGGACGGACGCTCCTTCGAGGTGCACGTCGCGCGTCTCGGCTCTGACGTGAAGATCAATGTCAAAGCCGGGGAAAATAGCGGCCGCCAGTTATTGCACGATTTCGTAGTGCTCGGCCTGAACGACGCGCCCTTGGGCAAGGGCGAAGCGGAATTGAGCTTGCCGGCCGGCCCCGCCACTTCATCGCGCCAGGCTGTGGTGGCGTGGGTTACGGAAGCTGGAGGACTGGAGTCTCTGCAAGCAGTGGGCGGCTGGATGCCCTAACGAATCGTTCAACGCGGGCCGCGGCCAGCGCCGCGGTCGTCAGCACTTCGCGCAGATCTTTCTCGGAACCCTTCGTCGCCAGCATGCAGGACTGGCCATTCGCGCTCCAGCTCGCGGTGGTCCATCCGTTCGTCTCCACGAAGCGAGGCTTCGCTGGCGGCGGGCGCGAGAGGGAGTTTTGCCCGGTTACCACGAGGTGGATGAGCTCGCCCGCGTGCATCTTGAAGCACATGATCGAGACCGCCTGACCGTTCGACCTGAATGTCTTGCAACCCAGTGTCGGGAGCGATTGCAGCGCGACCGGAAGCGTCGCCGGGGCGGGTACGTTGCGAGCCTGGAGAAACTGTTGCAGCACTTCCGGGTCTTTGTTCTTCAGATCGAAGCTCTCCGCACCGGTGTCGAGTTTTGGAATGATGGCGAGCGCGTCGCGTTGCCAGCCGTCGAGGTTTTGGGCGCGGCCTAACCAGATGGTGGCCAGCGCCGCCAGGAGAACGATGCCAGCGGCAAGTGCGAACACAGTCCTGCGCCCTGACCAGGCGCGCGGGCGGCTAACTTCGCCACCGGCCAGAATCTTCGCCCGCAGATCGCGCGGCGGCGGAACGCCGTCGAGCGCGTCCGCGATGGCCGCGTCAAATTGCAGTTCGCTCTTAAACCAAGTCGCCAATTCCGGATCGCGTTCGGCTTGCGCGACCGCATCGGTGAAGCGGGCATCGGCCGCATCTTCGCCGCCCGGGCGATAAGCGCTGAGAATGAATTTGGCTTCGTCGTTATTCACTCGCGCGCTCCCTTCTTCGGTTCGGGGAGGGGCACGATTTTGCGCGCGGCCACGTCCGATTGGTCGGCTAATTTTTGCCGCAGAGATTCTTTCCCGCGCGAGAGCCGCGACATGACGGTGCCGATCGGCACCTCCAGGACTTCAGCGATCTCGGCATAGGAAAATTGTTTCAGATAAAAAAGGGTGAGCGGCGCGCGGTAGTTTTCCTCCAGCGTTTGCAAAGCGGCGACGGCGGCGGCGGCATCGATTTTTTCATGCACCGACGTTGCCGGAGCGGCTTGCTCGGGCGCCTGGTCCAGACCCACCTTTGGGAACCGCACTTCGTGCCGATGGCCGCCGAGGAATTCGCGATAAAGAGTGGTGAAAAGCCATGTCTTCACTTTCGACGTGTCGCGCAACTGGTGGCCTTTCGCCGCCCAGAGGTAAAAAGTTTGTTGAGTAAGGTCGGCCGCTTGCATCGCATTCTTCGCGAGGCTGAGAGCAAACCGGTAAAGCGCCGCGTAGTGTGTATCTACGAGCAGCTCGAAGTCCACTCTCGCCACATGCTTAGGAGTGGTGGGCGCGGACATTATTCCGAGTCTCCCGCAGCCAGGAGCGCGCGCAACTTTTCTGGCGAATTTGTCGGGAGTTGGCAGACGAAATTTTCGCACACGTAGGCGGCCGCTTTGCCGTCGATCGGTTCGACCGATTTGATAAAATCGACGTGCTCGCCGAAGAATTTTTGGCCCGGTCCGCCATCGGCTAAAATCAGGACGTGATGGGGGAGGAATCGCCGGTGCACTTCGCGGAGGAGCGTTTGCGTATCGGCCGCGCCGGGCTTCCCGGCGATGACGATTTGCTTCGGATGCGCGCGGGACCAGCCGAGCGCGGCGAGCATCTTCGGCATCGAAGAAGGAGCGCTTTCCAATTGCTGCGCAAAGGCGTGCAGCGTCTCCTCGGCATGCTTTCGGGCAGTTTCGTCGTCCAGGAGGTAGCCGAGCCGGAGAAGGTTGAGCGCGCTGACCGAATTGGCCGAGGGCTCGGCCATGTCGTCCGCTTCTTTCATCCGCAGAAGCACGTTCGCGTCCGCGCCGCTGGTGGTGAAATAGCCGCCCGCTTTCGCATCGCGAAAAAGCTCATCCTGCCGGGCCTGAAGTTGCAGCGCCCATTCCAACCGACTCGAGTCGAACGAAGTCTCGTAAAGATCGAGTAAACCCTGGATGAGAAACGCGTAGTCGGTCGCGAATCCTTCGACCTCACTGGCGCCTTCGCAATAGCTGCGCCGCAATGTGTGCGTGTCGGCTTGGTAGAGTTTCTCGCGCAAAAATTCGGCGGCTTTATCGGCTATTTTTTGATAGGCGGGATCGTCGAGCACTTGCGCGGCGCGCGCGAAGGCTGAGATCATGAGGCCGTTCCATGCGGTCACGACCTTGTCGTCCAAATGCGGCCGCGGACGCTTCGCGCGGGCGTCAAAAAGAATCTTCCGACTTTCCGCCAGAAGCTGACGAACCTTCTCTTCTTTCAAACCGAACTTCTTCGCCGTTTCGGCGGGCGTCTGGCGTTCGATCAGGATATTCTTATTCGTGAATTCGCCCTGCGGATCTTCCGGGGCGTTGCCGTTTTTCTCCACGCCATAGTGAGCATCGAAAACCTTCGATCTTTCCGCCCCGAGCAGGCGATCGATCTCCTCTTTCGACCAAACGTAAAGCGCTCCTTCCGCCTTCTCGCTTTTCCCCTCCGCCACCAAACTGTCGGCATCCTCCGCGGAGTAAAAACCGCCTTCCGGGCTGGAGAGATCGCGCCGCACATAATCCAGAATGTCGCGCGCGGTCTGCTCAAAAAGCGGCTCGTGCGTGATCTGGAACGCGTCCAGATAAACGAGCGCAAGCTGCGCCTGATCGTAGAGCATTTTTTCGAAATGTGGGACGTGCCAGAACTTGTCAGTGGAGTAACGATGGAAGCCGCCGCCAAGGTGATCGTGTATCCCGCCAGCCGCCATTTTGCGCAAAGTGACGAGCGACATTTCCAGTGCGCGTTTTCCTTCCTTCGATTCAGGTGTTGTACCGTAAAAATCGAAGAGAAACTCGAGCGCGACCGGCCGCGGAAATTTCGGGGCGTCGCCGAAGCCGCCGAATTTTTCGTCGAAGCGCGCGGAGAATTGCTCGTAGCCTTTTTCCCGAATTCCGTCGCTGAGCTTGTCGGCTCCGCCGGATTGCGCGACCGCGCTCTGCAACTGCGCGACAATTTTATCTGAGCCCTCAACGATTCGCGCGCGATCCGTTTTCCACGCCTTCGCGATCTGGCGCAGCACACTCTTCAAGCCGGGTTTGCCCCACTTCTCCTCTGGCGGAAAATACGTGCCACCAACGATGGGCTTCAACTCAGGCGTCAGCCAAACGTTCAGCGGCCAACCGCCACTGCCGGTCGTGGCCTGGACGAACGTCATGTAGACGCCATCGATATCCGGCCGCTCTTCGCGATCGACTTTAATGCTGACGAAATTGTCGTTCAGCAGCTGCGCGATCGCTTCGTTCTCGAAGCTCTCGTGCTCCATCACGTGGCACCAGTGACAGGTGGAATAGCCGATCGAGAGGAAGATCGGCCTGTTCTCTTTCCGCGCTTTCGCGAAGGCCTCCTCGCCCCACGGATACCAATCGACCGGATTGTGCGCGTGCTGCAGGAGGTAAGGTGATTTTTCCCGCGCGAGTCGATTGGTGTGTGTCGGCGCTTCGGTCGCGGCCCCGCTCCCGGGCCCGAACCAGCCGACGAAGGCCGCGATGATGCTCACGCCGAGAAATGATCCGCCTTTCATCTTCCGACTCTACCCGCAATCCGCCGGTCGAACCAGGCGGGAGGCTTGCGCAGCGACTCGGGAATCAGGCACGCCTCCGGGCGTCCCCAGTCCAGCTTCGCCCAGTAGATCCTGACGCTCTCACCCACGAGCCCCGAGCTGCGATCCCTGCATCCCTGGCTCGTGATTGACACAACTTTGTCCCATATGCGACAAAGTTGTGCAGAGCAAAAAATGCTTACCTCGTGGCCGCGGACGGCGCGCATAGGACTCGGCATCTCCTGATCGAGCGACTCGCGACGGATGCGCCTCTCGACTCGGACTCCCTCGGCCCGACAGACTTTTGTCGCATATGGGACAAACTTGTGTAACACGCCGCGATCATCGCAGTCCGTTTTGGGGCAATATGCCTGGCGGACCCGTTTGATTTTGGCGCAGGCGACAAGAGTGTCGCCTCTCCGGCGCTTGCGGCGCGGAGAGACAGGCCGCTCACTCGCGATCTTCTTGGGGGCGGGGCAGATTCGGCAGCATGCCTTCAATCAATCGCGCCGCGAGGGCGGTCCAGCCGGTTTGATGGCTGGCGCCGAGACCGCGTCCATTGTCGCCATGGAAATATTCGTGGAAGAGCACGAGATCGCGCCAATGCGGATCGTTCGCGAAGCGCGGATCGCCGCCGGCGAAGGGGCGTTCGCCGTTTTCGTCGCGGAGAAAGAGACTCCCCATCCGGCGTGCCAGTTCGGTGGCGACTTCCTTCAAGTTCAGCATCGTCCCGGAGCCTTTCGGGCATTCCACCTTCATCTCGTCGCCGAAGAAGTGATGGTAGCGCTCGAGCGCTTCGATGATGAGATAATTGATCGGAAACCAGACCGGGCCGCGCCAGTTCGAGTTCCCGCCGAAGAGGTAGCTGTTGCCCTCGCCCGGGACGTAATCGACGCGATGTTCCTCCTGCGCGACCTGCAGGATGTAAGGATGATCGCGATGAATCTGTGAAAGCGAGCGCACCCCAAACGGCGAGAGAAATTCCGACTCGTCGAGCACGTAACGCAGGACGCGTTCGAGCCGATCCTGGGTCATAATGGCGAGCATGCGCTGACGTCCGTGCGGACCGAGTTTTCCCAGGCTCATGAGCGGCGCGAGATCGGGCCGGTAATTCAGAAACCAGTTCATCCGTTTCGTGAATCCAGGCAGCCGTTCGAGGTGTTCGCTCTCCAAAATCTCGACCGCGATCAACGGCATGAGACCGACGAGCGAGCGCGTCTTGAGCGGAATCTGACGCTGGCGCGGCGTTTTTAATTCGTCGTAATAAAAGCCGTCTTCCTCGTCCCAGAGGCCTTCCTCGCCTAACGAGTTCATGGCGTCGCTGATGTGGATGAAATGCTCGAAAAACTTCGAAGCCATGTCTTCGTAGGCGGGATTGGTTTGGGCCAGCTCCAGCGCCATCGAAAGCATGGTGAGGCTGTAGAACGCCATCCACGCCGTGCCGTCCGCCTGCTGCAGGAAGCCGCCAGTGGGGAGCGGTTTCGAACGATCGAAGACGCCGATGTTATCCAGCCCGAGGAAGCCACCGGAGAAGAGGTTGTTCCCTTCCATGTCTTTGCGATTGACCCACCAGGTGAAGTTCAGAAGCAACTTCTGGAAGGTGCTTTCGAGAAACGCGGTGTCGCGCTCGCCGCGGGCGCCGGTCATTTTGTAGACGCGCCACGCGGCCCAGGCATGGACGGGTGGATTCACATCGCCGAACGCGAATTCGTAGGCCGGCATTTGACCGTTCGGGTGCATGTACCATTCGCGTAAAAGGAGGCCGAGCTGATGCTTCGCGAAATCCGGATCGATCCTCGCCATCGGGATCATGTGAAAGGCGAGATCCCAAGCCGCGAACCACGGATATTCCCACTTATCCGGCATGGAGAGGATGTCGCGATTGTAAAGGTGCTGCCAACTGCTGTTGCGGCCGGTTAACCGCTCCGACGGCGGCGCTGGTTGGGCGGGATCGCCCTTCAGCCATTCTGGGATGGTGTAGTAGTAAAATTGCTTCGTCCAAAGCAGGCCGGCGTAGGCCTGCCGGATAACGTTGCGCGCATCGGGATCGCCGTGCGCCGCACCGGCGATCTGTCCGTAAAACTCATTCGCCTCGTTTAGACGCGCGGCGAAGATTTCGTCGAACTCCGCATCGAATGGCGCCGCGGGTGCTTCCTTGGCGGCCGAGAGGCGCAGCCGGATGGTGCGCGATTCGCCGGGCGCCAACTCCAGCACTTCGTGCAGCGCCACCTTGGTCCCGGTTTGCGCCGGATTTACCGCCGCCTCATTCCCGCGGATAACGAATTCGTGAAACGCGTCCTTCACAAACGGCGCTGGGTTTTGCGCGCCGTAAAGACGTTGTGCGTTCGTCTCGTTCTCGGTGAAAAGCGGCCGCGCCTCGCCCTCGAACGCGAACTGGTAATCGCCCAGACGTTCGTGCTCCGCCCGGATGACGCGCGCGCCGTCCATCCGCATCGACGGTTTCGTCTTCACCATCTCGGGCACGTCGCCCCAAGACCACATGTTCCGAAACCAAAGCGTCGGCAGGAGATGCAGCGTGGCGGTTTCTGGGCCGCGATTTGCCACCGTGATCCGAATCAAGATGTCGTTAGGCGAAGCTTTTGCGTATTCGGCGAAAACATCGAAATACCGTCCCTCATCAAAGACGCCGGCGTCCGCTAATTCGAACTCCGGCGCGTTCAGGCCGCGCTGTCGATTTTCTTGCACCAAGCGGGAGTATGGGAACTCCGCCTGCGGATACTTATACAGCGCTTTCTGGTAGGAATGAGTCGGCGTGGAATCGAGATAGAAATACGCTTCCTTCACGTCCTCGCCGTGGTTTCCCTCGGGACCGGTCAAGCCAAAAAGCCGCTCCTTCAGGATTGGGTCGCGCCCATTCCAAAGTGCGAGCGCGAAGCAGAGCCGACACTCCCGATCCGTAATCCCGAGCAACCCATCCTCGCCCCAGCGATAAGTGCGGCTGCGCGCGTGATCGTGCGGGAAAGAATCCCAAGGGTTGCCGCCCGCGGAATAATCCTCGCGCACCGTGGCCCATTGTCGCTCCGAGAGATACGGGCCCCACCGCTTCCAGTTTTGCTCGCGCGCCGCGTCTAGGCGCAGGCGTTCTCGCTCGGCATTGGAGGATCTGTGATTGGGAGTCTTCATGGGCTTTTGGGCAAAGGCGGTGTTTCCACGCGCGGATTTTGAGAAACTGAGTAAGCTTGAACCTCTTGGTCGCAGAAAATACAGACAAAAACGCCACCCCCGGACCTCTTTATGACGCTTCGTTCTCTCATTTGCCTTGTTTTAATCGCTCTGCTTTCGGGCGTGGTCGCCTGGCCGACCACGGCTGAAGCCCGTCGTTCCCGCAGTTCTGTCTCCGGCGATCCCGGTGGCCACACCAATCGCGGCGTGAAATACGCGCGGAAAAAAGAATACGACAAAGCGATCGCGGAATTCACCAAAGCGATCGAAGCCCAGCCGAAGGACCCGAAGAATTATCGGAACCGCGGGCTCTCCTATCGTCTCAGCGGTCAGGCCGCGAAAGCCCGCGCTGATTACGCGAAAGCGATCGAGCTCAACCCCGATGCCTCTGGTGCTCGAGTCGAACGCGCGCGGCTTCTCCTGCGCCAGAAAAAAACCGGCGCCGCCCTCAAAGAATTGGATCAGGTGCTGGAATCGAATCCGCGCGACGAGAGCGCCCTCCGTTTGCGCGCTTACATTTACCTCCAGCAGAAGAAATGGGACAAAGCGATCGCCGATTACACCATCGCGATCAACAGTATTGCGAAAGTCGATATCGAAGGTCGAACCCGGCGCGGTTTTGCTAATCGCAACCTGAAGAAATACGACCTCGCGCTGGAAGATTTCACGAAGGTGATCGAGGCGCAGCCGAAGGACGTGGAGGCGTATCGCCGCCGCGCTTATGTTTACCGGTTGATGGGCGAGAACGAGAAATCCGCGGCTGACCTGGAGAAAATCCTGAAATTAAAGCCGGATGATGCTGATGCCAAAGAACGACTGAAATATGTCAAGAAGATGAAGCCGGCGAAGGTCAAAGCCGCGCCGTCGCCCAAGGCAAAAGCTTCGCCAACCCCCGCGAAGCGCTAACGCCTAACGACTCGCGTTTCGGGACGCTCATGCGTGACCTTTCCAGCGTTTTGCAGCGGGCCGTCGCGGAATCGGTCGAAACGCTGCAAGCTTTGGGCGAACTCGATCAGCAGATGCGGCGCGTCGCCGATGCGCTGACGGAATGCCTCGCCTCCGGCCACAAGCTCCTGGTCTGCGGCAATGGCGGCAGCGCAGCCGACGCCTCGCATTTCGCGACTGAGTTCGTGGTCCGCTTTATCCAGGATCGGCCTGCCTACCCCGCCATCTGCTTGAATAGCGACTGCGGCCTCCTCACCGCGGCCGGGAACGATTACGGGTTCGGGGAAATTTTTGCCCGGCAGGTGGCCGCCTTCGGCCAGAAAAGCGACGTCCTTGTTTGCCTAACGACCAGTGGCAACTCGCCCAACATCCAGCGTGCGCTGGAAGAAGCGAAGACGCGCGGCCTGATCACGATCGCATTCCTCGGCCGCGACGGCGGCGCGAGTAAAGGTGTGGCCGATCTCGAATTGCTCGTTCGCGGAGAGACCACCGCACGCATCCAGGAAGCACACATGCTCCTTCTTCACGTCTTGTGCGAAGCGGTGGAAGAACGGCTCGCGCAAAAATAGCCTACAGCCGCGGCAGGTGAATGGTCGCGATCATGCAGCGCGCGCTGCCGCCAGCGAGTTCGATGGTCGGCAGAGCCAGCGGGATGAGGCGCGCATATTTTTCGAGGATTCTACGCTGCGCCGGAGTGAGCGCCGCGGCGGCCCGTGCGGAAAGCACGAGCAATTTTTCGCGGTCGTTATGCAACTCGATCGCGTTCCCGGCGAATTCTCCGATCTGCGCTGGCGTCAATTCGATCACTTCCGTGCCGTTTGCTTCCAAAAGATTTTGCACGCCGTCGCGTTCGGCTTCGTCGGGAATATTTTGCAGACCCACGAGGGCAAACTCCGAGCCGACACACATCATCACGTTGGTGTGATAGATCGCGCGACCAGGCGCGCTCTCGCTCCGAAACGTGACCGCTTCATACCCAAAATCGTCGCAGAACTTCCGGAGCACGTCAGGATGCGTGCGTTGGGAGAGCGACGCGAAAGCGATCTTGTTCACGTGGTCCAGGACCAGGCTCCCGGTTCCTTCCAAAGCCCGACCGGCGATTTCGTTCGGCGAATAGTCGACCACTTCCGTGATGCGATAATGCTGCCGCAAGCCTTCGATCACATCGTGGCGGCGTTCCTTTCGGCGGGTCGCCGAAGACATCGGATACAAGGCCACTCGTCCGTCGTGATGGGTGGAGAACCAGTTGTTAGGAAAAACCGCGTCCGGCTTCTCCGGCGTGGCGGTGTCGTCCACCACATGCACGACTACGCCCGCGGCCCGTAGCGTTTCCACGGCGCGATCGAATTCAACCTGCGCCGCCGCGGAAACCGCCGGCAGCTGACCCGCGGCCACGGCCTGTTGAAAGGCATTGTCGGCGGCCGTTTCCGGATTCGGATAGAACCGTTGCGGCCGAATCATGAGAACGGCGTTCGCGCTTTGCGGGACGGCTTCGGGCACGCTCGTGGAATATCACGCGTCGTCTCCGCTGTCATCCCGAGCTTGTCGAGGGATCTCGCATCTGCACTGACGAACTCGCTCTCACTTGTTCGCGTCCACTTCTGCGCCTGCGAGATCCCTCGACCGTCTCCGCGGCTCGGGATGACGGGGTGGCGCGCGAAGTCACGCTCGCGGCATCGTTGTTTCAGCCTCCAATTCCTTGCGCTCTGTTTTCCGAAAAATCATCCACACGCCCGCCAGCACGAGCGCGCCGCCAACCAGCGACCAGAGCGAAAAGCTTTCGCCGCCCAGCAGCCAACCGATCGCCACCGCACCCGGCGGCGTGATGAGCGAGATGGTTTGCAGATTGTTTACCGGCATGCGCGGCAGGAGCCAGTAGAGGAGCAGAAAGGTCAGGGCCGAACCAATGATCGCGAGATAGAGCAGGCAGAAGATCGCCATCCGGGTCCAATGAAAGGCGAGCGGATTTCCTTCCAGGGTCAGGCCTAACAACAGCAGTGGGACAGTGCCGAAGATCATTTGCCAGCCGGCGATCATGGCGGGCGCGAGATCGAGCGCCCGCCGTTTCAGGAGCACATTCGAAAACGCGGCGCCCGCGCCGCCGATGACGACGCCGAGGCCGCCCCACAATGCCAACATCCCGCCGTGGCCCATCAGTCGGCCGCAGATGAGCGCCACGCCGGCGCCGGAAAGCAGCGCGCCGGCCACGCGTTGCCAGCGCAAGGGTTCGCTCGGGAGAAGGAAATGCGCGAAGAACATGCCGAAAATCACGATCATGGCCTGGAGCACGGCGGCGAGCCCGGAGGAGATGTATTTCTCGCCCCAGAAGAGCAGTCCGTAATTGACCGCAAACATGAGGACGCCGGTAAACCCGAGCAGCTTCCAATCTTCGCGCGACCGCGGCAGCAACCGCACCCGCCCGATTGAAACCGCGACGAGGACGAGAAACGCGATCAGGAAACGCAGGGCGGCGAAGGAGATGGGCGGGAGATCGTCGAGCCCGACCTTGATCGCGAGCCAGGTGGAACTCCAGACCACGCAGAGCGTGGCGTAGGCCAGGATGATCCGGATTTTTTGTCCCCGCGGCATGCGGCTACAAGCGCATTGGCTCAGGCGCGTTGCAACTGAGGCGCGAAGGGTGGGAGCAAGAGCCCTGTAGCGGCGGTCTATGACCGCCGAAAACGTGGATTGCAGCAGACGCGTTCGGCGGTCAGAGACCGCCGCTACAGTGCCGTCCTACTCGATTCCAGCGCGGACCAGATCGGCTGGAGTATCGAGATCGAGTGCGCCGCCCTCGAACGCGATTTCCGTAACATTTTCGGGCTGGGATTGGAGCAGTATTTTTGCACCGGCGGCGTCGGATAAACGGAGCAAGTCATCGAAGCAGGAACGATCGAACAATGCCGGAATGCCGACCGTTTCTTCGTAGCGGGACGCGACCATGGCGGGACGAGTCTCCTGCCACTGCGCGATGAGAGATGTAACCACCGAACCATCGACCAATGGTTGGTCGCATGTCAGCAGCACCAGAGCGTCGATTGGCTCGTTACTGTCCATCAAGTGCCGAACGCCGCAGCGGATGGAAGTGCCGAGGCCGAGTTGCCAATCGGGATTGAATGCAACCGTTGCGCGCGTCTCGCGCAGTTCCTTTTCAATCTCTTCCCGCACCGCTCCGATGACGACCACCACCGGCGCGCAGCCAGCCTCGGTCGCCGCGTTCACCGTTCGCCGAATCAGAGTCGAACTCTGCCAAACGAGCAGTTGTTTTGGTCGCCCCAAGCGCGTGGAGCCGCCGGCCGCGAGAATGACCGCGCCGACAGAGCCACCGCTCATGCCGCGCGCGTGATCGCGTCGGGCGCCGGTGTGGTCTCAAAAAAGAGATGATCGAACGTCGGTTGGAACGCGCCACCACGGGTCGCGCCGATCCGGAATCGGCTGCTGATCTCGCGTTGCTCGGCGCAAAAAACTTCCACTTCCGTGCGCTCAAAACGATTGAGCAGCGCGCGGATCGAGCTCATCGCCAACTCCGGCGTGTTGCAATCCCGGCTCAAATGCCCCAGCACCACACGCTCGATTTTTCCCGGGAGCAATTGCTCGATCACGGTCGCAGCAGCGGCATTTGAGAGATGCCCATGGCGCGACATGATCCGCTGTTTCACCGGCCAGGGCCGATGCGGGCAGGCCTGGAGCAATTTCTCGTCGTGATTGGTCTCGATCACGAGCGTGTGTACTTCACGCAGCCGCTCCACCAGCATCTTGGTCGCGTAACCGAGATCGGTGATAAACCCGAGCCCAGCCGAGCCGTGATGAAAGGCGTAGCCGACCGGTTCCACCGCATCGTGCGGCACGGGAAACGTCTGCACCGTGATATCGCAAATGGAAAATTCCGCGCCGGTCCGGAAGAGCCGCCAGTGCCGATGTTCCGCCAAGGGACCGCAACGAATCGCTTCCGCGGTGAGCGCATTGCAATAAATCGGGACGTGAAATTTCCGGCAGAGCACTTCCAATCCACAGACATGATCGCCATGTTCGTGCGTGATGAGAACGCCATCGAGTTGTTCCGGTGCGACCCCGCAAAGGGCGAGCCGCAGGACGAGCTGGCGCGCGCTCAAGCCGCCATCGATCAGGAGCCGGCAATGATCGGTCGCGAGCAGAGCCGCGTTCCCCGCGCTCCCGCTTCCGAGCATCGTGAGGCTGAACATCCTCGATACATAACGGGCGCGAATCGCGTCCACAAACAGAATCGCGCTGGAGCCGGCGCGCCCTCGCGCCGAAGTCTCGAAATCATTTCGAAGCTGTGATCCTTCGGCCCGGGGGCGGGCCGGCTCCAATCTTCTTCCCGGGAGCGGGCCGGTTCTTCACACTCTGCGGCGCGCCCGCGGGAGCGCGCCACACCATGACGCAGAACCGCGCGTTTTCCGGCGACGGTCGGTTGCGGTCGATCTTCACGGTCAGAATTTTCTTCGCCCCGCGCCTGGCGCAGCCCAGTGTCAGTGTCGTAGTCGTCTTCATCGGTGGCGCGTTGACGCCGGGGCGGCGTCGCTCGTTGCGTGCGGGAGTAATACGCCACGCGGATCGGTTCATCCTCGCTGGGCGCAACGTCCCGGTCGTGATCCGCATCGGACTCGCTCTCGTCCACTTCCCGGCCGCAAAAGACTCGGACGTGCCGCGCGTGCGCTGCCCGAATCGGCGTCGTTACCACCCGCGGTGCATTGTAGATAATTGGATCGGCCACCGCGTGGACAACCGAGCGCACCAGTAAAAATGGCTCTACTATCTGGCTCAGGAGGAGAAGAACGACGAGCGCCATGCTACCCGCCTGCCATGTCTTGGATCGACCGAATGCGGGCATGCCGTTTAAGGAAAGCTGGCCGCGCGCCAAACTCGTTATTTTACCGAAGACTCGCGCAAAATAAATCGACACCGCCCGTGCGCGGCTTAGTGTCCCGCCTTCGCTTTGTGACCAATTTCCTGTTCACTGCGCGAGCCGCCGCGGCGCTTGCGTTTTTCTGCTCTTTCCTCGCGTTTTCCCAGGCGCGGGCGGCCACTTTTTTGTTCGATGCCAGCCATGCTGAAACGGCGGGCAACGCCGATTGGGTGATCGACGAGGACAACAGCACACCGCAACGCATTCCCACACCGGCGCAGGCGAACATTACCGCCAACACTCCGGAGACATTTTGGACGGGCGCGAATTCGGCCTGGGGCATCGAGATGGTGAAGCGCGGCCACCGCGTCGAGACCTTGCCCGCCGGCGCTCGCATCACTTTTGGCGACGGCACCAACGTGCAGGATCTCTCGAACTATAACGTCTTCGCCGTGATCGAGCCGAATCGCGTCTTTAGCGCAGCCGAGAAGAGCGCCATCGTCCGTTATGTCCAGGCTGGCGGCAGCCTTTTCATGTGCGCCGATCATATCGACTCGGACCGTGATAACGACGGCTGGGACTCGGTCGGCATTTGGAACGATCTGTTTTCAAACAATGGCGTCCAGTCGGCGCCCTTCGGCGTGGTCATTAATCCCGTCAACATCTCGCCCTCGAACGAAACGGCCGACAGCGCCCTCGATAATCCGATCACGCACGGTGCCGCGGGAACAGTGACACGGTTTGCCTACGCCAGCGGCGCGTCGCTCACGATCAATCCCTCCAGCAACTCTACCGTGCGCGCCGCGATTTGGACGAGCTCATCGCACACCAACAGCAACGTCATGGTCGCCTACGGTAAATACGGCGCCGGGAAATTTGTCGCGGTCGGCGACAGTTCGCCGATCGACGACGGCACCGGCGCGCCGGGGAACACGCTTTTCGACGGCTGGAACGATCGCAATGGCGACGACGCGCGGTTGGTGATCAACGCCTCGCTCTGGCTAGCGTTGCCGCCGGCCCCGGCGAACGACGATTTCGTAAACGCCGTCGCGCTCAGCGGTTCGTCCACCAGCGCCGCAGGGACGAACTTGAACGCAACCAAGGAAACCGGCGAGCCAAACCACGCCGGAAACGTGGGTGGAAAATCCGTCTGGTGGAAATGGACCGCGCCTGCCTCCGGCGAAGTCACCGTCAGCACCAGCGGCAGCAATTTCTCGACTCTCCTCGGAGTTTACACCGGCAACAGCGTGAGTGCCCTAACGACTGTGAGCGGCAGCACCGCGCCGAGCAGTTTCACCTTTATCGCCACCTCGGGAGTGACCTATCGCATCGCAGTCGATGGACTGAACGGCGCCTCTGGCACGATCCAGCTCTCGCTCATGCTGACGATCCCGCCTGCGGTCGCGATGTGGAATTTCGACGCGCCACCCTATTCCAACCCGCTCCCCGCCAGTAGCGGCAACGGCACGATCGACTTCAGCGGTTGGGGCGGCGCGGTCACGGACTTCGGTGGTGTCACGGGTCAGGCGCTCGGTTTGCAAGGCACCGCCGGCAACGGCACCTACATCGAATTCGCTTTTTCCATGACCGGTTACTCCGGTCTCAGTGTCACATTTTCCACTCGCGGCACCTCGACCGGCTACGACACCGGAACGTGGTCGTGGAGTGCGAATGGAGGACCTTTCACCACCTTGCCAGGCGTGAATACCGCCACCACCTCCACCACTTTCTCAGCCAAGGTCGTCGACTTTACCGGCGTCCCCGCTCTGAATAATGCGACTGACGTGCGGCTGCGCTACACGCTCAGCGGCGCCACCGGTTCGCTCCCGAATAACCGCATCGACGATCTCGTCCTTAAAGCGACCGCGGTTCAAACCGTCACCGCGGCGACGACCATTCCCGATGCCTACGAGCACAATGGGCAGAGCGGCAGCATCACGATTAACACTTCGCTTCCAGCCAGCGCGGGCGGTCTCACCGTCCAATTTCAACGCGGCGGAACCGCCACGCCGCCCGGCGTCTCCGGCGCCGATTATTCGTTAACCGGAAACTCCGGCGCGACCACCATCATCATTCCCGCGGGCTCCACCAGCGCCACTCTCATGCTCACGCCTACCGCGGATAACGACCCGGCGGAATTCGACGAAACCGCCACCATCACAGTGCAGCCGTCGGCCTCTTACTTCGTCGGCGTGTCGAACGCGGCCACCGTCATCATTCACGATGACACGCCCTACAATTCCACCTGGGCGAGCCAATTCCCCACTTTCACCGGCGCGAACGCGGCGCCGAATCTGGACCTCGAAGGCGATGGCATTTCGAACTTCGCCGAGTTCGTTTTCAACGGAAATCCGTTCCAATCCGACCGCTCGATTCTGCCCGTGACCGGCACAGTCGATCTCCCGGACCCGAATGATGGCGATGTGATTAAACGCTATCCGACAATCACGTTCCGCCATCGTAACGACGCACCAAACCTGGTCTACACACCGGAAAGCTCGACTGACCTGCAGCAATGGAGCAACACGGTCCAATACCTCGCCACCGTGCCCGGCCCCGGTCCGAATATGGATACGCTTACGTATCGCGGGAATTATCCGATCAGCGGAAACGGCGCCGTTTTTCCATTCTTCTTGCGGGTTGAAGTGAGCTCGGGCGAATAGGGCGGGTCTCGCCAGGGCACCCATACGGACGGCCAGCCGATAACGCGGAGTGCCTTATCCAGCGCCGCGAGGTCTTTGGAGCCGGCGCGCCCTCGCGCCGAACGTTGTGCCGTAACATCGATCCTTCGGCCCGAGGGCGGGCCGGCTCCATCGCGCCCTCTGGTTCGCACCCTCGAGCCCGCGACCAATCTCGCCAGCGTGACAATCGCGAACCTCGCACCGAAGCTGCGCGCGGTGTCCCTTCTTCCCGCCGCTCAAACTCAGCTCACGGTCCGGCGTTCACTCCCCTGGCTGATCGCGGCCTTGAGCATGGTCGGTCCGTTCTCGATCGATACCTACCTGCCATCGTTTCGCGAAATGGAAATCTCGCTCGGCGCCAGTTCGATCGAGATTCAACAAAGCCTGACCGCATTCCTGCTCCCCTTCGCGCTCATGAGCCTGTGGCACGGCTCCATCTCCGATGCGCTCGGACGGCGGCGCGTGATCCTTATCGCGCTCGCCGTCATGGCGCTCGCTTCGGTCGGCTGTGCGTTGTCGCCGAGCATTCACATTCTTTGGCTTCTGCGCGCGGTGCAAGGCGTCGCCGCCGGGGCTGGGATGGTGGTCGGCCGTGCGGTCGTGCGCGATGTCTACGAGGGCGACGCCGCCCAACGCGTGATGGCCAACGTGACTGTCATCTTCACGATCGCGCCCGCCATCGCACCCATTCTCGGCGGTTGGCTGCACGAATGGTTCGGCTGGCGCTCCGTCTTTTACTTCCTCGCGCTCTTCGCCCTCGCGGTCTGGATTTGGTCGGCGCTCAAACTTCCCGAGACGCTCCACCCCGAGCGCCGTCAGCCGCTTCATCCGCGTTTCCTCCTCCACTCCTACGTGCGCGCGCTGACCGATGCGCGCTTCCTCGCCGCGGCCTTCGCGGCCGCGTTCAACTTCACCGCCATCTTCCTCTACATCACTTCCGCACCGGTTTTTCTGCTGCAACATCTGCACCTGCGCGAGACGCAATTCTATTGGCTCTTCATTCCGATCCCGACCGGGATGATGCTGGGCGCGGCGCTCTCCGGCCGGCTCGCCGGTCGTATCTCCTCGCGGCGCACGGTCATGCTCGGGTACGGCGGGATGATTTCCGCCGCGGTGCTCAACGTCGCCTTCCACGCCTGGCAACCGGCGCAGTTGCCCTGGAGTGTGGCGCCGCTTTTTCTTTACACCATCGGGATGGCCCTCGCCATGCCCAGCATCGTCCTCTTCGGGCTCGATATTTTCCCGGCGCAAAAAGGCCTGGCCTCTTCTTGCCAGACGTTTCTCATGACCATGATTAACACGATCACGGCCGGCGTGCTCTCGCCTTTGGCCAACGCATCGCCGCTCCGTCTGGCGCTGACCTCCGCGGTGCTCACCTTCGCCGGACTGCTGTCTATTCTGTTCTTTTTCAGCCGCCGGTCCGACCTCTCGTTAGGCGAGCCGACGGTGAAATAATTCCAGCGCCAGCGCGTACGACTGCGCGGCCAGAACGGGGTCGTAGCGCAAGCCTTCATCGCGGACAAAGGCGTGTTGCGCATTGAACTCGTGCCAGGTGAACGCCACCTTTTGCGCCACCAGCGTGTCGTGGATTTTCTGCCGACCTTCGAGCGGAATGTGGGGATCCTGTTGGCCCCAAATCATGAGCAGTTCGCCTTGAATTCCGGCCGCGCTCGCCAGGGTGTCATCGCCTGATTTGCACAGCGTGGCCGTGTGCAAATCCGTGCCGTAGAAACACGCCGCCGCCAGAATATCCGGCTGCTTCGCCGCCGCGCGAAAACTGAGGTGGCCGCCGATACAGATGCCGAGCGCGCCCAGTCGCCCGGTGCAGGATGCATGCGCCTGCAAGTAATCGAGCACCGCTCGCGCATCGCCATCGAGCGCGTGAAGTTCTTTCTCTTTCTTCAGCGCATTGCCGCGCTCGGCGCCCGCCTGGTCATAGGGCAGCACACGTCCCGCTGGTTCGAACTCGTGATAAATCTCCGGCACCGCCACGACGTAGCCATGCCCCGCCAGGAACGCCGCCGTCCGGCGAATCGGCGCCGTGACCTG
This sequence comes from Chthoniobacterales bacterium, assembly GCA_038258815.1. Lineage (GTDB taxonomy): Bacteria > Verrucomicrobiota > Verrucomicrobiia > Chthoniobacterales > UBA10450 > JACCTI01. The sequence goes on from JBBSPM010000024.1 coordinate 18,281, forward strand.
AAAGATTTCCGAGTAAAACACGATCCCCGGATAGCGTCCCTCGTTCTCCGGTCGGAAGACGAACGTCCGCATCGGACCCGTCGGCGTCGACAAATCGACGGATTCGCATTCCCGCAGAGTCATAGGTGTCCGCCGAGATCAGAGACTGGGATGCTTTTTTTCCAGATGACCGCCGAATTGAAAGCGCATCGCTGACAAAAGCCGGTCCGAGAACCGGAACTCGCCTCGCGAAGCGAACCGTTGGAACAGCGCCGCGGACAACACCGGCACGGGACAGCCTTCATCGTTCGCCGCCGCCAGGGTCCAGCGACCTTCGCCCGAATCCGAGACGTTGCCGGAAAAGCCTTCGAGACTCGGTTGGTCGAGCAAAGCCGCCGCCGTCAAATCGAGCAGCCAGGAAGCGACCACACTCCCGCGCCGCGAGACCTCCGCGATGTCCGGCAAATCGAAGTCGTATTGGTAATGCTCGGGCTCGCGCAACGGCGTCGTCTCCGCATCGATCGTCACGCCCTTCTTCCCCACGTTTGCATGGTGGAGAACATTGATCCCCTCTGCGTAAGCGGCCATCACGCCGTACTCGATCCCATTGTGCACCATCTTCACAAAATGACCCGCGCCGGGGGGGCCACAGTGCAGGTAGCCTTCTTCCGCCGTGCCCTCGGGTGCCTTCTCCCGTCCAGCGGTGCGCGGAATATCTCCGCGACCCGGAGCCAGCGTGCGGAAAATCGGATCGAGCCGTTTCACCGCCTCGGCCGGGCCGCCGATCATGAGACAATAGCCGCGCTCCAAACCCCAGACACCGCCGCTCGTTCCGACATCGATGTAATTGATCCCGCGCGGGGCCAGTTCCTTCGCCCGCCGGATATCGTCGATGTAATAGGAATTCCCGCCGTCGATGATGCAGTCGTCTTTCTGAAAGGCGGCGCTCAATTCCTTCACGCTCGCCTCCACGCCCGCCGCCGGCACCATCAGCCATACCGTGCGCGGCAGAGTCAGCCGCGCGATAAAATCCTCCATCGAGGACGCGCCCACCGCGCCTTCCTTCACCAGCTTTTGCACGTTCTCCGCGTTGCGGTCGTAAACGACGCATTCGTGTCCGTTACGCAAGAGCCGCAACACCATGTTCGCACCCATCCGACCGAGACCGATCATTCCGATTTGCATAATTTTTCTCCTGCAGTCGCGCCGGCCTGAAGCACTGAGCGATTCACCGAAATCAACCCGATCGGCAACACTGGCTACCGATGGCGCGGACCGTCAGCCTTTGCCGATTGCGAGCTCAATACCAGCTTAAAATTCTCTCGGATGTAACTCTAGAAGTCAGGCACGAGCGAAAAGGGGCTCGGGCTCGCGGTGGCCGACGGTGCGGCTTTGAGCTCCGCTGTGTTTGGTATGTATGGGACCGTCGTAGCAGGCGTTGCCGCCAGCCGCTCCTTAATTTCCGCCGCCAACTGCCGCACCTTCTTTTTGTTCTGTCCACCATCGGTCGCCTTCATGAACGCTTCGGACTTGGCGTTGAGCGCCTCGAATCTTGGTTTCAGAAACGCCTCGATTTTTTTCCCAAGATCGGCTTGCGCTTCCTCAACCGAACTACCCCGACCGCTGGGCAATTCGCCTGACAGTATGGCCGCGATTTCGCGTGCGCAGATTTCTGCTAAATCGAGCAGCGCCTGCGCGAAGGGCAGTTCCGTTTTCATGTTCTTTACCCGACTCTTGCGGGACGTTTCCTTCCCGTCCAACCCGGCAAACACGAGCCACTGATCGATGTAGGCAAAAACGAAACCGCTGTTGTTACCCCTCAGCAGGAAATGGTACCGCGGCACGATCGACGTCTTCACATAAAAGTCGTTCTTCGGATGCGCTTTCTCGTCGATCGGAAAGTCAGCCACGGTCAGTTGGCGATAAGGCACCACGCCGTCGGCGATCACCTCTTCCCATGTCGCGGGCTCGGGCGCTCTTTCCTCTGCCCGAGCCTCGCTTACCGCTGCCACGATCAACGCGGCGACCATTCCGTTTATCATCGTTCTCATCCGAAAAGGGAGCTACCGGCGTTGCGCTGAGTTACTGACTCACCGAGGCGCGAGCGTGTTCCAGAAGTTGATCCAAATCCTCCCGTTCGAGGAGGCGGCCATCTGTGACAACGGCGTGGATTTCCTGCGTGTGGGCAATATTTTCGAGCGGATTCGCGTTGAGGATAACGAGGTCCGCGAGACGACCGGGTTCGAGCGCGCCGAAACCTCCAAATTTGTCGCGGTCGAGGAACCGAGCGGGATTGCTGGTCGCGGTTTGGAGAGCTTCCATGGGGGTCAGGCCCGCCCTAACGAGAAGTTGAAGTTCTTCGTGCAAACTGCTGCCGGGATAGTTGAAGGGATCGAGCGAATCGCTGCCAGCTAAAATCGGGACGCCGGCTACGTGCAGGGAGCGGACGACTTTTAGGTCGAAGTCGGACTGCTCCTGATACCATTGTGCAACTTCGGGCGTCAGATCTTTCGCGACTTCTTCCGGTGTCCATTTCGCGCGGAGTGCGGGCGGGACGTAGGCCAGGCGCGGATCGTCAGTCTTCGCGGCGAGATCGCGCTGGTGGGCGATGGTCTGGATGGCGATGAGGGTGGGACAGACCCAGGTCTTGTTGCGCACGAAGGTTTGCCAAAGCTCGCCCGCATTTTTCGGATCAAAGCTGGCCTCGGCCGCCGTGCGAATTTTAGCGAGAGCGGCGTTGTCTTTTTGGGCGAGCGCATCGGCGCGTTGCTGGCGCAGCTCGGCCTCCTGCGCGGAGCAGTCGAACGCGAGGTTGCTGTAGAAAATGTGCTCGATGCTCTTCTGTCCGGCTTCGGACGCTTCGGCCGCGGTGATGGAATCCGGGACGTGGCCGACGAACGGAATCTCCTGGAATTTCGCTTCCTCGGCGATCGCGAAATAGCTTTCGCGGCTCAGCTTGGTGAGAATCTTGATGAAGTCGCCGTGCTGCTTTTTCACTTTCCGGACGGCGCTGCGGCCCATGCTGGGATTCGGCACCGGCAGCGTGTATTCGGTCCCGGGTTTGGCGTCGGCCAGGAACGGCCCGGCCGCGACGATGCGCGGCCCGACGAGTTTGCCGGATTGAATTTCGCTCCGCCAATTCTTGAGCGCGCTGAGGTCGCCGCCCATATCGCGAATGCCGGTAATGCCATGCGCAATCAGAAGGGGCAGGAGAGAATCCCGGCTCCATTTCGGATCGGCCGTGCCACCAGCGACGTGAACATGCATATCCCACAGGCCCGGGATGATGAACTTGCCGGCGCAATCAATCCGGCGCGCGTCCTCCGGGACTTTGATTTCCGCAGCGGCACCGAGCGCCTGAATGCGGTCGCCGTCGATCACGAGGACGGCATCGGGAGTGATTTTTCCGTCTCCGGGATTGATCGTGGTGCCGCCGACCAACGCGAGCTTCTCAGCGCGCAGCGGCGAGCAACAGGCGCAACCAAGGAGGACCGTGGCGAGAATCAAACGACTTCGTGGCAACAGGCGGGTCAATGTCATGGGCACGGAAAAGGTTAACTTTCTTCCACAGTCTCACTCTCGTTAGGCGACCGCTGCCGCAGCGGCGTGCGGCCCTCGTTCACGGGCAGCGAAAACGAGAAAATGCTGCCCTGGCCGGGCTCGCTTTCCACCGTCAATTCGCCGCCTTCGGCTTCGATCACTCGCCGGCAAAACGCCAAACCAATCCCAGTCGACTCATGCGAATCGGCGCGGTCATCCAGTCGCACGCCTTCCCGGAAAATGCGGCGCTGATCTCCTGGCGCAATGCCGATACCGGTATCGCGAATGGTGAAGCGGACGCAACGTTCACCCTGATCGATCTCCTCGTTCAACGAGACCGAAACACGTCCGCCGCGGGGCGTAAATTTCACCCCGTTGGCAATCAGATTCACGAGCGCTCGGGTGAGGTCCTCCGGACGACCGAGAACCGCCAGCGGTCCAAACGGCTGCGCCAGCGGATCGAGCGTGACGCCGGCTTTTTCCGCCAGCATTGCCACCTGCTCCAGCGCGCGTTCCACCAGCTGTTGCGGCAGACACAGCAGGCGCTCCGCTTTCGCTTCCCCGGCGCCGATGGCGATCAAACGATGCACCAGCTCGCCGAGCACGCCCGCATTGCGCTGGATGAGGGCGAGACAGTCCCGTTGCTGTTCGCTCAGCGGGCCCAGAATGGAAAGGCCATCGATGCCGAGATACAGGGCGTTCAACGGCGTCCGCAAGTCATGCACCAGATGGCGGGTTTGGGTGCGCTGTTCATCGGAGGAGACGCGGAGCGCGTCCAGGTCCTGATCGAGACGTTCCACCCGTTTGCGGAGCTCGATTTCCGCCATGGCCTGGCGCGCGAAGCCATCGAGAATTTCCAACTCGGCCGCGTTCCAATGCCGCGGCTCGGTATCGATCGCGCAGAGCGAACCGAGCGTGAAACCATCTTCGGTGGTGAGCGGCATTCCTGCGTACGCGACTACGCCGAGTTCGCGCACCGCGGGATTGTCCCGCACCAAGGGATGGGTGCGGGCGTCGTCCACCACCAGGGCTTCGCCGACAGCGGCGACATATTGGCAGAATGAATGGGACAGCGGCGTCTCGCGTTCCTCCGCCCAAGGCGCCGGCAAACCGCATTGGCTCGTGAAAAACTGCCGGTCGGCATCGACCAGTGACATGAGAACGACCGGCACATTGAGCGCCTTGGCCGCGACTTTCGTGATCAGGTCAAAAACCGGCACCGGCGGCGTATCGAGTAAACCGCTCTGCCGCAGCGCTTCCAGGCGCGCCTCTTCCATGGCCTGGAGATCGATGGTCGGCGTCATAGAGCGGTTACCTTAACTCCTTTATGCCTGCGGAAGCTAGCACTGCCGTCGAATCCGCGGCGCCGGACGGTGACAGTATTTTGGGAGCGCGCGCCCATTTCGCGTGGGGCACCACTTGTCATTCCGAGCCGCGAAGCCGAGGGATCTCGCACCACCATTTCGGTTACGGTTTCATTGGAATCGGGTGTGAAATACCCTTGGGGAGATCCTTCGACTCCGCTGCGCTCCGCTCAGGATGACTGCGTGCGCGCGCGATAGGGCGCGATTATTGGCTGCCGCTGAACGAATCGTTAGGGTAACGAGTCGGCCGGGTAGATCGTTCCACTTTTTACCACGCTGTCGATGCGGGAGGCATTCGCGATGTCGTCGAGCGGGTTCGCGTTCAGGATGACGAGGTCGGCGAATTTTCCGGGCTCGATCGAGCCGATCTTCGCGCCGGTTTCGCCCCCGAAAGCGCGGGCGCCGTTCGAGGTCGTGCACTTGAGAATCTGCATCGGCGAAAGGCCGGCCTCGCTCATCAACTGAAATTCACGGAACAGCGCCGCTCCGTGAATGGTGCCGATGTTGCCCGCGTCGGTGCCGGTGGCGATGGGGATTCCAGCACCCTGCAACGTCTTCAGATTTTTCAGCGCGATCTCGTAGGTCTGCCGGATGCGATCGAGCACCGGCTCCGGATCGGCCATGGCCTTCGCGATGCGCTCCGGCACTTGATCGGGCGGTAACTTCGTCACGTCGAGCGTGGCGATGACCTCCGGATTACCCCACGCTTTTTCTTCCTTCGTGAGCTCGAGCTTGCCGGCAAAAGTGCGGCCGTAACGCTCGAAGACGACCAGCGTGGGCGTGAGCATAGTGCCGCGCAATTGCATGAGTTTGACGAAAGCGTCATCCACCGGCTGGTCGGTCACGCTGTGCACGAGCAGGTCGGCGCCTTCATCGACCGAGACGCGTGCCGCCTCCAATTCCGTGGCGTGAACCGCGACGCGGAGTTTGAGCCGATGACTCTCGCCCACCACGGCATGCACGATGGGACGAAACTTTTCCACCGGGCTGTCGGGACTCACGACATACCAGATTTTGATGTAGTCGGGTTTGCTCTTCGCCAGCTTCTGCACCAAGGCCACACCTTCCTCCGGCGTACTGATTTTCACGATCGGCGGATCGCCTTCCACCTCCAGTTGCGGCCGCGCCACGCTTGAGATGAGCGGCCCGGCCACGGCCACGCGCGGTGCTTTCGCAGTCGCTTGCGCGCGCTTTCGCACCTCGAAATTCCAGAGCGGACCGCCGACGTCGATCACGCTTGTAATGCCGCAGCGCAGATAGCGCGCGAAGGTGTCGTCCAGGTGCGATTTGATCCACGCGACCTCGTCTTTGTAAGGACGAACACCGTTCAGGTCGACCACGTCGGGCCGCGTGAAGAGGTCGCCGGATTGAAAGAAATGCACATGCGTATCGATGTAGCCGGGCAGGATGAACTTGCCCGCGCAGTCGACTGTCCGCGCTTTGTCGGCGGCTTCCTTGTCTCGTCGAGGGCCGATGCTCTCGATCCGATTTCCGTCCATCACGAGCACGGCGTTAGGAATTATTTTGCCGTCGTGCGGATTGACGACCGTGCCGCCAACGAGCGCGACTTTCTCTGCCAGAGCCGAAGATCCCCAAAACAAAACGGCTCCGGCAACGAGGAGCGGAACTTTCATTTCTGCAGCTTGCCCGAATCGCGGGCGATTGACAAAGCCTCCTGTGCGCGAGGAAAGGGCGGCTATTTTATCACGATGGTCTTCGGATCGAATTCGGCCGCCGGATATTTCGGACCCATCCGCTCGAGCGTGGCGACGACGGTTTCCAGCATCATGAGATTGCGCGCCCACTTCCGATTCGCCGGCACGATGTACCAGGGCGCGAGCTTGGTGGAGCACGCGTTAATCACCGCTTCGTAAGCCTCCTGATAGGTCGCCCAACGCGCGCGTTCCTTCAGATCGCCCACGTTGAATTTCCAGAGCTTGTTCGGATCCTGCAGCCGCGCTTCCAGGCGCTCCTTCTGTTCCTCCTTCGAGATGTGGAGGAAAAACTTCAGCCAGGTCACGCCATTGCGAGCGAGCAAACGCTCGAAAGCATTGATGTCCTCGCAACGATCGCGCCAGACGGACGCGCTAATCTGCTCATGCACTCGCGGCACCAGCACATCCTCGTAATGCGAGCGATTCCAGATTCCGATTCCGCCTTTGCGCGGCGCGCCATGATGCACCCGCCAGAGGAAATCGTGATCCCACTCGTCTGCGGAAGGGTATTTGAAATTCGTTAACTGCACGCCATTCGGATCGAGCCCGCTGCAAAGCTTCCTAATCGCGCCATCCTTCCCGCCCGTGTCCATCGCCTGCACCACGATGAGCAGGCTGCGCTTGTGTTCCGCGTAAAGCTGCTGCTGCAATTCCAGCAACCGCTCGCGTAGCTTCTCCACCCGCCGTTCGCCCTTCTCTTTCGACCCGCCCGGCGCCGCGTCCGGATCGATCTCCGCCAGCTTGATGGACTTGTTAGGGCCGACCAGCACGATTCCCTTCGCCGGCCTGGCCCGACGCGAGATCGGACGCAATTTGCTCTGACCGTTAGCGATCGGCGACGCGGCGGAAGTTTCGAGGGAAGCGTTCACAAGCGCCCAGCATAATCCTCGCGCCTGCATCCGCACAAGCCCACTCCCGGCCGGTCGAGACCGTGAATATTTCCGCGCTTCCGCATCCGTCTACCCAGTCAACCGCGACCAGGCCTGCACTGGCGAAATGACCACCACATCGCCGCTGCACGCCGCCGGATAATGTCGCGCATTTCCAGTCACGAGGATTCGATCGGTGGCATATCTCGCGACTTCCAGGAAGGGCAAGTCATCCGCATCCGGCAGCGATTTCTTCGCTGTCCAGATCGCCGCCGAGACCGCGTCTTGATTTTTTAGCTCAAAGAAAAACGCGCGGCGCAACTCCGATGGAAACCCAAATTTCGGCCCGCCGAGCACGCGCGCGGATTTGATCCTGCAAGTCCTCGATCAGAGTGACGTCGCTCGTGGGCAGCAGAATGCCGCGTGGCTTCCCGTCCTTGGTAATGACGACGCTCCCTTCGGTCGCGAGAAGCTTCCAGACCTTCGCCGGGCTGGCGACCAGGTCGCGGGAGGGAATGATTTTCATGCACCACGATTATTCAAACAATTGCGGTGCGTCAATCGGGTGCGCCGGAGTGAAGCGGAGGCCGGGTTTGAAACCCGGCCCGGACGGCTTGCAAAGCCGTCCTCCATCGAAGCGAAGCGAACTCCCGTCACCCAAGACGGGGTTTGACTGCTTCCCATTCGATCCCCGGCTGCTCTCCCCCGGGGTTCACTCCGCCCTGCACTATTTTTTCCGCACCACTTTCTGGACCGGTGAAATGGCGCCGTCTTTGAACGTGACCTGCACGCTCGCGAAGTCCGTATCAGCCGGGACGGTCAGATAAAGTTCATCGCCCACCTCGAACATGGTTTCGCTGGGCTTGAATTTAAAAATCTTGTCGACCGCAGCGCTGTTCAGGGAGTACCGCACCTCTTGGATGATCGGCCGATACGACATGAGGGTCGTGAAATAGAGCAACACTTTGCCGTCGTAATCGCGGAAAGCGAGCCACGCACCGGAGGCCGCGTTCAACATCATCTTACCTTGGGCAAGTTGCTCGTCGGCGGTGGAAAATTTAAGGGTGTAAGGTCCGTTCGTCTGGCCATTTTTATCCACATACTTCACCTCGATAACGTGCTCGCCTGGCGTCAAATTCGGCAACGGAACGAACGTCTTCACCATCGGCTTCCCGGTTTGCGGATTTTGGTTCGGGAGATGACCGCTGGATTCAAAGTCGCCCGCGCCGTCGAGCTTGTAGAAGAGCTCCGTCGCTTTGAAATCGGTCAGGCTAAAAACGACCGCCCAACCCGCGTTGCTTTGCTGCGCGGTGAGCGAGACCGGATTCTCCAGCACCTGCTCCGGCGTGCTCGTGAGCTTGGCCCAACGCGCTGCCGCGCTTTCCGCCCAGCGCTGCGCTTCTTTTTTATCGAGGAAATATTTCTCGAAATTCCCGGCCGCCTGCGCCGCGCGAAATTTCTCGATCCATTCCTTCTCCGCGCGTTGGTCGGCGATGGTTTGGTCGCCCCGCCGGCTTTCGGAATATTCCTGGCTGATCAGCCACGGGAGTGGTCCAAAATCAGGATGCGCCGCAGCGAGCACTTTCAGTTTTTCGATTCGCTCTTCGCCTTCCGCAAAGGTCGCCATCGCGGTCTGATAAGAAACCGTGGAAGGCCCCAGTTTTCCGCCGAGCGCGCGCAGGTTCTCGATCGCTCCTGCGCGACCTTCCTGCGCCTTTAGCATCGCTGCGTAACTGAGCCACGGATCGAGGGCCTCCAGATTCGCCGCCAGATATTCGGCGTAGTCCTTGCGCGCGGCGACGAAGTTTCCGTCCGACTCATGCACGCGCGCATTATGGTAATGCTCCTCCGGAGTTTTCGGCTTCGCGATCAATCCGCCATTCGAGGAGAGGGCGTCGAAATGCTCCGCGATCTTTCCCATTTCTCGATGGGTCTCGCCTTGCCCCCAGATCAACCAGGCGCTCATGAGCGCGAGCACGCAAAGCAGCGCCGCCACCCCAATCGCCCAGCGCTTCGCGCCGCGGCGGAGTTGCGTCAGGTCATCGCGCAACTTCAGCACCCCGGCTTCCAGCGCCTCTTTGCTCGTTAGGGGATGGAAGAGATGCGTGTCCACTTTCAGCATCTCGCGGTAAGCCGTCTGCAATTGCGCGAGCTCTTCCGGCTCCGGCTCGTGCGGGTCGATCGGAAAGCTTTTGTCCATGAAAAGGTACCAGACCTTCTTCCCTTTCTGGCGCGCGTAGAGCGCCTCGTACTGGGTGTAACTGACGCGGCCGAACTGTTCATCCGGCGTGGGCGGCTCCGCGCCATAGCAGTGGCCGACGAGATGGACCACACCCTGGCAGGAATCGATTTTATCCCGCAACATCAACCGCAGATCGCCGCTCTCGGTCCCGAAAATATCCTGCCAGACTGGTTCGTAACCGAGAAAGGTGAGGGTATTGGCGACCAATTGCCGGGCGCCGCGGAGTTCACGGCTGACGGCGGAGATGAAGATAAGAGGCCGGGAGTTCATCGCGCAGGCGTATCAGATGGGCGCCCAGCCGACAAGTCGCGGCCGCTCTGCTGAACCGAAGCTTGCCGCCGGAAAAGCGCTCCCCTCTAATAGCCGCATGGCCGACCTGCGAGCGACGATCCGAGAGCTGCGCGCATCATCGTCCGGCGGCCTGGCGGAGTTGCTCACCGTCTGGCGCTCTCGCAATGCGGAAGAATGGTCGCGCGATCCCGCCATCTACCCATTGCTGGGCGAGAAAGTGCTGAAGGAAGGCGAGCCGCTTCTGGCCTACGACATCGTGGCCGAAGGAATCAAGCACGCACCGGATGATGTGCGGCTGCGACAGTTGCAAGGTCTGGCCCTGGCCCGCAGCGGCGCGAACGCGCGGGCGCGTCAGCTCTTTGAAAAATTACGCGCGGAAAACAATCTCGATGACGAAACCCTCGGGATGCTGGCGCGCACTTACAAAGATGACGCGACGCTGGCGAAAACAGCGCGGGAAGCGCGCGAATTCCTGCAACAAGCAGCGGCCGTCTACGCGGAAGCGTATCGCCTGAACGGCGGCTACTGGACCGGGATCAATGCCGCTACGACTGCACTCTTGGTCGGCAAAAAAGCAGAGGCCGCCAAGCTGGCCGCGGCTGTGCGCACCTCCTGTTTGCGTGAGTTGAAGCGCGCGCGCAGCGACAAATACTGGCTCCTGGCCACGCTCGGCGAAGCCGCCTTGATCTCGCGCGCTTGGTCGGAAGCCGCGGACTGGTACGCGCAAGCTGGCGCGATCGGACGCAAACGTTTCGGTGATCTCCAATCCAGCCGCCGCAATGCCCGCCTGCTGCTCGATTATTGGAAGCAAGATCCGGCTGAGATCGAACGGTGTTTACAAATTCCGCGCGTCATCGCGTTCGTCGGTCACATGATTGACCAACCCGGGCGCGACCAAGCCCGCTTTCCGGCCGCGCTCGAAAAAGCGGTGGCACGGGAAATCGAGCGACGGATCGAAAGCATCGGCGCGCAGCTTAGCTACTCCTCCGCCGCCTGCGGATCGGACCTTCTCTTTCTCGAAGCGATGCTCGCGCGCGGGGGCGAGATCGTGGTCGTGCTGCCCTACGGACGCGAACAATTCGTGCGCGATAGCGTGGACGTGATTCCGCAAGGCGACTGGCGCGCGCGCTTCGACCGTGTGCTGGCGCGGGCCGCGCGCGTGGTCACGGCGTCGCGAGACCGCTTCGGTGGCGGCGGTGTGTCGTACGATTACGCCAACCACTTGATCCTCGGCTTGGCCAGGATTCGCGCCCGACAGTTGGAAACCGAACTGAGCGCCCTCGCCGTTTGGGATGGAGCGAAGGGCGATGGACCCGGGGGCACGGCCAGCGCGGTAAACGATTGGCGTCGCACCGGACTCCAAGTCGAGGTGATCGACCTCGCCGGAATTTCCAAACCATCCGGAACGCGGCGGAAGAAACAGCCGACACGGCCGCAGAAAAAGGCGGCCCGCGAAATTCCGTCGCGGATCATGTCCATGTTGTTCGCGGATGCGGTTTCCTACAGCGCGCTCAGTGAGCACCAAATGCCGTTTTTCGTGCAGCATTTCCTCGGCGCGATCGGACGCCTCGTGACGAAGGCTGGAGGCAAAATTGTCGAGAAAAACACCTGGGGCGACGGCATCTTCCTGGTCTTCGCGAACGTCCAATCCGCCGGAGAAATCGCGCTCGATCTCTGCGATCTCATCAGTTCCGCACCGTGGCAAAAAAACGGCCTGCCCGAGAGCTTGAATCTGCGCATCGCGCTCCACGCCGGCCCGGTCTACTCGCTCGTGGACCCGATCACGCAGAAGCGCGGCTACGTCGGCACCCACGTGAGCCGCGCCGCGCGCATCGAACCCGTCACACCCGCCGGCCAAGTCTATGCGAGCGAACCGTTCGCGGCCCTCGCCGCCGCGGAAGGAGCGCGCGGCTTTGCCTGCGATTATGCGGGCCAGACGCCGATGGCGAAAGGCTACGGAACCTTTCCCACTTACCACGTTCGGAGAACTTGAGCGCCGCGGAAAAAATCGACTGACTCCAAATTACGTTCGAGTCGAAATCGGGACGCAGGCAAACTCGCCAACCGTGGGCGCGCGAGCCGATCGGGTCGAGAATCTGGCCGACGCTCATCGGCTGAAGATCCCTTAGGCTGGAAAGAGCTACGATATTCAACGCTCGCAAGACCTGACCTTCGCCAACTACGAGGTCATCGCCTCGGGGTTGACCGACGTGGAGCCGGAAACTTCATTTAGCGACGCAACCGCTCCGGTGGGTAATGGGGTGAAGATGTACTATCGAGTCGCCTTGCAACCGTAACGCGCAATTCAGCTCATAGCCTCAAGGAGCGGCGCTCTCCAGGCCGCCGCGTTTCAGAATCGGAGAAAGGGCGGCCTGGAGAGCGCCCCTCCTTGCACCGATTTGCTCGCTCCGTAGCGTCACGCCATGCACGAAGTCGACACGGATTTACCCGAGAAACCTGCCGCCGCGAAGCAAGCGCAGCCGCCGCTGAACGATCGTTTCGATTCTTTTGTGCGCCGCCATATTGGGCCGAACGCGGCCACGATCGAGGCTATGCTGGAAACGGTCGGCTACGAGAATCTGGACGCGCTGATCGACGCCACGGTGCCGAAAAATATTCGGATGAAGGCTGAGCTGAAATTGCCGGCGGCGAAGGGGGAACGCGGTGCGCTGGAAGAGCTGCGCGCGATTTCGATGCGGAACAAAGTGGCGCGCTCGTTCATCGGCGCCGGCTATTCGGATTGCATCACACCGCCGGTGATTCAGCGGAATATTTTCGAGAACCCGGGTTGGTACACAGCCTACACGCCATATCAGGCGGAAATCGCGCAGGGCCGACTGGAGGCGCTGATCAATTTCCAAACCATGATCACCGATCTGACGGGGATGGAGATCGCGAATGCGTCAATGCTCGACGAAGCGACGGCGGCGGCGGAAGCGATGACGCTTTGTCGAGCGGTCGTGACCGGGCGCGACGTGTTTTTTGTCTCCGAGCTTTGTCATCCGCAGACGATCGAAGTCGTGCAGACGCGGGCCAAGCCGCTCGGCATTCGCGTGATTGTGGGGGATCACGAGAAATTTGATTTCAACGTGGCGCAAGTTTCCAACTTGCAGTCTCAACCAGAGAGCAAGTTGGAAACTTGCTCCACATTCGGAGTGCTTCTGCAATATCCGGCAACGGACGGCGCGATTCACGATTACGAGCCGTTCGTCAAACGCGCGCACGATGCCGGCGCGTTGGCGATCGTCGCGGCCGACCTTTTGGCGCTAACTCTTCTGCGCGCGCCGGGCGAATTCGGCGCCGACGTGGCGGTGGGAAACAGCCAGCGCTTCGGGGTACCGCTCGGATTTGGAGGACCGCATGCCGCGTTCATGGCCACGCGCGATACGCACAAGCGTCATCTTCCCGGCCGGCTGGTCGGCGTTTCGCATGACGCGGAAGGGCGGCCCGGTTATCGCCTCGCGCTGCAAACTCGCGAGCAACACATTCGGCGCGACAAAGCGACAAGTAACATCTGCACGGCGCAGGTGCTCCTCGCGGTGATGGCGTCGATGTATGCGGTTTATCACGGGCCGCGCGGGCTGCGCGGGATTGCGGAACGCGTACACCATTTCGCCGCGAAACTGGCGAAGGGTCTGCAGGGTCTCGGTTTCGAAATCGCGCACACGGACTTCTTCGACACCCTGCGCGTGGAGCTGGGCCAAGGCACCAGCGCCGATCTTCTACAGCGCGCCGAACGTATCGGCTGCAATCTGCGTGCGCTCAATCCGCACGCCGTCGGGATTGCGCTCGATGAGACAACAACCGACGCGGAAATCGAGAGTCTGATGTCGCTCTTTCGCGCCACGCATGTGCGCAGTTTCGGCGATGACGACCTGGACGGCTCCGAGTTCCGCATTTCGGATTTCGCGGCGCGCACGTCGGAATATCTGACCCATCCAGTTTTCAACCAGCATCACACCGAGACGGAGATGCTGCGTTATCTGCGCCGGCTGGAAGCGCGCGATCTTTCCCTAACGAGTTCGATGATTCCGCTCGGCTCCTGCACGATGAAGCTGAACGCGACCGCGGAAATGTTCCCGGTTTCGTGGCCGGAATTTTCGCGACTGCATCCGTTTGCGCCGGAATCGCAGACCACGGGCTATCGCGACATGTGCGAGCAGCTCGAACAATGGCTCGCGGAGATCACGGGTTTCGCCGCCGTTTCCTTGCAACCGAACGCCGGTTCGCAGGGCGAATACGCGGGGCTGCTGGCGATCCGCGAATATCACCGCGCGAATGGCGAAGGTGCGCGCAATATTTGCCTCATCCCGCAATCGGCGCATGGGACGAATCCGGCCAGCGCGGTCATGGCGGGCTTTAAAGTGGTGCCGATCGCGACCTTGAAAGATGGCGACATCGATGTCGCCGATCTGCGCGCGAAAGCCGAGGCGCACCAGGCGGATCTTGCGGCGCTCATGGTCACGTATCCGTCCACGCACGGGGTTTTCGAAACCACGATCCGCGAGATTTGCGAAATCGTGCACTCGCACGGCGGCCAGGTTTACATGGATGGCGCAAACATGAACGCGCAGGTCGGCCTTTGCCGCCCGGGCGACATCGGTGCGGACGTTTGCCATTTGAATCTACACAAAACTTTTTGCATCCCGCACGGCGGAGGCGGGCCCGGGATGGGGCCGATCGGCGTCGCGCTGCATCTGCTCGAGTTCCTGCCCGCGCATCCAAAAATCAGCAATCAGAAATCAGAAATCAGCAATCCTCCCGTCGGCCCGGTCTCCGCAGCGCCGTTTGGCAGCGCCAGCATTCTCACCATTTCCTGGATGTACATCCGGATGATGGGCGGTCGCGGACTGACGGAAGCGACCAAGATCGCCATCCTGAATGCGAACTACATCGCGAAGCGGCTCGGTGATTATTATCCGGTGCTCTACAAGGGAGCGAACGGTCAGGTCGCGCACGAGTGCATTATCGATCTGCGGCAATTCAAGAGCGCCGGCGTGGAAGTGGAAGACGTGGCCAAGCGTTTGATGGATTACGGATTCCATGCGCCGACGGTGTCGTTTCCGGTCGCGGGCACGATGATGATCGAGCCGACCGAGAGTGAAGCGAAGATGGAGCTGGACCGTTTTTGTGAAGCGATGATTGCCATTCATGCGGAGATTCAGGAAGTGGTCTCGGGCGCGGCGGATCGGCAAAACAACGTTCTGAAAAACGCGCCGCATACCGCGCGGCAGGTGACGGCTAACGAGTGGAACCGGCCCTATTCGCGCGAACGCGCAGCCTATCCGGCGGGATGGACGCGCGAGGCGAAATTCTGGCCCGCGGTGGCGCGGATCGACAACGTTTACGGTGACCGCAATCTCTTCTGCTCGTGCGTGCCGATGGACGGCTTGCCGGAGTAGTGCGGCAAGAACAATGGCGCGCTGTCACTAACTGACTCGCATCCACGTGTCATCCCGAGCCGCGCAGACGGTCGAGGGATCTCGCAATCGGTCGAGTCGCTTTCGCGCTGGTGAACGCATCGACGACGGCGCGGTCTCCCCTGAATGGCGTGCGATCCACGCATCTGTGAGATTCCTCGACCGCGCTTCGCCGGCTCGGGATGACATGTGACGCGAAAACGGCCGCGCACCTATTACGCGGCCGTTTCGAATCGAAAGTTCGCTGAGCGATTTACGTCTGCTCGGAAGCCAACTCCGGAGTCACCGGCACCCGCCGAGGCACCTGGCGAATCGCCGTGCCCGCCGTCTCTTCCACCGCAGCTTCGCCACCTTCGTGGTATTCGGCGTCGCCGTTAACCTGCCAGAGATCGTAGAGCGCGGTGTCCGCCAAAATGTTCTCCACGCAGAGCATCGCCGTCATCATGGCGTGATCCTGATTGTTATACTTGTGCATCCCATTGCGGCCCACGAGGTGCAGATTCGGAAAACGCGCGTCGAGTTCGTTCCGCACCGTGGCGACGTGTTGCGAATACTCGTCGTCGTAAACCGGATACGCTTTTTTCTGGCGCACGACGGTGCCGTCCATGACATCGCCTTCTTTCGAGAGACCGATCTGCATCAGTTCTTTTTTCGCCAACTCGATTAACTCGGCGTCGGTGGAATCCCAGAGGCCATCATTTTCGAAGCAGAAATACTCAAGCCCGTAACAAGCCTTCTCCGGATCCGGCACCATCTCGGGCGACCAGGAACGGAAGTTCTGGATGCGACCGACCTGCACGCTCGGATCGTGGATGTAGATCCAGTTGTCCTCAAACGCATCGCGGTTTTTCAGGATCAACATCACGGTGAGGAAATCGCGATACTTCAGGCTGTTCGCGGCCTTCTTTGCTTCGGCAGAAACAGGCGGCTGCAGGCCATTCACCAGCTCGCGCATCGGCGCGGATGAAATGACATGCTCGGCAGCGAGGGTGTGGACGTTCCCTTGCTGATCCTGGAAACGGAGATTCCAAGTGGAGTTCGCGCTGTCGTATTCGCAGCCGACAACTTTCGAGCCCATCAAGATGTTGCCGCCAAGCGCCTTCGTCTTTTCCGCCGCCGCTTCCCACATCATGCCCGGACCTTTGCGCGGATACTTGAAAGAATTGATCAGCGTTTTGATGACCTTGCTCTGATCTTTTGGCTGCCGTTGCGGGAGCAGTGCGTTCTTGATCGCGCTGCCGAGCGAGAGGCCTTTGATGCGCTGCGCCGCCCAATCGGCGGAGATTTCTCTGCAGGGCATGCCCCATACCTTCTCGGTGTAGCTCTTGAAGAAGGTATTGAAGAGACGCTTACCGAACTGATTGCTCACCCAATCCTCGAAATTCGTCGGATTCGCCACCGGGAAAACGCGCGCCTTCATCCAGGAGAGAACGCAAAGCGTGGATTTGAACACACCCAGTTTAACGAGTGCTTCCACCGCCTTGAGCGGATAGGCGAAAAATTTACCGCCGTAGAAAATGCGCGAAGAACGCGGACGATCGAGCATGTCGTCCGGCAGAATTTCCTGCCAGAAATTGTTCACCTCTTTCGATTTCGAGAAAAAGCGATGCCCACCAATATCGAAATGGAAACCCTTGTAGGTCGCGGTGCGCGAAATTCCACCCACGTAAACCGGGTCTGCCTCCAGCACGGTCACGTCGACATTGTTCTTGGAAAGGAGATAGGCCGCGGTCAAACCTGCCGGTCCGGCTCCAATAATTGCTACATTGGTTTTCATTTTTGTATCTATGCTACCCACTCGCCCCGGGTGAAATTCCAGATCCACCATCCCTGCAAGCTGAGTCCAGCCGCGACCAGGAGCGCGGTCGCCACCATGCCTAAAGCACGTCCAGCGACCGGAAAGGGCCGAAGCTCAGCTAAAAAGTTCATTAACGCCAGCACGATTAAAGCGTGCGCACAAAACTGATAACGCAGCATGCTCTCCATTTGGACGGAGGCGACTCCGCTGACCGAGATGTAAAATGTGATGCCGGCGACAAAGTAGAAGCCGACTCGCGTCGGCCACGAGGTCTGACGGCGGAAGGCCGGGATTAATTCAAAAAGCCCTACGGCGACGAGGCAAAGCGCGCCCAGCGTCATCGTCATCTGGCTCCATTGTGTGGGGTCGTTCAGCGGCGGAATCAGCCATCGGTAGCTCTCCGGCCGAAAGATGGCGAGGTAATCGGGCTTCACGCCCCAGCCCGCTTCCTGCGTGAGCATGTAGAGATCCCAGCGGCCCCAGCGGAACAAGCAAAAAACGAAAAATGCCGCCGCGCCCAAGGTGGCGGCGACCATTAGAGCAAACGGCGCGGCGTAGCGTCCGAACCATCCGCGCACATCGCGCAAGCCGCTCCATCCTTCGCTGAAGACCCGCCGCACCAACGGATATGCCGCACACGGTATCCCAACGATCCGCGTAGCCGACATGACCACGCCATGCGCCGCCGCCAAAACCTGCGCCGTCGCCCCCTTCTCCGTGCTCCAATACATGAAGCCCAGCAGGGCCATGAGGAAGAGCGATTCCGAATACGCCGCCACGAGGAAGAACGCCGTGGGATGCGCGGCGATCAACGCCGCCCCAAGAGCCTGCACCGCCCCCGAGACCTTCCAACGCTGGCAAAAAAGGAAAAAATAGGTCCAGAAACCCCAGGCGGCCGCCTGCGCGGTCACCAGCAGCGCCACCGGAGTGCTCAACCCCAATCCGCGATGCAATCCCGCCGCGATTGCCGGATAAGCGGGAAAAAAAGCCACATTCGAGACCTCCATCATCTTGCGCGAGATCGGCGGCAGAATCGTCCTGTAGCCATGATCCACGATGCTCGCGAACCAGTAGCTATCATGCTGGACAAGCGAGTAATAGCGCGTGGAAAGCGGACCCTCTGGCGCCAGGAATACCACCGCGACGAAAACCTGCAGCAGCATCACCAACAGACCGGCCAGAATGGCGCGGGCTGGACGGCTGGATGAGAGAGATTCCATCTGGTGAGCGGGGTTTGACGTGGAGAGCGCGGAGATATTCGCGGTTTTCTCATGGGGAACGCGTTGGACAGCCTGCCCGCCGTAGCCGTGCGGAGGAGGAGCCCGCCCGCCCGTAGCCTTGCGGAGGAGGGTTGAGCGTTGGAACGTTTCCGTTTCTCTGAAGCAGCTAATGCCCGCCCGTCACGGTATATCCTTCCCGCCGCAAATCCTCCGCGAGGTCCATCTCCATCTGCAACGCCGCTTCGTACGGCATCGGGTTCAAATGCTCAAAGAGCTCCGGCAGCAGGCGGACCCCGTATCTTTCCACCACCCACGCCGCTTTGTAGCCGTGCTTGTGATTCTCAAACCGATGCTCCGGCGGCAGCCCGCTCATGCCTACGTAAACGCACGGCTTCGAAGGGTCGCGTTGCGGATTCACGCGCAGAATGGATCGATGCTGCTTGGCCTTCGCCTCGAGCAAGATCACGTAAACATTATGATGAAACCCCGCGCTCAAAGCGGCCAATCATCCAACGACGAAGCACTTGTTCCAAGCATCCAGAGCGGATATTTTCCAAGTAAAGTCCTCCTCCCTATGAACAAACGCCAACTCGCCTGCTACGCCTGCCTCCTCTTCGGCTCCATCTCGCTGGCCCCGGCCGCGACACTCACCGTCACCAACCTCAACAACGCCGGTGCCGGCAGCCTGCGCCAGGCGATCGCGGATGCCGCGACGAACGACACCATCGTCTTCACGGCCGGTCTCACTGGCACCATCACCCTCACCACCGGCGAATTGGTGATCAATAAAGCCCTCACCATCACCGGACCGGGGGCTGAGTTCCTCACCATCCATGGCAACAACGCCAGCCGCGTGCTGAATCTCAACGCCAGCAGCGCGGTCTCGGTGATTACGTTGTCGGGATTGAAAATCGCCAACGGACGGCTCGGCGGTGCTGGAATCAGTTTTGGCGCCGGGCTCTACGTCACCAGCGCGGGGACCGTGAACATGAACGAGTGCGTCGTCACGGCGAACTCCATCGTCGGCGCGTTTAACCCCGCTGCTGGGGCTGGTATCGCGTTCGATTCCGCGAGCGGCACGCTGAACCTCAACGCCTGCTCGATCGATCACAACACCTTCTCGTCCAACTCCGGCAGCGCCTCCAACAGCGGAGCGGGCCTCGCCAATCTGGCTAACGGCACCATGAACTTGAGCGGCACCGACGTGACCGACAACCAGGCCACCGCCGGCACCCAAAGCGGCGCAGCCATCTATGGCAGCGGCATTTTTAATCTCGCGAACGGCACGCTCAATCTGAACACCTGCACGGTCTCGAACAACACCCTGACCAGCACCGCTTCCGGCATGACTGTGGGTGGCGCGGGCTTGGCTAATTTTGCCAGCGCCGCTGTCACTCTGCGCCAGACGATTTTCGACAACAATATCGCCACCGGCACTGCCGATGTCTTCGGTGGAGGTTTGGTAAATCTTGCCAGCGGCCCGGTCGCGATCAACCAATGCAACTTCACCAGTAACCGCGCCACCGGTGCGAGCAGTAGTGGCGGCGGTGTGGCGGTCGTCGGCAACGGCGGGATTTCGGTGAACGAGAGCAAATTCCGCGGGAATCGCGCGCAAAGCGAATTCTGCCTCGGCGGCGCCCTGGTCAATCTGGCTGGGGGGACCACCACGGTGATCTCCAGCGAGTTCAGCGGGAATTTCGCCGAGGCAGCCACCAATGGTCGCGGACCCTCCGGCGGGGCTGTCGGCAATGCCGGTGGCGGCACGCTCAATCTGACCAACTGCACCATCGCGAACAACACTGTCAACGGCCGCGCCAGCCAGGGCGGCGGCGTGATCAACTTCCCTAATGCGAGCGGGCCGCCTGCGGTGGTCAATACCATGAACCTCACCAACTGCACCATCGCCGGCAACACCATCATCAGCACCACCACCGCCGAGGGCGGCGGCGTCTACGCCGGCGCGGTCATATTCGTGACCAATAACATTGTCGCCAACAACACCGCCTCGACCGGACCCGATGTGGACGGCTCCTTTGCCGCAGGTGCCGCCACCGGCTACAACATCATCGGCAAGTCGGACGGCAGCGCCGGGTTCACCAATGGCACCAACGGAAACCAGGTCGGCACGATCGCCACTCCGCTCAATCCCTTGCTCGGACCGCTGGCCGATAACGGCGGCCCCACCCAAACGATGGCCTTGCTCAACGGCAGCCCAGCCCTCGACAAAGCACGCGCCGCAGTGGCCAGTGATCAGCGTGGCGTTTTCCGCCCGATGGATGACCCGGCGATTCCGCCCGCCGCGGGCGGCGACAACAGCGACATCGGCGCGTTTGAAGTGGATACCTGCGGTGCCAGCACCACGGTCACGAATACGAACGACAGCGGCCCCGGCAGTTTGCGGTGCGCGCTCGCTTCCGCCTTCAGCGGCAGCGAGGTTGATTTTGTTTTGCCTACGCCAGCGGTCATCACGCTCGCGAGCACGCTGCTGGTGTCGAAGTCCGTTGCCATCCAAGGTCCGGGCGCCGGTTTGCTCACCATCAGCGGCAACAATCAGAATCGTGTCTTCAATGTTTTGCCGGGTAACTTCGACGTCGATTTCAGTGATCTCACCGTCAGCGCCGGTCGCATTACCGGTGCCAACGGCGTCATCACCCGTGGCGCGGGCGTTTACAATCAGAGCAGCGGCGTGGTCTCGTTGACTCGATCCACAGTTTCGGGTCACACCATCACCAACCCCACGCCTGCGGGTGGAAATGTGAACGGAGCCGCGATCTCGCACATCGGTGGCGGCATCCTCAACCTCGTTTCCAGCACCATTTCCGGAAACCTGGCCGAGGGCCGCGGTTTTGATGGAGTGGGCGCCGGCGTTTTCGCGGACTCCGGTGTGGTCAATATTTTCGCCAGCACCTTCTCCGGCAACACCGCGTCCACGACTAACAATGGCAATCTCGCGCTCGGCGCCGGCCTCTACTGCATCGGCACCTGCGCGGCGAACGTCATCAACAGCACCTTCTCGGGTAATTCCACCAGCGGCCAGATCGGCGGTGGCGCTGGCATTTACGCCACGGGCACCGGAGCCAAGAGCGTGACCAACTCACTTTCACCGCCAACAGCAGCCCTTCCAATCGCGGCGGCGGAATTTTCCACGATAGCAACACCGCCGCGCTCTTCACCCTGCGCAACACTCTCGTCGCGGCCAACTCCGGCAGCAGCGGCTCGCAAGACCTCAGCGGCACGTTTGTTTCCGGCGGCTTTAACCTCATCGGCGTCATCGGCGGCGGAGGCGGTGCCACCGGTTTCACCAACGGCGTCAACGGCGACCAGGTCGGCACGATCGCCGCGCCGATCAACGCGCAGCTCGGCCCGCTGGCCGCCAACGGCGGTCCCACCAGCACCCACGCGCTGCTCACCGGCAGTCCCGCGCGCGATGGCGGCAGCAACGCCCGTGCGCTCGATGCGGCTGGGAACCTTTTGCCTAACGACCAGCGCGGCGCCGGCTACGCACGCATCGTCGCCACCACGGTCGACATCGGCGCTTACGAAGCAGCGCCGTTGCAGCTCTTCTCCGCCGCCTCCCGCAAGACTCACGGCAGCGCCGGGACTTTCGATATCGACCTGCCGCTGACTGGTTCCTCCGGCGTCGAATGCCGGAGCGGGGCCGCGGTCTTCACCATCGTTTTCAAGTTTAACAATCCCGTCACTGCCGGCTCCGCCAGCATCAGCGCCGGGACCGCGACGGTTTCGAGTGTTGCCTTCAGTGGCCTTGAGATGTTGGTGAACCTGAGCGGCGTAGTCAACGCCCAGGTCGTGACCATCGCTGCGAGCAACGTCACCGATTCGTTAGGCAACATTCTCCCCTCGATCAGCATCCCCGCGGGCTTCCTGCTTGGCGACACTGGGGGGAACGGCGCGGTCACTTCCTCCGACGTCGGGCAGGCCAAAGCGCAATCTGGCATTGCTCTAGATGAAAGTAATTTCCGTCAGGACGTCAACCTCAGCGGCTCCACGAACTCGAGCGATATCGGCCTGATCAAAGCGCAGTCTGGAACTGCGCTGCCACCAACTCCTAACGAGAAGATTTTCCAACCCGGTCATTGAGCCGAACCGCCACGGCGGGAGCTGCGTGCCGGAACTCGCCTTCACAAAACTGACGTCCGATGCGCTGCCGCCGCCGCTGTTGTTCGTGTAGTCGTCGTAGAAAGGCGGCTTCGCGTCGGTGAACTGCTCCATCAGCCTATCCAGCCGGTCGCGCTGGATCATGTCCGCCCGTCGACGCGATTCCGGTCCACCCCGCCGCTCATCATGAGTCTGCGAGCCGTGGTCAGTTCGATGCCGGCCGTCGCCCGGGCGATGGCGCCGGTCATTTGTTCCCTGCCGCTGGCCGTCGGGGCATCACCTGTCATCTTCTGGTCTATTCCGTCCCTATCGCGGAGGATGCCGTTCGTCACCCGGTCGATGACGTCCGCCTTTGGGTGGAAGCCACCGCTCGTCCGGCCCATGCCAGCCATCTTCCGGGCGATGCCGTTCGCCGTCCGGCCGGTGCCGGCGAGCGTCCGGTCAATGCCGTAACGGCTCCTAGCTGCCACAGGTAGCGTTGCGCGAGCCTCCGTACCCACGCAGGATTGACCCAACGCCTGCTGGGCCTCTACTGTTTATCTGTGCCCGCCAAGCCCTCCGCCGTGATCGACGCCCGCGTCATCTACTGCGGCGATAATCTCGAACAAGTGCAAAAACTCCGTCCGAGTGCGTCGATCTCATCTACATCGACCCGCCCTTCAACTCGAACCGCAACTACGAAGTCTTCTGGGGCGAGACAAAAGAGAAGCGCAGCTTCGAGGATCGTCACGAGAGCACCCGCGCCTACATCGATTACATGCACCCGCGCTGCGTCGAGCTGCACCTCGTCCTCAAGAAAACCGGCAGCTTCTATTACCACTGCGACCGGCGCGCTTCGCATTATGTGAAGGTGATGCTCGATGGGGTTTCGTAGTGAACGAGCGCGCGTTCTAAGTCCCGAAGGGACGTCAGACATTAGCCGGGGGTGGCAACCCCCGGATCTCCAGATAAGATGCCGTGCGCCCTAGAAGGGCGCGACCTCACGCCGGATGTCCAGCACGCACCTCAGTCTCCATTATCATCTCGTCTTCGGGACCAAAAACCGAGAGCCCACAATCGCGGCCGAATGGCGCCGGAAACTCCACGCCTACCTCGGGGGGACCATTCGCGGACTCGGCGCCGTGCCGGAGGAAATCGGAGGGGTTGCCGACCACGTCCACCTGCTCATCGGCGCAAACGCCACGCACCGCCTCTCGGATTTGCTGCGCGAAATCAAAAGCGAATCGTCTCGCTGGGTTCACGAAGAAATCGGCCTTGCCAGTTTCGCATGGCAGGAGGGTTACGGCGCGTTTACCGTCAGTGCGTCCCAGAGAGAGGCCGTGCAGCATTACATTCGGACGCAGGAGGAACATCATCGCCGTCGCTCCTTCCGAGAAGAATATCTCGAGCTGCTGCAACGCTCCGGCGTCACCTTCGATGAACGTTTCCTCGACTGATGAACTTCTCCCGCCCTGCCGGGGCGGAGATCGCGCGTTATTCGGGTTCCGGGGGTTCCGCGGCGCTTTACCCCCGGCTAATCTCTTTCAGCCCTCCGGGCTGGGACCACACCGCTTCATCGTGCGCGATCTGCCGTGGACGGAGAAGAAGTTGCGCGAGCTGCCGCCATTCGAATTTGAGAACTGGGCCGTGATCGCGCTCGGCGGGCGCAAGAACAAGGTGAAGGTCGGCGACATGGGGATCGACGGACGCATTTTCCCCGTCTCCGCCTTGGACAACGTAAAGGAAGCCGGTCCCGATGAACTGCGGTTGGAAGAACGCTTCTACGCCATGCAGGTAAAGCAGAAGGACAAAGCCGGCCGCCCCGACATCGACGCCTTCGAAACCGCCATGCGCCGCGCGAAGTGCGAGAAAGGCTTTTTCGTCAGTTTCGATTACAGTAGTGACGCGATGCGGGAGATTGACCGCTTCTTCCGCGAAGAGCACCGCATCATCGTGCCGCTCACCGTGCAGGAAATTCTGGACGAGGAGATCGCGAGGAAGCTCGCATAGCGTCGCAGTGGCGGAGGGGATACATGGCGAACGGAATCTCGTGGAAAGAATTCGAGGCGATAGTAGCCCGCCTGCATAAGACGTTCCACAAAGGTGGTGGAACCGTCAGGATCGACCAGCATCTCGACGGGATGCGCACGGGCCGTAAGCGCCAGATCGACATCTCCGTCGAAACCATCGTTGGCGGGGAAACATTACTCATGATCATCGAGTGCAAGAAGTGGAACCGAAAGGCAGATGTAAATGCCGTGGAGGCCTTCGCGGGCGTCAAACGAGATGTTCGTGCGCATATCGGTATAATGGTCTCAACTAAGGGGTTCACACCTGCGGCCTATTCGTTGGCAGAGCACGAGAATATTCGGCTATACAAGTACCGCGATACACTGCGCGAAGACTGGCCCAACGGTCTTGAGACATCAGTTCTGATGGAGGTATGGGAATTAACGCCAACGACCGCCTATCTCGTCCTAAAAGGCGGCGCACGTGAGGACATTCCGACGGACGAGGGACTCGATTTTCATGATCTCTCCACGGGCAAGGATCTCGCGCTGGCATCTTTGGTTCGCCGAATATGGGAGTCTTTCCCTGAATCAGATAAACGCGAATGGAGCTGGCTAGTCGAATTCGATTGTACGACACCCGAGCGGCCGGAGATCCAGCGACTAGGTATTGGCGCTAAATCGATTTTTATCCGGGGCGTTCGCAAAGGTCGACTGCAGTTCGAAGGATTTGTGGATGAGCAGCGAGGACACGCAAAGGTCAACGCTTGGAACATGGTATTCGATGGCGAGATGACCCCATGGCCCAAAGAAAAGCCACTTCCGCGGTCGCAGACATACTCCCTCGCAATGCACAGCGTTTTCGTTCGTACCGAGGACAGGAAAACTGAAGGAATGCAGCAGCTAATTTACAAGGGCATCCTCGAAATTGGCGTGGTAACGAAGCGGGTGGTCGACGTTCCGATCTTCACACCGCTCAAGAGCAAAGAATGAGGGTCAGCGTCATAATCTGGCTCCAGCCGCAGAACTTCGGCCAGCCCGCAGCGTAAGTCTGACGCTGACCCCTACGCTCCCTCTTCAAGCGCGTTCCCATAAACGGATTTCGGGAACGAACACATCACGGCAGATAGCGTTCTCTGACGCAGAATTGCGTGTTCACGGCGCGTGGGAGTGTGTTACCCAGAGGCATGAGCGAAGAAAACAAGGCACTGGCGCTGGCGAAATGGGTATCTGACAAGGCGATCGACGGAGTCCGCCCCCTCTCATCGGCGCACGACCTTGCCGATGAATATCTGCTCGACAAAAGTTATCCCGATAATGAGAGCCGCATCGACTCGTTGATCAATTGGGAGACCACAAAAAATTTCACGAGCGGATTCGTTACCGGGCTCGGGGGCGTGCTTGTCCTCCCATTTACTTTGCCGGCGGCATTCGCTGCATCTTGGCTGATTCAGGCCAGGTTGGCTGCCGCCATCGCTCGAATCCACGGTCACAATCTGCATTCCGACAGAGTTCGGACATTCATTCTGGCGGCGCTCGTGGGCGATACCCTGAAGGATCTCGCTAAGACGACCGGTATCGCCATTGGTCGGAAAGTGACAACGTCGTTGATTGAAAAAATACCGGGTAAAGCTCTGATCGAGATCAACAAGAAAGTCGGCTTTCGTCTTCTAACGAAGGCCGGAGAAAAGGGAGCGTTGAACCTGATGAAAGGTGTTCCGTTCATCGGCGGAGTGGTCGGAGGCGCTTTCGACGCTGCGGCGTGCCGTGTGGTCGGGTCACAACGCGCGAAATCTATTCGACATGGGAACTCCAAGACCATCGCGACGCAAAGCATCAAGGAAGCCGGTGAAACCTCGCGCGAAACGCAAGACTGCGCGGAAGGCCGCGTAGCGAGAAGTGTGCGCAGAGAATGAGGGTCAGCGTCATATCTCGCTCCAGCCACATCACCTTCGACATTCATCCATTTACCCACCACTGCTTCGGCCGCGGCAGGATTTCGTAATTGTCTACGTGTCCAGCAACGTTTGACGCTATGGAGCGAGCCACCTCGGCTAGCCATACCATATGAAAATGAATCAATCGCCGGCTCAGTTCACTGGCTTCTGGGTCTGACCGGTTCACGTAGCTGACATTCGCTTTTTGACGCGTCATGTAGTGGCTAGCTGCGTCGTCAGATAATTTATACTCGTGCGTAAGACTAGAACGCACGTGGCTGTAGAATATCGCAGGATATGAGAAACTCCGCAGCTTCTTGGAAGCAGCTGGGAGCGGTAAGGCGAGGACGTCCCCTTCCGTCATGTCGACTTGGGACCCCAATAGAATCAAGCAGCCATTGCCTAGATCGAACATCTCGGGACGCGTCGCTTCCAAAATCGATGCGTCGTCGGAGCGCCCCGTTTCGTGAAAGTGTCGCCGCAGCAACGGGACGCTGATCAAAGCAGGCTGCAGTTTCGGATCGGCGAATCGTGCCCATAATTCGACGAATCGACATCGGTCGATACCCTTTCCAGGCCATAGTTCAGCCGCAATGCCGCTAAGCAGGGACGAAAGAAGCACGCAAGCGTCAGAGTACGATCCATTACATTCGCCCTTATCAAGCATTAGGGCCGTGCCAATCTTGCGTTCGACAAATTCCGACCAGAGACTTGGCGCTGTCATATCGCGATCATAGGCGAGACCGAGAAGTCTCATATTCGCGATGTCGCGTGGCGGTCATGCGGGAAACGCTCCGACAGATCACGCGTTTAACCCATTCGCCGCATTTTCATTAATTCTTCATGGGTCATAAAGGTGTCGGACGTCCCGGAGTATTTGATAAGCTCCGCCATTCTTTTTCGCCGATTGTATTCGCCGATCGCGGTTAGGATCGCCGCCCGCTTGGTCGGTGCTTTAGTGAACCGCATGAGGTCTTTCAGCTCCTGGTCGGGAATATCCAAGCTGATTTTCACGATTCCAGAATTCCAGTAATTCGTATTCCTTGCAACACCTCTCCGGAATATGATGCCCACGCGCGGCGCTCGAATTCTGGAAATTGGCCCACGCTCGCAGTGGACGTTCTCCCTAACGAGCGCCGGCCGACTCAACCTGCTCGAGAAAAATCCGAGCGGACTCAGCCCGTGGATTCTGGCGGCCGAGCGCGCGAAATTCCTCCGCAGCGTCTTCCAGCAATCCGGCCCGCGCGGCCACGATTCCGCGCAGGAAATTCGAATCGCCCACGGCCGCTCGCTCGCGTTCCCATGCGACGCGCTCGGCTTCACTCAAGATACGGAACCACGCGAACGCCTCCGGTTCTTCAGGCGCTCGGGCCACGATGGATTCGCCGCGCATCGCCTGCATTCTCCATTCGTAAGTGACGTCCGATTTAAGCGAATCCTCAGGAGACCACTTGGTCGTTGTAGCCGGGAAAGTCATTTCACTTCCCGGCTTGCCGTTGTCTTTCTCAATTACGCTCAGACGGTATTCGGTCGCCTCCTTCACCGGGGTCCAACGGAAGCGCGGCTTCGCTTCGAGGACTGCAGTCGCGACGGGACTGCGGAGTCGAAAAGTATTTGGCCGCGCGGAACGCCGGGTGGCAAATGTCTCCGACGTAGCACGAATGGCAGCGAGATCCGCGGGAATGATCAAGCGGCCCGTGCGTGCGGCCTGTGTGATGGCCGCGCGCAGGTGCTGCGGCAACCCTTCGGGCAATGTCGGTTCCGCCTCGGCGCCGATGACCCACTCCCGGCCGTGGTCCTGCAGCGTAACGGACCCTGCGCTTTCGTGACGGAGCGTCAGTGCCCACCAGAATGCGCCCACGCCGAGGGAAAGTCCCGCCGCGAGCGGAAACATCCAGCGTGGGAATGCGCCGTTCGACACAGGAACGTCAGGCCGCGGAGGCGATTTGGCCGCTCACTTCTGCGTAGATTTGCTCGTAGCGTTCGGCCGCTTTCGCCCAGGAAAAATCCTGCTGCATCGCGCGTTGCACTAACGCCTTCCAGACCGCTTCGTCGTGGAATAATTCGCGCGCGCGCTTGATTGCATCCCAGAATGCGTCGGCCGATGGATCGTAATAGAGGAAGCCATAACCGCGATCCATCGTCGGATCGTAATCCCCTATGATTTCCTGAATGCCGCCGGTCGCGCTGGCCACGGGAAGCGCGCCGTATTTCAGACTGTACATCGCGCTCAAACCGCTGGGCTCGATCTCGGATGGGATGAGCGTGATATCGACGCCGGCTTCGATGAGATGCGCCAGGGCTTCGTCATACGAGCTGCGATACGCGAACTTGGTTGGATATTTTTTCGCGGCGACCGCGAGCGCAGTCTCGTAGGCCGGATCGCCTTCGCCGAGAATGATCAGCCGGACGTCATCACTGAGGAGACGATCCAGCACCGGCATGAGAACATCGAAACCCTTCTCAGGAACGAGCCGCGTCACCATTCCGAAGACCGGCCCACTCGGCGCGGGTGCCAGCGCCATGGCATCGAGAAGGAGATCGCGACAAACGCGTTTACCGTCGAGCCGATCGATCTCGTAAACCGCCGGGAGAAGCGCATCCTTCGCCGGGTCCCAACGCTCGTAATCGGCACCGTTTAGGATCCCGCTCAAGCGCGACGCATTTTCGCGCAGCACGACTTCGAGGCCGCAGCCGCCTTCCTCCGTCAACATCTCGCGCCGATATCGTTCGCTCACCGTCGTGATCCGGTCGGCAAACGTGATACCGCTCTTGAGGAAATTCATCCGTCCGAAAAACTCGACGCCGCGTAGTCCGAAGTAGCGCTCCGGAAGATTCGTTAGGGCAAAGTCCAGTCCCCAAAAACTTCCTTGCTCCGCCAAGTGATGAATCGTGAGCACGGTGCGGAACGGCATCTTTGCTTCCCGAACCCACACCGGCACCATCGCCGCGGCCCAATCGTGCAGATGCAGAATCTCTGGCGAAGGGGTGAGACGGCGCGCGAGTTCGAGCGCCGCTTTGCAAAAGAAAATAGAACGCGCGGCGTTATCCTCGTAGGCCACGCCGTGCTCGCCGTAGATTCCGGCGCGATCGAAAAACTCATCGCAACGAACGAAGAAAAGCTGCACCCCACCGGCGGTGCGGCTGCTGACAAACTCCGCCAGGTAAGTCTTCGCGCCGAC
This sequence comes from Chthoniobacterales bacterium, assembly GCA_038258815.1. Taxonomy (GTDB): domain Bacteria; phylum Verrucomicrobiota; class Verrucomicrobiia; order Chthoniobacterales; family UBA10450; genus JACCTI01. Next base: position 47,942 of record JBBSPM010000024.1, read on the forward strand.
GCGCACGTCTGCGGTGACGCCGGTCTGGGTGAGCTGCACGGATACGTTTTCGCGGATCTCGCGGTAGTAAGGCAGGATGATTCCCACCTCGTGACCGCGAGCGCGGAGCTCGCGCGGCAGGGCTTCGATCACATCCACGAGCACGGTGGCACGGGCGAGCGGCGGCCCTTCCGGGCTAATCATCAGGATTCTCATGTCGGAAGGGAGAACGTCCAACGCTCAACCCTCCTCCGCAAGGCTTCGGCGGGCGGGCTCCTCCTCCGCAAGGCTTCGGCGGGCGGGCTCCTCCTCCGCAAGGCTACGGGCGGGCGGGCTCCTCCTCCGCAAGGCTCCGGCGGGCGGGCTGTCCAGCGTTCGATGAAGAACGCGACGCTTCCGCATTTCTCCTTTAACGTAGGACGGTCAAACTTTGCTGCTTTTCGGAATGGATTCGGTCAACAAGAAGATCTGGCTCATCGCTGCAGGCCTCTTCGTCCTGATGCTCCTGCTGGGCTTCTGGTGGACGCGCCCGCGTCCCCTCCCTCGGAAGGAAGAAGCAGCGGCTGCTCACGCTCTCATCGAATCGTCAGGAGTGATCTTCGGTCTAACGATTGGTTCGGACATGGCGAAGGCCCGGACGATCCTGGATCCCCTGCGGCTGCAGGCTGGACACGTGCCCGATGCGAAGGAAGAAAGCGGGCGCCGCATATACTGGAAGCTGCGCGAAACGGAATTCGACTGGATCATGGCGTGGGCCAACTCGGAGGGTAAGATCACCCGATTGCGTGCGGTCTTTCGACCGGACAAATCGAGGCCTTTTGCGGAGATCGGCGATTTGAGCGCCGCGATTGCCGTGACCGACAGCAGCGTGAAGTGGGATCTGCGCGCGCCGCAGGGACCTCCCTATCGACTCGTCGCGCAAGGCGCTGGGCGACAGGCGAAAACGATTTACATGTTCTCCGTCGAACTGCCCGGCGAAGGCGAGCACGCGGCGGAAACGGAGGAAGAAGAAGGGGATTAAAATTCGGCGAGATACATCCGATCTCGCTTTTGTTGCGATCTCTCGCTTGAGGATCGCGTCGATCCTCTGTCCCCCAGTCTCCCATTATGAAGAACTCATTTTTTGCTGCGTGCTTCAGCCGGAAAGCCAATTGGGCGGTTTCCGCGCCCCTCGGTTTCATCGCCGTATTTGCCCTCGTCTTCAGCAGCGGCTTCGCGCTCGTCGTGCAGGCCGCTATGCCCACGGAAACCACGCTGAGCCCGACCACGACCACTCCTGTTTCGTTTGTCGGGACGGCGCTCGGCGGCAGCTCTGCCGGCGGGGAAGCCACCTGCGTGGAAGGGACGAACTGCGACTCTTTCAAGATCACCGCCACCGGCGTAGCGGGCGATTGGTCGAACAACCTGATCCTGCTCAACTTCCTCTGGACAGTGCCAGCGAACGATTACGATTTCTATATTCACAAGGATAGCTTGACCGGTCCAATCGTCGGGACAGGCCAGAACGATGGCGCTCCGGCGATCGCCGACAACGCGGCGATCGATCCGCAAGCCACCGGAGTCGGCGAATACTTTGTGCACATCGTCTATTTCTCCGTCGCGCCAGATCAATATCAGGGCACGGCTTCGGTCGTTTCGAAAACGGGTAGCGTTCGCACAGCGACATACGTCAACGGTGGAATCAGCTTCAGCCCGAACACGCCATTAAAGGCGCCAGTCGCGGGGCGAGATGGCGAGCCCAGCAGTCGCACCGATTACAAGGGTAACTCCTACGCCGGCGGAATTCGCGGAGTGCCGGCGGGAGTGGATCTCTGGTATGTCAACCTGGACCCGACCAGCCTCACTTTCGATCCACTGCTGCGCTTTCCCGCTTATCGCGGCCAGCCGGACGGCACCTCCGAGCAAACTCCGGCGGACGTGGGTGGCGATGGCGGCGGCGACATCGATCTCGCGGTGGGATTCCGGCCCTTGATGGGCGAAACGGAACCCTCCGTTCCGTTTCTAGCCTACAGCAGTCTTACCCTCGCGAACATTTCCACCGGGAACACGCCTGATCGCGGCGTGAGTTTCAACTTAAACCCAGTCGGCAATCTCACTGCCGGCCCTCCCGGAGACGACCGCCAGTGGCACGAATTCCTCGGGTCTAATACCGTCTATCTCCTCTATCGCACAGTCGCGCCTGCGGTCGCACAGGTGCAACGCTCGACCGATGGCGGTTTTTTATACGGGCCGACGGCCGCAGTCGGTCTCATCGGGCAAGTCGGTTCGCTGGATGTCCATCAGGCCACGGGGACGGTGTATGCCTTTGGGAATAATGGCGTGGTCGCTGTGGGCACCCCGTCGATTGCGGGCCAGGCCCCGCTCGCGACCGATTACACCATTCGCACCGCGGCGACCGATCCGAACGGCGTCGCGCACATTTTCTTTTGCGGGAAGGTGGCCGACGATGGCACGCCCAACGGCACGGTCTACGTCCTCTATTCGAATGACCGGAACATCTTCCTCCGGCACTCAGCCGACAAAGGCGCCACCTTCAGCGCGCCCGTCCAGGTCAATCCGCCCACGGGAGTTTTCGCGACCAACGTCAACGTCTTCCCTTGGATGGAGACTGGCCCTACTCCCGGCTCCGTCGGGATCGTGTGGTATGGCACGACGAACAGCATCAACAACGACGACGCGCAGTGGAAAGTGTTCTTCGGGCAGAGCTTTAACGCGACCAGCGCCACGCCTAGTTTTCAAATCGCCGAGGTCACTGAGCCCAGCCATTTCATCCACGGCTCGAATATTTCCGAAGGTGGCCTCGATCCCACGGGCGGTGCCAATCGCAACCTGATCGATTACTTCCAGGTCTCGTTCGATCCGCTCGGCGCCGCAGTCCTCGCCTACACCGATGATCACAATGATTTCGACGGCAATACTTACATGGCACGCCAAATCAGCGGCCCGTCCATTCTCGGCGGCAATCTTCCTCCCGTCGTGGCCGGCGTGAATCTCGCGCCGCCTCCGCCCACACCGCGCGTGCCCGCAGGTGATGTCTTCCCGCCTGCTCAACCGGGCCCGAACGGCGAGCAGGTCACCGATTTCCTCCTCGATGTGCAGGCTGGTTTGGTGGTGAGGGTGCCCACGGCCGATCCGCTCGATATCAGTACGGTAAAATACGAAACCGTCGGGAGCGTTCCCGCTCAATTGGTGAAGGCGACGATCGTGGTGACCGACCTGAGCGTGATCCCGCCCAGCTCGTTCTGGCGGGCCAGCTTTGCGGCCAACGCTCCTTATTCGGTGCTGAACCCAACCGGCAACTACAGCTTCGGCCTCGTCGATGATAGCGACCAATTTTACCTGGAAGCGCAGACTGATGGCAGCGGTGCGCAGACGTTTGTTTATGGCACCGCGGTGCGCAACGGCGACGGCACTATTACCTATACCCCGGTGGGCGCAGCCGACGCCGGCCAGTTCGATTCCGCCACCAACTCAATCTCCGCTCAGGTGAGCTTGACGAAGCTGAACGCGGTCCTGAGCGCCGCGAGCCGTCCCTTGCTCGCCACCGGCTCCGTCGTCGCAGGATTGCGCGGACGCGCCGCCACGATCGACCCGGCCAATGGCACGCAGACCCGCCGTGACCTGACGCGCGGCGGCACGCAATTCGTCATCGGTGGTTCGTCGATCGTGCCGGTCGGCGCCGTCTCGCGGATGGTGCACGGCCCCGCCGGTCCATTCGATATTAACCTTCTTCCTCTCACCGGTTCGCCGGGGATCGAGTGCCGAACCAGCCCGCCCGCCGGCAACTATCAAATCGTTGTCAACTTCGCTAACCCGGTCGCTGTCTCTGGCGGAGCCACGCTGGATGCGCCCGGCGGCGGCACTATCAGTAATATTAGCGTGAACGGCTCGGTCGTAACGGTGGACCTGGCGGGCGTGGCGAACATCCAGGTGATCACGGTAAACTTGAACGTGACGGATGGAACGAATACTGGCGTCGCGTCCATCCCAATGGGGGTGTTGATCGGAGACACTGGTGGCAACGGCAGCGTCAATTCGACCGACGTCGGCGAAGCGAAAGCCAATTCCGGCCAAATCACCAACGCGATGAACTTCCGCACGGATGTCACTACCAACGGAGTGATTAACAGTTCCGACGTCGGCATCATCAAATCGAAATCCGGCACAGGCTTCGGTCCGGTCGCGAACGGCGGCAAGATTACGAAGCAGCAGTAATACCTAACGAGCGCTGAAAATACGCAAGGCCCCGGGGCGACGAGCTGCCGGGGCCTTTCCTTTTTCTGGGTCGCGCTCTCCTGAGCCGACCTACCAGTTCCCGCCTTCCACGTTCGCCAATTCTTCGGGGCGGGACTCACCGGGCCGCTTGCAGTTGCTGCAGTTTTTCTTCCGCTTCGTGCAGGGCGTCTTGCGCGCGGGTGTGCTGCGGATCGGTTTCCACCACACTCGTTAGGATGGCGATGGCGGCGCGATAGTTTTGTGCGGCATCCTCGAAGCGAACCTGACCCAAACTGAGCGAGCGAGTCTCCGAGATGGATTCTCTACTTCACCCTGGAGACGCGAATATCGCCGCCGCCCGCGATATACATGCGCCATCCCCACCGTCCCTTGGTGATCAACACCGGCGGCGAATCGATCCGGGGGTAGCTTCGGGACACCTGCTGCGATTGCCGCCAAACCTGGCCATTCGCGAGAGCGAACTTGCTCCGGCCATCGTAACCGCTGAAGAGGCCGACGATGTTGCTTTGGATCACCTCGGGCTCGTTCACCTTGTTCTGCTTCACGGCCTGATCCACCGCCACCGTTGCGGCCTTTTCATTGCTCTGCGCCACGTAGCCACGGATGAATTGATCCAGCTTCGCGCGTTCTTCCGGCGACAACTTGTTCAAGCCCGCCTGCTCAAACTCCTCCGCCGGCATCGCCTTCTGCACGCCGGGGAAGTCAGGCGCCTGCGCGGACGCGGAACCGGAGACGACAAAGCCAGTGAGAATGACTACGGAAAGCGCGAACGCGCGGCAGGTCTTCATGATGGAAGCCCGTACTCGACGAAGCGCCTCGTGGAAAGCCAAAATCGCGCTCGCGCGTGTAGCACACGCTCGCCAGAAAGAATCCGGACGCCCTATCCCAGCTCGTCGTTAACTTCCCCGAACGCCTTCACCGCGAATTCCAAATCCTCCCGCGAATGGGCCGCGCTCACCTGCGTGCGCACCCGCGCCGTCCCGTGCGGCACCACCGGAAAAAAGAAGCCAATCACGTAAACGCCCTTCTCCAGCATCTTCGCCGCGAATTGCTGCGACTTCGCGGCGTCGCCAATCATGATCGGCACAATCGGATGCGTGCCGGGTTTGATCGTTAGGCCACGCTCCGTCAACGCCTCGCGGAAATATTTCGTATTCGCCTCCAGCTTGTCGCGCAGTTCGGTCGAAGCGCTGAGTAATTCGAGCCCTTTCAACGTCGCCGCGACGATCGGCGGCGCCACGCTGTTCGAGAAAAGGTAAGGACGCGAACGTTGCCGCAGCAATTCCACAATCTCCTTCCGCGCGCTGGTAAAGCCACCGCTCGCCCCGCCCAGCGCTTTCCCCAGCGTGCCGGTAATGATGTCGATCCGCCCCATCACGTCGCGGTACTCATGCGTGCCGCGTCCCGTCTTCCCCAGAAAGCCCGTGGCGTGCGCATCGTCCACCATCGTGATCGCCTCATATTTGTCGGCTAAATCGCAAATCGCACCCAAGTCCGCGATCGTCCCATCCATCGAGAAACAGCCGTCCGTCGCGATCATCCGCACGCGCGCGCCGCTCATTTCCTTCAGCTTCGCCTCCAGGTCGGCCATGTCGTTATGCTTGTAACGCGCCCGCTGCGCTTTGCAGAGCCGCACCCCGTCGATGATCGACGCGTGGTTCAACTCGTCGCTGATGATCGCGTCCTCCGGTCCGAGCAAAGTTTCAAAAAGGCCGCCGTTCGCATCGAATGCGCTCGGGTAAAGAATCGTCGCCTCCGTCCCGAGGAACTTCGTCAGCGCGGCTTCCAGTTCCTTGTGAATATCCTGCGTGCCGCAAATGAAACGCACGCTCGCCATCCCGAGCCCATGCGAATCCAGCGCCGCCTTCGCGGCCGCGATCAACGCCGGATGATCCGCGAGTCCCAGATAGTTATTCGCGCACATATTCAGCACACGTTTTCCATCGCCCACCGCGATGTGCGCATCCTGCGGCGTGGTGATGATACGCTCCGTTTTGTAGAGACCTTGCGACTTGATCTCTTCGAGCGTTTTCGTGAGTTGCTGGGCGAAGGCAGGAACCATGCATGGAACTTCTCCTAACCGGCGCGGGATGTAAAAGGTCGTCTTCGTTGCCAGGTGAAACTTCGGCGCGAGGGCGCGCCGGCTCCATACGCGGAGATCGCGTTTCAGAGCGCCACCGCTACATTTATGCGCGCGTCCCCAAGGAAGGGCGTTTTCCAAAACGCCCTGCGGCGGCTTGGAAGCACGCCGCTCCTTGCAGCAGCCCGATGATGAACGCGATGTCGTTGGAGCGCTCGCCCCCTCGTTTCGCGCGAACCGAAATTAGCGAGCCCTCACTCCTGTGCATACAAATCCATGAATTTATTCTTGCCGCGCCTTGTGAATAACTGTTAATAACTCTGCCGAAACGCCTTGAGAAACATCAAACTTCACTCACTCGCATTCGCAGCGCTTGCGCTCACCTGTGCCGGCCTCCTCACCTCCTGCGAAACCACTTCCACAGCGCGCGTCTCCAGCCGCTCCCTGCCCAGTTACGAGCCGCCGCTCGCGCGGGCCGATGTCCAGGTGGTCCGCACCACCGCTTACACCCACAGCGAGTCGGATCATGTCCAATACGGCGCGCGAAATGCCTTGGGCGGCACGTTGCAATCGGCCATCGCCAAAAATGGCACCGTGCCAGCGGTAGAGATCGACCCGGCGATCGACGTCAACGCTCCAGATAACATCACCATCGCGCTCATGACGCGCGCGAAACGCCTCGCCCTCGCGAAAACGGCCAAAGCGAAAGCAGCGGCGGAAAAGAAATCCAAGCGCAGCCGCAAAACTGCCCGCAGCCGGAAACCGCGCTCCCGTATCGGGAGCGCCGCGGCCGATTGGGCACGCTGGCCCGTCGGCACCACCTTCCGCGTCCTCTCCACCGGCCAGGTTTATAAAGTGGACGACTACGGCTGGGCCTTGGCCGGCCGGAACACGATCGACCTCTACATGGGCAGCCGTTCCGATATGAACCGCTGGGGCGTCCGGAACGAGAAAATCCAAGTCCTGAGCTGGGGCGATCGCAACACCAGCGTCGCCCTCTTGACCAAGCGGCAGCAGTACAAACATTGCCGCCGCATGTTGCTTCAATTGCAAGGCCTCGAAACGCAGGCAGCCGCCCTCCAGTAGGCTCGCGAACTCTCACTCACTCTGCCCATCTGGGAGCCGTCCCCTCAGGTCAGCATTTTGCCGTAGCAAACGTTCGCTGGATCATTCGCGTAATCGCCATAGCCGGCGATCCGCTCATAACCCAGGCCTTCGTAAAACCGAATCGCCCCCGGCTGACCCAGCCCGGTCTCTAGCCAGAGTTTTCGAAAACCATTTTCCCGCGCGATCTCTTCCAGTCGCTGCATAAGCCGTAGCGCCACTCCACCTCGCCGCATCGCCAGCCGCACGTACATCCGCTTCACCTCCGCGATCTCCGCCGAAATCGGACGCAAGGCCACGCATCCGACGGCGGCACCATCCACCCGCGCTATTAAGAACCTCGCACCCGTGGCGTCCATTCCCGTCATATCCGAAGCCGTCGGCTTCAAATTTCCGTAAATTTGATCGATCTCCCGCCACATCTCCGCTGTCAGCGCCCGAGCGTCCGGCGAATCTGAAGCACAGCATTCAACCGACACCGAATCTCGAGGAGTCGCGCGAGACCAATCGCGAATGCGAGCGTCCACGCGCCGAAGGTACTGCCCGGCATCGGCTGAGGCAAACTTCGACCACGGCGCGTGTTCTTGCGCTGGGCAAAGAGCACGTCCACGATCCCTGAAACTTTCTAAAACACTCCAACGCCATGAAAGCTCTCCGAAAATTCCCTGCTCTGACACTACTGACCCTCGCCAGTCTGCTTCCCGGTTGTATCTCGATGTCGAAGGTGGCCTACCGGCCTGATCCGGCACGACCGATTCGGACGATCCGAGTTTCGCGCGACGTTCGGTTGCCCGAGAAGATGGTGTTCATCGGACTGAGCCAGAACCTGCTCATGGGAGCAGGCGCGGGTCTGGGTGGTGCGGTCGGCGGGGCATTAATGGGAGAAGGGACCATCAAGCGGAAAACGCCGAGCGACTACGGCCTTGCAGATTCTCTCGCTACAGCCTTCGTGGCTGAATTGAAGGAGAGAAGCCGCTTTACGGTGGTGACGAGCGGGCCGGCGGATGCGGAACTGAAGATCGATGTGCGCGAGTATGGCTTTTTGCAAGCTGGCTTCATGCGGCGCGGAGTGAAGCCTTACATGAATATTCAAGCTCAACTCATCCGAAGCGACGGGAAAAAAGTTTGGGAAGAAAGCGGCGTGATCGCGCAGAATCGCAAGACGACTCCGGCGCAGTTGCCTGATCAGATGAAACAAAATCCGGACCTTACGGTGCAAGCGCTCAGGGCCGGGGCACAAGTCCTCGCGGCCGAGATGACAGCGAGTCTGCGCTAAGGGCAACGCGGGGTCCTGCGCTCGGCGCAAAATGCGGTCCGCCCGAAGCGCGCACTCCGGAAGCTAGGCCGCCGCTTCCCAATCGAGCACGATCTTGCCGGATTGGCCGGACTTCATCAGCTCGAGGCCTTCGATGATTTTCGTGTAGGGCATGCGGTGCGTGATGATGGGTGAAATGTCGAGCCCGCTCTGGATGAGCGCGGTCATTTTGTACCAGGTCTCGAACATTTCGCGGCCGTAGATGCCTTTGATCGTGAGACCGTGGAAGACAACCAGGTTCCAATCGATCGCCGCGCTGCCGGGCATGATGCCGAGCATGGCGATGCGGCCACCGTTGACCATCACGTCGAGCATGTCGGTGAAAGCTTTCGGGTTGCCGGACATTTCGAGGCCGACGTCGAAGCCTTCCTTCATGCCGAGATCGTGCATGGCGTCCTCCAGTTTGGTTTCGCGGACGTCGATGGCGAGCGTGGCGCCCATGCTACGGGCGAGATCGAGGCGATATGGGTTCACGTCGGTGATGACGACTTTGCGCGCGCCGGCCATTTTCGCGATGGGAACGGCCATGCAACCAATCGGACCCGCGCCGGTGATGAGGACATCTTCGCCCACGAGATCGAAGGAGAGCGCGGTGTGGACGGCGTTGCCGAGCGGGTCGGAGCAGGAGATTATGTCGAGCGGAATTTTCGGATCGCAGCGCCAGATATTCTTGTAGGGAACGGAGACGTATTTGGCGAAACCGCCGGGACGTTGCACGCCGATGCCGATGGTGTTCGGGCAAAGATGACGCCGTCCGGCGAGGCAATTGCGGCAATGTCCGCAGACGATGTGCCCCTCCGTGGTAACGATCTCGCCTTCCTTGAAATCGACCACCGAACTGCCGACCTGATCGACGACGCCGACGAACTCATGGCCGATGACAAGCGGCACCGGGACCGTCTTCTGGGCCCACGCGTCCCAGTTGTAGATGTGCACATCCGTCCCGCAGATCGACGCTCGCTGTACGCGGATGCGGACTTCGTTAGGCCCGACTTCCGGGATCGGCACTTCCTGTAGTTCGAGCCCCGGCTCGGAGCGCGTTTTCACGACCGCTGGCATTGTTTTACTCACGGCATGGAAGCTAGGCGCGCGATTCGGGAGTGCCAAGATGTTCGTCCACAGATTTTAAAGCCCGGCCGTTGCTGCGCCTCCGTTACGGCGCCGCCCCTCGCCACTTGCGTCCGCGCTGTAGCCGCCGCGCTGCGTCGAGGCGTTTCCTCGTGAGGCTCGCCCGATGAGTCGGCTCCACGGCACGCCGACGCAGCGGCGTGGCTACAGGTCTTTGCGGCAACTATTGCAAACCGTCCCGACATCGTCCGGCCACCTGCACTCGAAATCCGCCTGAGGCGGATGCGTAATCTGTGGACAATCCCGGTCCGCCTTTCGATGCTGTGCGGCTATGTCCTCGCCAGTCGATCGAGCCCAGCCCAAGCCAGTGACGGCGAAGCTGACTTTCATCTTCCGGTTTGCCAGCACGATCGCGCTCTGGTCGGTCGCCCTCGTGATCATTTTTTCGGGCTACGAGTATGCGTTTTTCGGACTCATCGCCTCGCTCGGGTTGCTGACGCTGTGGGAGTTCTACGGCATGCTCGACCACAAGGGGCTGCCGAATTTTAAGATCACCGCCATGGTCTGCGGCGCGATCATGCTCTGCGGGAGCTTTCACTACTTTTCCACCATCGGGCCGGCACAATCCTACGACTTCGAGATGGCGGTGTTGCTGGGATTTTTGCTTACAGTTTTCGGGCGCCAGATGTTTGCCAGTCTGCGCGACGACGCCCCGCTGCGCACGATGGCCTACACGCTTTTCGGCCTGCTTTACGTGCTCTGGCTTTTCAATTTCCTGACCAAGATCGTTTACGTGGTGCCGCGCTCGCCCACGGGCGAGGTGATGGGGCAGTTCTACGTGCTCTATCTCATCGCGATCACGAAATTCAGCGACATGGGTGCGTATCTCACCGGGAGCCTGATCGGCAAACACATGATGGTGCCGCACATCAGCCCAAAGAAATCCTGGGAAGGATTTGCCGGCGCGCTCTTCTTCTCGCTTCTGGCCAGTTGGGGAATGCTCTGGCTTATGCCCGGCTACCTCTCGGCCTTGAACTGGACCCACGCGACCGTGCTCGGGCTGCTTTTGGGATTCGCGGCTGTGATCGGCGATCTCGCGGAGTCGATCGTGAAGCGGAGCACTGGCGTGAAGGACTCCGGGAATTTTCTGCCTGGCATCGGGGGCGCGCTGGATTTGGTCGATAGCCTGCTCTTCACCGCGCCGCTGCTGTTTTTCTATCTACGATTGGTCATCCGCGTCTCCTAAGTTTTGCCTCACACAAAGGCCACAAGAAAAGTTCTCCGGGGGTGGCCTCGATGGAGGGACGGGCGCTGTCCCGTCCCGGTTCCCGTTTTGGCGCGAGCACCCCGGACGACACGACGGTCGTCCCTCCAGTCACGCGGGGGGGGTTCCGAGTCGGTTTGGAAGCCGACGTCCGGTTGCGGCCAGAAGCACAAAGTTCCGCAGTCCGCCGTCTCCTAATTCTTTTCTTTGTGAACCTTTGTCTCCTTTGTGTGAGGCTCTCTCTAGCATGAAACGCAAACGTATCGTCGTCCTGGGAGCGACCGGCTCCATCGGCGATAGCGCGCTCAAGGTCGCGCACGACATCCCGGAGCGAATGGAAATCGTGGGCCTGGCCGCGAACAGCCGCGCTGGAAAATTAGCGGAGCAGGCGAATGCGGTCCGCCCCGAAGCAGTTTGTTTGGTGGACGAATCGAAGCTCGACGAACTGCGCGCGAAGCTGAATTACGAACCGCAGATTTTCACGGGCGAAAAGGGCCTGAGCGAAATCGCCACGCTGGCGAACGCGGACATGGTGCTCATCGCAGTGGTGGGCACGGGCGGTTTGCGACCCGCGTTGGCGGCGATTGAGGCGGGGAAGGATCTGGCGGTGGCGAGCAAGGAAATTCTCGTGATGGCGGGCGAGATCGTGATGCGCGCCGCGGCGGAGAAGGGTGTTCGTGTTTTGCCGGTGGATAGTGAGCACAACGCAATCTTCCAATGCTTGGAAGGAAGGGCTCAGGGTTCGGGGTTCAGGGTTCAGAAAGAAGAGACGCCCGCCGCGAAATCTGAACCCCGAACCCTGAACCCTGAACCCTATTCCCCAGTCCGCCGACTGATCCTAACCGCGTCCGGGGGCCCCTTCCGCGAAACTCCCGCGAAGGACTTCCCCTCGATCACCAAGGCCCAAGCGCTCAAGCACCCCACTTGGGAAATGGGTCCGAAGATCACGATCGATTCCGCCACCTTGTTCAACAAAGGCCTCGAAATGATCGAGGCGCGCTGGCTCTTCAACGTCGAGATGGCACGCGTGGACGTGGTCGTGCATCCGCAGAGCATCGTCCATTCGATGGTCGAATTCACCGATGGCTCGGTGCTCGCGCAGTTGAGCCACTCGGACATGTGCTTCCCAATTCAATACGCCGTTACGTGGCCGGAACGCGTCCCGAATTCCCTTCGCCCGCTCGATTTCGGACAGCTCAGCCGCCTTGATTTCGCCACGCCGCGCTACGGCGATTTCCCCGCGCTCAACCTCGCCCGCCAAGCCGGCGAGACCGGCGGCACTCTCCCTGCTGTCTTGAACGCTGCTAATGAAATCGCCGTCGCTGCATTCCTCGCCGAAAGCCTCTCGTTCCCCGGAATTTGGGAGCTGGTCGAGAAGGTCATGAATCGTCATGCCTCCGTTGCGGACGCTTCCCTCGATGCGATATTGGCCGCCGATCAATGGGCGCGCGCCGAGGCCGCGGCTTTGCTTGGCAGCAACTAACTCCTGATCCTCCGCATGATTCCAGCTCTTCGCATCGCGCTTATTGTCCTCGAGGTTGTCGTCCTCTTTAACCTGCTCATCGCAGTCCACGAGCTCGGCCACTTCCTCGCCGCGAAATGGCGCGGGCTGTTTATCGAGCAGTTCGGCATTTGGTTCGGGAAACCGATCTGGCAGAAGAAGATTGGCGGCGTGCTCTACAGCCTCGGCAGCATTCCCGCGGGCGGTTTCGTAAAACTGCCGCAGCTAGCGCCGATGGACATCATCGAAGGCGAAGCGGATATGGACCGCGCGACGTTGCCGCCGATTTCCGCGCTCGATAAAATCATCGTCGCGATCGCCGGGCCGGTTTTTAGTATCCTGCTGGCGTTCTTCTTTGCCGTCATCGTTTGGTTCGTCGGGCATCCGGTGAGCGAGTCCGACACCACCACGGTGATTGGCTACATGCAGTCGGACTCACCGGCAGCGAAGGCCGGCTTGCTCGCGGGCGACAAGATTATCGAAGTGGACGGCCAGCCGGTAACGCGTTTTTCCGGGATGAATAGCAGCGTGATCTGGAGCGTGGTGCGCAGCGAAGGGGCGACCATTCCTTTCAAGGTGGAACGCAACGGCGCGGTGCTGGATTTCCAGGTCGAGCCCTACATCGCCCAAACCAGTGGCTGGCGCCGCAAGAGTGTGCGCCAGGTGCTGATCGCGCCCGCGCAAACGCCGATCATCGAAGAAGTCCAACCGAACACCCCGGCCGCGGAAGCCGGGCTGAAAGCGGGCGATATCATCGTCGGCTACAATGGCACCAAGATCTACACGCCCGCAGCGCTCTCGGAATACATCAAAGCGCACGGTCAGGAGCCATTGACCCTGCAGGTGATGCGCGACGGCAAACTGCTCGAGCCGACCTTGCAGCCGAAGATCATGGAGAAAGAGACGACGCCCCGTATTGGCATTGCGTGGGACAGCGCCGGCCGGATGTCGCTCTCGCACCCGAGCCCGATCGAGCAGGTCTACAACAGCATCACCAGCACGCTGAGCACGATCGGCGCGGTGGCTTCGCCGAAGTCCGACGTCAAACTCCAGCATCTCAGCGGCCCGGTCGGCATCGGCCGCATTTATTATCTGCTCTTCCAAAGCGAACGCGGCTGGCAGCTCGCGCTCTGGTTCAGCGTGATCCTCAACGTCAACCTCGCCATCTTGAACATGCTGCCGATCCCTGTGCTCGACGGCGGCCACATCGTGCTCGCCATCATCGAATCGATTCGCCGCAAACCGGTAAATATCAAAATTCTGGAGTTCGTGCAAACCGGCTGCGCTGTCCTCATCATTGGCTACATGGCGTACGTCAGCTTCTTCGACATCGGCGACTTTTTCCCGCGCGGAAAAGCGGATGCGAAAGATCAGCACAACGAAGTCGAAGCCACGCCGGCGCCGTAAACGCGCAGCGTTGCGGCGAACTCCAGCGCGACGTAAGCTGCCGGTATGAGCATCGAGGAAATCCGCTCCTTGAAGCACCACGCGCCCTTTCAGCCCTTCAGCATTGTGATGCGCGATGGCAGGGCAGTGTGGGTCGCCCAGCCGGAGCGGATCGCTTTGTCACCCAGCGGACGGACGGTTGCGATCTACGAGGGAAACTCGGTCGCGTTTTTTGCATTGCAAGGGATGCGCGAGCTGCGGCGAAATGCTGCGCCGCCCATCTCAAAAAAGCGCAAGGCTGGCGAGTGACTTCGGATAAATCCATCGCCTCTACTGGAGGGAGCCGTTTCAACCGTTCCAGATGTTGCTGGCCGATCAGCGGTCGGTCGAAGTCAAGAATCTGGATTTCATCTCCCGGTCGCCCGACCACCGCACCGTCACGATTTACAGCCGCGGCGAGGAAGTTGAAGTGATCGACCTTGTCCACGTCGTTTCCCTCAAGTTTCACGAACCCGATCTACTCGAGACCGAGTGAACTCCCCCGTAAAATCATCTGACCGAGCGCACCGCATAGCTCGGGAGGTCATGGTCGGCCACGTCGGCATCGGCGGATCGAATCCGATTCGTGTCCAGTCGATGATCACGTGCGACACGATGGATACGGAAGCGTCCATCGCGCAGACGATCGAGCTGGCGGACGTCGGCTGCGAGATCGTGCGCATCACTGCGCCCACCGTGAAAGACGCGGCGAATTTGCAGCACATCGTCGCCGGCCTGCGCGAGCGCGGCTGTGAGGTGCCGATCGTAGCCGACATCCATTTCAAACCCGACGCCGCGATGGAAGCGGCGAAATGGGTCGAGAAGGTTCGGATCAATCCCGGCAATTACGCCGACTCGAAGAAGTTCAAGATTCTCGAATACACCGACGAGCAATACGCCGCCGAGTTGGAGCGCATCCGCGAGCGTTTTTCGCCGCTCGTGAAATATTGTAAGGAGCATGGGCGCGCCATGCGCATCGGGACCAACCACGGCTCGCTCTCCGATCGCATCATGAATCGCTACGGCGACACGCCGCTCGGGATGGTGGAGAGCGCGCTCGAATTCGCCCGCATCGCGCGCGAGCTCGATTATCACGCCTTCGTTTTCTCGATGAAGTCGAGCAACCCGAAGGTGATGATCAACGCCTATCGGCTACTCGTCGCGCGCCTGAGCGAGGAAGATGTGGCGCAAGTTACCAACTTGCAGTCTGAGCGAAGCGGCAAGTTGGAAACTTGCGCCACGTGGAATTATCCGATCCATCTCGGTGTGACCGAAGCCGGCGAAGGCGAGGACGCGCGAATCAAAAGCGCGATTGGGATCGGTTCGCTTCTGGAAGACGGAATCGGGGATACGATTCGCGTCTCACTCACCGAAGACAGCATTCACGAGATTCCGGTGGCGAAAGCGCTCGTCGCAACTGTAGCGGCGGTCTGTGACCGCCGAACCGTCCGCACTCCCTCGGCGGTCACAGAC